>JAQGJU010000084.1 GCA_028290465.1 Xanthobacteraceae bacterium | reverse complement strand
GGGCACCGGCGGCGCCCGTCACGGCTCCGCGCGCGTCAATCTGTTCCGCGGCGGTGGCCGTTCGTTCGGTCCGGTGGTGCGCAGCCATGCGCATGATCTGCCGAAGACGGTGCGCGCCCTGGCGCTGCGCCACGCGCTCTCGGCCAAGGCCAAGGACGGCGCCATCCTCCTGCTCGATACCGCGAGCGTGAAGGACGCCAAGACCAAGGCGCTGCAGTCGAGCTTCGATAAGTTGGGCCTGGCCAACGCGCTGATCATTGACGGCGCCGAGATCGACCTGAACTTCGCGATGGCGGCTCGCAACATCAAGAACATCGACGTGCTGCCGATCCAGGGCATCAACGTCTACGACATCCTGCGCCGGCACACGCTTGTGCTGACCAAGGCAGGCCTCGACGCATTGGAGGCGCGCTTCAAATGAGCAGCAACGATCCACGCCATTACGACGTGCTCGTCGCTCCGATCGTCACCGAAAAGGCGACCACGGCGTCCGAGCATAATCAGGTGATCTTCAAGGTCGCCCGTACCGCTACCAAGCCGCAGATCAAGGATGCGGTCGAGAAGCTGTTCGATGTGAAGGTCAAGAGCGTCAACACGCTCACCCGCAAGGGTAAGATGAAAGCCTTCCGCGGCAGCCTCGGCATCCAGTCCGACACCAAGCGCGCGATCGTGACCCTCGTTGAAGGTCACTCGATCGACGTGACCACCGGCCTGTAAGGGGAGAGGGGAGATGGCACTTAAAACCTTCAATCCGACCACGCCGAGCCAGCGTCAGCTGGTCATCATCGATCGGTCGAGCCTGTACAAGGGCGCGCCGGTCAAGAGCCTGACCGAGGGCAAGCATTCATTCGGCGGCCGCAACAATACCGGCCGCACCACGGTGCGGTTCCGCGGCGGTGGACACAAGCAGACCTATCGTCAGATCGACTTCAAGCGTCGCAAGTTCGACATGATCGCCAAGGTCGAGCGCATTGAATACGATCCGAACCGGACCGCCTTCATCGCGCTGATCAAGTACGATGATGGTGAGCTGTCCTATATCCTGGCGCCGCAGCGTTTGGCGGCCGGCGATATGGTTGTGGCCGGCGAGCATGTCGACGTGAAGCCGGGCAACGCGATGCCGCTCGGCGCCATTCCGATCGGCACCATCGTGCACAATGTCGAGCTGAAGATCGGCAAGGGCGGCCAGATCGCACGTTCGGCCGGCACTTACGCGCAGATCGTCGGTCGCGATCAGGATTACGTCATCCTGCGTCTCAACTCGGCCGAACAGCGCCTGGTGCATGGCCGCTGCATGGCGACGGTCGGCGCGGTGTCCAATCCGGACCAGATGAATACGACGATCGGCAAGGCCGGTCGTCAGCGTTGGTTGGGTTTCCGCCCGCACAATCGCGGCGTCACCATGAACCCGGTCGATCATCCGCACGGCGGCGGCGAAGGCCGCAGCTCGGGTGGCCGTCATCCGGTTACGCCCTGGGGTTTCCCGACCAAAGGCAAGAAGACCCGCAGTAACAAGGCGACGACCAAGTTCATCGTCTCCAGCCGCCACGCGCGGAAAAAGAAGAAGTAGGAACAGGGATCATGTCGCGATCTGTCTGGAAAGGCCCGTTTGTCGACGGCTATCTGCTGAAGAAGGCAGAGACCTCGCGCTCGTCGGGTCGCCACGAAGTGATCAAGATCTGGAGCCGGCGCTCTACGATTCTGCCGCAGTTCGTCGGGCTCACTTTCGGTGTCTACAACGGCCAGAAACATATCCCGGTGAATGTCGCCGAGGAGATGGTTGGTCACAAATTCGGCGAGTTCGCGCCGACCCGCACGTTCTACGGCCACACTTCTGACCGCAAGACGAAGCGCAGTTAGAGCAATTGAGGCTAAAGCGATGAGCAAGAAAGCGCGCGAGCGCAGCCTCTCGGAAAGCGAGGCTAAGGCGGTGTCCCGGATGCTCCGGGTCAGCCCGCAAAAACTCAACCTGCTCGCGGGCTTGATCCGCGGCAAGAAGGTCGCGAGCGCGCTCGCCGATCTGGAGTTTTCACGTAAGCGAATCGCCAAGGATGTGCGCAAGTGCTTGGAATCGGCGATCGCTAACGCCGAGAACAATCACGACCTCGACGTCGACGATCTGATCGTCTCCGAGGCGCATGTCGGCAAGGCGCTGGTGATCAAGCGCTCCACCCCGCGCGGCCGTGGCCGTGTCGGACGCATTTTCAAACCGTTTTCGAACCTGACCATCGTGGTGCGTCAGGTCGAGGCGCAGGCTTAAGGACAAGACCATGGGTCAGAAGGTCAATCCGATCGGCTTGCGGCTTGGTATCAACCGAACCTGGGATTCGCGTTGGTATGCAGGCAAGAACGAATACGGCAAGCTGCTGCATGAAGACATGGCGATCCGCGCTGCGCTGATGAAGGCGCTCAAGCAGGCGGCGGTTGCCAAGATCATCATCGAGCGGCCGCACAAGAAGTGCCGCATCACCATCCACTCGGCCCGGCCGGGCGTGGTGATCGGCAAGAAGGGCGCCGACATCGAGAAGCTGCGCAAGACCGTTGCCGATCTGACCGACTCCGATGTTGCGATCAACATCGTCGAAATCCGCAAGCCGGAGCTCGACGCGCAGCTGGTGTCGGAATCGATCGCGCAGCAGCTTGAGCGCCGCGTCGCGTTCCGCCGCGCCATGAAGCGCGCGGTGCAGTCGGCGATGCGGCTCGGCGCCGAAGGCATCCGGATCAACTGCTCCGGACGTCTTGGCGGCGCGGAAATCGCGCGCATGGAGTGGTACCGCGAAGGTCGCGTGCCGCTGCATACGCTTCGCGCGGATGTCGACTACGGCGTCGCCACCGCGTTCACCACCTACGGCACCTGCGGCGTGAAGGTCTGGATCTTCAAGGGCGAGATCATGGAACACGACCCGATGGCGCAGGACAAGAAGATGGCCGAATCCGAAGCGGGTCGCCCGCGTCGCGACGGCCAGTAAGTCAAGGTAAAGGGCGTCAGCCATGCTGCAACCGGCACGCACGAAGTTTCGCAAGGCGCATAAGGGCCGCATTCACGGCACCTCTAAGGCTGGGACCAATCTCGACTTCGGTCAGTTTGGTCTCAAGGCCCTGGAGCCGGAACGGGTCTCCGCGCGCCAGATCGAGGCTGCTCGCCGCGCGCTGACGCGCCACATGAAGCGTTCCGGCCGGGTGTGGATCCGGGTGTTCCCGGACGTTCCGGTGTCGAAGAAGCCGATCGAAGTACGCATGGGTAAAGGCAAGGGTACGCCGGAGCTCTGGGTGTGCCGGGTCAAGCCGGGCCGCATCCTGTTCGAAATCGATGGTGTCGCCGTGCAAGTTGCGCGCGAAGCGCTGGCACTCGCCGCCGCCAAATTGCCTATCAAGACGCGCTTCATCGCGCGCATTGCCGAGTAGAGGATATCATGAAGCCAGCCGACGGCAGGGCGATGAGCGTCGACCAGATCGACGACGAGGTCCTCAAGCTGAAGAAGGAGCAGTTCAATCTGCGCTTCCAGCGGGCGACCGGTCAGCTCGAGAATTCTTCGCGCGTGCGCGAAGTGCGACGCGACATCGCGCGATTGAAGACAATCGCAGCGCAGAAACGCGCCGCGCAACCGAAGTCGAAGTGAGGACAAGATGCCAAAGCGCACTCTGCAGGGCGTCGTTGTAAGCGACAAGCAAGACAAGACGGTTGTCGTTCGGGTTGAGCGTCGCTTTACCCATCCGGTCCTTAAAAAGACGGTTCGACGGTCGAAGAAGTATCATGCCCACGACGAGACCAATGAATACGCCGTCGGCGACATGGTCTGGATCGAGGAACGGCGTCCGATCTCCAAGCTCAAAAATTGGGAAGTGATCGAAGGCCAGAAGAAGAAGCGGGTCGAGTAATCGTGCGCGCAGGAACTCAAACGATTAGGGTAGCATCATGATTCAGATGCAGACCAATCTCGACGTCGCGGATAATTCCGGCGCCCGTCGCGTGATGTGCATCAAGGTGCTTGGCGGGTCCAAGCGGAAATACGCCACCATCGGCGACATCATTGTGGTGTCGGTGAAGGAGGCCATTCCGCGCGGCCGCGTCAAGAAGGGCGAAGTGATGAAGGCCGTAGTGGTGCGGGTCCGCAAGGACATCAAGCGCGCCGACGGTTCGGTCATCCGCTTCGACCGCAACGCCGCCGTGCTGATCAACGCCCAGAAGGAGCCGGTCGGCACCCGTATCTTCGGGCCCGTGCCGCGCGAATTGCGGGCCAAGAATCACATGAAGATCATTTCCCTCGCGCCGGAGGTGCTGTGATGGCAGCCAAGATCCGCAAGGGTGACAAAGTGCTGATCCTCACCGGGCGCGACAAGGGTCGCAGCGGCGAGGTGGTCGAAGTGCGACCGGCCGAAGCCCGCGCTCTGGTGCGTGGCGTCAACATGGTGAAGCGTCATCAGCGTCAGTCCGGCGCTCAAGAAGGCGGCATCATTTCCAAGGAAGCGCCGGTGCATCTGTCCAACCTGGCGCTCGCCGATCCGAAGGACGGCAAGCCGACCCGCGTCGGCTTCAAGTTCGTCGGCGAAGGCCGCGACCGCAAGAAGGTGCGCTTTGCCAAGCGCTCGGGAGTCGAGATCGATGGCTGATACCAAAAACAAGGGCGGCAAGGCCGACAAGGCCAAGTCCGCCGCTAAGCCGGCCGACAAGGCCAAGGTTGAAAAGGTTGCGAGGGCTCCCAAGGCGGCGCCGGTCGCCAAGCCTTCGACGCCGCGCGCGCCCGAAGAGCGCGTGACGCCGCGCCTGCGCACCCAGTTCGACGAGACGGTGCGCGCGCAGCTCATCGAGCAGTTCGGCTACAAGAACAAGATGCAGGTGCCCGTGATCACCAAGGTCGTGATCAATATGGGCATCGGCGAGGCCGTCAACGACCGTAAGAAGGTCGAGCAGGCGTCCACCGACCTCGGCCAGATTGCTGGCCAGAAGCCGGTGATCACGATGTCGCGCAAGTCGATCGCGAACTTCAAGCTGCGCGACGGCCAGGCGATCGGCTGCAAGGTCACGCTGCGCAAGTCGCGCATGTATGAGTTCGTCGACCGGCTGATCACCATCGCGCTGCCGCGCGTGCGTGATTTCCGCGGTTTGAACCCAAAGAGCTTCGACGGGCGTGGCAACTACACGCTCGGCGTCAAGGAACACATCATTTTCCCGGAAATCGACTACGACAAGGCGGCCGACGTCTGGGGCATGGACATCACGGTTTGCACGACCGCGCGCACCGACGACGAAGCGCGTGCTCTGCTGGCTGCTTTCAACTTCCCGTTCCGGCAGTGAGTGGCAAAGGCCACTCAAACGCGGAAACCTAGGAGAGCCTGATGGCTAAGAAGAGTTCGATCGAGAAGAACAATCGGCGGCGCGCGCTCACCAAGCAGTTCGCTGGTCGTCGCGCGCGCCTCAAGGCGATCGTGACCGACAAGGAAAAGCCGATGGAGGAGCGCTTCGCCGCTTCGCTGAAGCTGGCCGAATTGCCGCGTAATTCTTCGGCTACCCGCATCCGCAATCGTTGCGAAGTGTCGGGCCGGCCGCGGGCGTTCTATCGCAAGCACAAGCTGTCACGTATCGCGCTGCGCGAACTCGGGAACAAGGGGTTGGTCCCCGGTCTCGTGAAGTCGAGCTGGTAGGGAGGATCGTACCATGGTGAACGATCCGATCGGCGATATGATCACGCGCATTCGTAATGCGCAGATGCGCGCCAAGTCGAAGGTGTCGAGCCCCGGCTCGAAGCTTCGCGAGAGCGTGCTCGAAGTGCTCAAGAGCGAGGGCTACATCCGCGGTTTCGCTTCGGTAGAGCGCGAAAGCGGACGCAGCGAGCTCGATATCGAGCTGAAGTATTTTGACGGCGAACCGGTCATCCGCGAGATTTCGCGGGTATCGAAGCCGGGCCGACGCGTCTATGTATCGGTGAAGAATCTGCCCCGCATCAACAACGGGCTCGGCGTCGCCATCCTGTCCACGCCGAAAGGCGTGATGGCCGACCACGCCGCGCGCGATGCCAATGTCGGCGGCGAAATTCTCTGCACCGTGTTCTAGGGCGCACAAGGAAAACAACCATGTCGCGCATTGGCAAGAAAGCGGTCGCCATCCCGTCCGGGGTCACGGCCAACGTTGAAGGGCAGACCGTCAAGGTCAAGGGTCCGAAGGGTCAGATGCAGGTCGTGCTGCACAACGACGTCTCCGTCGCGATGGAGAACGGCGGCGTGCAGGTGCAGCCTCGCTCGGAAACCAAGCGGGCCCGCTCGCTGTGGGGCACTTCGCGCACTTTGGTCGCCAATCTGGTGACCGGGGTAACCAAGGGCTTCGAGACCAAGCTGGAGATCACCGGCGTCGGCTTCCGCGCCGCGCTGCAGGGCAAGAACCTGCAGATCGCGCTCGGCTACAGCCACGACGTGATCTATCCGATCCCGGAGGGCATCGCGATCGTGGTGCCGAAGCCGACCGAGATCACCATCACCGGCATCGATAAGCAGCGGGTCGGCCAGGTGGCCGCCGAGATCCGCGACTTCCGCAAGCCTGAGCCCTACAAGGGCAAGGGTATCCGGTATGCCAACGAATTCATCTTCCGCAAGGAAGGCAAGAAGAAGTGACGGGAGCCGACCATGTCGAAGCTCAGTGATCGGACCGCGCGGCGGTCAGGACGGGTACGGCGCTCTGTTAAGCGCGCCGCCAACGGTCGGGTACGGCTTTCCGTGTTCCGCTCGTCGAAGCATATCTATGCGCAAGTGATCGACGACGTGAAGGGTGTGACGCTTGCGTCGGCCTCGTCGCTCGATAAGACGCTGCGCGAGAGCCTGAAGACCGGGGCCGATGTCGGCGCCGCGCAGGCGGTTGGCAAGTTGCTGGCCGAGCGCGCGATGCAGAACGGCGTCAAGGAAGTGGTGTTCGACCGCGGTCGCTATATTTATCACGGGCGCATCAAAGCCCTGGCGGAGGCCGCCCGCGAAGGCGGTCTCAGCTTCTAGCAACGGATTATCGCAATGGCACGTGAACACGGACACGGGCGGGACGACCGCGACAACGAGTTCGTCGACAAGCTGGTCCACATCAATCGTGTGGCCAAGGTCGTCAAGGGCGGACGTCGCTTCGGCTTCGCCGCGCTGGTCGTTCTCGGCGATCAGAAGGGCCGGGTCGGTTTCGGCCACGGCAAGGCGCGCGAAGTGCCGGAAGCGATCCGCAAGGCAACCGAAGCCGCCAAGCGTTCGCTGACCCGCGTGCCGCTGCGCGAAGGCCGCACGCTGCATCACGACGTCCATGGCCGCCATGGCGCCGGCAAGGTGTTCCTGCGCGCGGCGCCTCCGGGAACCGGTATCATCGCCGGCGGTCCGATGCGCGCCGTGTTCGAGACCCTCGGCATGCAGGACGTGGTCGCGAAGTCGCTCGGTTCGTCCAACCCGTACAACGTCGTGCGGGCGACCTTCGATGCGCTCAAGCACCAGGATTCGCCGCGTTCGGTCGCGGCACGCCGTAATATCAAGGTTTCCGCGCTGCAGGCCCGCCGTCGTGAGGGCGCCGACGCTGAAGCATCCGTCGATTAATCGCGAGAAATCGCGGGAGAGCCGATATGGCCAAGACTAATAGTGCGAAGACCATCAAGATTGAGCAGACCGGAAGTCCGATCCGGCGCGAGGCCAGCCAGCGTGCGACGCTGATCGGCCTCGGGCTGAACAAGATCGGCCGGACCAAGGATGTGCCGAACACGCCGCAGACTCGCGGCATGATCGCCAAGGTGCGGCATCTGCTGCGCGTGGTCGACGGCGAGTAAGGGAACAGGGCGATGAAGCTCAGCGAAATCTCCGACAATCCCGGCGCCAAGAAGAGCCGTACCCGCGTTGGGCGCGGCATTGGCTCGGGCAAGGGCAAGACAGGCGGACGCGGCGGCAAGGGCCAGACCGCGCGCTCGGGCGTGCGGATCAAGGGCTTTGAGGGCGGCCAGATGCCGCTGCATCGCCGCTTGCCGAAGCGCGGGTTCAACAACATTCATGCGCAGAAGTTCGACGAGGTGAATCTCGATCGGGTGCAGGCGGCCATCGATGCCGGCAAGCTCGACGCGAACGCCACGATCGACGCCGCGGCCCTGGTCAAGTCCGGGCTGCTGCGCCGTGAACGTCACCCGGTACGGCTGCTGGGCAATGGCGAAATCAAGGCCAAGGTGTCGTTCGTAGTCTTTGGCGCGTCCAAGTCGGCGGTCGCCGCGGTCGAAAAGGCTGGCGGAACCGTGAAGATTCTGGCGCCGCAGACCGAAACGACGGGCGAAAAATCGGCCTGACCCCCATATAGGACGCACCCCATATAGGGAGCGATCCGTCCGGGGGGACGGCAACCGGGAGCCTTTCGATGGTCTCTGCAGCCGAGCAACTTGCGGCCAATCTCAACTTCTCGGCGCTGGCCAAGGCGGAGGAGCTGAAGAAGCGAATCTGGTTCACCCTCGGCGCGCTGCTGGTCTACCGTTTCGGCACCTTCATTCCGCTGCCCGGCATCGACCCTTCCGCGTGGGAAGCGATCTTCAAGCAACAGGCCGGCGGCATCCTGGGCATGTTCAACATGTTCTCGGGTGGCGGCATCCAGCGCATGGCGATCTTCGCGCTGAACATCATGCCGTACATCTCGGCCTCGATCATCATTCAGTTGATGACGACGGTCTCGCCGACGCTCGAAGCGCTGAAGAAAGAGGGCGAGAGCGGCCGCAAGACCATCAACCAATACACCCGCTATCTGACTGTGGTGCTGGCGGCGTTCCAGGCCTATGCGATCGCCATCGGTCTCGAAGGCGGCGGCAGTGCCGTGGCCGAGCCCGGCTGGTTCTTCCGCATCTCGACCGTGCTGACGCTGACCGGCGGGACCATGTTCCTGATGTGGCTCGGCGAGCAGATCACCGCGCGCGGCATCGGCAACGGCATTTCTCTGATCATCCTGGCCGGCATCGTGGCCGAACTGCCGTCGGCGATCGTCGGCACGCTTGAACTCGGCCGCCAGGGCGCGCTGTCGACCGCGTTGATCCTGGTGATCCTGGTGATGGCGGTCGCCGTGATCGCGTTTATCGTGTTCATGGAGCGGGCGCAGCGCCGGCTTCTGATCCAGTATCCAAAGCGCCAGGTCGGCAACAAGGTGTTCGAGGGCCAGTCCTCGCATCTGCCGCTCAAGCTCAACACCGCCGGCGTCATTCCGCCGATCTTTGCCTCGTCGCTGCTGCTGCTGCCGGCCACGATCGCGAATTTCAACGCCGGGTCCGGCCCGGAATGGCTCAACCTCATCACCACGCAGCTCGGCCATGGAAGGCCGCTGTTCCTGGTGCTGTATATTTCGCTGATCGTATTCTTCGCGTTCTTCTATACCGCGATCGTGTTCAATCCGACCGAGACCGCGGACAATCTGAAGAAGCATGGCGGCTTCATTCCGGGCATCCGTCCGGGCGAGCGCACCGCGGAATACATCGACTATGTGTTGTCGCGCATCACCGTGGTTGGCGCCGGTTATCTGGCGATCGTTTGTCTCATTCCCGAGATCATGATCTCCTACGCGGCGGTGCCGTTCTATTTCGGCGGCACCTCGCTGCTGATCGTCGTCAGCGTCACCATGGATACGGTGGCACAGGTGCAGGGCTATCTGCTCGCGCACCAATATGAAGGACTGATCAAGCGTTCGAAGCTCCGGGGGCGTCGTCGATGAGCCTGGAACTGAGGTGGCGCATTGCCTTCACGTTAGGCGCGCTCCTCATTTACCGCATCGGCAGCTTCATCCCGCTGCCGGGCATTGATCTGTCGGTCTGGGCTCAATTCTTCTCGGCCAATTCGGACGGAATCCTCGGTCTGTTCAGCATGTCGGGGGGCGGCGGCGCCGGTCGTCTGGCGATCTTCGCCCTTGGCATTTTGCCGTATGTCACGGCCGCGATCCTGATCCAGCTGGTGTTCATCGTCTTTGGGCGCATGAAGAAATTGCGGTCCCAAGGCGAACTGGGTCGCCAGACCATCGTCTCGTACACGCGCTATCTGACGGTCGTGATGGCGGCCGTTCAGGGCTACGGCATTGCGGTCGGCCTTGAAGGCGTCCCCAATTTGATCGCCGAGCCGGGCTGGCTGTTCCGCCTCTCGACGACGGTTACGCTTGCCGGCGGTGCGGTTTTCCTAGTGTGGCTCAGCGACCAGATCACGCTGCGCGGCATCGGTAACGGCATCGCGCTCATTCTGTGTGTGGGTATCGTGACCGAGTTGCCGTCGGCGATCTACGGCACGCTCGAATTGGCTCGCCAGGACATGCTGTCGAGCGGTCTTCTCCTGCTGACACTGGTGATGGCGCTCGCTGTCATCGGATTCGTGGTGTTCATGGAATCCGCGCGGCGCCGGCTTTTGGTCGAGTTCGCTCCGCGTCAGACAGGGGAGCACAAGGTCAAGACGCCAGCGTCATATCTGTCCTTGAAGCTTAATAGTGCCGGCGTGATCCCGGTATTTGGCGCCTCGTGGCTGATGCTGGTGCCGTTGACCTTCGCCACCTTGGTGGGCGATGAGGGCCCGGGACTGCTGGCCGCGGTGGCCCGGGGATTCGGCAATGGGCAGCCGCTGTTCCTGATCTGCTATGCGGTGCTGATCGTGGTCTGCGGCCTGATCTATACGGCCATGGTGCTCGACCCGGCCCAGACCGCCGAAAGCCTGCAACGCCACGGTGGCGTTATCCAAGGCGTTGAGCCGGGCGAGGCGACCGCTGCGCATGTCGATCGTGTCCTGTCGATGACGACCCTGCTCGGTGCTACGTACCTTGCGCTGATCTGTCTCATCCCCGAAATCCTCGTCTCTTATGTGCAAGTGCCGTTTTATTTTGGCGGCGCTTCGCTTTTGATCGTAGTCTGTACCGTTCTGGATATTGGAGCCTTTTTCCAAGTTGGTGCATTCGGCAAGCTGGGGGGCTACCGCCAATGAGATTGATTCTGTTGGGTCCGCCGGGTGCCGGCAAAGGCACGCAGTCGCAGCGCCTAGTCACGAAGCATGGCATCGTGCAGCTGTCGACCGGCGACATGCTGCGCGCCGCCGTCAAGGCGCAGACACCGGTCGGACAGAAGGCCGAGGTCCTGATGGCACGCGGCGAACTGGTGCCGGACGATGTCGTGGTCGCGATCGTGGCCGACCGCATCGCCGAGCCGGATGCCAAGAACGGCTTCATCCTGGATGGCTTCCCACGCACCGTGCCGCAGGCGCAGGCGCTGGACCGCATGCTGGCCGACAGGGGCCTGAAGCTCGACGCCGTGATCGAGCTCAGGGTCGACGAGAACAGCCTGCTGAACCGCATCGAGAATCGGGTCGCCGAGATGACGGCGCGCGGCGAGGCGCTGCGGCCGGACGATAATCCGGACGTGCTGAAAAAGCGTCTCGGCGCATACCGCGAACTGACCGCGCCGCTGGTTTCTTATTACCAGGGGCAGGGAGTTCTCGCTTCGATCGACGGCATGGCCAACATCGAGTCGGTGGCAGCCGCCATCGACGAGGTGTTGAGCCCCGGCGCCAAGGCTAAGCCGGCGCGCCGCAAGAGTTCCGCCCGCAAGGCTGCCAAAAAGGCGCCGCCGGCCGCAAAATCCAAGGCAGTGAAGCCGAAAACCGCCAAGGCCAAGAAAACTAAGGCGAAAGCCAAGGTCAAGACAGCCAAAGCCAAGACGGCCAAAGCTAAAACGGGTAAAAAAGCGGCCGTAAAGTCGGCCACCGGCAGGTCCAAGGCCAATTCCGGCCGCAAGCCAGCCCGGAAAGCCGCCAAACCGACGGTTCGCAAGCCCCTCGGATCGGCCCGTAAGGCCACCAAAACGGCCCGAAAGGCCGTGAAGAGAGCCGCCGCCGGGCAACGCCCGGACAGCCGTAAGGTTGTTCGCCTACGGAGGTTGACGAAAGGGCGATGAATCCTTTAATAACCCCGTATCCAGTCGGAGAATGTTCACACGGTGCCGGGCCCCAAGAGGCAGGGGTGGGCGTCGTGTTCGCGTTTGTTCCTTCCCGGATAGTTCCCTTCCGGAATTGACGGGATAGAGCATCAGACAGCCGGACCGCATTGGCGGTCGGCAATAGGAGTGACGATCGTGGCGCGCATTGCCGGCGTGAATATACCGACCAACAAGCGGGTGGTTATTGCTCTGCAATACATCCATGGAGTTGGCCCGAAGACAGCGCTCGATCTGGTGACCCAGGTCGGCATCCCCGCGGAGCGGCGCGTATCGCAGCTCACGGATCAGGAAGTTCTCCAGATCCGCGAGATGATCGACCGCGACTTCGTCGTCGAAGGCGATCTGCGTCGCGAAGTGTCGATGAACATCAAGCGATTGATGGATCTCGGCTGCTATCGCGGCCTGCGTCATCGGCGCGGTCTGCCGGTCCGCGGCCAGCGCACGCACACCAATGCCCGCACCCGCAAGGGGCCGGCAAAGGCGATCGCGGGCAAGAAGAAATAAGAGCGCGAATGGAAGGCGGCGAAGTTTTTCGCCGCCGACAATTCACGTTCGGTGTAGCCGCTGGCATTACGGCGGCGTTGATATCTAAGAAGGGTCCAAAATGGGCAAAGAAGCCACCCGCGTACGCAAGCGCGAACGCAAGAACATCGCGTCGGGCGTTGCGCATGTGAATGCGACGTTCAACAACACCATGATCACGATTACGGACGCGCAGGGCAATACGATCGCCTGGTCGTCGTCCGGCACGATGGGCTTCAAGGGCTCGCGCAAGTCGACGCCGTATGCCGCGCAGGTCGCGGCTGAGGACGCGGCCAAGAAGGCCATGGACCACGGCATGCGGACCCTCGAGGTCGAAGTCGCCGGTCCGGGCTCGGGCCGCGAGTCGGCGCTGCGCGCATTGCAGTCGGCGGGTTTTACCGTCACTTCGATCCGCGACGTGACCGCGATCCCGCACAATGGCTGCCGGCCGCGCAAGCGTCGGCGGGTTTGATTTTTTTCCGGCGATCGGCACTACCGCCGCCGTCGCCGGTTGTTCCCACGGGCGGAGTGGGGTGCGCGGGCTTTAAACGAGACCGCGCCGCATGACCATGCCGCACAAAGCGATGGGTGAAAACGTGATCCAGAAGAATTGGCAAGAACTTATTCGTCCCGGCAAGCTGCAGGTGACGCCCGGCTATGACGCCAAGCGCACCGCGACCGTGGTGGCCGAACCGCTCGAACGTGGTTTCGGCGTGACGCTCGGCAACGCGCTGCGCCGCATCCTGCTGTCGTCGCTGCAAGGCGCCGCCGTGCAGTCGGTGCACATCGATGGCGTGCTGCACGAGTTCTCTTCGATCCCGGGCGTGCGCGAAGACGTCACCGACATGGTCCTGAACATCAAGGACATCGCCATCAAGATGCAGGGCGAAGGCCCGAAGCGCAGGGTGGTGAAGAAGCAGGGACCGGGTCAGGTCACGTCCGGCGACATTCAGACCGTCGGCGACATCGTCGTGCTGAACCCGGATCTGGTGCTGTGCACCCTCGACGAGGGCGCCGAGATCCGCATGGAATTCACGGTCAACACCGGCAAGGGCTACGTGCCGGCCGACCGCAACCGTCCCGAGGACGCGCCGATCGGATTGATCCCGGTCGACAGCCTGTTCTCGCCGGTCCGCAAGGTTTCGTACAAGGTCGAGAACACCCGCGAGGGCCAGATTCTCGATTACGACAAGCTCACTCTGACGCTTGAGACCAACGGCGCGATCAGCCCCGAGGATTCGCTGGCCTATGCGGCCCGCATCCTGCAGGACCAGCTCAACGTGTTCGTGAATTTCGAAGAGCCCCGCAAGGAGACCACCACGGAAGTCATTCCGGATCTGGCCTTCAACCCGGCGTTCCTCAAGAAGGTCGACGAGCTGGAACTGTCGGTGCGTTCGGCGAACTGCCTGAAGAACGACAACATCGTCTATATCGGCGACCTCGTTCAGAAGACCGAAGCCGAGATGCTGCGCACGCCGAATTTCGGCCGCAAGTCGCTCAACGAGATCAAGGAAGTGCTGGCCCAGATGGGTCTGCATCTCGGCATGGAAGTGCCGGGCTGGCCGCCTGAGAATATCGAAGAACTGGCCAAGCGCTTCGAAGACCACTACTGAGCCTTCTTCTCCCAGCGGGGAGAGGATCGGAATTCTGGGCGCCATGGTGCCCGATATGAGGACACGCCGATGCGTCACGGAAAAGCATTCCGCAAGTTCAACCGCCGGTCCGACCATCGCATGTCGATGTTCGCCAACATGTGCGCGTCGCTGATCAAGCACGAGCAGATCGTGACCACGCTGCCGAAGGCGAAGGACCTGCGTCCGATCGTCGAGAAGCTGATCACGCTCGGCAAGCGCGGCGACCTGCATGCGCGCCGCCAGGCGATCTCGGAGCTGAAGGACCTCGGCATGGTCAAGAAGCTGTTCGAGATTCTGGGGCCGCGCTACAAGGACCGCCAGGGCGGCTACACTCGTGTGATGAAGGCCGGCTTCCGTTACGGCGACAACGCGCCGGTCGCGGTGATCGAGTTCGTCGACCGCGACGTCGACGCCAAGGGCAAGGATTCCGGTCCGGTGCAGGAGCGCAAGACCGAGGAAGCGGCCTAAGCCTCTTCCGATCCGATTTGAATGAAACGGCCCGGCGTCTCTGACGCCGGGCCGTTTTGTTTTTGAGGCCGGACTTAGTGGGCCGGCCCACGCAGGCCGGGTTGTGAACCCCGTATCGCAACCGTTTCGCGCTGGTGCGTTGACTGGAATCTCTCTAAAAGTGCGTGGTATTATTCGCACGGCTTAGGGGGAACGATGATCCGAACTGCATGGGCCGGTCCGGCCGCTTTCGTGTTGGCCATGCTGGCCGCGCCGCCGGCCGCGCTGGCGCAGTCGCCGGCCGAGCGCGGCGGTTACCTCGTCAACACCATCATGACCTGCAACAACTGCCACACGCCGATGGGGCCGGGCGGTCCGCAGTTCGACAAGGCGCTGTCGGGCGGCATCACCTTCGACGAGCCGCCGTTCCGTGTGCAGGGTTCGAACATCACGCAGGACAAGGAAACCGGCATCGGCGCCTGGACCGACGCGCAGATCAAGCAGACGCTGCGCACCGGCAAGCGGCCGAACGGCGTGCAACTCGCCGAAGTGATGCCGACCTCGTTCTACGGCATCGTCACGCCGCGCGACATGGACGCGATCGTCGCCTATCTGCGCACGGTCAAGCCGGTCGCCAACAAGACGGCAGACCCGGTCTACAAGATCGCGCTGCCGCACCATTCGTTCCCGGGTGCCGAGAAGCCGTTCACCGACGCCGATCTCAACGACAAGGTGAAGAAGGGCTTCTATCTCGTGACCATCGGCCATTGCATGGAGTGCCATACGCCGTTCGGCAGCGCCGGGCAGGACTATGCGGGCAAGCTCGGTGCCGGCGGCCGTGAATTCCCGGGCCCGTGGGGCAAGTCGGTGTCGCGCAACATCACGTCCAGCAAGACCAAGGGTCTCGGCGAGTGGACCGACGCGCAGATCAAACACGCCATCACCCACGGCGAGTCCAAGGACGGCAGCAAGCTGAAGCCGCCGATGGGCTATCCGTATTACGCCAAGATGGCGGAAGCCGACCTCGACGCCATCGTGGCCTATCTGCGCACGGTGCCGGCGAAGGACTGAGTTGGCCGAAGGGCGGATAGCCAGTCAAGCAGGCGTTTTTCGGCGCTAAACCCCGGCTTTGGCGCCCGTCTGGCCTTCATTTGGCCGGGCGGGCGGCCTATATCTGGGCCAGCAAATGCCCCGATACACAGGGGCATACGCGAGGTCAGAAAGCCCGGATTCCTCCCATGATGCTTTGTCGCTCTGCCGTTGCCGCCCTTGCCGTCATTGTAACGCTCGCCGCGCCGGCCTCCGCGCAGGACCGGCGCATCCCAGGCTCGCTGGCCGAGGTGAAACTGTCCTACGCGCCGGTGGTGCAGCGGGTCGCGCCGGCCGTCGTCAATGTCTACGCGGCCAAGAACGTCACCAACCGCAACCCGCTGGCCGAGGATCCGATGTTCCGCCGGTTCTTCGGCGCACCCGGCAATCAGGTGCAGCGCTCGCTCGGCTCGGGCGTGCTGGTCGATCCGCGCGGTTTCGTGGTGACCAACAACCATGTGGTCGAGGGCGCCGATGAGGTGAAGATCTCGCTCACCGACAAGCGCGAATTCGAAGCCGAGATCGTGCTGAAGGATTCCCGCTCCGATCTGGCGGTGCTGCGCATCAAGGATTCGCAGGAACGCTTCCCGGCGGTCGAGTTCGCCGATTCCGATGCACTGCTGGTCGGCGATCTGGTGCTGGCGCTCGGCAACCCATTCGGCGTCGGCCAGACCGTGACGCATGGCATCGTGTCGGCGGTGGCGCGTACCCAGGTCGGCATCACCGATTATCAGTTCTTCATTCAGACCGACGCCGCGATCAATCCAGGCAATTCCGGCGGCGCTCTGGTCGATCTGTCCGGCAAGCTGGTCGGCGTCAACACCGCGATCTTTTCGCGCTCCGGCGGCTCGCAGGGCATCGGCTTCGCCATCCCGGCCAACATGGTCAAGGTCGTGGTCGCGTCGGCGCAAGGCGGCGGCACCGCCGTGCAGCGGCCCTGGCTTGGCGCCAAGCTGCAACCCGTGACGCCTGAGATCGCCGACGGCCTCGGCCTGAAGCGCCCGACCGGCGCGCTGGTCTCCAGCGTGATCGGCAGCAGCCCGGCGGGCCGCGCCGGTCTCAAGGCTGGCGACCTGATCGTGTCGATCGACGGACAGATCGTCGAAGATCCGAACACCTTCGATTATCGCTTTGCGACGAAGCCGCTCGGGGGCAATGCGCAGCTCGACGTGGTGCGGGCCAAGCAGGAACTGAAGGTCGCGGTCGCGTTGCAGGTCGCGCCCGACACGGCGCGCGACGAGATCGTGATCCGCAGCCGGTCGCCGTTCCTCGGCGCCAAGGTGGCCAACCTGTCGCCGGCGCTGGCCGAAGAGTTGCGGCTTGATCCCGCCGGCGGCGGAGTGGTCATCGTCGAGGTCGGCGATGGCTCGGCGGCGCGCAATGTCGGCTTCCAGCGTGGCGACGTCATCCTGTCGGTCAACGGACAGAAGCTCATCAAGACGGGCGACCTGGAGAAGGCCACCGGCCAGCAGAGCCGGCTGTGGCGCATCACCATCCTGCGCGGCGGCCAGCAGATCTCCGTTATATTAGGCGGGTAAAATATGGCCCCGCGCGGCAAGCCGAGCGCTCCCACGCTGTTCGCGGCGGCCGGCCTCGAACAGGACGCGCCGCGTCCGCTGGCCGATAAGCTGCGCCCGACCATATTGCCCGATGTTGTTGGGCAGGATCACTTGCTGGGTCCCGACGGCG
Source organism: Xanthobacteraceae bacterium (assembly GCA_028290465.1). GTDB lineage: Bacteria > Pseudomonadota > Alphaproteobacteria > Rhizobiales > Xanthobacteraceae > FEB-22. The sequence goes on along the minus strand of JAQGJU010000084.1, from coordinate 21,694 downwards.
CGCTGACCCGCATGCTGGAGACCCGCTCGCTCGGCTCCATGGTGTTCTGGGGGCCGCCCGGCACCGGCAAAACCACGGTAGCGCGGCTGCTCGCGCAAGCGACCGATCTGCATTTCGAACAAATTTCAGCGATCTTCACCGGCGTCGCCGATCTGAAGAAGGTATTCGAAGCCGCGCGCGGCCGCCGCGAGATGGGGCAGGGCACGCTGCTGTTCGTCGACGAGATCCATCGCTTCAACCGGGCGCAGCAGGACTCGTTTCTGCCGGTGATGGAAGACGGCACCATCGTGCTGGTCGGCGCCACCACGGAAAATCCGTCCTTCGAGTTGAACGCGCCGCTGCTGTCGCGCGCGCGGGTGCTGGTGTTCCGCTCGCTCGACGCCGAGGCGATCGAGAAGCTGCTGGCCCGGGCCGAGACGATCGAAGGCAAGAAGCTGCCGCTAGACGACGAGGCGCGGGCGTCGCTGGTCCGCATGGCCGACGGCGACGGCCGGGCCTCGCTGACGCTGGCCGAGGAGCTGTGGCGCGCCGCGCGCGACGGCGAGGTGTTCGATGCCGCGAAGCTCCAGGACGTCGTACAGCGCCGCGCGCCGATCTACGACAAGGCGGCGGACGGCCATTACAATCTGATCTCGGCGCTACATAAATCGGTGCGCGGCTCCGATCCGGACGCGTCGCTGTATTATCTGTGCCGGATGCTGGATGCCGGCGAAGACCCGCTGTTCCTGGCGCGGCGCATCGTGCGCATGGCGGTCGAGGATATCGGGCTGGCCGACCCGCAGGCGCTGGTGATCTGCAACGCGGCGAAAGACGCGTATGATTTTCTCGGCAGTCCCGAGGGCGAGTTGGCGATCGCGCAGGCCGTGGTCTACATCGCGACCGCGCCGAAATCGAACGCAGTCTACAAGGCGTTCAGCGCCGCCAAGCGCGCCGCCAAGGACAACGGTTCGCTGCTGCCGCCGAAGCACATCCTCAACGCGCCGACCAAGCTGATGCAGGGCGAGGGCCACGGCTCGGGCTACCACTACGACCACGACGCGCCGGACGCATTTTCCGGGCAGGACTATTTCCCCGAGGCGCTCGGCCGCCAGACCTTCTACGATCCGCCGGACCGTGGTTTTGAGCGCGAAATCCGCAAGCGGCTGGAATACTGGGCCAAGCTGCGCAAGGAGCGGGCGGGATCATGAGCTTTCGCATATGCTACGGCGGCTTGGCCGCGATCGCGTGGCTCGTCCTTCTGGCAGGGTCGGCCATGGCCGCCGAGCCCTGGATGGGCCGCTGGGCGATCGATCCGCAGGGCTGCCGGATCGAAGGCGATACCTCCGAGACCGCGCCACTCTATGCGACCAAGACCTCGCCGAAGTGGTTTGTGGCCGACTGCCGGATCGGCAGGATGTACAAAACCGGCGAAACGGTGCACATCCAGGCTCGCTGCTCCAGCGAGGGCGTGGTGAGCGCGACCCCGATTACATTGCGGCCTAAAGGCGACCGGCTCACCGTGACGTGGGGCGGGTCCCCGGTCGAGGAGATGCGCCGTTGCCGATGAAAAAACCCAATACGGGCCGCGCTGCCGCGCGGGCAGGACGCCGCAGCATGCCGCGCGACGCCTTCGCCAAGGACGCCAAGCCGCGTGACGGCAAACCTTCCGGCAAACCTTCCGGCAAGCCGTCTGGCGCCAGGTCGGCTGGATCCAAGTTTTCCGGCGAAAAGAGCTTCGGCGACAAGCCGCGCTCCGGCGCTCGTCCGGGCAAGCCGGCGCGGTTTGGCGCGCGTGACGATGCGGGACCGCCGAAGTCCAGGGGTCCGAAGCCCGGTGGCTTCAAGGGTCGTCCGGCGCGTGCGGCCGATGCGCCGGCCTATGGCGAGCGTCCGGCCAAATCCTTCCGCTCCGGCGAACGCAGCGATGCTGGTCCGCCGCGTGCACGCGGCGCCAAGCCCGACGGTTTCAAGGGCCGTCCGGCGCGTTCGGCCGAAGCCCCGGCCTATGGCGAACGTCCGGCAAAATCCTTCCGCACCGAAGACCGCAGCAATGCCGGCCCACCGCGCGGCCGCGGTCCGAAGCCCGGCGGCTTCAAGAGCCATGCTGTGCGTTCGACTGAGGCACCGGCCCATGATGAGCGGCCGGCGGGCGCAATCCACACCGACTATTTCAGCGATGCCGCTCCGCCGCGCGAGCGCGGCGCCAAGCCTGGCGGCTTCAAGGGCGGCGGTTCTAAAGGCCGTCCGGTACGCTCGGCCGACGCGCCGAAATTCGTTCCGCGCGCGCAGCGCACCGAACGGACGTTCCACAATGAAGAGGGCCGCGATCTCGGCCCGCCGAAGTCGCGCGGGCCGCAGCCCAAGCAATTGCGCGCCGCCATAAGGGCGGCGGAAGCGACCTCCCGCAACGCCGCGCGTCCGGTGGAACGCTTCGAACCCAAGAAAGCGCCGAGCGCTTACGCGCCGCCGCCGGTGCTGTTGCCGACCGCCGTGCAGACCATGACGGTCACCGAAGATGAAGCCGGCATGCGGGTCGATCGCTTTTTCGAATCCAAATTCAAGGGCCTGTCGTTCAGTCACATTCAGCGCATCGTCCGCAAGGGCGAGGTGCGTGTCGATGGCAAGCGCGTCGAGCCGAAGGATCGGATCGAAGCGGGACAGAAGATCCGCATTCCGCCGCTCATGCTCGATCCGGCCAAGCCGATGTCGCCGGAGCGCGAAGCCAACTCCAAGACGTTGCAGTTCCTGCAGTCCATCATTCTGTACGAAGACGACGACGTGATGGTGCTGAACAAGCCGATGGGCCTCGCCGTGCAAGGCGGCTCCGGCACCGTGCGTCACATCGACGGCATGCTGGACGTGATGACCTCACGCGACGGCCAGCGCCCCCGTCTGGTGCACCGTCTCGACAAGGATACCGCCGGCTGCCTGCTGATTGCCAAAACGCGCTTCGCCGCGACCGCGCTCGCCAAGACGTTCCGCACCCGCTCGGCGCGCAAGACTTATTGGGCGCTGGTCGCCGGTGTGCCGAAGCCGAAGCAAGGTCGCATCTCGACCTATCTGGCCAAGGACGAGCGCGAGGACGAGTCGATCATGCGGGTCGCGCAGCACGGCGAGGAGGGCGCCGCCCACGCGGTGACCTACTACGCGCTGGTCGAGAATTCCGGACCGGTGGTGTCGTGGGTGTCGCTGAAGCCGGTCACCGGGCGCACGCACCAACTGCGCGCCCACATGGCCCATGTCGGCCACCCGATCGTCGGCGATCCGAAATACTTCACCATCGAGAACTGGCAGGTCCCTGGCGGCATTCAGAATAAGCTGCATCTGCTGGCGCGCCGTATCGTGGTACCGCATCCGCGCAGCGGCGGCGATATCGACGTCAGCGCGCCACTGCCGCCGCACATGCAGCAGTCATGGAACCTGCTGTCGCTCGACGCCACGCAGTACGATCCGATCGTGGACGCGCCCGAGGAAGACTAGAGCGTTTTCAAGTGAGTGGAATCCACTTCACGTGAAGAAAACGCGTCTTTCTATAGAGTTAGAGCGCGTCTGGACGCAAAACCGCTGTCCACTTTTGCTGGACGCGCCCTAGAGCGTTTTTGCGGGAAATTGAGGCCGTTCGCCGTAGAAGACGGGATCCAGTCAAGAAGCTAGAGCGCGGATGCGCTGTAGCCCTGGTTTCGCCACGGCGTGTTCCTATCTTAGAGACATGAAACGCCTGATTGCCGCATCGATTGTCCTGGCCTGCCTCACGGTCTCCGCGACTGCGCAGACCACGATTCCTGGTACCTATGGTCCGGTGACCACGATGCCGCCGCCGGTGTACAGCGCGCCGCGGCTACCCAATTCGCCGCCGCCTCTCGACACGTTTGGCGACAAGGTTAGTCGCTGCGTGCAATACGGCAGTTCGCAGGGCGTGCAGCCCGGCCAGATCGGGCAGTACACGCGGGAATGCGCGAATTCGCAGTGACGCTTTATTTGAGCATGATCTTTTCCGAAAACCGGTTCCCACTTTTCGGGATCATGCTCTAGCGCAGCCCGGCATTGATGGCGTCGAGCGCGGCCGAGCCCGGGCACAGTTCCTTTTCGCCGAGCGTATTAAGCGGCGCCTCCACCGTATTGAGATGGTGGTGCAGATCCTCCGGGTCCGGTTCGACATACAGCAGGCCGGTGACGATCTGGCCCTTCGCGGCGTGGCTTTGCAGGAACGTCATCGCGCCGAGCCGGTCATGCGCGTCGTAGTCGGCGGCGATCTTTTTCAGCGCCAGCTTTGAGCCGTCATGCTGCTCGACGATCTCGACCTCGCCGGGCTGATACGCCACCGTGATCGGCGTGCGCGGCGAAATCACGTCGAGCCGGTTCACCGCTTCATTGTGCTCGCGCACATAGTCGAAGCTCTTGGTCGAGCCGGTGTGGTTGTTGAACGCGACGCACGGGCTAATGACATCGATGAAGGCGGCGCCTTCGTGTTGGATCGCCGCCTTGATGATCGGCACCAGTTGCGCTTTGTCGCCGGAGAACGAGCGAGCGACGAACGTCGCGCCGAGTTGCAGCGCCATCGCCACGAGATCGATCGCATGATCGGTATTGACGACGCCGCGTTTGGACTTGGAGCCGGCATCCGCGGTCGCCGAAAATTGCCCCTTGGTCAGCCCGTACACACCATTATTCTCGACGACATAGACCATGTTGACGCCGCGCCGCAGCGCATGCGCGAACTGGCCGAGCCCGATCGAGGCGCTGTCGCCGTCGCCCGACACGCCGAGATAGATCAGATCGCGGTTGGCCAGATTGGCGCCGGTGAGCACCGACGGCATCCGGCCATGCACCGAATTGAAGCCGTGCGACTGGCCGAGAAAATAAGTCGGTGTCTTCGACGAGCAGCCGATGCCGGACAGCTTGGCGACGCGGTGCGGCGCGATGTCGAGCTCGAAACAGGCCTCGATGATCGCCGCCGAAATCGAGTCATGGCCGCAGCCGGCACACAGCGTTGAGATCGCGCCCTCATAGTCGCGATGCGTGAAGCCGAGTGCGTTCTTCGGCAGCGCCGGATGATGGAATTTCGGCTTGGCGAGATAGGTCATGACGGGCACCCGATTCCGGCGAAGGCGAATATGCAGTGTAGCGGTTTAGCCCCGCGCGCAAAGCCTTCGCGCGCAGACATGCGCTTCTTAAGATGTTGCGCCGCGCCATTAAGGTAAATCGGTTAGATTAACGCTTAGGATTAATTGTAGTTCTGAGTATAAATCGATTAAAAAATCGATAACTGTTCGATGGCGCCCACACTGGAGCGTCGTCGAGACAGTAATCGAAGATCTCAGCGACAGGTTTTTCGGTTCGAAAATCACTCCAGCCAAGCAACCGCCAGCGGCCTCGCATCGGGCGATGCCGCCGGCCTTTGACAGGGTTGAGTGACATGAAGAAAGCAGTCGTTCTGGCTTCGGTGGCCATGGCCGCCATGATGTTCACGGCCGGCCCGGCCGCCGCGATCAGTGAGTACCCACCGCCCCGGGTCCAACCGGCGCCGCAGGATGGTGTCGCTAACGGCAAGAATGGTCCGTCGCCGCTGGCCGGCTATCTGCTGGTGTCGACCTTCTGCGCGGCTGGCTCGCTGATCGTGCAGAGCGCCTATGTTGGGAATAACCAGAACCGCGAACTGACTTCCAAGGAAGCCTTCACGACCACCGGCAATTGCTTCGTGCCGTTCATCGGCGGACCGCTGCTCTGGGCGCTGGCCAATGGCGGCGCCCCAAACTGAGTCAGGATACGATCTTACGCAGCGGCGTAACCTTCTGGGCGTCGAGGTGATCGTCGATCGCTTGCGCGATGTAGCGGGCGGTAATCGGCGTGCCGTCATAATGCAGGATCGACACCAGGCGCGCCGGATCGAGGCCGCATTCGTTGACGATCAGCGACTTTAGCTGCGCGTCGCGGTTCTGCTCGACCACGAAGACGAAGTGGTGGTCGGAGATGAAATGATCGACATCCTCGTGGAACGGAAAGCCGCGCACCCGCAGCCGGTTCAGCGCGGTGCCGTTGGCCTCGATCAGGTGGATAGCCTCATCCATGGCGGGCGCGGTCGAGCCGTAATAGATCACGCCATATTTGGTGACCTTGTCGGCATTGTCGCGTACCGGGCGCGGCACCAGCGCCTTCGCGGTGTCGAACTTCTTCAGCAGGCGCTGCATGTTGTCGACATATGGCGCGCCTTCCTCGGTATATTTGGCGTAGCGGTCGCGCGAGGTACCGCGGGTGAAGAACGCGCCCTTGGTCGGATGGGTGCCCGGATAGGTGCGATACGGAATGCCGTCGCCATCGACATCGAGATAGCGGCCGAACTCCTTGGCATCGTCGAGATCCTGCGCGCTCATCACCTTGCCGCGGTCATAGGCGCGGGAGTCGTCCCATTTCAGCGGTGCACTGAGATGGTGGTTCATGCCGATTTCCAGATCCAGCATGACGAAGATCGGCGTCTGCAATCGGTCGGCGAGATCGAACGCGAGGGCGCCGAACTCGAACGCCTCGGTCGGATTTTCCGGGAACAGCATCACATGCTTGGTGTCGCCATGCGAAGCGTAGGCACAGGAGAGCAGGTCGCATTGCTGGGTGCGGGTCGGCATGCCGGTCGACGGGCCGGCGCGCTGCACGTCGAACAGCACCGCCGGGATTTCGGCAAAGTAAGCCAAGCCGAGAAACTCCTGCATCAGCGACACGCCGGGACCGGACGTGGCCGTGAACGCCCGCGCGCCGTTCCACGACGCGCCGATCACCATGCCGATCGACGAGAGTTCGTCCTCGGCCTGGATGATGGCGTATTTGGTCTGCTTGGTGACCGGATCGACTCGCAGCTTGCCGCAATAGCGCGTGAAGGCATCGGCCAGCGACGACGACGGCGTGATCGGATACCAGGCGCACACCGTCGCGCCGCCATAGACCGCGCCGAGCGCGGCGGCGGCATTACCCTCGATGAAGATTTTGTCGCCGACCGCATCGGCGCGCTTCAGGTGAATGCCGAGCGGGCAGGGCAGGTTTTCGAGCACCCAGTCGCGGCCGAGATGCAACGCATGCAGGTTGGGCTGCAGCAGCTTCTCCTTGCCCTTGTACTGTTCGCCGATCAGCTTCTCGATCTCGGCGACCTCGACGTCGAGCAGCGCCGTCAGCGCGCCGAGATAGATGATGTTCTTGAAAAGCTGCCGCTCGCGCGGATTGCTGTATTCGCGGTTGGCGATCGCGGTCAGCGGTACGCCGATGACCGTAATATCCTTGCGGAAGCGGTCGGACGGGATCGGCTTGGTGGCGTCGTATAGCAGGTAGCCGCCAGGATCGATCGAAGCGACATCCTTGTCGAAGGTCTGCGGATTCATCGCCACCATAAAGTCGACGCCGCCCCGCGCGCCGAGGAACCCGGCCTCGCAGATCCGCACCTCGTACCAGGTCGGCAAGCCCTGGATGTTGGACGGGAAGATATTGCGCGGCGCGACCGGAATGCCCATACGCATCACGGCGCGGGCGAACAGTTCATTGGCACTGGCCGAGCCGGAACCATTGACGTTGGCGAAGCGAACGACGAAATCGTTTATGCTGCTGATCGGGCCGCCACTTTGCATGAATCACCCGCATGGGTCATTTCGATGAGATATTTCTGCATGTCCCAGGCGCCGGTCGGACAACGCTCGGCGCACAGGCCGCAATGCAGGCAGACGTCCTCGTCCTTCACCATGACGCGGCCGGTCTTCAGATTGTCGGCGATATAAAGATCCTGCGTCAGGTTGACCGAGGGCGCCGTGAGGTGGGTGCGCAACTCGGCTTCCGGCGCATTCGCCGTGAACGTGATGCAGTCCATCGGACAGATGTCGACGCAGGCGTCGCACTCGATACAGAGCTGCGACGCGAACACCGTCTGCACGTCGCAGTTCAGGCAGCGATGGGCTTCCTTCAGGGCGAGCTGGACGTCATAACCGAGTTCGACCTCGGTCTTGATGTCGCGCAGCGCCACCACTTTGTCGCGCAGCGGCACCCGGTAGCGCTTGTCTGGCGAAATGTCGTTGTCGTAGCTCCACTCATGGATGCCCATCTTCTGGCTCATGATGTCCATGGCGGGCAGCGGCCGGTCGGCGATGTCTTCGCCCGAGCACATCTTGTCGATCGAGACCGCAGCCTCATGGCCATGCGCCACGGCCCAGATGATATTCTTCGGGCCAAAGGCCGCATCGCCGCCGAAGAACACGATGGGATTGGTCGAGGCCATGGTGACGGGGTCGACCTTCGGCATGCCTGAGCGGTCGAACTCGATGCCGATGTCGCGCTCGATCCAAGGGAAGGCGTTCTCCTGGCCGACCGCGACCAGCACGTCATCGCATTCGATATGCTGGTCGGGCTCGCCGGACGGCACCAGTTTGCGTCTTCCGTCGGCGTCGCGTTCGGCCTTCACCTTCTCGAAGATCACGCCGGTCAGCTTGCCGTTGTCGTTCGTGAATTCCTTGGGCACCAGGTAATTGTGGATCGGGATGCCCTCGTGCTGGGCGTCTTCCTTTTCCCAGGGCGAGGCCTTCATCTCGTCGAAGCCGGACCGCACCACGACGCGGACATCCTCGCCGCCGAGCCGGCGCGAGGATCGGCAGCAATCCATCGCGGTGTTGCCGCCGCCGAGTACGATGACGCGCTTGCCGATCTTCGAGACGTGGCCGAACGATACCGACGACAGCCAGTCGATGCCGATATGGATGTTCTTGGCCGCCTCGGCTCGGCCGGGCAGGGCGAGATCGCGGCCACGCGGCGCGCCGGAGCCGACGAACACGGCGTCCCAGCCTTCGGCAAGCAGCGCCTTCAAGCTATCGACGCCGCGGCGGCGCAGTTCGACGCCAAGGCCGAGCACATAGCCGACCTCTTCGTCGAGCACGGCTTCGGGCAGGCGGAATTTTGGAATCTGCGTGCGCATCATGCCGCCGGCTTGCGGGTCCTGATCGAACACCACGCATTCATAGCCGAGCGGCGCTAGATCGCGCGCCACGGTGAGCGAGGCCGGCCCGCCGCCGATGAAGGCGATGCGCTTGCCGTTCTTGTGCACGTGCGGTCGCGGCAGGCGCGCGGAGATGTCTTCCTTGAAGTCGGCGGCGACGCGCTTCAGCCGGCAGATCGCGACCGGCTCGTTCTCGACCCGGCCGCGCCGACAGGCCGGCTCGCACGGGCGGTCGCAGGTGCGCCCGAGCACGCCCGGAAACACGTTCGATTTCCAGTTGACCATATAGGCGTCGCCGTAGCGGCCGGCGGCGATCAGTCTGATGTATTCCGGCACCGGCGTATGTGCGGGACATGCCCATTGGCAGTCGACGACTTTATGAAAGTAGTCGGGCACGGCGATGTTGGTAGGTTCCATCTACCTCCTCATGCACGCCGCAACGCCTTGTCCCCGTTCGGGATGTGCGTGGACCGCGTGGCCTTCCTCTGCGATCGGCTTGTTTCCGCCGACTTTAGACTCGGATGGTAGTTGAGGGTCGTTCTAAAATCCATGCCTACCAAGGTCTTACGGGTCACTTTTACGGCCATGGCGTCGTTGCAGTGCAAGGTAGCGAGCGTGCGGTGCGAGACGAAGGCGGTCGTAGCTTCAAGTCAGCGGCGGCCAATGGTATGGAGAGCCCATGCGTGAAATCTTCGAAGACAACATCCCCATTGAGCCGCTGGATCCGACGGAAACGGCCAAACGGGGCCTGAACGCGCCCCGGCGGGCGCGGTTCTACACGTCGGCCGGCGTGGCCGAAGTGGACGGGCATTTCGCAGTGCAACTCGACGGCAAGTCGGTGCGGACGCCGGCCAAGCGGCTGCTGACGGCGCCATCGCGTGAACTGGCGCAGGCCATCGCGGCCGAATGGGATGCGCAGGTCGACCACATCGAGCCCGGCAAGATGCCGCTGACTCGTTTGGCGAACTCGACCATCGACGGCGTCGCGCAGACGCCGCAGCCGGTCGCCGACGAGATCGCCAAATATCTCGGGTCCGATCTGGTATTCTATCGTGCCGGCTCGCCGGACGGGCTGGTCGTGCGGCAGGCCAAACACTGGGATCCGATCGTCGCGTTCGCGCGCGATACGCTCGGCGCGCGTTTCGTGCTGACCGAAGGTGTCATCTACATCGCGCAGCCGGAGCCGGCGCTAACCGCAGCCCGCGCCGCGATCCCGTCCGAGCCATGGCGGCTCGGTGCGCTGTCGCTGATCACGACGCTGACAGGTTCGGCGCTGATCGCGCTGGCGATGGCGCAGGGCGTGTTGAGCGACGAGGCCGCCTGGATGGCCGCGCATGTCGACGAGGACTGGAATATCTCGCAGTGGGGCACCGACGATCAGGCGACGGCGCGCCGCGCCGGCCGGTTTCTCGATCTGCAGGCCGCCGCCACGGTATTGCGCCTGCTGCCCTGATCCGGCCGGCTTTGTTTCATGCTGGCGCCATGCTTGATCGGAAGAAAGTGCGACTGCCTTGCCGGAGCGCCTTGCCATGATGTCACGCCGCAATGCTCTCGCAGCCCTGGCCGGGACGGCCGGTCTCTATTTCGGTCGCGGCGCGCAGGCCGACGAGTCGGTGACGCTCAAGCCCGAACTCGCTCAGATGTTTGTAGATGCCGGCACCGAAGGCACATTCGCGGCGCTGAGCGAAAGGAATGGATTGGTGATGACCGACGAAACCCGGTCGCGGCGCGGCGTGCTGCCGGCATCGACGTTCAAGATTCCGCATGCGCTGATCGCACTGGAAAGCGGCGTGGTTGCCGATACCGACAACGAAGTGATCCATTGGGACGGCGTGGTCCGATCCATCGAGGCGTGGAATCAGGATCACACGCTGCGGTCGGCCATGAAGGTGTCGGCGGTGCCGGTGTTTCAGCAGATCGCGCGCCGCATCGGCGCGCCCCGCATGCAAAAATTCGTCGACGCATTCAACTACGGCAATCGCGACATCGGCGGCGCCGAGATCGATGCGTTCTGGCTGTCCGGCAATCTGCGGATTTCGCCGCTCGAACAGGTGCAGTTTCTCGATCGCTTTTTGCACGGCCATCTGCCGGTGGCGAAACGCACGCTGGATCTGGTGCGCGACATCGTTCCGGTCGAGGACGGCATCCACGCCAAGACCGGCATCGTGGACCGGGACGGCAAGTCGGTGCTGGGATGGCTGGCCGGCTGGGCCGAGCACGACGGCAGGGCGACGCTGTTCGCGCTAAATCTCGATCTGCGCGGGCCGCAGCATATGGCTTTGCGCTGGCCGCTGGCCAAAACCATGTTGCAACGGATCGGCGCGGTATGATCAACCGGGTTAACGAAGGGTTCACGGCATCGGCCTAGCCTCGTTCTGGCCTTTACCCAGAATGGTGCCCCGTGGACATCGTCGTTACGCCGGCCCAGGTCGCAAATCTCAACGTCCAGCAGCAAGGCGCGCCGCCGCCGCCGCCGCTGGGGCTGACGGCCGGCCAGACTGTCGAGGCGCTGGTACTGCAAACGCTGGCCGACGGCCGGGCCCGGATCGCGGTCGCCCATACGGTGCTCGACGTTGAAACCACGGTGCCGCTGACGCCGGGCGACAAGGTGCAACTCGCGGTCAGCGATACGCCCGACGGCATCAAGCTGACCATCGTGCCTGCCGGGTCCGGCGGGACGCCTGCACCGGCGAAGAGCTCTGCGGCTTCGCCAGGTGTCGGCGCGGTCGCCGATCTGGCAAAGTCTTTCACCACACCGGCCGCTACGGTGCCGGCTACGCCCGCGACCCCCAGCGCGCCGGCGCCGGCCGTGGCGCTGGCCGAAGCGGTCGAGACCGCCGCGACCCGGCAGGGCAGCCTCGCCCCGCTGATGGCCGACGTCGCCAACCTCGTCGATAATCTTACGCTGCCGCCGCAAGTGCGCGACGCCGCGGTGCAACTTCTGGCGCTGCGCCTGTCGGGCGGCGGCGACATCACGGCCGAGGACGTGCAGCGCGCCTTCACGCGCTCCGGCACGCTGATGGAGGCCCGCCTTGGGGCCGCCGCGAGCGGCCAACTGCCGGTCGCCGACCCGGCAAAAATGATGACATTTGATAACATTTCGGACTCGCCGCCGGATCTCAAACTGGCGCTGGTCGTGCTGCGCCAAGTGCTCAAAAGCTGGATGGACGGCAGCCTGACCGGCGGTCTCGATGCGCCGGAACATAATACCGGCAGCCTGCCGCCAACCGGCACGCCCGGCACGACAATGCCCCACACCAATGCCAACGCCCCGGTGCCGCCGCCGTATCGCGGCGGCCCGACCATGGGCCAGCCGCCGGTCGGTCCGTCGATCGGGCCAAGCGCCTCACCCGAAGCGATCGGCGCGCATCTCCTGGCCGAGACCGACGCCGCCATCGCCCGCCAGACCCTGATGCAGGCGGCGTCGCTGCCGGACGGCCACGATCAGGGCCTGCCGCGCACCCAGCACGCCGATGTGCGCTGGAACTTCGAAATCCCCATCATGATGCCGCAAGGCACCACCATCGCGCAGTTCGAAATCGAGCGCGACGGGCAGGGCCGCGCGCCCGACGATCCGCAGCGGGTCTGGCGGGTGCGCTTCGCGCTCGACGTCGAGCCGATGGGCCCGGTGCACGGCCAGATCTCGTTCAACCCGTCGGCCGACGGCCCGCGCACCTCAGTGATGCTGTGGGCCGACCGGGAAGAAAGCGCCACAAGGCTCCGCGCCAATACACAACAGCTCACAGAGGCACTCCGCACGGCCGAACTGGCGCCGGGCGACGTGTCGGTGCGCGCCGGAAATCCGCCGCAGGTGGCCGTGGCGCCGCCGGCCGGCCATTTCCTCGACCGCGCCTCATGAGCAAACTCGCCAAAAACAAAAATCCGGTGGCGATCGCGCTGCTGTACGAGAAGCCGGACGCGCCGCGCGTCATCGCCAAGGGCGCCGGCGAGATCGGCGCCAAGATCCTGGAGGTCGCGCGCGCCAGCGGCGTGCCGATCGAGCAGAATGCCGGTCTGGCGGCGGCGCTGTCCGAGGTCGAACTCGGCGATCACATCCCGGTGGAACTCTACAAGGCGGTCGCCGAAGTGCTGACCTTCATTTTGCGGATGTCGCGCCAGCCGCGATAAGGTCGGTTGTTTCACAATCACGTCTGTACGATATTGCCGCCGAGGGTCGGGTCCATGCTTCGGCGCGTTTTCCTATATGTCATGTCGATGATCGCTCTGTCGGTCGTGATGGCCGACACCGGCGTCGCGCAGGAGCGCCGGGCGCTGGTCATCGGCGTCGATGCCTATCAGAACGTCCACCCGCTGCAAAAAGCCGTCGGCGACGCGAAAGCGATGCAGAGCACGCTGCAGCGGCTCGGCTTCTCGGCCGACATCGCGCTCAATCCCGATCGCCGTGCCTTCAATGTCGCGGTCTCGAACTTCCTGAACAAGCTGAAGCCCGGCGACGTCGCGCTGCTGCATTTCTCCGGCCACGGCGTCGCGCTCGACGGCGACAATTTCCTGCTGCCGGCCGATGTGCCGCGCCCCGGGGCCGGAGACAAGGAATTGCTGAAATCGGAATCGATGTCGCTGACGTCGCTGATCGAACGCATCCGCCAGTCCGGCGCGCGGACGCAAATTCTGATCATCGACGCATGCCGCGACAATCCCTATGCCCAGACAGGGTCGCGCGCCTATGGGTCGCGCGGCGGCCTGATGGCGGTGCCGCCGCCACGCGGCAGCGGCGGCATTTTCGTGATGTATTCGGCGGGCTTTGGCCAGACCGCGGCCGACCGGCTGTCCGACACCGATCCGGAGCCGACCTCGGTTTACACGCGCACGCTGCTGAAAAAGATCACGGTCGAGGGCAAGTCGATCACGGACTTAGCGCGCGAAGTCCGCGAGGATGTCGAGGCGCTGGTGGCGCCGATCGGCCAGGAGCAACGCCCGGCCTATTACGACGAGCTGTCCGGGCCGCCGTTTTATTTCGTCGCGCCGCGCGCCGTCGCGGCCGGCCAAAATCCCGGGCAGGCGCAGGGCCTCGATCTGACCTATTGGAATTCGATCAAGGATGCCCGCGTCGCGGTGCTGTACCGCGACTATCTGGATAGGTTCGGCGACAAGGCGACCTTTGGGGCGATCGCGCGCGAGCGCCTGCGCGAGATCGAAGCCAGCGCGCCGACATTGTCGGTGCCGCCGCCATCGGTGGCACCGCCTGTCGTGCCGCCGTCGCGCGAAGCTGCGCCGGCCACCCAACCGAACGCCACGCAACCGAATGCGCCGCCCCCGAGCCCGGCCGTTGCCAATTTTCAGCCGAGCTTTGACTGCCGCACCAGCACCGGTGCCGACGAACGGGCGATCTGCGCCGATGTCGGCCTCGCGGCCCGCGACCGTATTCTGTCGCAACTGTATTACCGGATCGCCGACGCGGCGCCGGCGGAGCGGCGCGTGCAACTGCGCAATGAACAGCGCGGCTGGTTATCGCAGCGCCGCACCTGCATCGGCGTCGGTAACGTCGCGGACTGCATCGCGCGGGCCTACGATACGCGCGTTGCCGAGTTGCAGCGGTTGGCCGGTGTGCCCGCTGAGCCGGCGCTGGCCAGCCTGCAACGCTCGACGAGCGAAGGATCGTCGGCACCGGCCATGTCGGCGCAGCCGATGTCGGCGCCGAGCTTCGATTGCCAGGGCAAGCTCGCGCCGATCGAAAAGACCATCTGCCAGGATGGCGTGTTGGGTGCTAAGGACCGCGCGCTGTCCGAACTGTACGCCCGCTTGTCGAAACAGCTTTCCGGCGGCGCGCGGCAGAGCCTGACCGACGCGCAGCGCGGCTGGATCCGGCTGCGCAATCAGTGCCAGGGCAACGACACCGGCTGCATCGGGCGGGAGTATGATCGGCGGATTGCCGAGTTGCGGAGCGCGCTCGGTGGGCGGTGAGTTTTTGTCCGCGTTCCGGCAAGCACCACCTGTAGCCTGGATTGAGCGAAGCGAAATCCGGGACCTTAATCTCGCGCTGCCCCGGATTTCGCTGCGCTCAATCCGGGCTACGGCTTAATCTTCTCCCGCACCGCTGCCGCGATCCTCGCAAACACACCATCCCAATCGCCATCCTGCGTCTGCCGGAACAGCTTTGCTGTCGGGTACCAGGGCGTATCTTCGCGCTCGACCAGCCAGCGCCAGTCGGGCACGCGGCGCAGTGCGATATGCAGCGGCCGGCCGAGCGCGCCGGCCAGATGGACCGCCATGGTGCAGGACGACACGACAAGGTCGCAGTTCATCATCAGGGCGGCGGTGTCGGTCAGCGCCTTCGGGCCGAGGTCGCCGGCATCGAGCGGCGTCTCAACGCGGTCCTTGAATGACACGCTGTCGATCTGCTCGGCACCCGGCCGCTTCTGCAACGAGATCAATCGCACGCCTGGAATCTCGGCGAGCGGCGCGAACGCCTGGAGCGGGATCGAGCGGGTGCGGTCGAACCGGAATGTCGGACTGCCCTGCCAGGCGATGCCGATCTTGAAACCGTCGGGGCCGAGCCGTTCGTGATACGCCGCCACACTGGCCGGTTCGGCGCGCAGGAACGGTACGGTTTTGGGCACCGTCTCCAGCGTAGTGCCAAGCATCGCCGGCAGGCTCATCATCGGCAGCACCCGGATCGGCCCGGCCTGTGCCAGCGCCGCGCCGTCGGTAAACACCGCCTCGACGCCCGGCACCGTCGCCAGCAACCGCGCCAGCGGCTCATTCGTCAACAGGCCGACCCGGAAGCCGCGCGCGGCCAACTCCGGCACATAGCCGGCGAGCTGGATGCAGTCGCCGATGCCCTGTTCGCCGATCAGCACCAGCATGGCGTTGGTCAAAGGCTCGCCCTGCCAGATCGGCCAATTCCCAGCGCTGAAGCCGAGATTGAGGCTGGGGCGGCGCAGCCGCGCCTCGAAGCGCGGCCAGCCTTCGGCCCAGCGGCCATGCGCGAGTTCGATCATCGACACATTGTGCAGTACGTCGGGATCGGCCGGCGCCAGTTCCAGGGCTTTCGCGGTGTCGGCGAACGCCTCCTCGAAGCGGCTTTGCAGATGGCGCGCGTAAGCGCGGTCCGCATAAAGATCCGCGATGTGCGGCGTCGCCGCAATGGCGCGGTCGAGACCGCTTTCGGCATCGGCCGGGCGATCGAGCGCGATCAGCACGGAGGAACGGTTGACGTGGCTGGCGATGTGGTCGCCGCGCAGCGCCAGCGCCCGATCAAGGTCGCGCAGCGCGTCTTCATGGCGGCCGAGCGCGAAATTCAGCATGCCGCGCTGGTACCAGGCCTCGGCGAGATCGGGCAGCGCCGCGACCACGCGGTCGAAATCGGCAAGCGCATCCTCGCGCCGGTCGAGCCCGACCAGCACCAGCGCGCGGTTGAACGGGATCGCGGCATTGTTCGGCGCCAGCGCCATCGCACGGTCGATGCTGGTCAGCGCTTCGGGCAGGCGGCCGATATCCTTGAGGGCGAGGCCGCGATTGCAATGCACCTCGGCCATGCCAGGCGCCAGCGCGAGGCAACTGTCATAGGCCGAGATCGCCGGCACCGGTTTGCCGGCCGCGCGCAATGCATTGCCGCGATGCGCATGGATGAGGGCGTTGCCGGGGGCCAGCGCGGCCGCGCGGGCGAAGCTTTCGGCCGCCTCGTCGTAGCGCCGCAGCGCCGCGGTGGCGATGCCGCGATTGAGCCAGGCATCGGCGAAATCGTGTTGCAGGCCCAGCGCCCGGTCGAACGCTTCAATGGCCTGCGGCACCTGCCCGGTTTCGCGCAGCGCGACCCCGACCAGATTGTGCGCGCCCGGATGCTGCGGGGAGAGGCCGGCGGCCCGCCCGGCGACCTGCAAGGCGAGAGGGAACTGGCCCTGCTGGGACAGCACGGTGGCCATCAGGATCAGCGCATCGACATTGTCCGGCTCGGCGCCGAGCACCTGCCGGTAGCACGCCATGGCGTCGGCCAGCGCGCCGCGCTGGTGCAAGGCGACGGCATCCTTCAGCAGCTTGGCGGTTGAAGTCACATCGGCTCCGGGGTGGGGAATGAGGCGGCTATTTAGGGGGCGGGAGGACGTATTGCAAAGCGTCCGGCGGGCAAGGGCCCGCTGGCATCCCAGGCTGGCATGGTTCATGCTGTCACATCGTCGGGTCCGCGGGTTTTTCAGGGCAGGGGCATGAAGGACATTCTGGAGAAACTGGAGCAGCGGCGCGGCGAGGCGCGGCTCGGCGGCGGGCAGACCCGCATCAACGCGCAGCACGGCCGCGGCAAGCTGACGGCGCGCGAGCGCATCGAACTGCTGATGGACAAGGGATCGTTCGAGGAGTTCGACATGTTCGTCGAGCACCGCTCGATCGACTTCGGCATGGAGAAGACCAAGATCCCCGGCGACGGCGTGGTCACCGGCTGGGGCACGGTGAACGGCCGCACCGTGTTCGTGTTCGCCAAGGACTTCACGGTGTTCGGCGGTTCGCTGTCCGACACCCACGCGCAGAAGATCGTCAAGATCCAGGACATGGCGCTCAAGGCCCGCGCGCCGATCATCGGCCTGTTCGATGCCGGCGGCGCCCGCATCCAGGAAGGCGTCGCGGCGCTCGGCGGCTATGGCGAAGTGTTCCGCCGCAACGTGCTGGCGTCCGGCGTCATTCCGCAGATCAGCGTGATCATGGGCCCGTGCGCGGGCGGCGACGTCTATTCGCCGGCCATGACCGACTTCATCTTCATGGTGAAGGACACGAGTTATATGTTCGTGACCGGCCCCGACGTGGTGAAGACCGTCACCAATGAAGTCGTGACCGCCGAGGAACTCGGCGGCGCCTCGGTGCACGCGACGAAATCCTCGATCTGCGACGGCGCGTTCGACAACGATGTCGAGACGCTGTTGCAGATGCGCCGGCTGATCGACTTCCTGCCGTCGAGCTGCGGCGTCGGCGTGCCCGAATGGCCGAGCTTCGACGATATCGGCCGCGATGACATGTCGCTCGATACGCTGATCCCGGACAATCCGAACAAGCCCTATGACATCAAGGAACTGGTCCTGAAGACGATGGACGAGGGCGACTTCTTCGAAATCTCGGAGACGTTCGCCCGCAACATCGTCACCGGCTTCGGCCGCATCGGCGGGCGCACCATTGGCGTCGTGGCCAACCAGCCGATGGTGCTGGCCGGCGTGCTGGACTCAGATGCTTCGCGGAAGGCCGCGCGGTTCGTGCGGTTCTGCGACGCGTTCGACATTCCGATCGTCACTTTCGTCGACGTGCCGGGCTTTCTGCCGGGCACCGCCCAGGAGCAGGGCGGCCTGATCAAGCACGGCGCGAAACTGCTGTTTGCCTATTCGCAGGCGACGGTCCCCTTGGTCACCGTGATCACCCGCAAGGCGTTCGGCGGTGCTTACGACGTGATGGCGTCAAAGCATATCGGCGCCGATCTCAACTACGCGTGGCCGACGGCGCAGATCGCGGTGATGGGGGCGAAAGGGGCGGTGGAGATCATCTTCCGCGCCGACATCGGCGACGCCGCCAAGATCGCGGCCCGCACCAAGGAATACGAGGACCGCTTCCTGTCGCCGTTCGTGGCCGCCGAGCGCGGCTATATCGACGACGTGATCATGCCGCACGCCACGCGGCGAAGAATTGCGCGGGCGCTGGCGATGTTGAGGGGGAAGAAGGTGGAATTGCCCGCGAGGAAGCACGATAATTTGCCGGTGTAGGAATTTGCATGTGGAGCGTAGCCTGGATTGAGCGCAGCGAAATCCGGGGCTGACGGCCGACAGGTTCCCGCATTTCGCTTCGCTCAATGCGGGCTACGGTTCTCAACGGTGGGCGCGCTTCGCTTCGCCCACCCTCCAAGTCGGCATATTTCGCGCGCGTAGCCCGGATTGATCTGCCGCAACGCAAGCACGATAATTTGCCGGTGCAGGACAAAATTGCATTGCCCGTCCCTTGGCCAAAACCTATAGTTGTGTCGGGGATCGGGGGGCATCATGGCAGACGCAACGGCGACGACACC
The DNA here is from genome assembly GCA_028290465.1 of Xanthobacteraceae bacterium. Classification (GTDB taxonomy): domain Bacteria; phylum Pseudomonadota; class Alphaproteobacteria; order Rhizobiales; family Xanthobacteraceae; genus FEB-22. The sequence continues at coordinate 2,762 of JAQGJU010000084.1, read as the reverse complement.
CACAAACAACGCCGACAACGCCGATACCGGCACCGTGCTTTCGGACGAGATGAAAGCCAAGTTGCTGTCGGCCTACAAGCGCATGTTGTCCTATCAATTTTATGGCGCGATCTCGCTGGTCGCGCTGTTGGTCGTCGGCTTGTTGTCGTCCTACGTGATTGCCAAATGGGAGCCGCCGCTCCTCATATTGGTGATGCTCGCGGGAACGCTCGGCGCATTCTTCAGCGCCCTGACCCGGCTTTACAACGTCGACCAGCTCTCCATCGCACTGATCTCGCCGACGGTGTCGGAGCTCGAAGGCCGATACCTTTTGATGTATTCGCTGGTTCCGCCGATCATCGGCGCCATCGCGTCCGTCGTGCTCTACATCGCTTTCGTCGGCGGAATTATCGGCGGCGGGATCTTTCCGGAACTGGCGTGCAAGCCTGACACCGCCTCATGCGAATCTCTGATCGACGTGATGCGAAATTATGGACCGAAAAGCGCGCAAGACTATGGAAAGGTGCTGATCTGGGGATTTATCGCGGGCTTCTCCGAGCGACTCGTTCCGGACATGCTGCAAACACTCGTGACCAAGTCGGAGAAGGATGATCAGAAAAAATAGCAGGCACGGGTGGCCAGAATTGAGCGCAGCGAAATCCGGGGCCGACGGCTCGATAGATTCCCGCATTTCGCAATTGCTCAATGCGGGCTACGGTTCTCAACGGTGGGCGCGCTTCGCTTCGCCCACCCTACGAGGCTGCCCCTTGCAAACGCCGTAATCCCGCGCCAGAACCGGCGCGCGAACCGGCCAACGGGTCGGGCTTTCGGGAGAGCTTTAATGCGACACATTTCACGCACCAGCATGATCGCCGCAGGCGCGATCGCGCTCATGGTCGGTTCGGCAACAGGGATCAATATGGCGAAGGCTCAATCGGCAAAGCCCGTCACGACATCGACCGGCTTGCAGACCATCGACACCGTGGTCGGCACCGGCGCTTCGCCGCGTCCGAACCAGACCGCCGTGGTGCACTACACCGGCTGGCTCTATGCGAACGGTCAGAAGGGCAAGAAGTTCGACTCATCGCTGGACAGCGGCAAGCCGTTCGAGTTTCCGGTCGGCGCCGGCCGCGTCATCAAGGGCTGGGATGAGGGCGTCGCCACCATGAAGGTCGGCGGCAAGCGCACGCTGATCGTGCCGCCGCAACTCGGCTATGGGGCCAGCGGCGCCAGCGGCGTCATTCCGCCGAACGCCACGCTGATGTTCGATGTCGAGTTGCTCGGCGTGAAGGGCTGAGCGCGTAGCCTGGATCGGGTTTCCTGAGTTTTCATCGCCAAAGTTCGTCATGCCCGGCCTTGTGCCGGGCATCCACGTCTTAATGGCACAAAGGCAAGAAAGACGTGGATGGCCGGGACAAGCCCGGCCATGACAAATGTATGTGGGTCGGCGTGAGCGGAAATTGCCCTAGGCCTCACATCACTCACGGCTTCAGCGACGCATACACCACGCGCATGAAATTCCGGCCGGCCTGTTCGTTCATCGCCCATTTGGCATCGAGATCGGCGAACGGCTTCGCGGCGTAGATATCGCTCTCGCTTTTGCCGTCCTTGATCAGCGCCGCCATGCGGTCGCGCGCGGTCGTCAGCATCGCGCGATATTCGATCAACTGCGCCTTGTTGGTCAGCGGTCCATGGCCCGGCACGATCTTGGTGGCGTCGTTGGACAGCGCCAGATAGGCATCGCTGGCCGCGATCATGCCGGCGATATTGCCGCCCTGCGCGAAGTCGATGTTCGGATATCGGCCGATGGTGACGGTGTCGCCGGTTGCCAGCACATTGGCGTCGGCGAAATACACAAACGTGTCGCCATCGGTATGGGCGTTCGACGGATGTGTGAGTTGCGCGGCGCGGCCTTTGACTTCGACCGCCAGCGTATCGGTGTAGGTCCGCGCCGGCAGCGCGCCCTCCGGGACCGGCGGCGCCTTGACGCCGGTGAGGCCGTTGGTGGTGCCGGCCGCGAGGCGATAGCGCACATTGGCGTGGGCGACCACGGTGGCGCCGTCGGCCGCGAACAGTCCGTTCCCGCCGGTGTGATCGCCGTGATAATGCGTGTTGATCAGCAGCCGCACCGGCGCCGGCGACACCGCCGCGATCGCGGCCTTGAGCTTGGGATGCAGCGGCGCGAACTGGCTGTCGACCATGATCACGGCGTCATCGCCGACCGCGACCGTCACGTTGCCGCCCTGGCCTTCGAGCATGTAGGTGCGGTTGCCGAGATCGATGGTCTTGATCTCGACTTTCGACCAGTCCGGCCCGACCGGCGGCGCGGCCTGCTGCTGCGCGGCGGCGGGGCTATACAGGAAAGTGCCGGCGAGGCCGACCAAGGCGATCGTTGTCGCGATCACGGTGCTTTTGCGCATTGGAATCCTCCCATCCATAACCGCAGAACTAACGCCCGGGAACGGCGAATATTCCGTCCCGGGCCAGAGGCCGCGCCAAAATGGCAGCTAGTCCCGAACCAGCCGCAACTGCATCAGGTGAATCACCAGGTTTCCGCCCGCCAGCCCGGCGATCCAGATCCATTTCAGCCACCAAGGCAGGGCCTCGTGGACGTGCGTGATGCCGAGTATCTCGCTCAAGGCCATCAGCACGAACAGCGTATTCCACGCCATGTTGACCAGGATCAGGTTTCTCATGCCGTCATGTCTCCGGATGGTCCCTGCCCATAAAGGCGTGGCGAACCCATCCTATCCTACGGCCGTTTTATTCCCATGCAATTGCCA
>JAQGJU010000037.1 GCA_028290465.1 Xanthobacteraceae bacterium | reverse complement strand
AGATGGTGTAAACCACAGGGCTCGACTGCTGCACCAACCACAGCGGGTATAGCGCGGACGAGGCGAAGAACATCGGAAAGATCACGAAGTTCATGACGCCGGCAAAGTTTTCGAGCTGTTTGATCCGCGCCGAGATCAGCATGCCGAGCGCGCCGAGCATCAGGCCGGACAGGATCAGCGCCGGCAGCACCGCCAGATAGCCGATCGGCGGCGGATCGATTTCCCAAAACCAGGCGATCAACAGAAACGCGTAAACCTGCAACAGCGAGACCGCGGTGCCGGCCGCGAGCTTGGCCGACAACAGGAACCAGCGTGGCAGCGGACTGACCAGGAGCGTGCGCATATTTCCCATCTCGCGGTCGTACACCATCGACAGCGAGGACTGCATCCCGTTAAAGAGCTGGATCATCGTGATCAGACCCGGCGTGATGTAGACCTCGTACAGCACATAGGTCTCGTATGGCGGAATGATGGAAACGCCGAGCACCTGGCGAAAGCCCGCCGCGAAGATCAGCAGCCAGACCAGCGGGCGCACCAGCGCCGAAATGAACCGTTCGCGCTGATGCAGAAAGCGCAGCGCCTCACGCCAGACGATGCCGGTAAAGCAGATCGCGTATTGCGCCAGCGTGAAGCCCTCCGGCGCGCTGCGAGTTTCGAGTAAAGCGCTCATGCGGCCTCGCGCGGCACGGCGGATTGGCGGATCAATGCGGCGAACGCGCCACCGATATTGGCGGCGCCTGAGTCCGCGGCGACGCGCGCGACCGGCCCTTGGACCAGAATCCTGCCGCGATGCAGCACTACGACATCGTCATCCGGACTGACTTCGTCGATCAGATGCGTCGCCCACAGCACGCTGATGCCGTCCTCGGCCACCAACCGGCGCACATGGGCGAGGAGATCGGCGCGGGCTTGGATATCGAGGCCGACGGTCGGCTCGTCGAGCACCAGGAGGCGCGGGCCGTGCAGCAGCGCGCGGGCGATTTCAACGCGGCGCATCTGTCCGCCCGAAAGATCGCGCGCCTTGTCGTTCGCCCGGTCGAAGATCGCGCTCTGGCGCAGCACCTGTTCGGCGCGCGCGCGGGCCTCGCGGCGGCCGATACCGTGCAGGGCGGCGTGGTACATCAGGTTCTGCATCACCGACAGATCGAGGTCGAGGGTGCGCGATTGCAGCACCACACCGAGCCGGCGCAGCGCTTCGCCGGGCGCGCGGGACACGTCGAAGCCGAACACCTGAATGCGGCCGGCCTGCGCGGCATAGAGGCGCGTGACCAGCGAAAACAGCGTGCTCTTGCCGGCGCCGTTGAGACCCAGCAGCACCGTGAAGGTCGCCGGCGCGATGCTCAGCGTGACATCGCTCAGCGCCTTTCGCGACCCGTAGGCGTGGCTCAGGCCTTCGATGTTTAGCGCCGCTCCGTCCATCGCGCGCCTCGTCACTTCTGCGAAATGGCGACGCCCCAGGGCAGTTCGCCGACCTGGATGGTCTTGATGACTTTCAGCGCCGTGACGTCGATGACCGACACATCGTTCGACACGCCGTTGGTGGCCAGCAGGTATTTCTGGTCCGGCGTGAAGGCGAGTTGCCAGACCCGCTGGCCGACCAGCAGGTAGCGCTTCACGGTATGAGTGGCCGCATCGATCACCGCGACCCGGTTGGCCGGGCCGAGCGCGACGAAAGCGGTCTTGCCGTCGTCGGTGATGCGCACGCCGACCGGCTGGATGGCCTCGCGGCGCAATCCCGGAATGTCGAAACTGATCTTCTTGCGCACCTCGCGCTTGACCGGATCGATGATGCTGACGGTGCCGCCGATTTCCGACGACACCCACAATTCCGAGCCGTCCTTCTTGAACTCGGCGACGCGCGGGCGGGCATCGACCAACACATTGGCGACGATCTCGCGCGTCGCGGTGTCGATGAAATGCGCCATGTTGGTGGTCTCGGACGTGTTGACCAGGATCTTTCCGTCGGGGCTCAGCCCCATGCCTTCCGGCTCGACGCCGACCTGAACCTCGCCGAGACGCGTGCGCGTCTCCATGTCGATGATGGTGACGGTGTTGTCGTTTTCATTGGCGACGTAGAGCATCTTGCCGGCCGGGTCCTGTATGAACAATTCCGGGTCCGGCCCGGACGGCAGGGTCGCGACGATCTCGCCGGTAGCCACATCGATCATCTGCACCGTGTCGTCGTCACCGACCGCGACCAGCAGAAATTTTTGGTCGCGCGTCAGTTCGATGCCGCGCGGGCGCTGCCCGACTTTGATGGTCTTGGTGACGGCCCACTTGTCCGTGTCGATGACGGTGACGGTGTTGCTTTTTTCGTTGGAGATGTAGGCCGTATAGGTGTGTGCCGGTTCGATGTGCACCAGGGCCAGCAACACCGCGAGTCCGAACGGCATATGCAAGTTGCTTGTCATAGCTTGCATTTCGTCTCCGGCCGGTCGAAGCCCAAGGTGTCCAGTTCGGACACTTGATGCAGGAAGCCCTCCTGCGGCGACACCGACACGACGATGCGGCCGTCGGCCAGCAGGATCGGCTGGCGAAGCTGCAGGTTCCACTCGCGCAGCGTGAGCTTCTGGCCCTTGAATGCCGCGATTTCGAAATCCCGGCTTTTGATGAAATCCACGATTGTCTCGGCGTCGCCGGAGTGGGTGCGGGTCGTGGCTTCGCCGATCATCCGGACCGCCTGCCATGCCTGCATGTCTGTCGCGGTCATTCGCCGCGAGAACCTTTTCATGAATCGGTTCTGCATCTGGACAGCACCCCATTGATCGTGGGATGCGTCCCAACTTGTCGGCATCAGGCCGGCTGAACCGGCCACCGGCCGTGGGTCCCAGGTGCGGTACGGCAAATAAGGCGCGAACACGTCGCTCTCGTCCGCCGCGACCAGCACGTCATAGGCGGCGGCTTCCTGCGTGAACACAGGCATCTGGCGTTGGATTTGCGCCATGCCGCTGTCGGTGCGCCGCGCGCCGCCCTTATCCTCGAACAGCCGCTCATCGACGATCTTGGCACCGAAGCGCTTCGCCGCGCGGCGTAGCGCATCCGCATAGAGCTTGTCCGCTGGATGCGAGCCGTACACCAGCAGCCAACGGCGCCACTGCTTCCACACCAGATACTGCGCGAGGCCGTCGGCCAGCATGGAGCGTGTCGGCGCGACATGAATGACGTTGGGCCGGCAGTCTTCCTCGCGCAACCGGTCGTCGGTCGCGCCGGCATTGAAGAAAATCATGCCGCGCGTGCGGCCGGCATCGGCGGTGGCCAGCACGGCATCCGGCGCCAAATCGAGGACCACGAGGGAAGCGCCGCGCTCGGCCAGCGCCAGCGTGGCGGCGGCGTAGTCATCGCCGTCCTTTAGCCGGACCTCGTCGAGGGCGAAACGCTGGTTGAGGAACCGCCCGGTGGTGTTGTTGTCGTCGATGGCCAATAGTGCGCCGGCGGTGCCGTCGTTCTCGGCCGGCGTCTGCACCAGGGATAAAGTCGGTTTTGCCGCGGCGCGGCGCAGATATCCGATCTTGATGTCGGTGGTTTCGGCGGCCCAGGATAGTGAAGGAGATAACGAAAGCGTTATCGTCAGAAGCACCAATAGCGATGCGGGCGGCAACGCGAACCTGAAGCCCGTCGTTAGGAACGCACGGATCAATGCCGTCCTCCCGGTCGCTTCCGCCTTGTGGCCTTATTCTATTTGTCCTATGTCAGCCGTCATTATTCGCGGCCGATCGATGGTATTTTTTTGTATAATTTCAATCCGTACTTACATAAGCTCAAGCGAAGATCGCCAAGCCAGCAACTATACAATAGCCGCCGGGGCAAATTGTATCATGATGCGCGCCGGGTTGACACTTAGCATCGCACTTCTCGCGTCAATCTCTGCTGCGGCGCACGCGGCGGAGCGCCGCGTTGCCGTCTTCGAATTCGAACTGATCGACACCAGCCTGGAAAGTTCCGCGAACGGCCCGCGCGCCGACGAGGCGGCAAGGCTGCATCAGGTGAGCGCTCAGTTGCGCCAGCGTCTGGCGGCATCGGGGCGCTTTTCCGTGGTCGATATCGCACCGGTCGCCGCCGAGGCCCAGGCCAACAATCTGCACGGTTGCAATGGTTGTGACGCCGGCCTGGCCCGAAAAATTGGCGCCGATCTCGCCGTCACGGGCGTCGTGCAGAAAGTATCGAACCTCATTCTCAATATGAACATCTACATCCGCGATGCGGCGACCGGCCGCGTGATGGCCGGCGTCAGCGCCGATCTGCGCGGCAATACCGACGAGTCCTGGTCGCGAACGCTGGACTGGCTGGTGCGTAACCGGCTGCTCGCGGCCGATGGTGGAGTTCTGCCATGACGCTGCTGCTCGCGAGCGTCAACGGGCCGGCGGAGGCCGAAATCGCCCTTGCGGGCGGCGCCGACATCATCGATCTGAAGGATGCCACGCAGGGCGCGCTCGGCGCGCTGTCGTCGGATGTCGTGCGCGCCACGCATGACGCGGTCCGTGGGCGGCGGCCGGTAAGCGCGGTCACCGGCGATCTGCCGATGCGGCCGGACGTTATAGAGAGTGCCGTGACGCAGATGGCTGGCGCTGGCGTCGATTACGTCAAGATCGGGCTGTTTCCCGATGCGCAGCGCGAAGCCTGTATCCGCACGCTGTCGCGCGTAGCTCAAACCACCAAGATCGTCGGCGTGCTGTTCGCCGATCTGGAGCCGGATCACACGCTGCTCAAGCTGATGGCGGAATGCGGCTTTGCGGGCGCGATGCTGGATACGGCCCGCAAGGGCGAGGGGCGGTTGCTCGACCGCATGGACATCGCTGCGTTGGGCGATTTCGTCGCGCTGTGCCGCCGGAATCATATGATGTCGGGCCTCGCCGGTTCGCTGGAAGCGCCGGACATTCCGCGCCTGTTGATGCTGGCGCCGGATTTTCTTGGCTTTCGCGGCGCGTTGTGCGCCGGCCGTGACCGCGCGGCGGGTATCGACCCTGAGGCCGTCGCGATGGTGCGCGAACTTATTCCGCCAGATGTCCGCAGCGAGCCCCGCCCGGGTGAGGCCGGCGCCGCGGTGGACTACCGGCTGCTGGCGGCGCGCGGATATTTCATCGATCCGGACGACACGCACGCCACCGACTGCATCTTTGTGCGCGACTTTCTGTTGCCGGTGCGGATCGGCGCCTATGCGCATGAACGCGCCAAGCCGCAGAATGTCCGCTTTAATGTCGAAGCGAAAGTGGTGCGCTCCGGCCGGGCGGCGGCCGACATGCGTGATGTGTTTTCGTATGACGTGATCATCGACGGCATCAGGATGATCGTCGCGCGCGAGCATATCGCGCTGGTCGAAACGCTCGCCGAGCGCATCGCGAGTCTGGTGCTGGCCAACGACCGTGTTGTCGATGTGCGGGTGCGGGTCGAGAAGCTCGATATCGGGCCGGCCGGCGTTGGTGTCGAGATCCGGCGCGAACGCGCGGCCGAGATCGCGCAGGAGCGCCGGTTCTATCCGGCCGGCGGGTCGAACGACCAAAAGGCCGCTGAGTGAGCGGCGCAGGGCCGGCGCCAACCGTCATTCGGATCGGCGGCAGCTTTGCCGGCTCGACGCATCTGCCGGCGTGGCTCGACGCCATCGCGGCGCAGGCCGGCCGCGTTGTTGTGGTGCCGGGCGGCGGTCCGTTCGCCGATGCGGTGCGGAAGGCGCAGTCGGATATGGGGTTCGACGATCGCGCGGCGCACCGCATGGCGCTGCTGGCGATGGAGCAATACGGCGCGGCGCTGGCCAGCCTGCGGGCCGGTTGGATCGTGGCTTCGTCCGCCGCCGGCATCCGGCGCGCGCTGGCAGACGGCCAGGTGCCGGTCTGGGCGCCGTCCAGGATGGTGCTGTGCGCCAAGGATGTGCCGTGGTCGTGGGATGTGACATCCGACAGCCTTGCCGCGTGGCTCGCCGGACGGCTCGGCGCGCGCCGTCTGCTGCTGGTGAAACATGTCGAGCCGGAGGCCGATGAATTGCGCGCGAGCGATCTCGCCGCGCGGGGTGTTACCGATCCGGCGTTTCCGGGCTTCCTGCGCGATAGCGGTGTCGAGACGTTCCTCGTGGGGCCAAGCGGTCACACAACGATGAGCGGCGCCAGAATTGTGTTGGAGGATATTGACGGTGCAACAAATGACTCGTCATGCCCGGCCTTGTGCCGGGCATCCACGTCTTAAATGCCTGGCAGCAAGAAAGACGTGGATGGCCGGGACAAGTCCGGCCATGACGAAGTTGTAAATCGTCGTCAAAGACCACAGGCATAGGATGTAAACCCGCGAGACACGACGATGGCCAAAGCCAAGACGCCGCGTTGGGGCTGGGCGCTGACCGGCTCCGGACATTTCTTCAAGGAAAGCCTGGAAATTATCCGGGGTCTTGAAGACGTGGACCTGTTCGTCAGCAAGGCCGCCGCCGAAGTCGTGCGCATGTACAAGCAGGAACTGACATTGCCGAAATCGGCGCGGGTATTTCGCGACACCACGGCGAGCGCGGCGCCGGTCGGTGCGTTCTATTACGGCACCTATCATACGCTGGTAGTGGCGCCCGCGACTTCGAACACGGTGGCCAAATGCGTATTCGGCATTTCCGATAACTTGGCCACCAACGTATTCGCGCAGGCCGGCAAATGCCGCGTGCCGTCCATCGTATTCGCGTGCGACACCGCGCCTGAGTTGGAGACCGAAGCCCCGAAGGGCGTGGTCAAGGTCTATCCGCGCCGCATCGACCTCGACAACACCGAGCGGCTGAAAGCCTTTGAGGCCACGCAGGTGGTCGAGACCTTGGATGAGTTGCGCGACGCCGTGGCGCGACGCCAGCGCGAGCTGGCGCATGGCTGAGCGCATCCTGTTTCTCACCGGGCACCTCGCATTGCCGAGGTTGGAGAAGATGCTGGCCGGGTTGGACGCCGGCTTCGAATGGTCGATCTTCGATGTCGGCGTGAAGGTCGCGGCGCTAATGACCGGTGCGATCATCTCGCGGCGGCTGACGCGGCCGGTCAGCGCCGACCGGATCGTGGTGCCGGGCCGCTGCCGGGCGGATCTCGATCAACTGTCCGCCGAATTCGGCGTGCCGTTCGAGCGTGGGCCGGAGGAACTGAAGGACCTGCCGCGCTATTTCGGCAAGGGCGGTCGTGATCTCGATTTGTCGCGTCACGATATCCGCATGTTCGCCGAGATCGTCGATGCCTCGGCCATGAGCGTGGACGACATATTGGCGAAGGCGGCTGCGTTGCGCGACGCGGGCGCCGATGTGATCGATATCGGCTGCCTGCCGGATACGCCGTTTCGTCACCTTGAGGACGCCGTGCGGGCGCTGGTCGATGCCGGCTTCACGGTCAGCGTCGATTCGGCTAACCCGGATGAACTGCGCCGTGGCGCCCGGGCCGGCGCGCAATTCCTGCTGAGCCTCACCGAAAGCACGCTGGACATCGCGGCCGATACCGGCGCCGTGCCGGTGCTGATCCCCGAGCCGCATGGCGATATGGTGTCGCTGTTGCGCGCCACTGAGGCCGCCGAGCGGCATGGGCTCAGGGTCATTCTCGATCCGATTCTCGATCCGATCCATTTCGGCTTCATGGCGTCTCTGGCGCGCTATGCGGAGTTGCGCCGTGCTCTGCCCGACGCCGAGATGCTGATGGGCACCGGTAACCTGACCGAGCTGACCGACGCCGATTCCGGCGGCGTCACGGCGACTCTGCTCGGCATCTGTTCGGAGCTGTTCATCCGCAACGTGCTGGTCGTGCAGGTCTCGCCGCACACACGGCGCACCGTGCAGGAACACGACTTCGCCCGTCGCATGATGTTCGCGGCGCGTGCCGACCAGAGCCTGCCGAAGGATTACGGCGCGGCGCTGTTGCAGCTTCACGACCGCGCGCCGTTCCCGAATACGCCGGCCGAAATCGCTGAACTCGCTGCGCAAGTGAAGGATGCCAATTTCCGGATCGAAACCGCCGAGGACGGCATCCATGTGTACAGTAGCAAAGGTCATCATGTGGTGCGCGATGCGTTCTCGTTGTTCCCGAAACTGGGTGTCGAGGCTGACGGGCCGCACGCGTTCTATCTCGGCGCCGAACTGATGAAGGCCGAGATCGCCTGGCGGCTCGGCAAGCGCTATGCGCAGGACGAATCGCCAGACTGGGGCGTTGCGGTCGATCGCGCGACGGAGGACCGCACGCGCCTGCGCGAGGTCGGCCATACCTTGCGCGGCACCAAGTCAAAGGGCTGAGACATGCCGATGATCCGCGAGACCATCGTCACAACCGCAGACACAGACGGGCGGGTGCACATTGCGCCGCTCGGCCTGATCGCCGAAGACGACGGCTGGATCATCGCGCCGTTCCATCCATCGGCGACGCTGGACAATCTGCGCGCGGTGCCGTTCGCGGTCGCGAACCACACCGACGACGTCCGTGTTTTCGCGGGTTGCCTGACCGGCCGGCGCGACTGGCCGACGCTCGCCTGCAGCGGACCGGTGCCGCGCCTCGCCGACGCGCTGTCGCACAGCGAACTGGCGGTGACCCATGTCACCGAGGACGAACAGCGTCCGCGGTTTCATTGCCGGGTCGTGGCGATCGCCACGCACCGGCCGTTTGCGGGTTTCAACCGTGCCCAAGCGGCGGTGGTCGAGGCCGCGATCCTGGTCAGCCGGCTGCATATGCTGCCGCGCGAGCAGGTCGAACGGGAAATCGCCCATCTGGAGGTGATCGTCGGCAAGACCGCCGGCCCGGCCGAACGGCAGGCCTGGGACTGGCTGGTCGAGAAGATCCGGGCTTAGGGTCATCCAAGAACCAGCGCTGGAGGCAGCCGGGTAGTCCTCTGATCGTGTATCCATAATCATAATAGAGTGTGGGGATGCCGCGCGGTCCGGCGATGGGAACTGAAGTTCCAGAGAACTGTAACCGTCACAATGACTTAGGTTGCGGTCTAAAAAAATATCCCTTAGCCTTGGAACCAACGGCCGATTTGCCCGTTATGGGCTCGGGCGAGTCCATTTTGGCTCCGGGGGAACAAGGCTGCGCACATCCATGCTTCTGCCGAAACACCCAACGCGACGGATGTTGCTCCGTGGCGGGTTTTTGGCGTGCCTGTGGGGTAGCAGCCTATGAAACCTCCGGACCTCGCCTCCACACGATAGACTCCCGATAAGCGCCCGCGCGATCACGACCCGTCCAACGGCCCGGTCCAGGAGATGAAGATGAAGGCCCGCAGCACTCGAGGTTCGACCGCCAAGCCCGCCGCGCCCGTCGTTCAAGCCGCTCTCGCGGCCGAAACAGCCGAAAAAACCAACGGACACGGCTCCGGCGAACTTCACGAATTGCTCCGCGCGCTGCAGGCGATGCGGGTCGGTGATTTCTCGGTGCGCATGTCGGGCGACCATGTCGGCCTGGTCGGTAAGATCGCCGACACCTTCAACGAGGTCGTGGCCGCCAATCAGCGCATGTCGAAGGAACTCGAGCGGGTCGGCGAAGTGGTCGGCCGCCAGGGCAAGACCCGCCAACGCGTCAAGCTCGGCATTCCGTCCGGCTCCTGGGGCGAGATGGAAGCCTCGGTCAACACACTGATCGACGATCTGCTGTGGCCGACCACTGAAGTGACGCGGGCCATCGCGGCGGTGGCGCAGGGCGATCTGCTCAAGACCGTGCGGGTCGAGGTCGACGGCCGGCCGCTGAAGGGCGAATTCCTGGAATCCGCCACCATCGTCAACACCATGATCAAGCAACTCGGCGTGTTCACATCCGAGGTGACACGCGTCGCGCGCGAAGTCGGCACCGAGGGCAAGCTCGGCGGTCAGGCGCAGGTGCGCGAAGTGACCGGCGTGTGGAAGGACCTGACCGAGAGCGTGAACTCGATGGCCAGCAACCTGACCGCCCAGGTGCGAAACCTCGCCGAGGTCACCATCGCGGTCGCCAATGGCGACTTGTCGAAGAAGATCACCGTCGACGTGCGCGGCGAAATCCTGCAGCTCAAGGAAGCCATCAACACGATGGTGGACCAGCTTCGTTCGTTCGCGTCCGAAGTGACGCGCGTCGCGCGCGAGGTCGGCACCGACGGCAAGCTCGGCGGTCAGGCCATCGTGCCGGGCGTCGCCGGCACCTGGAAGGATCTGACCGATTCCGTGAATGCGATGTGCGGCAACTTGACCGCGCAGGTGCGCAACATCGCGCAGGTCACGACTGCCGTGGCGCGCGGCGATCTGTCCCGCAAGATCACCGTGGACGTGCGCGGCGAAATTCTGGAGCTGAAAGATACCATCAACACGATGGTCGATCAGCTCAACTCGTTCGCATCCGAAGTGACCCGCGTCGCCAAGGAAGTCGGCACCGAAGGCAAGCTCGGCGGTCAGGCGCAGGTGCCGGGCGTCGCCGGTACCTGGAAGGATCTCACCGACAACGTCAACTTCATGGCGTCCAATCTGACCGCACAGGTGCGTAACAGCGCCGACGTCGCGACCGCGCTCGCGGGCGGCGACTTGTCCAAAAAGATCACCGTGAATGTGTCCGGCGAAATCCTTCAGTTGAAGGAAACGCTGAATACCATGGTCGATCAGTTGAATGCGTTCGCCGGCGAAGTGACCCGCGTCGCACGCGAGGTCGGTACCGAAGGCCGGTTGGGCGGTCAGGCCAACGTGCTCGGCGTCGCCGGTACCTGGAAGGACTTGACCGACTCCGTAAATTCGATGGCGTCCAACCTGACCGCGCAGGTCCGTAACATCGCCGAGGTGACGACGGCGGTGGCCGGCGGCGATCTATCGAAGAAGATCACCGTGGACGTGCGCGGCGAAATCCTGGAGCTCAAGGACACCATCAATACGATGGTCGATCAGCTCAACGCGTTTGCCGGTGAAGTGACGCGCGTCGCGCGCGAAGTCGGTACCGAAGGCAAGCTCGGCGGTCAGGCGCTGGTGCGCGGCGTCGCCGGCACCTGGAAGGATTTGACCGACTCGGTGAACTCGATGGCCGGCAACCTCACCGCCCAGGTGCGTAATATTGCCGAGGTCGCGACCGCGGTGGCGCAGGGCGACTTGTCGAAAAAGATCACCGTGAACGTGTCGGGAGAAATCCTTCAGTTGAAGGAAACGCTGAATACCATGGTCGATCAGTTGAATGCGTTCGCCGGCGAAGTGACCCGCGTCGCACGCGAGGTCGGTACCGAAGGCCGGTTGGGCGGTCAG
>JAQGJU010000027.1 GCA_028290465.1 Xanthobacteraceae bacterium | reverse complement strand
TTTTCAGAAGAAATGTAAGCATCGCTTCGGCCGCCCAACGATGACCTTGCGAAGACCAATGGCGGTCATGTTCGAACCTGGCTTTACTCAAGGATCCATCGACAGACTCGATGTAGGCGCGTTGGCTGACGAGCGGAATGCCACGCACCTTCAACAGATCCGCGAGGCGTTGGAAACTCCTCCAACTTTCTGAGTTCGGGGAAAGAATTGACTCGGCCAAGACCACGAGCCTGAAATTGTCACGCTTCGCACGCAGCAAGAACTGGTCGAACGCGAAACCGGTGTATTCGACCGCATCCTGGAAGACCGATGCCATTCGCTTCTCGTCAAAGGGATTGTCAAGATCGAGTTCACGCAAGGGAGCCCCGTCCTTTACGATGCCTTGATAAGGCGGTCGCGACGCCAGTTGTCTGGCGCGGTAACTGGTCAGGTCAGCGCGCGCATCGGCTCCGCTGAGAAACCGCGCAATCGCCGGATGAAGCAGCGCCTGCTTCGCGTAGAACCAATTGTAAAACGCGCTTTGCTTTATGAGACGATCATGCAAAATCGAGCGGATCGATTGCCGCTTGGGCCTGGCATCCAGCATCGACTCGTTCCATTTCGGGTCGATCGGTCGCAAAACAGCTTGCCCGGCGGGATCGCGCGAGGCGAACAACCTTGGTGCGTGGTCTGGATCCCAGCCATGCCGCAATGCCTCCAGCACGCTCGAATTGTTTGCAAAATCGTTGGAAATGAACACCAGCACGACGATTTTGGGCTGCAGCTTTCGTGCAAACTCATCATAAAACGGCAATTGGTTCAACTGGCCCGTACCCGAATGACCGAACGCGCCGGTCGCGATGTTCATGTCGGAAGCGTTTTCCCGGGCGAGCTTTTCGAGTACCACGTGAACTTTGTCTGATACCGGCACCTGCGCGGCTTCTACAAAGGAGTCACCGATGAAGGCGATGCGGCATTCCGTTGGGTCAGCCGGCGTGTCGGCAGGTTCGCGGTCTAGAAAGCCCCATCTGTTCGCGCGCTGGACGGTCCAAAAATCAAGATGGTTAGTCCAGCGCACTTCAGCTCCCGGCTGGAAAATGAATCCAACTGTCGGATCAAATCGTGCCGGCCACGAGATCGTGTGGAATGGAGTTTGATAGCGAAAATAGATTTCGAGCACGGCCAGAATGGCCGTCACCGTCATTGCTGCGATCGTCAAGCTTATGAGAGTGTTTTTGCCAATTGTCCGCAGCTTGAACAACGCGTCCTCCCAGAACGTTTCCCGGAAAACGCCCTACCCGCCGATCCGGACCACGATGCGGCCCCGCACCTGACCGTCGACAATGCGCTGGCCGGCCTCGACCACGTCCGCCAGCCAGATTTCAGTGGTCATGGCCTCGATCTTCAGCCGGTCGATCTCGTGTTCCAGGCGGTTCCAGGCGATCCGCCGCTGCTCGATCGGGCACATCACCGAGTCGATGCCGAGCAATGCGACGCCGCGCAGGATGAATGGCGCGACGCTGGTCGGCAGATCCATGCCGGCCGCGAGGCCGCAGGCCGCGACCGCGCCACCATATCGGATCATCGACAGCACATTGGCCAGCACGGTGGAACCGGCCGAGTCGATGGCCGCCGCGAAACGCTCCTTGGCGAGCGGGCGCACTTTGCCGGTCAGTTCGGCGCGCGGAATGACTTCCGAGGCCCCGAGCTGGCGCAGATAGGCCGCCTCGCCTTCCCGGCCGGTCGCCGCGATCACCGTGTAGCCGAGCCGCGCCAGGATCGCGATCGCGACCGAGCCGACGCCGCCGGCCGCGCCGGTGACCAAGACCGGCCCCTGCGCGGGCGTCAGGCCGTGGCGCTCCAGCGCCATCACGGCCAGCATCGCGGTGTAGCCGGCGGTGCCGATTGCCATCGCCTCGCGCGGGCTGAGACTGGTCGGCAGCGGCACCAGCCAGTCGCCTTTGACCCGCGCATATTCGGCATAAGCGCCAAGGTGCGTTTCGCCGAGCCCCCAGCCGTTGCAGATCACCTTGTCGCCCGGCTTCCAGGCCGGATGCGACGAGTTGTCAACGGTGCCGACAAAATCGACGCCGGGGATCATCGGAAACCGCCGCACCACCGGCGCCGTGCCGGTCAGCGCGAGACCGTCTTTGTAATTGAGCGTCGACCACGCGACCTTGACGGTGACGTCACCGTCCATCAGTTCGTCCGGCGCGACATCCTTCAGGCTGACGGTCTGGCCGTCGCCGTTCTTGTCGATCACCACCGCGCGGAATGGCTTGGACGGCTCGCTGCCGCCGCGCAACAGGCTTTCAACCGGGCTCTGCATGTCCGGCTCCATGATCGAAATCGGATGCTAGTTGTCGCGCGACGGGAGCATCAGCGCAAGCTTGACGCTCCCGTTGCTGGTCAGGCGGCAGCCGGGACCGCCGGACGCAGCACCGGCTTTTCGACGATCGGCAGATTGATGATCGCCGACAGCACGCCGAACAGCACCGACAGCCACCACACGATGTCGTAGGAGCCGGTGCGCTCGAACATGACGCCGCCCAGATAGACGCCCAGGAAGCCGCCGACCTGATGGCTGAAGAACGCGAAGCCGAACAGCATCGCCATCCATCGGGTGCCGAACATCAGCGCGATCAGCGCCGAGGTCGGCGGCACGGTAGAGAGCCAAAGGAGACCCGTCACGGCGCCGAACACCAAGGTCGCGGCCGGGCTCGCGGGCAGCAGAATGAACGCGACGATCGACAGCGCCCGGCCGAAATAGATCGCCGACAGCAGGTAGCGCTTCGGCATCCGGCCGCCGAGATAACCGGAGCTCAGCGATCCGATGATGTTGAACAGGCCGATCATCGCCAGCGTCCAGGCGCCGATCTGCACCGACAGGCCACGGTCGATCAGATAGGCCGGCAGATGCACGGTCACGAAGGCCAGTTGAAAGCCGCAAGTGAAGAAGCCGAGCACCAGCAACACATACGAACGATGACCGAAGGCTTCCGTCAGCGCCTGCCGGGCCGACTGAGTCGCGGCGACCGGCGGCGCGCCGGCGGCGGCCGGTGCGACGCGTGGCGTCGCCAGCGCGATCGACAGCGGCAGGATCAGCATCAGCAGCGCGGCCAGCGTGACCAGCGCGCTCTGCCAGCCATAGGTTTCGATCAGGATGGCGCCAAGCGGCGAAAACAGGAATTGGCCGAACGATCCGGCGGCAGTGCCGGCGCCAAACGACAGCGACCGCCAGCCTTCCGGCAGCAGCTTGCCGAACGCCGCCAGCACGATGGTGAACGAGCAACCCGACAGGCCGAAGCCGACCAGCACGCCGGCCGTCAGCGTCAGGCCGCTGGGCGTGGTCGCATAGGCCATCGTGGCAAGACCGATGGCGTACAGGACGGCACCGGTGCAGATCACGCGTGTCGCGCCATAGCGATCCGCCAGCGCGCCGGCGAAAGGCTGCCCGATACCCCACAGCAAATTCTGAAACGCAAGCGCCAGCGCGAACACGTCGCGGCCCCAGCCATTGGCGCTCGACAGCGGCGTCAGGAAAAGCCCGAGCGACGCGCGCGGCCCGAAGGCGAACAGCGAGATCAGACAGCCGGCGATGATGATGACCAGCGGTGTGCGCCAGGGTAGACGCGTGGATGTCGCGGCTTGCGTGGACATGTGATCTCCCGGGGACTCGCCCCATAGCGTTTTCTTCACGTGAAGTGGAATCCACTTCACTGAAAAAACGCGTCAATGCTAATATCTAGAGCGCGTACGCAGATAAGTGTACGCAATCTGCGATTGCTCTCCGCCGACCGGTATCCACTTTTGCTGGACGCGCTCTCATGGCGTTGTGGCGAACATAGTGCGCCAGGACGTCGCACCAAAACGAATCTTGGTGATCCGATTGATCCATTCCGTGCATGGCTGACGGCCCAGAAGGGACTGGCGGACCGCCGGTGGAAGTGCTATATCTCTTTTGCTCCGATTGAGAATAATCGCTCAGGGGACGGGCGGAGCATCCCGGCGTTGCCGGATTTCTTAGTCCCTATATATGCTCAAAATGAGTATATATGAGTGAAGGGAAGGACGACGCAAATGCCGATCATGGAAATGCTGAGCCCGCAGTCATTTGGCCAGCCGCCCCGCCCGCAGAACGCTTTCAACGCGCTGCCGCGCGTGAGCACGTCGGCCGCCGCGCGCAAGTATGGCGTGCTGCCGATGCCGGCGCTGGAATGGAATGCCGAGGTCGAGCGCGAGACCGCGCACCTCTATGCGCGCATCGCCCATATCGTGCCGAGCGTCGAATGGCCGTTCTTCGCCCCCTATGTGAAGGCGATCAACGACCTGAAGAAACAGCGCGGCGCGGTCATCCTGGCGCATAACTATCAGACGCCGGAGATCTACAATTGCGTGGCCGATTTCGTCGGCGACTCGTTGCAGCTTGCCCGCGAGGCCACCAAGGTCGATGCCAACATCATCGTGCAGTGCGGCGTGCACTTCATGGCCGAGACGTCGAAGATCCTGAATCCCGACAAGACCGTGCTGATCCCGGACAGCCGCGCCGGCTGCTCGCTGGCGTCGTCGATCACCGGCGACGACGTGCGGCTGCTGCGCGAGCGCTTCCCGGGCGTGCCGATCGTGGCGTATGTCAACACGTCTGCCGACGTGAAGGCCGAAGTCGACATCTGCTGCACGTCCGCCAATGCCGTCCAGGTGGTCGAAAGCCTGAACGCCGACACCGTGATCTTCCTGCCGGATCGCTATCTGGCGAACTACGTGGCAACGCAGACGAAAGTGAAGATCATCGCCTGGAAAGGCGCCTGCGAAGTGCATGAGCGCTTCACGGCCGACGAATTGCGTCTGTATCGTGCCAACGATCCGGGCGTGCAGATCATCGCGCATCCGGAGTGCCCGCCCGACGTGCTGGCCGAGGCCGATTATACCGGCTCGACCTCCGGCATGATCGACTGGGTGCGCAAGAACCAGACCAAGCGCATCGTGATGGTCACGGAATGCTCGATGGCCGACAACGTGTCGGCCGAACTGCCGGACGTCGAGTTCGTGCGGCCGTGCAATCTGTGCCCGCACATGAAGCGGATCACGCTGCCGAAGATCCTCGACAGCCTGCTCAACATGACCGACGAGGTGGTGGTCGACCCGTTGATCGCCGAACGCGCGCGGCGCTCGGTCGAGCGGATGATCCATCTCAAGAGCTAAGCGATAGTTCGCTGGTTCGGGCGTCGGCATCATGCCGGCGCCCTGGAATAACCGGGACACATCATGGCAACCGACATCCTGATCGTCGGCGGCGGTCTCGCCGGCCTGTTCTGCGCGCTCAAGCTGTCGCCGCGTCCGGTGACGGTGCTGACCGGCGCGCCGATCGGCCAAGGCGCGTCGTCGGCCTGGGCGCAGGGTGGCGTTGCTGCGGCCGTCGGCGACGGCGACACGCCGGAAGCACATGCGGCCGACACAGTCGCGGCCGGCGCCGGCATCGTCGATGAGGCCATCGCGCTCGGCATGGTGCGCGAAGCCCCGCAACGCGTGCATGAACTGCTGGCCTACGGCGTGCCGTTCGACCGCGACGGCGAAGGACGCCTGTCGGTGTCGCGCGAGGCCGCGCATTCGGCGCGGCGCATCGTCCGCGTCCAGGGCGACGCCGCCGGCCACGCCATCATGCAGGCGTTGATCGCGGCGGTGCGGGCGACGCCATCGATCCAAGTTGTTGAGGGTTATGACGCCGAGGATCTGCTGGTCGTCGACAAGCAGCGCGTGGTCGGGGTGCGCGCGCGGACCATCGACGGGTCTACCGGAGAATTCATCGCCGCCGCGACCGTGCTGGCGACCGGCGGCATCGGTCACCTTTATGCCGTAACCACCAATCCGGCGCAGGCCTCGGGCAGCGGCCTCGCCATGGCGGCGCGGGCCGGTGCGCGGCTCGCCGATACCGAGTTCGTGCAATTCCATCCGACCGCGATCTCCATCGGCCGCGATCCGGCGCCGCTCGCGACCGAAGCGCTGCGCGGCGACGGAGCGACACTGATCAACAGCGCGGGCGAGCGCTTCATGCAGAAGCTGCATCCGCTCGCCGAACTGGCGCCACGCGATATCGTCGCGCGCGGCGTGTTTGCTGAGTTGGCGTCCGGCCGAGGTGCCTTCCTGGACGCACGCACCGCCATCGGCGATGCCTTCGCGACGCGCTTCCCGACGGTCTATGCCGCGTGTCAGAGCGCCGGCATCGATCCGGCGCGTGAACCGATCCCGATGGCGCCGGCCGCGCATTATCACA
Organism: Xanthobacteraceae bacterium; assembly: GCA_028290465.1. Lineage (GTDB taxonomy): Bacteria > Pseudomonadota > Alphaproteobacteria > Rhizobiales > Xanthobacteraceae > FEB-22. The sequence continues at coordinate 141,931 of JAQGJU010000027.1, read as the reverse complement.
TGGGCGGCATCGCCGTAGATGAGCGCGGCCGCGCCTCACTTGAAGGCCTGTGGGCGGCCGGCGAAGTCGCCTCGACCGGCGCGCATGGCGCCAACCGCCTCGCGTCGAACTCGCTGCTCGAAGCCGTGGTGTTCGCGGCCCGCATCGCCGAGGATCTGTCCGGCATGGCGTTGACACTGCCGACGCAGGCCCCCTCCTCGGCCGTCACCCTCGGCGGCAAGGGCGATCCGGTCGCGCTGGAAGCCGAGCTGCGCCAGTTGATGGCGGACCGTGTCGGTGTCATCCGCAATGGCGCCGGAATGGCGCAGGCCCTCGCCCGCATCGCCGACATCGAAATCGACGCATCGACACCGGCGCTGCGCAATATGGCGATCGCGGCGCTGCTGGTCAGCGCTGCCGCCTGGCAACGCACCGAAAGCCGCGGCGGACATTTCCGCGCCGATTATCCCAACGCCGATCCGGCGCAGGCGCATCGCACCTTCTTCAGCCTGGCCGACGCCCGCGCCATCGCGGTGCAGGCCGCCGCTCATGCCGGCCGCGTGCCGGCCAACGCGCATTGAGAGACGCCATGTCGATAAACCGCACGTTCCTAAAGCCGACATCCCTGCTCTGCCCTGACGCCTTCCTGTCACCGCTCGTCATCGACGCCACTGTCTTACGTTCGCTCGACGAGGATCTCGGCCGTGCCGGCGACATCACGTCGGTCGCCACCATCCCGGACGGCACGCAGGGCCGCGCGCTAGTGGTCGCCCGCAAGGCCGGCACCATTTCCGGCCTGCCGCTGGTCGAGGCGACCTTTCGTAAACTGGCGCCCGGCATCGCCATCGAGCCGCATGCCCGCGATGGCCAATCGGTCGCGGCGCTGACCCGTCTGATGACCGTCAGCGGAGACGCCCGCGCCATCCTGTCGGCGGAGCGTGCCGCGCTCAACATGCTCGGCCATCTGTCCGGCGTCGCCAGCGCGACCGCATTGTTCGTGGCCAAGCTCAAGGGCACGCAGACCCGCGTGTGTTGCACGCGCAAGACCACGCCGGGCCTGCGTGCGCTGGAAAAGTATGCGGTGCGCTGCGGCGGCGGCTTCAACCACCGCTTCGGCCTCGACGACGCGATCCTGATCAAGGACAACCACATCGCGGTCGCGGGCTCGATCCGCGCGGTGCTGGAACGCTCGCGCGCCGTTGCCGGCCATCTGGTCAAGGTCGAAATCGAAGTCGACTCGCTCGATCAGTTGCACGAGGTGCTGCGCGTCGGCCTCGCCGACGTGGTGCTGCTGGACAATTTCGATCCGGCCGCGCTGCGCGAAGCGGTCGCGCTGACCAAGGGCAAGCTGGTCACCGAAGCCTCCGGCGGCATTACGCTGGACAATGTTGCTGAGTTGGCGGCCACCGGCGTCGACTACGTGTCGTCCGGCTGGATCACGCATTCGGCGCCCAATCTCGACGTCGCGCTGGATATCGAAATCTAAAGCTTGGCGTCCGTCTTCGTACCGTCCGCCTTCGACGCATCCGCCTTCGCACCGCTGGTCTTGGCGATCTCGTTCTGGATGTCTTGCGCCGTCGGCGGCGTGCCCCAGATCGGCTTGTCGGCGCCATCGCCCCAGTTGCGCGGGCGATAGAACGTGTGGACGCCGAGCTTCTGCAGTTTCTGCATCTCGCGCACCCAACTCGGCCGCACCCAAGAGGCGTGGTAGTGCGTCGCCTTGCCGACTTCCGGCAGCCAGAACTTGCCGTCGAGCGTATCCTTGGCGATGCGCTTGGCCTGTTCCCACATGTCCGGCTCTTTGATCACGTCCGGAATGCCGTCGCACGCGAAGGTGAACTGGCAGGCCAACCGGCGGTGCGCGTTCTGATAGACCACGCCGCACACATTGTTCGGATAGTAGCCCGAGAAGGCGCGGTTCATGACTACCTGGGCGACCGCCATCTGGCCGCGGACCTGCTCGCCGCGCGACTCGAAATAGATTGCATCGGCGAGGCACTTCTCGTGCTTCGGCCGGGTCTTGCTGTCGAGGCCGAGACGATCGGCCGGGGTCCTCGGCCGCTTGCCCTCGCCGGTCACTTCGCCCTTCGGCGCGACGGTCTCGCCGCCGGTCTCGCCATCCAGGCTCGGCGCCACGTCCTTGGTAATGGCCGCGTCACTCGACTTCGGATCGAGCGCCGACAGCTTGATGTCCGGATCGGCGGCCGGTGGCGTCATCAGCACCGGCTCTTCGCCCGGCGCCCAGCGCTCCATCGCCGACGGCTGGCCGTCGACCGCATCGGAACCGAAATACAGCCGCGCGGTCTGCACGGCGGCATGTTCGGTCGACGGAACCGCATCCGGCGCCGCCTGATCGAGTTCGTTCAGGTCCGACGGTTCGACCGGGACGATGTCGGACGGATTGGCTTCGAGAGGTTTGCCTGGCGTCGGATCGGTCGGCGTCGCGAGCGCGACGACCGGCGCGCGCTCGGCCAGCGTCTCTAATTGATCCGGCGTGTCGTGATCGGCCGCGGCAGTATCCTTTGCCAGGGTCTGCACCGGGAGCGGCGGGCTGTCGTCGAACGGCGCCGCCATCTCGATCGCTTCGACGTCGTCGTTATCGACAGCGGTCCGCGCGGTCTTCGGCGGCGCACCGGGGCGGTCCTGATCCTTGCGCGGCGACTGGGCCTCGGGCTGGTTCGCAGGTTCCGAGGGCGACCGCTTGACCAGCGCATCGCCCTTCAGCCGGCGTTCGACGCTCGGATATTGCAAGGCCGGGCCCGCGATATCGATCACCGAATCCACGGCGCGTTCCGGCAACGATGCGGTGAGATCAAGCCCGCGCGGATCGAGGCTGGCCAGCGTATAACCGACCGGCTCAGGGATCGCGCTACCGACCGGACGGGGAAAGCTGAACGTGGCGGCCCGCATGGTGTTGAACGGTGTCGCGACGACATGCTCGCGCCAGCGCGCCGTGACGGCCGGCTGACGCGCGATCAAAGCGGCAAGGTCCTGGAAACCGACCTGGGTCGGGATCAGGATGAACACCATGGTGCTGAGGCCGAAGGACGCCGAACGGGCCCCCTTCGGCCTAGTACGCAACGCAACCATTGTTCAACTCACACGACGCAACTCAACACCACTTGACGCAACGGACTAACGGGCACGCAACGACGCTACGACGCTACGAACAAACTGAGGACGCAACGACGCAACGCGCACTTGACCGCCGCACGGCGCCAGCGTGGCGCGAATGCGACGGATTGATTCAATGCCTCATTAACCTTGCGATGAAGTTAATTGCGCGTGCCGGAAACCCTTGCGGCACTAGGCAAACTTTGCCGGACTGGTAAACGGATCGTCAACGCGCAAGGCGATAGCAACGTGTGAGTTCGGCTTATCCCTCCCCCACTTGGGGGAGGGTGGTCAGCGAAGCTGACCGGGTGGGGGTTTATCGCAACGTTTCAAGAACCCCACCCGGCGCCGCTGAAGCGGCGCCACCCTCCCCTTTTCAGGGGAGGGATGGAGATCACGGCGCCGCCAATGATCAACAAATTGCGCACAGCACGCGGCAAACAAAAACGGCCCCGCTTGCGCGGGGCCGCCTCGGTTATTGAAAGACGCGTTGCTGAAACAGCAACTACATCTTGGCGCCCTTCTCGGCGAAGTATTTCAGCGCGCCCGGATGCCACGGGATCGTGGTGTTCTTGTTGGACTGCGTCGCGAGCTCGATGGCCTTGGCCTCGCCGTGCACGATGGCGAGTTCGTCGCGCTTTTCGAACACCGTCTTGGTGATGTCGTAGGCGACCTTGTCGTCCATCTTGGCATTGACGACCAGGATGTTCTGCACCACCGCGATCGGATTGTCCTTGTCCTGACCCGGATAGGTCTTGGCCGGGATGATGCCGGCGCTGTAGATGCCGCCGTATTTGGCGTTCATCTTCTCGACGGTTTCGGCATGGTCGATCATCTTGATCTTGACGCCCGGCGTCGCGCCGAGATCGGTCACGGCCGCGGTCGGCAGGCCGCCGACCCAGAAGAAGGCGTCGATCTTGCCGTCCTTCAGCGCGTTGACGGATTCCGCGACGCCGAGGCGCTCGCGCTTCATGTCCTTGTCCTTGTCGAGACTGGCGGCCTCGATGACCCGGAATGCCATCACCTCGGTGGCGCTGCCCGGCGAGCCGGTCGAGACGCGGCGGCCCTTGAGGTCCGACATCTTGTTGATGCCGGTGCTTTCGACCGACACCACATGCATGCGGTTCGGGTACAGCACCATCAGGGTGCGCACCTCGACCGGATTGCCCTTGAACTTGTCTTCGCCCTGCAGCGCATCGCGCGCCGCATCGACCATCGTGAACGCCACTTCGCTCTGCTGCGTGCCGATCAGCTTGAGATTGTCGACCGATCCGCCGGTGACGCGCGCGGTGGCCGACACGCCCGGCAGCGCTTTCGACAGGATGTTGGCCATGCCGCCACCCATCGGATAGTACACGCCGCCGGTGCCGCCGGTGGCGATCGCGATATTGATCTGCTGCGCTACCGCCACCCCGGCGAAAGCCGCGGCTCCGAGCGTCAGGGCGATGAAGGCAAACTTGCGTTTCGACATGTCATTCCTCCCTAGGATCAGCTTTTTTTGATCAGCTTGTAGCGTGCGCCGACGGCGCCGGCTGCATGCGTTGTTTTATCAGCACCGCGATCGCGATAATCACGCCAAGTGTCGCAGTGTAGTCGAGATCGCGGCCGACGATGTACTCCAGCATCGCTTCGATCAGGCTCGGAAACACCAGCAGCAGCCCGGCCAGCGTCATCAGGATGCGTTCGCCCACGGTAGTGCGGCGCAGCGCCCAGCCCTGCGCGGCGGCGGCCAGCGCCGCGAGGCCGGCCGCCGTCTTGGCGGTGATCATGACAATATCGACCCACGAACCGCCGGGCGGAATCTTCAGCAGCAAGCCCAATCCTTGCGGATCGAGCACAAACACGAACGGCACCAGGAATGCCGGCAGCGTATATTTCCACGCCTGCAAGGTCGTCTTGTACGGATCGCCGCCGGTGATCGCGGCGGCCGCGAATGGCGACAGCGCGGTCGGTGGCGACACTTCGGACAGCACCGCATAGTAGAAGATGAACATGTGGGCGGCGACATCCGGCACGCCGAGCTTGATCATCGCCGGCGCCGCGATCACGGCGCAGATGATGTAGGACGCCGTCACCGGCACCGCGAGCCCGACGATCCAGACGATCAGCGCCGTATAGAGCGCAGTGAGCAGCAGGTTGCCGCCGGCGTAATCGATGACGATGGACGAGAACTTCAGCCCCAGCCCGGTCAGCGTGACGACGCCGACAATGATGCCGGCGGTCGCGCAGGTCGTGGCGGCCGTCAAACACGTGATCGAACCGTCGGCCAGCGAGCGCACCAGCTTTTTCGGCACCAGCGCGGTTTCCCGCGTCAGGAAGCTGAGGCCATAGGTCAGCACCGTCGACCAAAACACCGACAGCGTCGACGAATAGCCGAACATCATGAAGATCAGGATGGAAATCAGCGACGCGAAATGAAAGCCGTAGCGCCGCGTGAGCTGCCACAGCGACATTTCGGGCACGAACGCGACATTGTTGGCGCCGAACCGTTTGGCGTCGAGTTCGACCATGAACAGCAGCGATAGGTAATACAGACAGGTCGGGATGGCGGCCATCCAGATCACGTCGAGATAGCTGATCTTCAGGAACTCCGCGATCAGGAACGCCGCCGCGCCCAGCACCGGCGGCGAGATGATCGCGCCAAGGCCGCCGGCCGCCAACAGGCCGCCGGCCGCGTTCTTCTCGAACCCGGCCTGCTTCATCATCGGATAGGCGACGGCGCCGATGGTCACGGTGGTGGCGACGCCGGAGCCCGAAGGCCCGCCGAGCAGGAACGACGACAGCACCACGGTGCGGCCGGCGGCGTTCGGCTTGTCGCCCATCAGGGTCATCGAGAAATCGATGAAGAACTTGCCGGCGCCGGAATGCTGCAGGAACGCGCCATAGATCGTGAACAGGATGATCAGCGTCGCCGAGACATCGACCGGCGTACCGAAGATGCCCTCCAGGGTGATGAACAGGTGACCGACGATCTGCGCGAAGTCGTAGCCGCGATGGGTCCAGGGCGCCGGCAGATACGGCCCGAACATCGCATAGGCGATGAACGCCAATGAGATCACCGGGACGATCCAGCCGATGGTGCGCCGCGTCGCCTCGATCAGCAGGCCGATGAAGATCACACCGAGCACGACGTCGAGGCGGTTCGGCGAAGTGGCCCGGTCGGTGAAATCCTCGCCGCCGTCGATCGCGTAGATCAGGATCGCGGTGCCGACGAGCCCGAGCAGCACGTCCCACCAGCGGATGCGGTTGCGAAACCGCGTCGCCATCGGAAACAGCAGGAAGCTCAGCACCAGCACGAAAGCCACATGCGTATAGCGCAGCGGCTGCGTCGCGATGATCGGGAAGTCGCGCAGCGGCCAGGCGCCCGCGACCGCCGTGTAAAGGTGGAACAGCGACATCACCACGGCGATCGCCGTGACCGTCCAGCCGGCCCAGCCGATCAGCCGGTTGGTAACGCCTTCATCGGCCTCGATGAATTCCTCAGCCTTGCGTAGCTGTTCTTCGGAAATCGCCGCATCCGCCGCGACGGAAAGTTTCGCCGATTCTTCAAGTTTGGTCTTGTCTTCCATGTCCCCCCGCTGCCGGCGGTCTCTTGCCCCGGTCCGCGCCCTCGCCTGCTGCGTGTCGAATGTCACGCAGGTTTGGGAATGTCCCCCGCACAGACGCTACCACGTGCGACAGTTTGGCCATACCCAACCTTCGGTGATGGTCTCTGTTGCGGCGCACAACAATGGCGCAGTGCGGCAATCGTCAATTGCCATCCAGCCCGGCATACGGCCCTTCGCCATACACCGTCCGTCCGCCGACCATGGTCAGCAGCGAACGGATGCCGCCGATCCGCTCGACCGGCACGGTCAGATAGTCCTCTGTCAGCACCGCCAGATCCGCCAACTTGCCGACCTCGAGCGCGCCGCGCCTCGCGTCGTCATGGGCGAACCAGGCGCTGCCCTGGGTTATACAGGCGCAAGGCCTCCAGCCGCGTCGGTGTTTCGTCGGCCATGCGCGATGGTGTACCGCCGACCGTTTTACCGTCCAGCATCCATTGCAGCGACACGAACGGATTGTACGACATGACACGGTGCGCGTCGGTGCCGCCGCCGATGTTCAGGCCCATGCGCAATGCACTGCCGATCGGCGGCGCGAGCCGCATCGCGTCGGCGCCGCGCTGGCCGAGAAACGCTTCGCCGCGAAAGTAGAACGCGTTCTGCATCAGCCAGCCGACGCCCATCTGTTTCATGCGGCCAAGGCTATCCGGCGACGCATCGTTAAGATGCGCGATCGACCATCGCAGCGGCGCGACGGGCGTGTCGCGGTTCACGCGCTCCAGCACCTCCAGCAGATGATGCACCGAGCGTTCGTTCTGCCAGTGGAAAGTTGCCGTCAGACCCCGCGCGGCGGCCCAAGTCAGCGTCTCGTAAAGCCGCTCCTTCTGCGTGTCGGTGGGTGTCTCGTTGTTGTACATGCCCCAGGTGACGTTCTCGCCGATGCCGTTGAAACGCAGCCAGTCGTCGCCGAAGCCCATCGGCAGCATCGCGGTCAGCGCCCGGAAATCCTCCAACTCATGGTCGCGGCGCGGCGCGCACAGGCTGTAGGCAACGCGGAGCGTGAGGCCGCCCTCACGCCACACCCGGAACAGCGCGCGGTAGGCCTCGAGCGGCAGGTTATAGCCGCCCGGATCGAGCACGCCGGTGATGCCGAGACCGTTCAAGGTACGGAAGAACGCGCGCGTGCCGGCGACCTGGCTGTCGAAGTCCGGGCGCGGCAGCCGGTCGAACAACTCGCTGATGGTGCGGTTGTCGGCCGCGATCCAGCCGGACGGCTTGCCGTCGGGGCCGCTTTCCACGGTGAGGCGCGATGCCAACTCCGTATCGTTCGGAATGCCGAGCTTTTCCAAGCCGCCTTCGCTGACCAGCACGGCCGTGTAGAGCAATTGCACATAGACATGATGATCGGGCGCGGCCTGCGCGATCTCGGCCCGCGTCGGACGGCGCGCTTCCGTGAACTGCCGCTCGGTCCAGCCGCCAGCCACCACCAGCCAGCTTCCGGGCGGCGCTGTCTTGGCGGCGGCGCGCAGGCGGTCCAACGCCTCCGGGATGGAGCGCGCGCCGATCCAGTGCACTTCGCCAGTATAGGTCAGCCCGGCCCGGATCGCATGAATGTGCGAGTCGATCAGGCCCGGAATAACGGTACGGCCGCCAAGGTCGACGGTGCGGGTGTTCGGACCAACATGGCGCGCGATATCGGCACTGGCGCCAAGCGCCACGACACGTCCGTCGCGGACAGCCAATGCGTCGACATACGGCGCGTCGAATTGCACGATCTTGCCGTTGAGCAGCACGGTGTCGGCCGGCACACCGTCGGCCGGCTGCGCGTGCGCGCTCCACACACCCGCGATCAGAATCGCGCACCCAACGAGGAAAACGCGGCGTACGATGCCGCGATGCGTCACGTCACAACCGCTGCAAGGTGCAGTTGGTCTCGATATGCATGTCCTTGTCCTGGCCCGGCCGGCGCGCGACGGCGGTCTGCTTGTAGCCGGTCTTGCCGCAGCTCACTTCCACTTCAGCCGGCGTCACCTCCTTGGTGACGTGGCTGCGATACAGGCCGAGCACATTGCTCTTGAGCATAACGGCCTCGCCCTGCTTCGGCTTCAGCACCACCTCGGCATTCGGCACCGGCGAGCCGCGCGTGTCGCGCACGAAGCCGAAATAGGCCGGCCCCTTGCCTTCGGTGTCGTTCATCGCATCGTAGTCGTCGCCGCCGGCAAGGGCTGGCGTGACCAAGGCTACGGCGACAAGCGTTCGAATAAGGATACGCATCTCGGCCTCCAGGAAACTGGCGGTGATATTAGCGCAAACCGCCATGCGATCCAAAGTTCCCTACCACCGCCAGAAGAACTTCAGCGAATAGATCAGGATCGGCAGCATGGCCAGCGGCACGATCCAGACCAGCGCCAGCGGCACCCGGCGCATCATATTGGCGGGCAGCAGCGTGGCCAAAAGACCAAGCACCGCCGCCCCGAGCAGCGTCGAAGCGGTCCAGCCATACCAGTACATCGCCGGGCCTTCGTCACGCACGGCCGGCGCCCAGCCGAAGTCGACCCGGTCGGTGCCCGGATGATAGGTGAACAGCGGCAAGTTCTGCATGTCGCAGACCACGTAGAGCAGCGGCGTCGCGATCGCGAACACCGTCGCGAAGGTGCGGAACGCCGCTGAGGACGCGAGCGAAGACAACGCTGAAACCGGCGTGCGCAAGGTCGTGCTCATGAACCAAAGCCCCGCACGTTATTCACGATGTGCCCGACCAGGAACATGTACCAGCACATGCCGGCCAGCGTCACGGTCAGCCATTTTCTGGCGCTATCGTAAGAAGGATCGCGCGCCGGATCGCGGGCGTGTTTCCACAGATACCAATAGATCGGCAGCAGCCCGAGGCCGATAACGGCGTAGTGCTCCTTGAGTTCGAAGACACCTTGGGTCTTCCAAAAGCCGGCCTGCTCGATCGGGACGCGCACATAGATGCGGTACTTGGTATAGATCCAGGCACCGAACACGAAGGTGACGATCCACAGCACGCACACCGCGGTCGCATAGCCGGCGCCCTGCACGGACCCGAAACGCGCGACGAAATTGCCCGGTCCGGCCGCGCGGCGCACCGGCATCATGACCGACATCGCCTGATGGGTCAGCGCACCGAGCAGCGCGACGGCGAGCAGCGCATGGATGATGAACAGGATGGTCCAGAACGTGTTGACCGAGATGGTGTCGTAGATGAAGTCCAAGGTTTTCCTCGTTAGTGCCTACGTGTCACCTTGCGAGCGGATCGGGCCGCAGCTGGAATTTCACCACCTTCGGCCGCGTGCCCTTGCCGGTCTCGGTGTGGAACGGCGTGCGCGTGCCATAGGTCGCCCATAGGCCCCGGCCCTTCCAGTCCGCATTCGGATCGTCGATGCGGCCGTCCATCCATTTGGCGTAGAAGCCGTTCGGATACGGCACCACGAAGTTCAGCCACTTGTCGTCGACCAGCGCCATCAGCGACTCGTTGGCATTGCCGGTCGCCCACGGCACGTTGCGGCCGAGCCCGAATGTGTCGAACTGATCGACCCAGGTGTAGTAGCTCGCCTCGGCGCTGCCGGTTTCGGTGACGGTCTGCATCTGCGGACCGGGGAACGGATACAGCGTCCAGCCTTCCGGGCAGTGCCGGCCGTTTGCGGTCTCGGGCCCGCGCAGCACCTTGCATTTGCTGCGGTCGAACTTGCCCATGTGGCCGCTGGACAGCGGCACCCACGCGATGCCGTTGCGGTCGATGTCGAAACCGCGAGGGCCATAGCCGGGCATCGGCGGCTCGTAGATCTCGGCGAGCGCGGTCTGCGACGGATCAGCACCCGGATCGAGTCGAATGACATAGCCCGGGAATGTCAGCACCGTGCCCCAGATCGTGCCGTCCTGCGGGTTGACGCCGATGCCGTACATCGCACCGTTGATGCGCTTGTCTTTCGTCGGATCGACCGGCTGGTTCGGCTCGACCCACGCGTCGCGTTTGCCATTGCCGTTGGTATCGATAACGATCGGCGTCCAGCCCTGCGCCTTGGCCTCGTCGCCGGTCTCGTCGAACACTTTACGATTCAGCCAGCCGACCGCGCCTGAGCCCGGCCCGCCCTGGCTCAGCCACAGCGTATTGTTGGCGTCCTCGGCGAACACCAGGTGATGGGTCTGGAAGCAGGTACGGATCAGCGTGGTCTTGCCACTGGCTGGATCGACCATCGCGACGTGCCGGGTCGAGGTCTCCAGCGGGAACACTTTGGCGGACGGATGCTCGGAACCCTTGCGGCAGAAATCCGGATTGGCGGTCGGCCCGACGCGCGACGTAAACCAGACGCGGCCCTTCTCGTCATACATCGGGTTGTGCGTGCTGGACTGGCTGTCCCAGATCGCCTCCTCGCCCCAATAGGGCGACGGCGACATCGGATCGTCCTTGGACGACGGCGTCTTCGGATCGCGCACCGGCATACGGAACGACGTGGCCGTGTGCTTCACCGGGTCGAGCACCGGAATGATATCGGCGCTATTCTCGACCGCGCCATAGATCAAACCGTTGGCATTGAGCGTCGGCTTGCGTTTGTCGGTCGCCGTGATGTCATGCAGGTAATGCTTGGCGTCGGAGAAATCCCACTGCGTGATGACGACATTGCGCTCCTTGCCGGCCGGGCGCGGCGGTTTCGCGGCCGGAAGTTCGCCAGCCGCGATGCGGTCGGTCCAGTCGGCGAACAGCGTCAGCGCCCGTTGCGTATCGATGCGGCCGATGGTGCTGGCCATGTTGTTCATCGCCTGGCCGGACAGGATGCGGCGCGCCCAGGCCTCGTCGGATTTCATGTCGGCAAAGGCCGGCGGAATGGTGCGGGTCGCCTTGTTGCCAAGCGCGTGGCAGCCGTAGCAGCCATTGGTCTTCACGACATTGAGCCACTCGGCCTGGCTCTTGGCGTCACCGAGCGGAAATTCGTGCTTCGGCGGCACCTTGAGCATCGAATACCAATAGATCGCCGGATAGATTTCCGCCGCCGCCTTGGCGCCCGCCGTCATGGCCGTGAAGTCGATGCGCTTGCCGGGCTCGCCGCGTTCGCGTGGCGTATCGATGAGACCATAGCCTCGCGCGAACACTTCGTAGTTCGCCTTCGGCAGATCCGGGATCAGGTAGCGGCCGCGGTCGTCGGTGACGACGCTCTTGATCAGGCGCGTCGGCAGATCCGTGGTCTCGGCGATCACCCAGACCCCGGCCTCCGGACCGTTCAGCCCCATCACCGTGCCGCCGATGTTGTCGGCGCCTACGGTGACAGTCTCGGCTTGTTGTGCGTGCGATGGACCGGGCGGCAGCATTATCGCGACACAGATCGCGGCCACACTCGCGAACAGAAGCTGTTTCAAGGTCATGCCGCCCTCCTGTCGCCGTGAAACTCGGATGGGACGTGGGTGGGGTCGCGCTCTAAACGCGACCCCCACCATAACCTTCGGCCTTCCGCCTCGCCTACTTCGCCAGCGGGTCCGGCCGCACCTGGATGTGCACGGCCATCGGGCGCGCGCCCTTGCCGAGTTCGTTGAGCCACGGCGTGCGGTCGCCGCTGGCGCTCCACAGTCCGCGTCCCTTCCAGCCGGCATTCGGATCGTCGATGCGCGCGTCGAGGCCCTTGGCGTAGAAGCCCATCGGATACGGCACGCGCATCAGGATCATCTGGCCGTCCTTCAGGCCGACAAAACCGTCCTGCAAATTGGCGGTCGAGATCGGCACGTTCGGGCCGAGGCCGACCGCGTTGTGATGATCGACCCAGGTGTAGTAGCTCGCCTCGGCGCTGGAGTTCGGCACGTCGTCGAAGCCGGGGCCCGGATATTTATGCAGCGTGAAACCTTCCGGGCAGTGACCGCCGGTCGCATTCGGTCCTGAGAGCGGCGCCTTGCACTTGCGCCGGTCGAACGCGATCAGGTGTCCGGCCGAACCCGAGCCGTACAGCACGCCGTCGGCGCCGATGTCGCCGCCGCGCACGCCCACCGCTTCCTTCGGCAGTGCGAAGAACTCGCTGAGCTTGGTTTTCGGATCGAAGCGCAGGAAGCCCGGCGTGCCGCCGAACGTGCCGGACGTGTACCAGACCGAACCGTCGGTCGGATGCGGCATCACGGCATACGGACCGGAACCCGGATTGAGCCGGTTGTCCTTGCCGTCTTCCGGCTTGCCCGGCTCGGCGATGTCGTCGAGCTTGCCGTTGCCGTTGGTGTCGAGCACGAACGGGTGCCAGCCGACCGCCTTCTCGGCGCTCTGCGTTTCGTCCCACACCTTGGTGTTGATCCAGCCGGCCACCGGGCCGGTGCCGGACAGCCACAGCGTGTTATCGGCGTCATAGCCGAACTGCGGATGATGCGTGCCGAAGCAGGTGTCGATAAAGCTGTATTTCTGCGTCGCCGGATCCAGCATCGCCACCTGGCGCGGCGACTTGTCGATCGGGAACAGTTTGGCGGACGGATGTTCCGAACCCTTCTTGCACCAGGCCGGATTGTCCATGCCGCGCACGTTCGCCGCGAGCCAGACCCGGCCCTTGTCGTCGAACATCGCGTTGTGCTGGTTGGCCCGCGTATCCCACAGCACCTGCTCGCCCCAATAGGCCGAGGGCGTGGTCGGCGTGACCGCGCCGGCATGGCCGGGCCCGAGCGAGACCGGCATGCCCGGATCGGCGACCGGCATCTTGAAGAACGAGATCTTGTGCGTCTTCGGGTCGAGGATCGGCATATTGTCGGTGGAATATTCCGGCGCGCCATACAGCAAGCCGTTGGCGTTGACGGTCGGCTTGCGCCGGTCCGACGAAATCAGGTCGTGCATGTATTTATCGGGCGTCGACCAGTCCCAGGTGGTGACGACCAGGTTGCGCTCGACGCCGGCCGGCCGCTGTGGCTTGTGCTTGGGCAACTCGCCCTTGGCGACGCGGTCGGTCCAGTCGCCGAAATACTGGTACGGCACGCCGCCGAGTTCTCCGGCGAGCCGGTTGGTCATCATCTCGCCGGACTGGCCGGCGGAGGTGCGGCGCATCCAGGCGTCGGCGCCGGATTCGAACTTGCCGAACTGCGCCGGAATCGTCCGCGTCGCGAGCTGGCCGATCTGATGGCAGCCGATGCAGTCGGTATTGTTCACCCGCTTGATCCAGGTATCGCGCGTGATGTTCTTCGGAATGTCGGTATGGCCGCCAAAATCCTTGGCCGGCGGGATCTTCATCATCGTGTACCAATACAGCGCCGGATAGTAATGCGCGGCCGCCCGGTCGTCGGGCGCCGGCACCGCCGTGTGGTCGAGCATCTGGCCGGGCTTGGCGCGCAGCCGCGGCGAATCGACGAGGCCATAGCCGCGCACCCACACCTGATAGTTCGCGACCGGCAGATCCGGAATGACGTAACGGCCCTGGTCGTCGGTGACGACGCTGCGGGTGAATCTCGTCGGCAAGTCGGTTGTCTCGGCGATCACCCAAACGCCGGCTTCGGGGCCGCGCGGGCTTTTCACGATGCCGCCGATGTCGTCATTGTCGATGCTGACCGCGCCCGGCACCGCGCCGGCCACCGCGCCCGCGATGGTGTTCACGCCTTGCGCGCTCAGTTGAGGCGGCGCTGACATCAAAGCGAGCGCCGTCACTGCGACGCCGAGATACAATGTTCCCTTGGTGCCCATGAAGTCCTCCCGTGGCCGACCGTCTTGTGCAGTCGCGCGCGCCACATTGTTGGTCTTCTAAAGGGCGCGGTCAACAGCCCTGATCAGGGAACACGATCCCCCGATGGGTTCTGTTTTGAGCCGGACAACTCAGTCTGTCGCGATGTGAAAGACGTCGATCGGAAAAGCTATCTCGGCGGTATCTGAATCAGATCGGCGAGTTGCTCCTTGGTGAGCGGCGCGGCCGTGTATTTCATCGCGACGGCGTCCTGCACGATGGTATCGAGACCGATCACCTTGTCGGGATTGATGGACTCTTTCGGGAAGAAGTCGTCGCGCGTGCGCTTAGCCTTCTCGATGCTGATGCCCAGCCAATCGGCATAGATCTTCAACGCCTTGTCGTCCGCATACATCAGGTCGACGGTCTCACGATACGCCTTCATGAAGCGGTCGAGCGCGGGTTTACGCCCGGCGAGCGTCTGCGTGTTGGTGATGGTTACCCGCACGGTCTGGCCCTTGAACACCTCGGCATCGTTGCCGCTGGCCAGGATGCGGATTTCCTTCTTGTCGAGTTGGTCGAGACCGAACGGCGGCGCCGCCCAACCGATATCGACCTGCCCGGACATCACCTGCGTCAGCGTGCCGGGCGGACCGCCGGTCGCAATCGCCTTGGTCTTCAGGCCGTACTGACGCATCAGCGCCACTACGATGCTGTGCGTCGAGGAACCGCTGGTCGAATAGGATATGGTCTTGTCGGCGGTGTCCTGGAGCGTCTTGATCGGCGAGTCGGCGCGGACATACCAGTACAGATCGCCGGCGCCCGTGGTCTCAGCCGCCAGGATGCGGACCGGCGCGCCTTTGGAATACGCGCCAAGCACGCCCATGGTACCGGCCGCGACGCCGATATCGACGCTGCCGGAGATCACCGCCTGCTGGGTTTCGCCGCCGCCCTGCGTGTTGAGAATTTCCAGCGTCAGGCCGTGCTTCTTGAAGATGCCGGCGCGCTGTCCGATCTCGGCGACCGACGTATCCCAGTTGCCGCGCTGACCGATGGCGAGCTTGAGCACGTCGTTGGCCTGGGCCTGCGCGGCACTGGCCGCAAACGTCAGACTCAAGCCTGCACCTAAGGCAACAAGCCACCTGTTCCGCATTCTACCCTCCCCTGGTTCATGTTTGTCCGCGCCGTCTTTTTGACGTGTCGCGGTCGCTTCTTATCGTTATTCAGAAGCTGTCCGTGTCAGGCCACCCGTTCTTTGGGGCTGGCCGTGTTGGCTTCACCGGCGTTGAATTTGCGCCAGTCCGCGGTCTTCGGCAGCATCGCCTCGAACGACGCGATGCTGGCGTGCGGAATATGCGGCTCGGTGCGGCCGAGCACTTCGCCGGTTTGCTGGAACGCGCGCGCCGCATCGACCATCAGCTTGCGGAACTCGACCACCGCGAGATCGCTGGCGCCGAGCTTCTCGCGCGTGCGGTCGGCGATCGGTCCCATGGTTTCCCACATCGCGATGTCCTGGTTCGGAATGCCCTTGATGCCGGTGAAATCGTCGAGCTTCATCGCCTGCCGGTCCTGACCGTAATCGTTGTCGCGCGTGCAGACGTTGCGATAGTCGGCGTCCACATCGATGCCGACCTGGGCGTGGTTGAACTTGCGCCACGCCTCCTGATCGATATTGCCGCTCTCCTTCCAGGCAATGAAATAGAACGCCGTATGGGTGTCGTCGGTCGGGCCGAGCACGGTCGCGACATTGTAGGCATTGTTCGGCGGGATCAGCGCAACGAATGGCGCGACATAGACGGTCTTGCGCACATAGTCCTGCGTCGCCGCGTTCATGATCGGCCGGCGGATCGCCACGTAATGGAAGCCGTAGCTGGTGCGCTCGACCTGCAGGCGCGGCGCCTTGTCGGTGGACGGCCGCAGCCAATGGGTCTCAACCGCCTTGGCGCTCTCGACCTTCGCGGGCTTCATGTCGGACGAATGCAGGCTCGATGAATGCGCGGAATCGATCTGGCCTTCCAGGATCTGCGCCCAGTTGCAATTCACGTGAATTTTCAGGATCGCCACTTGCGTGTCGGGCGTCGGCGCAAACGCCGGCGGCTCGAACTCCGGCATGGTTTCGGCCGGGCCCATGTAGATCCAGACAAAGCCGCCCGCCTCGCGCGCCGGATAGGCCTTGGTCTTGGCCTTGTCGACAAAGCCGCTCTCCGGTGGCTCCGACGCCATCTCGACCACGTTGCCGTCCACATCCATCTTCCAGCCGTGATAGAGACAGCGCAGGCCGCACTCCTCGTTGCGGCCATAGACCAGCGAGACGCGGCGGTGCGGACAATATTCGTCGAGCACGCCGAGCTTGCCGTCGGTGTCGCGAAACACCACGAGATCTTCGCCCAGCATCCGCACCCGGATCGGCTTGCCGTCCGGCTCGGCGACCTCCTCGGTCAGGCACGCCGGAATCCAATGCCGCCGCATGATCTGGCCCATCGGCGCGTCGCCCTCGACGCGGCACAGCAGATCGTTTTCCTCGGACGTCATCATGACGGGCTCCCAATTCCGGACGCTCGATGGCCGTGCGTTTTTAGTGATTGATTTTGCTTAGGCCTCTAAGTATCCTACTTTACAACGGCTCCGAGGCCGCTGTCGAGTAAATTTCCGAATATCGGATTTGTGCAGCGCACGCCTGTGAAAGCCCGACCGTGGGAGTGACCCTTCGCCGATGCGCACGCCCTCAGACCCGGACCTGAGCCTGCTGATCGCCCGTAGGGACGAAATTGCCTCGGGTATTCATGCCTTTGAATTGCAAAGCCCGGACGGCGGCGAGCTGCCGGAATTCACCGCCGGCGCCCATATTGCCGTGCGGACGCCGAACGACATGGTGCGCAAATATTCGCTGTGCGGCGATCCGGCGCAGAGCGACCGCTACATGATCGCGGTGAAACGCGAGCACCCGGGCACGGGCGGCACCAACAATCTGATCGACGAGGCCAAGGCCGGCGACACCCTGATGGTGTCGGCGCCGCAGAACGATTTCGAACTGGCGCGCAACGCCAAGCAGTTCGTGTTCATAGCCGGCGGCATCGGCATCACACCGATCCGCTCGATGATCCACCATCTGCTGGCGCAGACCGGCAAGCAATTCCGCCTGCACTATCTGACGCGCTCGCCCGACGTGACGGCGTTTCGCGAGGAATTTGGTACGCCGGAATTCAAGGGCAAGGTCTTCATCCATCACGACGGCGGCGCGCCGGAGCGCGCCTTCGATCTGTGGCCGGTGCTGGAGGAGCGCAAGAACAACGCGCACATCTATTGCTGCGGCCCGCGCCCGCTGATGGAAAGCGTGCGCGACATGGCCGGACACTGGCCGCGCTCGGCGCTGCATTTCGAGGCCTTCACTGAGCCGTCGGCGCCGAAGGCCGACGACACGGCGTTCACCGTCAAGCTCGCGCGCGCGAACATCACCTTCGACGTGCCGGTCGGCACTACTATCCTGGAAGCCTCGCGCGCGCACGGCCACGACATTCCAAGCTCCTGCGAAAGCGGCACCTGCGGCACCTGTAAATGCCGGGTGTTGGAAGGCGAAGCCGATCATCGCGATCTGGTGCTGAGCGATGAGGAACGCGCGACACACATCATGGTATGTGTCTCACGGGCGAAATCGCCGCAACTCGTGATCGACCGGTGACGCGTGAACACTGACCGCAAGCTTCGCATCGGCGTCGCAGGCCTCGGCCGGGCGTTCACCTTGATGCTGCCGACCTTCCTGGCCGACCCGCGCGTCGAACTGGTCGCCGCCACCGACCCGAGGCGCGAGGCCCGCGACCGGTTCGCGGCGGATTTCAACGCGCCAACTTATGACGACGTGAATGCGCTCTGCGGCCATGACGGTCTCGACGCGGTCTATGTCGCAACACCGCACCAGATGCATGCCGAACACGTGCGGATCGCGGCCGAGCATGGCCGGCACGTGCTGGTCGAAAAACCGATGGCGATTAGCATTCCCGAATGCCGACAGATGATCGACGCCGCAGAACATGCCGGCACCCATATCGTGGTCGGCCACAGCCACAGCTTCAACGCCCCGGTGCGCCGGGCGCGAGAATTGATCGCAAGCGGCACTTTCGGCGCCGTGCGGATGATCACCGGGCTGAATTTCACCGACTACATGTACCGGCCGCGCCGTCCCGAGGAGATGATCACCGACCAAGGTGGCGGCGTGGTGTTCAGCCAGGGCGCGCACCAGATCGACACCGCGCGGCTGCTGGGCGGCGGCCGCGTGCACAGCGTGCGAGCGATGACGGGCTCGTGGGATCCGGCGCGACCGACCGAAGGCGCCTATGCGGCGCTGTTGCGGTTCGAAGATGGTGCCTTCGCCACCCTCACCTATCAGGGTTATGGACGCTTTGATTCCGACGAGTTCACCGGCTGGATCGGCGAGATGGGCCTGCCGAAGGATCGCACATCATACGGCCGCGCGCGCCGCGCCCTCGCGGGAGCCGATGCTGCGACCGAAGCCAACCTGAAGGCCGCGCGCAACTACGGCGGCGCGGACTATGCGGGCGTACCGAAACCGTCACCGGACCGGTTGCACCAGCATTTCGGCCTGATGATCGTATCGTGCGAGCGCGCCGACCTGCGGCTGACACCGGAAGGCGTGATGATCTATGGTGACGACAGCGTGCGGCTCGACAAGGTCGCGGTGCCGGACGTGCCGCGCGCGGAGGTGATCGACGAACTGTATGACGCGGTCGTGCATGGCCGCGCACCCCCGCATGACGGCAACTGGGCGCTGGGAACGCTTGAAGTGTGCCTCGCCGTCCTGTGCTCCGCCCGCGAGCAACGCGACATCGTGCTCGAACACCAGATCGGAATACATTCGTGAGCCGCAAGCCGATCAAACCCGCGATGGCCAAAGCGCCGGCCGGCCTCAATGACACGCAGGCCATCCTGCGGCACTGGCGCGAGGCCGTGCCGAACGACCGCCTCGCCCATCTGGTGAAGGACGCCACGCGGGCGCTGCTGCGGGCGCTACAGATGCGGCTGACCGAGCATTCGATCTCGCTCGGCCACTGGACCTTTCTGCGCGTGCTGTGGGAACGCGACGGCATCACGCAGCGCGAACTCAGCGCGCAGGTCGGCGTGATGGAGCCGACCACCTTCGCGGCCGTAAAGGTGATGGAGCAACTCGGCTATGTGACGCGCCGGCGCCTGGCCGATAACCGCAAGAACCTATACGTCTTCCTGACGCCGGCCGGCCGCAAGCTGAAGCACACGCTGGTGCCGATGGCCGAGGACGTGAATCAAGTCGCGGCGCGGGGCGTCAGCGCGGCGGATTTGACGACGACGCGCAAAACGCTGTTTGCCATTATCGAAAACCTGGCCGCCGACGAGGCGGCCCATGCGCGGCGCATTCCGTCGACCCGCGAGATTGCGCAACGCGTCGCGGACGTTGGCGATGAAGTCGCCCGCGTCGGAAGCCGCCGCTCGCGCAGGTGAGATGCTTTTGTTCCCCACCCAGCTCGCTTGGGTTCCACAATCAAAACTAGACTTTTGAAAAATACTCATGCAAAAGTTGCGTGCAGGACCGCGCGAACGCACCGGTACAATGGGCGGCGCGGTCAATGGAGGGGACCATGCACGCACTCAACCTGACAATTCCGATCAAGCAGGACGCCGCCACCAAGGAAAAACTGGCCAAGATCGCTGCGGATTTCCCGACAGTCTATCAGCCGAAGATCGACGCGGCGCTGCGGAAATCGAAGCTCGTTCACTTCGCCCGCGTGGTCAATGTCCACGGCCTGTTTCTGCAGGTCATCACCGAATATGACGGCGATCACAAAGCCTATACCAAGTTCTTCCAGGACGAACTTCCCGATGTGTTCGCCGCTCTGTTCTCGCTCGCCGATGGCGCGCCCTCGTTTGGCGATCTCAGCGCGGACGACTTCTACGAGTTGTCGAAGCACATGAATCTCCGCTCGCTCGGCAACTCGACGATCGGCGAAACCGACGACAAAGGAAATCCGGAAGGCTATCTGTTCTCGGCCTATGAGCGCCGGACCGTCGAAGACATTCTCAAGAAGTTATGATCGGTCCACACGCTTTTGGTGGCGCTCTCGGTCGAGAGCGTCATCAAGCGTTGCGCGGTGTCGTGCGGGTGTCTAGAGCGCTCGCTTGAAAGCGCGATGAGGCGGGCAGACCATGGTGCAGATCGAGCGCAGCAATGTACAAGGCCTGATCTTTCAGTCCTTCAACTATCCGCTGGTCGGCCATTTCTTCTTTCAATTCCCGGACGGAGCCGCCGCCCGCGAATTCCTGAAGGAATGGGTCCCGCATGTCACCAGCGCCGCGGTGGACATCAAGGCGAAACCTGAGCCGCTCCTCAACATTGCCCTGAGCTGGCAAGGAATACAGAAAACCGGAGCCGTCGACGACCGCGCCGGCGCGATGCCGGCGACGCGGGCGTTCCGCTCCGACTTTCGCGATCCACCAAATCCCAAGGCGATGCGGGACAGCGGCGACAGCGCGCCAGCCAATTGGTGGAAGGGGCAATTTGTCAGCGAAGACGTCGATGTCGCGATGTTTTGCTACTGCCAGTCCGCCGCGACGCTGGCGGAGCAGACCGCGGCGATCCGTGCTTCGGCCAGCCGCCTCGGGATCAAGGAACTGGTGCCGAGCAGCGACGGCGAGCCGCTCACCGGCAGGTTGGCGCCCAAGGGCGTTCTGCATTTCGGCTATCGCGATGGCATTTCCCAGCCACAGGTCAATTGGGAGGATGCGCCCGGGCGGCCGGACCTGGTGGACTTGCGCCGCTTTGTTCTTGGTTACGGCGAAGACCCGAACAAGCCCATCCCAAACCGGGAGCCGTGGACCGGGCTGGTGCGCGACGGCAGCTATCTGGTGCTGCGCTGGATTTACCAGGATGTGGCGAAGTTCAATAAATTCCTGCGCGAAAGGTCCAAAGCGCTGTGGCCGAACATGCCGGCGGATGAAGCCCAGGAATTGCTCGCGGCCAAAATGATGGGACGGTGGCGGAACGGCACCCCGCTCGTTCTGTTCCCGAACGCCCCGCAGCCGGACCCGGCGGACTTCATGCGCAACGACTTCGACTACACCATGGACCCGGACGGCGAACGGTGCCCGTTTTCGTCCCACATTCGCATCGCCAACCGGCGCGACGATGAATTGAACGATCGCAACAAGTCGATGTTTCCGTCCGGAACGCCGCGGGTGCTGCGACGGGGCAGTTCGTATGGCTCCACCCTCGAGGGCGAGAACGATGACGGCCTGGACCGCGGGTTGATCGGGCTTTTCCTATGCACCGATATCGAGTCGCAGTTCTTCGCCCTGATGCGGTGGATCAACGAGACTAATTTCCACGCCAAGGTTGACAACCAACACGGACAGGATCCGCTGTTCGGAAACCGCACGACGCCTGACCGTTCCGACGAATTCGAGTTCCAGGCCAAGGGCGAGAAACATGTCCTGACCGGCTTGCAGGACTTCATTCGGACGCAAGGCGTGCTGAACCTGCTGCTACCCAGCGTGAGCGCGCTGAAGCAGATGGCGACGCCTGGGGCATGATCCCGAAAAAGCCGAGAAACCAGCGCCTGATCCGATCCAATTGAAGCGGATCACGCCGTGCTCGCCGGATCGCGGCCGAGTGCGGCCTGCGCGGCCGCCAGACGTGCAATCGGCACGCGGAACGGCGAACACGACACATAGTCGAGGCCGATCTGGTGGCAGAACGCCACCGAAGCCGGATCGCCGCCATGCTCGCCGCAGATCCCGACCTTGAGGCCCTTTCGGGTCTTGCGGCCGCGCTCGACGCCGATCTTCACCAGTTCGCCAACGCCGTCGCGGTCGATCGACACGAACGGATCGGCGCTCAGAATGCCGCGTGACGTGTACGTGCCAAGGAAGCTCGCCGCATCGTCGCGGCTGATGCCGAACGCGGTCTGCGTCAGGTCGTTGGTGCCGAACGAGAAGAACTCGGCCGTCTGTGCGATTTCGCCGGCCAGCAATGCGGCGCGCGGCAGTTCGATCATGGTGCCGACGTCGTAGGTCAGCTTGGCGCCGGTTTCCTTTTCGACCTCGGCCGCCATCGCGTCGATGCGCGCCTTGATCAGGTCGAGTTCCATCTTGGTGGCGATCAGCGGCACCATGACTTCCGGCCGCACCGGCTTGCCGGTCTGCTTGGCGGCTTCGACGGCGGCCTCGAAGATCGCACGGGCCTGCATCTCGGCGATTTCCGGATAGACGATCGCCAGCCGGCAACCGCGGAAGCCGAGCATCGGATTGAACTCGTGCAGCTCCTGCGCGCGATGACGCAACTTCGCCGGATCGGTCTTGAGCGATGCCGCGACCTCGGCGATGTCCTTCTCGGTGTGCGGCAGGAACTCATGCAGCGGCGGATCGAGCAGCCGGATGGTCACCGGCAGGCCCTGCATGATGACGAACAGCTCGACGAAGTCGGCGCGCTGCATCGGCAGCAGCTTGGCGAGCGCCTTGCGGCGCGCGCCCTCCTCGTCGGCCAGGATCATTTCGCGCACCGCCAGGATGCGATCCTCGTCGAAGAACATATGCTCGGTGCGGCACAGGCCAATGCCCTCGGCACCGAACTTGATGGCGACGCGCGCATCGGCCGGCGTGTCGGCATTGGCCCGGACGCCGAGGGTGCGCACGGAGTCGGCCCAGCCCATCAGCGTGCCGAACTCGCCGGACATTTCCGGCTCGACCATCGCGACCTTGCCGGCCAGCACCTGCCCGGTCGAGCCGTCGATGGTGATGTTGTCGCCCTTCTTGAACACCTGCCCGGCGATGGTCAGCGTGCCGGCGTTGTAGTCCACCCGCAGCGATCCGGCGCCCGAAACGCAGGGCTTGCCCATGCCCCGCGCGACGACCGCCGCGTGGGACGTCATGCCGCCGCGCGTGGTCAGAATGCCTTCGGCCGCGTGCATGCCGTGGATGTCTTCCGGCGAAGTCTCGACGCGGACCAGAATAACTTTGCGGTCCTGCGCCTTGAGGGCTTCTGCCTCGTCCGACGAGAACACGATCTCGCCCGAAGCCGCACCCGGCGACGCCGGCAAGCCGGTCGCGACGATCTTGCGCTCGGCTTTCGGATCGATGGTCGGATGCAGCAACTGATCGAGCGCCGCCGGATCGACCCGCGTCACCGCTTCCTTCTTGCTGATCAGGCCTTCGGTGGCGAGTTCGACCGCGATCCGCAGCGCCGCCTTGGCGGTGCGCTTGCCGGAGCGGGTCTGCAGCATCCACAGCTTGCCCTGCTCGACGGTGAATTCGAGATCCTGCATGTCGCGGTAATGCTTCTCGAGCTTGCCGTAAATGCGGGTCAGCTCGGCATAGGCGGCCGGCATCGCGATTTCCATCGACGGCTTGTCGGAGCCGGCCTCCTGGCGCGCCGCTTCGGTGATCTCCTGCGGCGTGCGGATGCCGGCGACCACGTCCTCGCCCTGCGCGTTGATCAGGAATTCGCCGTACAGCCGGCGCTCGCCGGTGGACGGATTGCGGGTGAACGCCACGCCGGTCGCGGACGTCTCGCCCATATTGCCGAATACCATGGCCTGCACATTGACGGCGGTGCCCCAGCTCGCCGGAATGTCATGCAGGCGCCGATAGGTAATGGCGCGCTGGTTCATCCAGGATGAGAACACCGCGCCGATCGCGCCCCACAATTGCTCGTGCGGATCCTGCGGGAACGGCTTGCCGAGTTCTTGTTCGACGCGCTCTTTATACTTGCCGACCAAGCCCTGCCAGTCGTCGGCCGAAAGGTCCGTGTCGAGCGTGTAGCCGTTCTGATCCTTGTGGTCGTCGAGAAGCTCCTCGAAATGATGATGATCGAGGCCGAGCACCACGTCGGAATACATCGTGATGAAACGCCGATAGCTGTCATAGGCGAAGCGACGGTCACCCGACTGATCGGCCAGCGCCTTGGCGGTCGCGTCATTGAGGCCGAGATTGAGCACGGTATCCATCATGCCCGGCATCGATGCGCGTGCGCCGGAGCGCACCGAGACCAGCAAGGGCTTCGACGGATCGCCGAACGCCTTGCCGGTGATGCGCCCGACCTGCGCCAACGCGGCCTCGACCTGCCCGCGCAGTTCCTTCGGGTATCGCTTGTCGTTTTCGTAAAAGGCGGTGCAGACCTCGGTCGTGATGGTGAAGCCGGGCGGCACCGGCAGCCCGAGGCTGGCCATCTCGGCAAGGCCCGCGCCCTTGCCGCCCAGCAGATTGCGCTGGCCGGGCTTGCCCTCGGACTTGCCGCCACCGAACGCATAGACCCATTTGCCGCGCACGGCCGGCTGCGACTTCGCGACAGACCTGGCCTTTGGCTGCGACTTCGCCTTGGCGACGGTCTTGGACTTCGTCTTGGCAGATCTGGTCTTCGACGTCTTGGCCGCTTTCACGGGCTTGCGGGCCGCCGCCTTCGCGGGCACGCGACGCTTCGCCTTCGAAGCTGATTTCTTCGAAGCCGATTTCGGGGCCGATTTGCGCTTGGTCTTGGTGGGCTTTTTCATGTCGCTTCGTACCGTCGTGTTACCGCGCGAGGGGCGATGAAACGGAGATGCCGTCTACCGATGACGATGGGCTCGCCGGGGCGAGGACACGCGCCCTAGTGAAACATGCGCAAAACACCGAGCCCGATCAGCCCGACCACGATCAGGTAAATCGCGACAATGAAGTTCAACAGCCGCGGCGCGATCAGGATCAGAATTCCGGCGATCAAGGCGACGATGGGCTGGATATGGGCGGTACCGAGCGTCATGACAAACTCCTTGTGGTTCAATCAGGCAGTAACGGAGGAGACAGTTCCAAGTTCCATTTTCCCGCATGCCAATAGAGGATGCGGGGACCGAACAAGGTGCATGCCTCATCCCTCGATCTTGGAAAAATCCGCCACGGCGGCAGTCGCGGCGCGGATCTGATTCAACAGCTTTAGGCGATTCTCGCGCAGCGGCGGGTCTTCGACATTAACCGTCACCTTGTCGAAGAACGCGTCGACCTTGGGCCGCAGCCGCGCCATCGCGGCCATGGCGGCGGCGAAATCGTCATGGTCGACAGCGTGCTTGGCCTCAAAGCGCACCGACAGGATGGCGGCCGCCAGCGACTGCTCCTCGGGCACCTGATAGAGCCGCTTGTCGGGCTCATCGGTGTAGGCCACGCCGTCCTTCTTTTCCTCGATGCGCAGAATGTTGGCGGCGCGCTTGGTGCCGGCCAGCAGGTTCTTGCCGTCCTCGGTGTCGAGGAATTTGCCGAGCGCTTCGACCCGCCGGACGATCATCAGGAAATCATCCAGGCCTTCGAGCGCCAGCACGGCGTCGGCAAGGTCGTGACGCACGCCCTGCTCGCGCAACTGCACCTTCAGCCGGTCGGCCAGGAACGCCAGCAGATTTTTGACCATCGCCGGATCGGGCGCCGCATCCTGCGGCGGTTCGGGCGCCGGATCGTTTTGCGCGCTGGCCTCTTTGAGGAAATCGAACTCGACGGTCGAACGGTTCACCTGCGCGTGGATCACGCTGTGTTGCTTGACCAGCAGTCCGGCCAGCGCCACGCGGGATTCGTTTTCCAGGATGATGCGGATCACACCCAACGCTGCCCGGCGCAGCGCGTAGGGATCCTTGCTGCCGGTCGGCTTCTCGTCGATCGCCCAGAACCCAACGAGCGTGTCGATCTTGTCGGCCAGCGCCACCGCGACCGCCACCGGGTCCGTCGGCACCCGGTCGGCCGGACCGGCCGGCTTGTAATGATCTTCGCTGGTTTGCGCGACGCTGGCGTCTTCGCCCTGCGCCAGCGCGTAATACTTGCCCATCAGGCCTTGCAGCTCGGGGAATTCGCCGACCACCTCGGTCAGCAGATCCGCCTTGGCGAGCCGCGCGGCGCGCTTGGCCGTGTCGGCGTCGGCCTTGACCAGCGGCGCGATCTCCCCGGCCAGCCGTTCGATGCGCTCGATGCGCTGGCCCTGCGTGCCGAGCTTTTCGTGAAACACGATCTGCTCGAATTTCGGCAGGCGGTCTTGCAGCTTGGTCTTGAGATCCGTCTCGTAGAAGAACTTGGCGTCCGACAGCCGGGCGCGGATCACCCGTTCATTGCCGGCGACGATCATCTTGCCGCCGTCGCTGGCTTCGATGTTCGACACCAGCACGAATTTGTTGGCGAGCTTCCCCGTTTTCGGATCGCGCAGCACGAAGCATTTCTGGTTGGCCCGGATCGTGGTGCGGATCACCTCGGGCGGGATCGCCAGGAAGGCTTCGTCGAACGCGCCCATCAGCACGACCGGCCATTCGACAAGGCCGGCGACTTCTTCAAGCAGCGCCTCGTCCTCGACCAGGTCGAAGCCCTGCGCGAAAGCCAGGTTCTTCGCCTCGGTCAGGATGATGTCCTTGCGGCGCTGCGGGTCGAGCACGACCCGCGCGGTCTCCAGCTTGGACGCATAGTCGTCGAGCCGCTTCACCCGGATCGCGTCCGGCGCCAGGAAGCGATGGCCGCGCGTGGTGTCGCCCGAGGTCAGCCCATCGATGCTGAACGGAATGACTTCAGGCTCCTCGGTCTCGGGGCCGAAGGTCGCCACGATACTCTGCAGCGGCCGCACCCAGGTCAGGTCGCCGGCGCCCCAGCGCATCGACTTCGGCCACGGAAACGCGCGGATGACCTGCGGCACGATCTCGCCGACCACTTCGATCGCCGGGCGGCCGGCCTTCTCGATCACGGCGAGATAAAAGTCGCCCTTCTTCGCATCCTTGCTGATGGTGGCCTGATCGATCGAGGCGAGGCCCGCGCTCTTCAGGAAGCCCTGGATGGCCCCCTCGGGGGCGCCGACACGGGGACCCTTCTTCTCTTCCTTGAGGTCGGGCTGGCGGGCCGGCACGCCCTGCACGCTCAGCGCGAGGCGGCGCGGCGTCGCGAAGGCGCGGGCGCCCTCATACGGCAGCCCGGCCTCGACCAGCCGGTCGGTAACCATTTTCTTCAGGTTCTCGGCCGCCTGCTTCTGCATGCGGGCTGGGATTTCCTCGGACAGGAATTCGATCAGAAGGTCGGGCATGAAAGAGCTTTCTGGCGCATGTCCGGCGAACTTTCGGAACGATGCTTAACGATGTCCGCAGGTAGCAGGCGCCATCAGGGTTGTCAGCCCCCTTGCCGGTTGCCCAATACTACTTCGGGGTTCCAACACGTTAAACAGTGCGTATTCTTCCTAAGTCAAAATGCGGAGGCATTTTTGCAATTCAGCAAGTCATTGGCGGTAAAGATGGCGCAACCAGGAAGCGTTCATGACCGCGCCCCCAAAGCCTTTCGCCGAACAGGCCAGCAGCACCCGAGACTTGCCCGGAACGCTCCGGCGCTATGAGGCCGTCCTCATTTTCGGCGTGGCCGCGATCTCGGTCCTTGGACTGGAATATATCGACGCGCCGCAGCGCGTGCTGGCCTTCGCGGTCGCCAATAAGGGATGGGCGCTGGCTGACCTTTGGCTGGTCGTGCTGGCGTTCGGGCTCGCGATGATCGTTTTCGCGTATCAGCACAACCGGCGCCTGCAAGGCGAGAACCAAGCGCGTCAGGCGGCGGAGCAGGATTCCTGGAATCTGGCCCGCCACGACGCGCTGACCGGCCTGCCGAACCGCCGATATTTTACCGAGATGGTCACTGCGACATTACAGGGGGTCAGCGACCACGACGCCCGGACCGCGATCATGATGTTCGACCTCACCGGCTTCAAGGCCGTGAACGAAATCTATGGCCGGCACACCGGCGACCAGGCGCTGATGGAAATCTCGCAAGGCATCTCGGCGATCCTTGATCCCGGTACCGTGTTCGCGCGGGTCGGCGGCGACGAATTCGCCATCCTGCAGCCGAACATCGCGACCCGCGACGACCCGCTGCAACTGGCCAATATCATCGTAGCTGCGATCGGGCGCGCCTCGATCGCCGGCGACACCGCCGGCACGCTCGGCGCCTGCATCGGCATCGCGGTCGCGCCGGAAGATGGCACGCAGGTCGATGCCATTCTGCGCCGCGCCGACATCGCCCTGCACCACGCCAAGGAATCCGGCCGCGCCTCGATCAAGTTCTTCGAACCGTCGATGAACGAACAGGTCGAAACCCGCGGCTGGATCGAGCGCGGGCTGCGCGCGGCGCTGCCGAAGAATGCGATCACGCCGCATTATCAGCCGTTGGTCACGCTGAAGGACAACGCCATCGTCGGCTTTGAAATGCTGGCGCGCTGGGATTCCGCGGATTTCGGTCCGGTGTCGCCGGACGTGTTCATCTCGATCGCCGAAGAGACCGGCCTGATCAAGGAATTGGGCGACCGGCTGCTGCGCCAAGCCTGTAAAGACGCCAAGGACTGGCCGCAGCATCTGGTGCTGGCCGTCAACGTGTCGCCCCGGCAGTTGCGCGACAAGACGCTCGGCCTGCGCATCCTAAGCATTCTGGCCGAAACCGGTTTCTCGCCGCACCGCCTGGAAATCGAGATTACCGAAAGCGCGCTGGTCGGCGACATTGAAGTGGCCCGCAAGGTGATCGAGGATCTGCGCGGCGCCGGCGTGCGTATTGCGCTGGACGATTTCGGCACCGGCTACGCCACGCTGTCGCAGCTCGTGCAGTTGCGCTTCGACAAGATCAAGATCGACCGCAGCTTCGTGGCGCGGCTCGGCCGCGACACCGATAGCAGCGTGATCGTGCGCGCCATCGTCGGACTGGTGAAGGGCCTCGGCCTGATCGCGACCGCAGAGGGCATCGAACAGTCGTCGCAATTCGACGAGTTGAAGGTCTATGGCTGCGACGAGGGCCAGGGCTGGCTGTTCAGCAAGGCGGTGCCGGCCCGCGACGTGTCGCGGCTGCTGTTCGCCGAGTCGAAAGCTCCGGCGGCGCTGACACACGCGACGCTGAACTAGGCCCGCCCGCCCGCCTCGGTCGCGAGCCACGCCTCGCCGCAGGCTTTGGCGAGTTCGCGCACCCGCAGAATATAGCTCTGCCGCTCGGTCACCGAGATCACGCCGCGCGCATCCAGCAGATTGAAGACGTGGCTGGCCTTGATGCACTGGTCATAGGCCGGCAGCGCCATCAGGTGCTTGGCCTTGGTCGCGTCGGCCCAGCCGGCCTCGAGATAGCGCCGGCACGCCGCCTCGGCCATGCGAAACTGCTCGAACAGCATCACCGTGTCGGAATGCTCGAAATTGTGCCGTGAGTATTCCTGCTCGGCTTGCAGGAACACGTCGCCATAGGTGACTTTCTTGTCGCCCTCGCGGCCGTTGAAATTCAGATCATAGACCCGGTCGACGCCCTGCACATACATCGCGAGGCGTTCAAGACCATAAGTGATCTCGCCCGATACCGGCCGGCATTCGAAGCCGGCGACCTGCTGGAAGTAGGTGAACTGCGACACTTCCATGCCGTCGCACCAGCACTCCCAGCCGAGGCCCCAGGCGCCGAGCGTCGGGCTCTCCCAGTCGTCCTCGACAAACCGGACGTCGTGCAGCGCCGTGTCGATGCCGATCGCCTTGAGCGAGCGCAGATACAGGTCCTGGATGTCAGGCGGCGACGGCTTCAGGATCACCTGGAATTGGTAATAGTGCTGCAGCCGGTTCGGGTTCTCTCCATAGCGGCCGTCCTTCGGCCGGCGCGACGGCTGTACGTAAGCGGCGTTCCAGGGTTTGGGCCCGAGCGCGCGCAACGTGGTGGCCGGGTGGAAGGTGCCGGCGCCGACTTCCATGTCGTAGGGCTGCAGGATGACGCAGCCCTGATCGGCCCAAAACCGTTGCAGGGTCAGAATCAGGCCCTGGAACGAGCGTTCCGGACGCATATGCGGGGGTAGATCGGCGGACATCGCTCGCGGCAATCGGTCAGAGGTGGGGGAACGGCGCGGAGGCCTGTTTCATCGCTGACAATGCTCTAGAGGCCACCCTGACAGGGGTCAAGGCGCCGGGAACGACAGAAGTCATAGCTACGCAACAACGCTCCGCTAAGGATGTCCCACAAGACCTCGCTAAGGTTAGGAACGAGTCAGGTTTTGAGATTCACCGGCCGTTGAACCTGTTCGGTCCAGATAGCGACAACAGCACGAGCCGGGCGATGGACGTCCGGAATGGCGGGAGCTTCCCATGCTGACGTTTCAGGTGATCGGCGCGGTGTTCTTGTTTCTGTTCTTCGCCGCGATGGTGTCCCGCGACGCCGTGCCGGGCCGGTAACAGCCTCGGCCAGATAACCTAATCGGGCCGGTAATCGCCGGTTTCCGGATCGCGCCGCAGCTTGAATTTCGGCCCATCCGGCGCCTGTTCGGCCCGCGCCGCCGCCCGCATCGCATCCAGGCGATCGTTTACCCGGCGGGAATGCCGGACCGCCACCCTGGCCAGCGCCACAACGCCGACCGCGCCCAGCGTCACGGCCAATAAAGGCGGGATGAACAACGGCATCGGCGATATCTCCCCGCTCTATCAATTCGATCAATTATGCCGGTGATGGCCGGCTGGCGGCGCCTTGTTCGCGCCGTCTTGAGCCCCGTAGCCCCGCAACACCATGTAGCGGGCCCGCTGTTCGGCGTTGAGCGCCTGCGCCATCGCCACATGGGCGCGCAGATGCACCGCCCGCAAGGCGCCCCGCTTGTGGCCGATCTCGTTGGTCAGCCGCTCGACCGCGGCCGGGTCTGCCCGTCCATCCTGAAACAGACGATCCAACGCGCCTTCGAGCCCGACGACTTCACGGCCCAGGGTTAGGGCCTGCTGTTGCATGTCGGCTTCCAGCGCGGCGGCCCGGTCGCGCTGCTCGGCGTTCAGCCCGAGTGCATCGGCGTGCTGGCGGACGTGACGCGGTCCTGGATAGCCGTTGAGCTCGGCCGGCAGCGACTGGGCCATGCCCTCGCCCGCGATCAGGCCCCGCGCTTCGTCGGCCGACAGCCCCTTGACGCCGCGGCCTTCCAGGCCGGCATAGGGCGACGGCTCGTTGGCCGCCCAAGCTGAGCTCGATAAGGTGGCGCCGGAAACCGTCAGCGCCAAGACCATCGCCACATGACGGATTATCTGCTTCATCTCTCGGCTCCCTGCCCTTGATCCTAAAGTCCGTAACGTCCCCAGATGGTCCGGCTTTCCAACGCCGCCAGGACATCCTCGGCCAAGCTCGTCCGGTCGAACAACGCCTCGACGCCACCGAGGCTCACGCCCGGCGATCGGCGGCCGAAAAACCCGCGCTCGACCACCAGCGGCGTAATCACCTTGTCGCCGAAGCGCTCGCGCAAGGTCGCGCGCACGTCGCCGATGCCGTCGATCAGGCCGAACAGGCGTGCCCGTTCGCCGCCCCAATATTCGCCGGAGAACAGCGCCTTCTCCGGCCCGACCAAGCGTTCGCCGCGCCGCCCGCGCACCAGCGCGATGAAGCTGGCGTGGATTTCCTGCTGGATTGCTTTGAGACGCGCGACGTCCTCGGGGTCTTCTGGCAGGAACGGATCAAGCGAGGATTTGTTGTCGCCCGCCGTATAGATCCGCCGCTCGATGCCGAAACGGGCGATCAGCTTGTCCAGGCCGAACGAGCCACCAATGACGCCGATCGATCCGACGATCGAAGACGGATCGGCGAAAATCTCGTCCGCCGCGCAGGCGATCATGTAGCCGCCCGACGCCGCCGCATCTTCCACGAAGGCCAGCACCGGTAGGTTCTTCTCGGTCGCCAACGCGCGGATGCGCTGGAAGATCAGATGCGACTGCACAGCCGAGCCGCCCGGCGAATTGATCACCAGCGCGACCGCCTTGGCGTGCTTGGTTGAAAACGCGCGGTCGAGCGATTTGGCCGTATTGGTCAGCGTCAATCCGGGGCGCATCGGCGACGAGACGCCGATGACGCCCGACAGACGCACCACCGGCACCACCGGCACATCCCCGCGCATCCGTGCGGGCAGGATCGGACGCAGCGCCGAGCGCGCCTGCGCCATCAACTGGCGCACATGCTCGGACATCCCGGTTTCGGACGGCAGCGCGTCGGACCCCGTCGCGGAACTGTTGAGGTGGCTCATGTAAAATCCTTCTGAAGCACGAAAGGCTCGCATTAAAGCGCCATCGCGCTCCAGCTTTTTTCTTGGAACACGATCTTGTCCGAAAACCGGTTCCACCCCAGATCACACAACGGCAAGCTTTTCGGATGCCGCGACAGCCTACGGTAAGTTACTCGACGTTAACCACATCGGCTGCTGTTGAGTCTGGAACGGCCCTTGCTTTGAAACGTTGGGCTCCAGAGCGTTTTCAAGCGAAGTGGAGACCGGTTCGCGTTCAGAAAACGCGTCCGCTTAAAGAGTTAGAGCGCGTTCGGACGCAAACCGGTACCCACTTTTGCTGAACGCGCTCGAGCCAAACGAGAATGGCGATCGACCAACAAAAACACCGGAAGCGGCCCCAAAATGCGATCCGGTAAGCGATGGAATAAGACCATGGAAATCAAAGTCTACCTGCTAATGGCCCTGATGAGCGTGATCATGGCTTCGTCGCATCTTTTGACGCGCGGCACGGTGTCGCGTTCGGCGTCGCAGCCCATCCGAGTTTCGTCGCGCTAATTGCCTAGTTGCTAAGGCGCTTGCCCGACATCGCGCTTAAGTTGTGGGCATTGACGCGAGCAACAGGGCTTCGCCACGCCGCAGTACGGCTTCGGCCGCGACGCTCGGCGTTCCATTTCCGTCCGTTCCGTTCACATTATTGAGAACCAGTCCGGGCAGCGTTTTCAGCGGTGCGCTCCCGCCCTTCTGGGCGCGTACCAGCACCCGGATCGCCGGCGCGTCAGGCTTCGGATAGACCGGCATCACGGCGACTGCGCCGAAGGCGCCTTCCAGCGCCGCCAGCACATCGGCCAATCCATCGGCGCGCCAGATCAGGGTCAGCGTCCCTCTGGCCCGCAGCAACCGCGCCGCCGTCCCGATCCAGACGTTCAGCAGATCGGCCGGCCCGGCATGCGCCAAGCTCCGGCCGCGGTCGGGCGACACCTGCTGGCGCGCCGTGTCATTGAACGGCGGGTTCATCAGCACGCCGTCGGCCGCGCCGGCCGCCCCGAACACGTCCGGCGCCGCGCCGACATCGAGCGCCAGCACCCTCACCTCGCCAAACCCATTATGAACCGCGTTTTCGGCCGCCAGCGCGGCCAATTCCGGATCGATTTCGACCAGGGTCAGCCGCAGCCCCGGTACCCGGGCGGCCAAAGCCAGACCGGCGGCGCCGACTCCGGCCCCGAGTTCCACAATACGATCGCCGGCCTGCGCGGCGGTCGCCGCCGCCAGCAGAATAGCGTCATGGCCGAAACGATGACCCTTGCGCTTCTGCCGCAGCCGCAGCCGGCCGCCCAGTACCGCGTCGGTCGTGGTTTCGGAGGTGATAGGGACAGCCATACGGCTAGCCGGCATCGGGCCGCAATTCGTGGGCCAAGCCCGCATCGGTCAGAACCTGGCGCGCCTCCCCGATATCGTCCTCGGCGACCAGCACCCGGCGCGGCAGAATACCGAGCGAGCCTTCCAGCACGCTCATATTGCCGTCTAACACCATATGGTGGATCTCGGCGCCGCCGAGCAGCGATTCGATCACCGTCAGCAGCACCGGGTCGTTGGTGCGAACCAGTTCGCGCAAATCCATCCTCCCGGCCACGTTCTGGACACTAGCGACACATCGCGCCCTTGTCGGCGCAGCATAGCGTTTCTATGCTCGCGCGTCCTCTCCCGGAGTATCCGCTTTGCCCGTCGTCGTCCCGTTCGAGAATCCCTCCCCCGCCTCCATCGATCCGCTGGTCGAACTGGTCGCCGCCGACATGGAGCGGGTCAACGCCACCATCCTGTCGCGCACCGGCTCCGATGTGACGATGATCCCGGAGGTGGCCAACCACCTGATCTCGTCCGGCGGCAAGCGGCTGCGCCCGATGCTGACCCTGGCGATGGCGACGCTGGCCGGCCATGCCGGCGAAGGCCATGTCCGGCTGGCTGCCGCGGTCGAGTTCATGCATACCGCGACGCTGCTGCACGACGACGTGGTCGATGAAAGCGAGATGCGGCGCGGCCGGCCGGCCGCCCGCATGGTGTGGGGCAATGAGGCCAGCGTGCTGGTCGGCGACTTTTTGCTGGGCCAGGCCTTCAAGATGATGGTCGAGGTCGGCAATCTGCGGGCGCTGGAAATCCTGTCGAACGCCGCCGCCGTGATCGCCGAGGGCGAGGTGATGCAGCTCGCCGCCGCCAAGAACACCGCGACGACCGAAGACGAATATCTGGCCGTGATCCGGGCCAAGACCGCTGAACTGTTCGGCGCCGCCTGCGAGGTTGGCCCGGTGCTGGCGATGCGGCCGAAGGCCGAACAGGCGGCATGCCGGTCGTTCGGCATGAATCTCGGCATCGCGTTCCAACTGGTCGACGATGCGCTGGATTACGGCGGCAAGGCTTCGAAGCTCGGCAAGAATGTCGGCGACGATTTCCGCGAGGGCAAGATCACGCTGCCGGTGGTGCTGGCATTCCGGCGCGGCAACGAAGAAGAGCGCGAGTTCTGGCGCCGCGCGGTCGAGGACGGCGCCGCGAGCGATGCCGAACTCGAACGGGCCATCGAGTTGATGACCAAGCACCGCGCGCTCGAGGACACCATCGCACGCGCCCGCCACTACGGCGCCATCGCCAATGACGCGCTGGCGCTGTTTCCCGATGCCCCTATCAAGCGGGCCTTGCAGGAAACCGTGGCGTTCTGCATCGCGCGGTCGAATTAACTCAGCACGTCCGCCCGCACCCACCACTCAGGATGGCGCGCCGCCATCGCGGCCGCGGCCGCCTGCGCGGCTGCTTCATCGTCGAACAGGCCGAAACAGGTCGCGCCCGAGCCCGACATCCGGGCAAGCCGGCACCCCGTTTGCGCACGCAATGCATTGAGTACCCGGCCGATCACGGGTTGTAGCGCGATGGCGGGCGGCTCCAGATCGTTGCATTCACCGGATACCCATTCAATGAGCTCAGATAGGCGCGCGATTGGCTCCGGCCCACTCACCCGTCCGAGCGGCGGAAAACGTTGAATGTGCGCCAACGGCAGACAATCGCCAGTACGCATGTTCAAAGCGGCAAACACATCTTTGGTCGCCAGGGAGACACCAGGATTTGCCAGCACGCAAAAGGTGCAAGGCAATCCGAGCCGCTCAGAAAGCACGTCGCCGATCCCCTCCATGAAACAGGCATAGGGAAAGAAACACACTGGCACGTCGGCTCCGGTCGCGCGCGCCGCTTCGAAGACACGCGGATCGTCCCACATCAGACCATTCGCGTTAGCCAGCAGCCGCAACGCCGTTCCGGCATCAACTGATCCGCCACCCAGCCCGGCCGCGACTGGCAAATGCTTGTCGAGCGTGAAGTGGCCGACGCGCAAGCCGTCACAACGCGCCATCAGCGCGCGCGTGGCTTTGAGCACCAGATTGTCCGATATATCGCCGGACGCGGTCGCCCGCGGGCCGGTCACGGTGAGTCCGAGTTCCTCCCCCGGCACCAGGGTCAGCGTGTCGCCCGCGATACGCGTGAAGACTACGAGACTCTCGAGTTCATGATAGCCATCGGCGCGCCGGCCGAGGATGCGCAAGGTCAGATTGACCTTGGCATAGGCCGTTTCGGTCAACACCGTCATCGCAGTTTTCCGTCCTGCTGCGAGGTCACGCATCGCCACAAACGAAATGCGCGGGCAAAGCCCGCGCATGACGATAGGGTAACAGCCGAAAACATCGCGATGTTCAGCCGCCGTCGCGGGACTTCTTCGCCTTCTCGGCCGCGGAGGCCGCCGCCGACGTATCGTCGGCCAAGCCGCTCTTGAGCTTCTCTTCGATCTTCGGCAGTTCGTCCGGCTCCGGCTTCAGGTCGCGGGCGTGGGCCCACTGGAAGCGCGCTTCGAGTTCGCGCCCGATGCGCCAATAGGCATCGCCAAGGTGATCGTTGATGGTCGGGTCTTCGGGCTTAAGCTCGACCGCGCGCTCCAGGTTCTTCACCGCCTCGTCGTAATTGCCGGTGCGGAAATAGGCCCAGCCGAGCGAGTCGACGATGTAGCCGTCATCCGGCCGCTGCTCGACGGCGCGGCGGATCATCTTCATGCCGTCGTCGAGGTTGATGCCCTGGTCGATCCAGGAATAGCCGAGATAGTTCAGCACATGCGGCTGTTCGGGGAACAGTTCCAGCGCCTTCTTCAGATCGGTTTCGGCCTTCACCCATTGCTTGGAACGCTCGCCGCAGATGCCACGGAAGTAGAACAGCAGCCAGTTCGACTTCTCGGGCTTCTCGACGGTGGCGGCGGCCTTGCCGTAGGTCTCGGCACATTCGGCGTAGCGCTTGCGGCCGCGCTGGATGGTGCCGAGCGCCATGATGGCCTCGAGATCCTTCGGATTGTCGGCGATCAGTTTGTCGAGATGCTTGATGGCCTCGTCGGTGCGCTCCAGGGTGTCGAGGTCGGTGGCAAGCTGGATCTCGGCATTGCGGCGCAGCGGCGAATTGGCCGGCACCCGTTCGTAGATCTTGACCGCCAGGTCGTGCTTCTTGAGCGCCTCGTAGAGATCCGCGAGCGACAGCAGCGCCATCGGATGGCTCGGCGACAGATACAGCGAGAGTTGCAGATAGACGAGGCCGAGATCCTCGCCGCCGCCGCGCCGGCCGAGCGAAGCGCCGAGCCCGTACAGCACTTCGGAGCCGCCGGCCTGAACCGTGTCCACCAGCGGCGGCAGGTTCTGTCCGGCCGCGATCGCCGCCATCTCGCTCAGGATCAGCGGATGGTTGGGCAGAGCCGCGTTGAAGGTCTGGAAAATCTGGGTCGCCTCGGCGGCCGTGCCGTTGCGCGAGGTCCAGCGGCCATAGGCCTCGACCACTCGCAATGCCGTCGGATCGAGCTTGTAGGCGTTTTCGAAGCGCTTGCCGGCTTCCTTCTTGCGGCCCGCCAGATCGAGGATCAGCCCGGCGTGCAGATCCTTGAAGATCGCGTAGAAATCCGGCCCGGTGAGCTTGTCGATGGCCTCGATGGCGCCCTTGGTGTCGCCGGCGCCTTGCAGCGCCCAGGCGCTCAGCAGCGTTGCCGTCAGGTCGGTGATCTGGCCGCGAATCGACTGGCCGAAATTGGTCCGAGCGGTGGCATATTGTTTCTGCTTCAGCCCGCGCACGCCAAGCACCAGCTTGGCGACCTTGTCGTTTTTGTTGACCTGCAGCACGCGGTCGGCGAGCCGCACCGCCTCATCGACATCGCCGCCCGCCAGCACCGTCAGGAAGGCGCGATCGAGAATTTCAGTGTTCTGCGGATCGCCCCGCAAGGCAGAACGGTAATAGGTCGCGGCGGCGGCCGAATCGCGCTGCGACCCGGCATGGCGGGCCGCCAGATAGCTGCCCGAGGCCGAAATCGACATCGGGTTGCGCGGCGGCAGCGGTTCGGATGTCTGCGCGGCGGACACCGCCGGGCGGGCCATCACCAGAGTCGCGAGCACGGCCAAAGTCACGTTCCGCAGGGAAACGTGCCGGTATGGGTTCGAAACGATCACGGGTCCGATGTCTCCGTTGCAGGGACGACCCACCGAGCGGGTCGTTCATCGTGTGGCCAGGTCCAAGTGACCCAAGTCCGGGTGACCGATATCGACGGTGGTGCGCCGGTGGGGCGGCATGGTTCCGCCGATCGAACTTCAGACCGGTGCCGAGAATGACCTTTTTGTGCGCCGCCCGCAAGAACGCCGCCCGCCTATGGGTGCCGGCATCAGGGCGCGGTTCGTCGCAGGTTCAGCGCTCCGGTGTGGCAGCATCGTGGCCGGAACCGGATTTGGCCTCACATGTTCGGATAATTCGGCCCGCCGCCGCCTTCCGGCGTCACCCAGGTAATGTTTTCGTTGGGGTCCTTGATGTCGCAGGTCTTGCAGTGCACGCAATTCTGCGCGTTGATCACGTAGCGGGCGTCGGCCCCCTCCTCGACCCATTCATAGACGCCGGCCGGGCAATAGCGCGGCGACGGGCCGCCGAACACGTCGTGCTCCGACGCCTTTTGCAGCGCCATGTCGTGCACACGCAGGTGCACCGGCTGGTCTTCCTCGTGATTGGTGTTCGACAGAAACACCGAGGACAACTTGTCGAAAGTTAGCTTGCCGTCGGGCTTCGGATAGACGATCCGCTCGGCATCGGCGGCCGGTTTCAGCGTCTTTGAATCAGCCTTGCTGTGGCTCAGCGTACCGAACAGCGAGAAGCCGAACGTATTGGTCCACATGTCGAGGGCGCCGAGCGCGATGCCGATCAGCGTGCCGAAGCGCGACCATAGCGGTTTGGCATTGCGCACCTTCCACAGATCCTTGCCGATCTCGGAGTCTTTCCACGCATCCTGATAGCCGGTCAGCGTATCGTTGGCGCGACCGGCCCTGAGCGCTTCGGCCGCCTGCTCGGCCGCCATCATGCCGGACAGCACCGCGTTGTGGCTGCCCTTGATGCGCGGCACGTTGACAAAGCCGGCCGCGCAGCCGATCAGCGCGCCGCCCGGAAACACCAGCTTCGGCACCGACTGGAAACCGCCCTCGGTGATCGCCCGCGCCCCATAGGCCAGCCGCTTGCCGCCCTCGAAGGTGTCGCGAATCCACGGGTGGGTCTTGAAGCGCTGGAATTCGTCGAACGGCGACAGATGCGGGTTCTGATAATTCAGGTGCATCACAAACCCGACCGACACCAGATTGTCGTCGAGGTGATACAGGAACGATCCGCCGCCGGTGCTGTTGTCGAGCGGCCAGCCGAACGAGTGCTGCACCAGCCCGGGCTGGTGTTTGTCCGGCGCAACCTGCCACAACTCCTTCAGGCCGATGCCGAATTTCGGCGGATCGCATTCGTTCGCCAGATTGAAGCGCGCAATGAGCGCCTTGCTGAGATGGCCGCGCGCGCCCTCGGCGAACAGCGTGTATTTGGCCCGCAGCTCCATGCCGCGGGTGAAGCCATCCTTCGGCTTGCCGTCGCGGCCAACGCCCATGTCGCCGGTGGCGACGCCGGTGACTTCGCCATTGGGCCCGAACAGCACCTCGGCCGCCGCGAAGCCCGGATAAATCTCGACGCCGAGCGCTTCGGCCTTGGTGGCGAGCCAGCGGCACACGTTGCCGAGCGACACGACATAATTGCCGTGATTGCTCATCAGCGGCGGCATCAGGAAATTCGGCAGCCGTACGCCGCCGCTGGCCGACAGCCAGTAGAACCGGTCGTCCTCGACCTTCGTCTTGATCGGACTGTCTTCGGTGCGCCATTCGGGCAGCAGCCGGTCGAGCCCTACGGGATCGATCACCGCGCCGGACAGAATATGCGCGCCGACCTCCGAGCCCTTCTCGACCACCACCACCGTGCTGTCCGGCGAGACCTGCTTCAAACGGATCGCGGCCGCGAGGCCAGCCGGACCGGCCCCGACCACGACGACGTCGAAATCCATCGCTTCGCGGGGCGGCAGTTCTTCAGCGTCCATCGTCATGTCCCCTGCGCATGTCCCGGCGAAGTGGGAACCCGTTCGCCGATAAGGACATGCGCCACATAAAAATCTAGAGCCATCCCGACCGGGATGGCTCGGGCACTACGGCTTTTTATAACGGTTCCACGGATTCGGGGCGCTGACAATCGCATGCGCGAATCGGACAGGAAATTGGCGCGGGATGCCCCCTTCGCCGAGCAAGCTTGCTATAGTGGCACCCGATCACCCAGGTTCAGCATGACACCCGACCCTACCAAAGCTGCCCGCGAACTGCTCGGCTTCTATCTGGAGTCGGGCGTCGACGCGTTGGTCGACGAGGCGCCGGTCGACCGCTTCGCCGATGAGATTCCGCCGCCGGCCCCTGCCCCACGGGTCGAGCGCACGGCGCCGAGCGCGCCCAGGATGCAGGCCGCATCGCAGGCCGCCCCTCT
Source organism: Xanthobacteraceae bacterium (assembly GCA_028290465.1). Classification (GTDB taxonomy): domain Bacteria; phylum Pseudomonadota; class Alphaproteobacteria; order Rhizobiales; family Xanthobacteraceae; genus FEB-22. The sequence goes on along the minus strand of JAQGJU010000027.1, from coordinate 101,804 downwards.
CGTCGGCACCGCGCCGGCCGCGCCGGACGCCGCCATCATGTCGGCCCGCGCCGCCGCCAAGAGCGCCGGCTCGCTGGAAGAACTGCGCGACATTTTGAAAGGCTTCGAGGGCTGCGCGCTGCGCGGCACCGCCAAGCAGATGGTGTTCGCCGACGGCAATCCGCAGGCGCGCGTGATGTTGGTCGGCGAGGCGCCGGGCCGCGACGAGGATATCGAGGGCCTGCCCTTCGTCGGCCGCTCCGGAAAACTGCTCGACCTGATGCTGGCGGCCGTCAGCCTCGATCGAACATCGGTCTACATCGCTAACATCGTGCCGTGGCGGCCGCCGGGCAACCGCACGCCGACGCCGCAGGAGTCGCAGATCTGTCTGCCGTTCGTGCTGCGGCAAATCGAACTCGCCAATCCGGACATATTGGTGTGCCTTGGCGGACCGTCGGCGCAAACCCTTCTTGGTCTCCGCGATGGCATCACCAAAACGCGCGGGCGCTGGTTCCCGTTCCAGAACGGCGCGCGCGAGATCAAGGCGCTGCCGACCTTCCATCCGGCGTTCCTGCTGCGCAGTCCGTTGCAAAAGCGGTATGCCTGGAAGGATTTCCTGGCCATCAAGCAGGCGCTGAACGGCTGAACACGCGCGACATCAACGCACGCGAGCTATGCGCGATGGCCCTCGCGCTTCTCGATCCGAAGGACTAGTGTCCCCGGCGAAGCGATCTCAACCACGCTGAAGCAATCGCGGGGTTTGCCCGATGGAAGCCGATCCAGTCCTGCTCGCCCGCTTCCAGTTCGCCTTCACGATCGCGTTCCACATCATCTTCCCGAGCTTCACCATCGGGCTGTCGGCCTATATCGCGACGCTCGAGATCATGTGGGGCTGGACCGGCCGCGAGCATTACGGGCGGCTGTCGGGATTCTGGACCAAGATCTTCGCGGTGTCGTTCGGCATGGGCGTGGTGTCGGGCATCGTGCTGTCGTACCAGTTCGGCACCAATTGGAGCGGCTTCTCGGCCGCGTTCGGCAACATTATCGGGCCGCTCGCCGGCTACGAGGTGCTGACCGCGTTTTTTCTCGAAGCGACGTTCCTCGGCATCCTGCTGTTCGGCCGCAACCGCGTGCCGCGCGGGCTGCATATCTTTTCGGCCATAGCGGTCGCGGTCGGCACCGCGATCTCGGCGTTCTGGATCATCTCGGCGAATTCCTGGATGCACACGCCGGTCGCGTATGAGATGCGCAACGGCGTCGCACACCCACTCGACTGGTGGGCGATCGTGTTCAATCCGAGCTTCCTGTATCGCCTCACCCACATGCTCAACGCCGCGTATCTGACCGCAGGCTTCGTGGTGCTGGCGGTCGGCGCGCGTTATCTGCTGGCCGGCCGGCATCTGGATGAAGCCCGCACCATGGTGCGCATGAGCATCGGCCTCCTGTTCGTGCTGGCGCCGCTGCAACTGTTTCTCGGCGACCAGCACGGCCTCAACACGCTCAAGCATCAGCCGATCAAGATCGCCGCCATGGAGGCGCATTGGGACGGCAGCAAGCCCGGCGATTTCCACATCTTCGCCTGGCCCGACCCGGCCAACGAAAGGAACCGCTTCGAGATATCGATCCCGCGCGGCGCCTCGCTGATCCTGACGCACGATCCGAACGGCCTGTTTCCTGGCCTCACGTCGGTGCCGAAGCAGGACCGCCCGCCGATCCACAACGTGTTCTTTGCGTTCCGCATCATGCTGGGGATCGGCTTCTTCATGATCGCGGCGGCGCTGTTCGGCGGCTTGCTGCTGTGGCGCGGCCGGTTGTTCGACACGCGCTGGTATCTGCGCATCGTCGCGCAAACCTGGTGGACCGGCTTCGTGGCCGTGATCGCCGGCTGGGTGGTGACCGAAAGCGGACGTCAGCCGTGGATGGTCCAGGGCCTGATGCGCACCGCGGACGCCGTATCCCCGGTGCCGGCCGCCACGGTAGCTACCACGCTGGCGATGTTTGTCGTGGTCTACGGCATCGTGTTCACCATGGGCATGTATTACATCAACCGCCTGATCGCGAAGGGCCCGCAGGAACAGTTGGTCCGTCCGCCAAAGAAATTCAGCGCCGGCCCGTTGGCGGCGGCTAAAGGCGACGCATAACTTGATTTCGCTTCGATAGAACAAGCCGGAGAACATCGCGATGGAGTGGGATCTGCCGCTGATCTGGGCCGGCCTGATCGGAACAGCCGTCGCGATGTATGTCATTCTCGACGGCTTCGACCTCGGCATCGCGATCCTGTTTCCGTTTCATCCGGACGAGCACGAGCGCGACCGCATCGTCGACACCATCGCGCCGTTCTGGGACGGCAACGAAACCTGGCTGGTGCTCGGCGGCGTCGGCCTGCTGGTCGCATTCCCGTTGGCCTACGCGGTGATCATGCCGGCGTTCTATATTCCGGTTATCGTAATGCTGCTGGCGCTGGTGTTTCGCGGCGTGTCGTTCGAATTCCGCACCATCGCCGTCACCAGCAAGCCGATGTGGAACGTGGCGTTCTGGCTCGGTTCGCTGGTCGCCGGCTTTAGCCAGGGCATGATCCTCGGCGGCCTGATCCAGGGCGTCGACGTCGCCGACAACAAATTCGCCGGAGGTCCGTTCGATTTCGCGACGCCGTTCGCGGCGGTGTGCGGCGTCGGCGTCGTGCTCGGCTATGGGCTGCTCGGCGCGACGTGGCTGATCATGAAGACCGACGGCGCCATCGCCGAGCGCTCGCGCGATCAGGCCCAGGTGCTGCTGCTCGCGGTGCTGGGCTTCATGGGCATCGTCAGCCTGTGGACGCCGTTGCAGTTCGAGCGCATCTCCGAACGCTGGTTCTCGACGCCGAACATCTTCTATCTGTGGCCGGTGCCGATCGTCACCGCGCTGGTCGCGCTGGCCTGCTGGTGGGGCCTGACGCGAGAACGCGACAATCTGCCGTTCTTCAGCGCCATTGGATTATTTCTGCTCGGCTATCTCGGGCTGGTGATCTCGGTGTTCCCGTATCTGGTGCCGCCGTCACTGACGATCTGGCAGACCGCCGCCGCGCGCGAGAGTCAGATGTTCATCCTGATCGGCACGCTGCCGCTGCTGCCGATCATCCTCGGCTACACCGTGTTCGTCTATTGGGTGTTTCGCGGCAAGGTCCGCGAAGGCGAAGGCTATCATTGAGGCGATTGCCGCGGCTTGTAGGATGGCTTGAGCGCAGCCAAACCCATCATCTTCTTGCCGCGCTGCGATGGGTTTCGCTACGCTCAAGCCATCCTACGATCCATCAATCGGATTGGATCAATATCTAACTCGCCGGCTTCGGCCGGATCACCGCCCAGCCAATCCACAGTTTCGGCAGCAGGCCCTGCACCGGCCGCTCGAACAGGCGCGGCTGCTCCGGCACCAGATCGGGAAACTGCCGGCGGATATCTTCCGGCGGCGTGCGGCGCGTATCGGTCGCGACCCACAATACGACCGCGCCGTCGCGGGCGATATCGGCGTTACTTATCCACGGCGTGCGTTCCGGCGCCGCCGCGTCGTATACGCCGGGTCGGCTCGGCGCGCGGAGCGAGACCAGCGCCGCGAGCTGACGGTCGCCGGTCACGATCGCCAGCGGCTTGCCGGCCCGGCGTTCGAAATTGTCGCCGACAAACTGGCTGATCTCGGCGGCCGGCAGATTGATCTTGAGATCGAGACCGAGCGTCCACGGCCCGGCCAGCATCGCCGCGATGGCGAGCCCGGCCGGAGCCAGCAGCAGGCCGCTCCACGCATACAACGTCATGCGCTGGCGGTGCAGCGGAATGGTGTTGCCGCAGGCCAGGATCACGGCGGGCGCCGACAGCAGCACCAGCGGCGCGCTGCCGCCGAGCGGCGCGGAGCCGCCAACGATCACCGACAGGATGGTGACCGCGAGCGCGGGCGTCAGCGCGAAGAAGATCGTGAAGCTGACCGCCAGCGCCTCTGGTTCGGTCCGCTTCAGGCGCGGCGCATCGGCCTTCGGGGCGCGCGGCCAGCCGCTCGCCAGCAGCACCAGCACGCCGATGCCGGCATGCGCGACCAGCAGCGTCACCAGCATGCGGCCCCACGCCGCTATATTTCCGTCGCGCGTGCCGCCGTCGAGCAGCCGCGCGCCGATCGGCAGCAAACGGTCGAACACACCGTCGAGCCAGAACAGCACCGGGATCAGCGCGCCGATCACCGCGATGATGGCGACCCACGGCTCGGCGACATCCAGCGTCGCGCGGCCGCGCGCGGTGCCGACCGTGAACACCACCAGAAGCCCGATCAGCACCAGCGCGACCGGCGTCGTCATCACCAGCAGCGCGGCCTCGATGCCGAGCACATACCAGAATCGCCGCCGGCCCTCGCCGAGCGCGCGCCAGTAATGCAGCAGCATCAGCGACCAGATCGCCATCGCCAGGATCGGCGGGCCGAACTCAGCGCTCGGCACGCTGTACAGCGCGATGCCGACCAGCAACATCACGACCATCGCCGCGTGGGTGCGCCCGAACAGCGCACGGCTCAGCGTGAACACGCCCCAGAACGCCGTCAGCACGCAGAGCTGCGACAGCAGATAGACGCCGAACATGCCGCCGAGCCGGAACGCGAATTCGGCCAGCCAATAGGCGAGCGGCGGACCGACCGCCGGGCCGAGCCGCAATTCGTGGCCGAGCGCCAGCACATGCGGCAGATCGCCGGGGGGAACCGCATAGAACAGCGACGGAACCAGGGTCCACAGCACGGCCTGGGCCAGCGCCGCCAGCCAGAACACCAGCACCGGGCGCGAACGCAGGGCTTCGACGATAATGGAAACGTAGATCATCGGCCCGGCGGCTCGGTGGGACAGGAACAGGAGAGCCGCAACAGATACGGTGCGCGGGCTATTGAGGCAACAAGCTGATGGGGGGGACCAAGGCGGACGTGGCCTCCAAGACCGACCTCGCCTCCAGGGAAGTCGCCGCCTCCAGCTCCGCCTGACAGCGGGCAAAGACCGGCGCGAACGAACGCCGATGGTGGATGGTGGCGCCGAACTGGCCCAGCGCCGCGACATGCTGGGGCACGCCATAACCTTTGTGCTGCTCGAAACCGTAACCCGGATGCGCCAGACCGAGCCGCCGCATCAGACGGTCGCGGGTTACCTTGGCCACAATTGAGGCCGCCGCGATCGACAGCACCAGCGCGTCGCCGCCGATCACCGCCTCGCAGTCGCAGCACGCCTCGATGCGGTCGCGGCCATCGACGAACACCAGTTGCGGCCGGACCGGCAACGAAGCCACCGCGCGCGACAGCGCCCACAGCGAGGCGCGCAGAATATTGTCGCGGTCGATGCGCTCCGGCGGCGCGAACGCCACCGCGACTTCGGCGCGCGCGCAGATCCGCTCGAATAGGATCTCGCGCTGCTCCGCCGTGAGCTTCTTGGAGTCGTCCAGCCCGCGCGGAATGCGCTTCGGATCGAGGATCACGGCCGCCGCGACCACCGGGCCGGCGAGCGGGCCCCTGCCGGCTTCGTCGCAGCCGGCGACCGGCCACACCCCGCGCTTCATCGCGGCGCGCTCGCGCGCGAAACTCGGCCGGATCTCGATCTCGGGCAGCGGCAGCCGGGCGGCGGGTGGCTTGGACGGGGAACGACTCATGGCGCGATCCTGCGCGGCACAGCTTTCAAGTCAACCACGCCGGTCCACGCGTGTGAACAATGGGGAAAGCCGAGGTTCCTTTACGTGACCCGACTCCCCTTTCCCTCCGGCTCGCTGGCCTCCGGTTCCGGCGACTTGGCGCTCCACAGCACGGCGACGCCGACCACGGCCGCCAGCACCGAGGCCGCGAACACCGCGATCTTGGCGGCGGCGAAATCCGAGGGCGTCGGGAACGCCTGCCCGGCGATGAACAGCGACATGGTGAAGCCGATGCCGGCCAGCGCGCCGGCGCCGCCGAGCTGGCGCCAGGAATATTCGCGCGGCTTCACGGCGGCGCCGATCCACACCGCCAGCGCCGACGCCGCCACAATGCCGAGCGGCTTGCCGAGCACCAAGCCGAGGCCGATCGCCAAGGACAGCGTGCCATGGCCGGTCCACGCCTGCGCGTTCAGTACGACGCCCGCATTGGCCAGCGCGAACAGCGGCAGCACCAGATAGCTCGACCACGGCTCGATGCGCCGTAGCGCGCGCGCCGCCGGCGATTCGATGCGGTCGTGGATGGCGTCAAGCGCGCGCAACGCCGGCAGCGACGGGCCGTGACGCAGAAAGTGGTCGCCCTGCCGCGATTCCGTGGCGATGATTGTGCTGGCCTGCGTGGTCAGCGCCTTCAGGTTGGCCGGCGGCCGCGTTGGAATGACCAGCGACAGGATCACGCCGGCCAGCGTGGCGTGCAGGCCGCCGGCATGGACGCAGGCCCAAAGGCCAGCCCCGACCAGCAGATAGGGCAGCACGCGGTAGACGCCGGAGTGGTTCAGCATCACCAGCATGCCAGCACACGCGACAGCAGCGACCAGGTAACTGAAATTCAGATCGCCCGAATAGAACAGCGCGACCACGATGATGGCGCCGATGTCGTCGACAATCGCGGCGGCGGTGAGAAAAATGCGCAGCTCCACCGGCACCCGCGATCCCAGCATCACCAAGAGCGCCACCGCGAACGCGGTGTCGGTGGCCATCGGCACGCCCCAGCCGTGCGCCCACGGCCCCGATGGAATGACCGACAGATACAGCAACACCGGCGCCACCATGCCGCCGAATGCCCCGGCGACCGGCAGCGCCGCCGAGCGCCGGCTGGACAGATGGCCGATGGTGAACTCGCGCTTGATCTCAAGCCCGACCACCAGAAAGAAGATGCTGAGCAAGCCATCGTCGATCCAATGCCGCAGCGACATGTGGAAGCCGGCATCGCCGAGGCTGAAGCCGAACGGCTGCTGCCAGAACGCCTCGAAGGCCGGGCCCATCGGCGAATTGGTCAGCGCCACCGCGACGATGCTGGCCAGCAGCAGCAGCACGCCGGTCGACGGCGCCCAACTGGCGAAATCCAATGCCGATGCGCGCACCCGATGGCCGAGCGGTTGGAGGATCGCGTCCGCGAACGAGCTTTCGTCCCACGGCCCGTCATAGCGGCGGCTGTTGATAAAGAAGGTCGGCGTGATCATCACGCCGCTGGCCTTGGCGCTGCGCTCGTCGGCGTCGACGCGCGCCCGCGCTGCGGCAGCGGCCGCCATGGCGGCCGGATCAGAACCGGCATCGGCATTGGCATCGGCGAGTTCGACGCCGAGATCTTTGGCGACCGCGACCAGATCGTCCTCGGTCAGCGACCCGGACCGCGTCATCAGCGTGACATGGGCGTTCCAGAACTGCTCGGGATCGCGGCTGCGTTCGGCCAGTGCCGCGGCGCGGCGGGCGATGTCGCTGCCGGTCAGCGGCTTGTGGCGGAATGCGTATCGCAGCCGGTCGCCGAACTGGTCGCGGATCTCGGCGATACGCTCGTTGGCGGCCCGACAATACGGACAGGCGTAGCTGCCGTATTCGACCAGCGTGATCTCGGCCGCATCCTGACCGAGAACGTGATCGGTTGCGTCCACCGGACGATCCAGCCAGCCGATCAGTTGCGCTTCCGCCATGCGTCGTCCACCCACACACTGTGATGTGAACCGTGCCATAGCCAGACGGTTGAGCATAGATGCGATGGACGTTTCAGCCCGTATCGCTCGCACGCATCAGCCATTCGCGGAACAGGGCGGCCACTAGCGCGTAAAGCGTACCGAAATTTCACCGACCGGATCGAGCGCGAAGCGGACCTCGCCGTTATCGGGCTGCACGAAGATCGGCGGAACGACCGAGCCGGCGATGATGATCTGTCCGGCCCGGATGGTTTCGTTCATGGCCGCGAGCGTATCCGCGACCTGCCGGACGATGCCGATGATCCTGCCGGTGTTGGCTTCCATGTCGGCGGTCGAAGCGGTTTCCCGGCCGTCGACCAACACGCGCGCCAGTAACCCGTCGAGCTTGCCGCCGGCGCGCGCGGCATCGGGCGCACCCAGGATGACATGGCGCTGATAGATGTTCCCGGCCAGGATGCGCTCCGGCTCTTCCGGTGCGAACGTCAGGTCGGCGAGTTCGATCGCCGGACCGAGCGCCGCGATCGCGGCGCGTATATCGGCATCCGATGCGCCGCCGGGAACATCCGCCCCGAAGTGAACGGCGATTTCCGGCTCGGCGACCGGCTTGATCCATCCGGCCAAGCTGCACACCGCGCCTGACGGTAGCGCGTTCTCGGCCATCAGGTAGCCGGTCAGCGGCGCTGTAATGGCCAGCTTGGTCATCGCCGCCGGCGCGCCGAAACCGACCTTCCAGCCGAGCGTCTTACCGCCCGCGCCGGTCAAGCGGCGCCAAGCTGCGAACTGACGATCAAGGCCGGCTTTGACGCGCGGATCCTGAAGGATGCTCACAGGTTCACCCCGCCTTACTTGCTTGCTTACTTGGCTTTCGGAATTTGATAGCCGGAATCTTCGATCGATCCGGCCCCCATCCAGCCCCAGACCAGGACCACGTCCTCATCCGACGTGTTGTTAAAGCCGTGCCACACACCGCGCGGCGAAAAGATCACATCGCCCTCGCCGGAAGGCACTTCGCCATTGTCGTCGTAGATGTGGCCCTTGCCCTTGATGACGATGAAGAACTCTTCGCAATTGGTGTGCAGATGGCGCTCGTGGCGCGCGCCCGGCTTGAGGACGGTCCAGCCGACCACGTTGTCGGTGCCCGCGGTCTTCTTGTCGATCAGGAACTGGACCTGCATGTCGATCCAGCCTTCATCCTCGCGCAGGCCCTTCTCGAACGGAACGTCGCGAATATTGGTGCGATAAGCCTTCACTTTTGTCCTCCCAGGCGGCGATACACTTCATGCGCCGTGACAAAGTCACGGCCGTCGATTCCGAGCCCACGGCACGCATTCATCATCTCGTTCGCGGCGGCCGCCAACGGCACGGGACTGCCCTGCTTGCGGCCGAGATTCAGCGCCAGCACCATGTCCTTCTGCTGCAATGTCACATCGGCCAGCGGCTTCGCCGGCATCTGTCCTTCCAGGATGAAGGGACCGCGATAGCCAAGAACCGGCGAGGCCGCGACGCTTTTGAGAATCGCATCGACGGCGACCTCGCGCGCCACGCCGCCCTTTTCGGCCAGCGCGACGGCTTCGCCGAAGCAGATCACCTCGACCATCAGCAGAAGATTGACGGCGATCTTCATCTGGCAGGCCAGACCGCTCGATCCGATGCGCGTCACTTTCGGCCCGATGGCGAGCAGCGCCGGCTTCGCCTTCTCGAACGCGGCTTCATCGCCGCCGACCATCACCGATGCCTGCCCGGCCTTCACCGTGACCGGACTGCCCGAGATCGGCGCATCGAGCATCCACAGCCCCTTGGCAGCGAATTCCTGCGAGACCGAGCGCGATGCGTCCGGATCGATCGTGCTCATGTCGACATAGACGGCATCCTTGCCGAGTGTCTCGATGATGCCGTTCGGGCCTAGCGCGATCTGCTGCACGGCCGCGCCGTCGGTCACGATTGAAAACATGATGTCGGCGCCGCGCGCCGCCTCGGCCGGACTGTCGGCCCAGCGCATGCCCGACTTGATGAGCTCGGTCGCCTTGTCTTTCGACCTGTTCCAGCCGGTGACGTCGTGCCCTGCTTCCAGGAGGCGGGGCACCATCAAGGACCCCATGTCGCCCAATCCGGCAAAACCAATCTTCACAACCGCCTCCTTGTTTAGGCAAACGTTTGCCTGATCGGACGAATGAATGCAAGAGGCTCAGAATCGGCAGCCGCAGGGCCTGGAATAGCGCCTCGGCGGATCGCCGGGAAGTGACGCCTGTCGACGGCCGGACCATGAGTGCGCCCGAGCCTGAATTGATGAAACATTGACTCTCCAGATCGCCGCGTGCAATTGATGGCAATCGTTTGCCATCGCCTGCCTTACGAGGAAATGCACCTTCGTTGGCGCCAACGACGACGAAACTTAGCCGGGCATTACATCAGCCGGAATTGTCAGACGCTGATGTTCGGATTTGCTGTTAGGCAAGTATGCGTGTTCGGGATGCGCAGCCCGGCATGGTCATTGTATTGATGCCCAACCCGACCCGATACGCGCAATGGTTTGTTCGGAATTGTCCGTGGGACACAACGATGTCGTCACGAAAACCGGCAAAGAGTACGTCAACGGCCGATCGAGTTGACGGCGCTAAGCCATAATCGCTCACAACAAACAATCGGCAGGGAGTGAAAAAGATGACGCGGAATGTGAAGATCTTTCGCCATCCGAGCAGGCGTGCAGTGCTCACCGGAGGCGCGTCTGTCGGGCTGCTGAGCGCCCTAGGGACGGGCTTGCGTGCGCAGGGAGCGGCAACTCGTCCCTCATCGCAACTGCCGCAACGAGGCAATTTTCTCATTAAGGGCGCCTACATCATCACGATGGACGCTCAGTCCGGCGACCTGAGTGACGGTGACCTGCATATCAATAATGGCGCGATCGTCGCTGTCGGCCGTAACCTTACTGTGCCGCCGGGGGCCGAAATACTGAGCGGAAAGGACATGATCGTTCTTCCCGGCTTCGTCGACACCCACACGCATCTTTGGTCGACGCAGATGCGTGGCCGCTTCGGCGACACGGCAGAAACGATCTATTTTAGAACTCGAAACATTCTGGCACCGGGCTACCAACCGGAGGATAGCTATCAAGGCACGCGATTGGGTGCCGCGGAGGCGATCCATTCCGGCATCACAACAGCGGTCGACTTCTTTCATAACAACCGCGGCATGGACCACGTCAACGCGTGCATTGATGCCTTGAAGGAGACCGGTCTCAGGTGCCGCTTCCATTTCGGACCGGCAACGACGACCACTCCCACTCAGTCAATGGACTTGGCCGGCTTAGAACAACTTCATCAGGGCTGGGCAACCACCATTGGAGATAGGCCCCTGTCGCTTGGTCTGGCGTGGCGTGGACCGCTCGGTATCACGACGCCCACCCCAGGTGAGCCGGTCAGTCCCGGATACAGCGTCGCAAAAACGGAATTTGAAACGGCGCGGCGACTGGGTCTACCCATCGTCGTCCACGTCAGTGGCGTAACCGCTCGACAGCAGTTTGATGCGCTCGTTAAGGGAAACTTCCTCGGAAAGGATGTTCAACTGGCCCATTTCAGCAATGCGTCAGCCGCCGAAATCAAGATTGCCGCCGAAGCCGGCTCTCCGCTGACCCTTACACCCCTGACCGAGCTTCGCGTGGGGTATGGCGTGACGCAGTTGGGTGATTACCTGGCGGGCGGGATGAAAGTTGGTCTCGGGGTCGACTCCAATTCCCTGGCGGGGGTCGCTGACATGTTCACCGTCATGAAAACGTTTCAGGGCATCGAAGCCGGTCGCCTTAAAAACGAGCTCGCGATAACGCCAAGGAAGCTGCTCGAACTCGCGACGATCGAAGGGGCGCGCTCGATCGGCATGGACGATCGTATTGGCTCAATCGCAGCCGGAAAGCGTGCCGACGTCATCATGGTCAATACGCAAGCGCTGAATATGGGAATGTTCGCTGACGACCCGGCTCACCTGCTTGTTGAGGCAGCCCGTCCGTCAAACGTTGATTCGGTGTGGGTTGACGGCCGCCTCTTAAAACGTGGTGGCCGCATGACGGCTCTCGATGAAGCCGCGGTCGTGTCGGGAGCCAAAGCGTCCATAACGGAGATTGTCAGCAGGACGCGCCGGTAACGGCACCCTCGGAGTGGGTGGCTGCTCGGGACACTCATTCGGTTGATCTCATCGAGAGCGCGCAGAAACCGAAGTCGCGCGAACGCGCTCTCGACCCGCCCGCGCAACGGCCGGAGCAAAGCCTGAGCAGCCTATGAGGATCGCCGGGCAGGAATGCCCGTCGACTGCCGGACTACCAATTCGATCGGCAACCGGATCTCCCGGCCCTGCCGGTCTTTCGGTTCCTGGCCGATCAGTTCGAGCACCAGTTCCGCGGCCTCATAGCCGAGCCTGTACTGCTGAATCCGCACAGTCGTGAGCGGAGGCACCAGCCGTTCGAGCATCGGCATATCGTTGAAGCCGGTGACCGAAACATCCTCGGGACATTTCATGCCGTGCCGCTTGAACGCCGCGATGGCCCCGATGGCAAGGCGGTCGTTCGCACACACGACGGCGGTGAATTTGGCGCCCTCGGTCAGCAGTTCCTCGGCGCAGCGCTCGCCCTCCTGTTCATTGAAGGCCATTGCAAAGATCGTCGGGCCGGCTTCGAGCTTGAGGTGCTTGGCAAAACGCTGAAACGCCAGGTGGCGGTTGCGGCCGGTCGAAAGATCCTGCGGACCGGCGATGCTGACGATCGAGCGATGGCCCAGCGAGGCCAGATGGTTGAGCAGGCGGCGGAAGCCTTCCTCCTCGTCGTGGACGACACAGGCCACCGCCGGATTGTCGGTATGGCGTGCGATGGTCACGACCGGCATGTCCTGCAGGCCCGCGCTTTTGATCAGATCGCCCTTATAGGTGACGCTGGCGAGCAGCAAGCCATCGACGCCCCTCGCCTGCATGATCTCGACGAGGTCGCGCTCCCGCCGCGCATTGCCATCGGTGTTGGCGAGCAGCGCGGCATAGCCCTGCTTTTCCAGTCCGGCTTCCAGTCCGCGAATAATCGGCGGAAACACCGGATCGGTGATGTCGGGCACGATAACGCCGATCAGACGCGATTTGCTGGTCTTCAGCGAATAGCCGGCCGCGTTCGCCCGAAAGCCCAGTTTCTTGGCAATCGCCCGGACTCGCTCAGCGACCTCCTTCGAAATCGGATGCTTCGAGTTCGGATCGAGCGCTCTGGAAACGGTCGAGGCATGAACCTTCGCCGCCTTGGCCACATCCTTGATGGTCGTTCTTTTCATGGGGGCCAGGCAGCGAGAAAAGTGACGGAACGGCACAACTGTCGCCCCACCCTACTGAATTTCATGCGCGAATGACAATTGCGTCCCGGCCGTATTTTCTCGCTCATGGCCGGGCTGGTCCGGCGCGCGCCAGTACGGCACTGTCTTGTTCGCCGCCGCCGCGTTAGTATCCACTTTATTATGCCGTTCGCATCCAGCAAAAGCGTGTAGAGGGTCTAACATGGACGACGCTGCCATCTCCCAGCCCACCTTCTCCACTTTGGATCCCGAACATGTCGTCGTGACGGAGCCGGTGCGCGGTTCTGCGATCCCAGTGCATCTGATGTACATCGAGATGGCGGACGGTGCTTACATTCCGATCGGGTTGCGCAAGCCGGAAGGCCCTGGACCCTTTCCGATCGTGCTGTTTGCGACCGGTAATGGCGGCGGCGGCATGGCGATGCTGCGCGAGCACACCCAGAATCGTAGCTGGACCCAGGATGAATTTCTTAAAGCCGGCTATGCGATCGCATGGATGCGCTATCGCGCCGAGGTCGATTATGCCTACGACCGGGTCGGCAAACTGATTCAATCCGGCCGCCAGCACCGGCAACTGTTCAATCGCGGACCGCTCGAATACGAAGACGCCATCGCCGTTGCGGAATACGTCAAGACCTTGCCATTCATCGACGCCAAGCGTGTCGGTTATATGGGCGTCAGCCATGGCGGCGAAATGGCACTCAAGATCTCGTCCGAGTATCATGGTTTCTGCGCCATGGTGGCGAGCGAACCGGCCGCGCATGAATTCCTGCGGCTGAGGCCGGACCAGACCGCCTCGATCGATCCAAAAACCGGCATGCTGAATGTCGAGAAAATGATCATGCGCGATCCGGCAAAGGTTCGCTCGCGCATTACCGAAGAGGTCGCGCGTCAACGCGTCAACACGATCGCGACGCCGATTTTGGTGCAAGGCCGCGACAGCGACGAACTGCAGGGAATATTCCGCGTCAGCTACGATCTGCTCGCTGAGGCCGGCAAGGATGCGGAGTGGGCGAGCTACGATCACGCGCTGCACGGCTTCGTATTCCCGCAGCGTAACGCCGAAGGCGTCTATGCCCCGGACCCGATGCAGGTCCAGGCCATTGCCGACACGATGGCGTTCTTCGCGAAGTACATGAAGCCTTAGACGCCACCATGCCGCCAGCGCAATGCTGTTGTCTCGGCCCGATTCAATTGGCCGTCAGACCGGACTCCTTCAGCAGCTTGGTGTAGCGCTCGGTGTCGGCCGCGATGGCGGCATTGAACTCCTTTGGGCCAAGCGGCGCGGGAAAAATGCCCTGCACCATCAATTTTTCGGCGACATCCGGCATCGCCAGAACCGTCGATACGTCCCGGTGCAGTTTTTCCAAAATATCCGCCGGCGTGGCGGCTGGCGCCAGCAGCCCGAACCAGTTGTTGTATTTGAAATCGGGCAAACCGGCCTCGACGATCGTCGGCACGTTCGGAAGCTGCGGAACGCGCTTTGCGGCGTTCACGGCCAGGACCTTGACCTTGTTGGCGGCTTGCAACTCGCTCGCCGTGGAGACTTGTGCGAAAAAGAGCTGAGTGTCGCCGCGCATCACGCCCGTCACGGCTTCAGTGGCACCCTTGGACGGAACATGCGTGATGGTGATCTTGGCGTTTGTCCGCAGGATTTCGGCGGCCAGGAATGTCGCGGTCGCGAGCCCGGCCGACGCGAAGTTCAACTCGCTCGGCTTCTGCGCCGCAAGCGCGATCCATTCTTTGAGACTATTCACCGGCATGTCGGGCGGAATGATGATCGCCTGCGGCGCCGTGGCGATCTGCATCACACCGGCGAAGTCTTTGACCGGGTCAAACGGCACAGTCTTGTTTACCGCCGTCGCGATGGTATGCCCGTTCGAGTTCAGCAAAAGCGTGTAACCGTCGGGCATCGCCTTGGCGACCGAAGCGGTGCCGGCGAGGCCCGGCCTATTTTCAATGACGACCGGTTGTTTCCACATCACCGTGAGTTTGTCCGCGATCACCCGCCCAATCGCATCGGTGATGCTGCCGGCTGACGTCGGGACGACGAAACGCACGACCTGGTTGGGATATCCGCCCGACTGAGCGGCCGCGATCGAGCAAAAGGCCATCCCGGCCAGACCGCCGATTGACGCCGCAAATATCGTCTTGAACACGCCCATGGTCTTCCTCCCTGCATTTATTGTTGGCAGGAGGAAAGCAGATTACGGCAACTTAGGCAATCGTTTGCCTCGGTAGGCCAGCACCGGACAACTTTACGGCCCTCCGTTCGCTTCTTGTCTAACCGCCACAGCCTTTTTCAAAACAAACTCAGCTGCGCGTCCTGCTTCTTCGGCTTCTCGAAATGTTCGGTGCTCAGCCGCGCCTTGTTGAGATTGAGGCCGTATCGCTCGCACGCCATCTCAAAGCGGCGGCCGATCAGATAGGCATAGGGACCGGCGCCCTTCATCCGCGTGCCCCAGGCCGAGTCGTAATCCTTACCGCCGCGCATATCGCGGATCAGCTTGAACACATGGCGGAAACGGTCCGGGTAATTGGCCAGCAGCCATTCGCGGAACAGATCCCTGACTTCCAACGGCAGCCGCAGCAGCACGTAGCCGGCACTCTTCACGCCGGCGAACGCCGCCGCATCCAGGATGCGCTCGATCTCGGCATCATTGATGGCCGGGATGACGGGTGCCACCATGACGGTGGTCGGAATGCCGGCGGCCGACAATTGGCGCAGCGCCTCAAGTCGGCGCGACGGCGTCGCCGCGCGGGGTTCCATCGTACGCGCGAGCGCCGGATCGAGCGTGGTCACCGACAGCGCCACCTTGACCAGATTGCGTTTGGCGAGACGCGACAGGATGTCGATGTCGCGCGTCACCAGCGCCGATTTGGTCACGATGCCGACCGGATGGCCGACGCGCTCCAGCACTTCGAGAATGCCGCGCATGATCTGATGCTGCCGCTCGATCGGCTGATACGGATCGGTGTTGGTACCGATCGCGATGGTGCGCGGCTCGTAGCCGGGCGCCGCCAGTTCGCGCTCCAACAGCTCCGGGGCATTCGGCTTGGCGAACAGCTTGGTTTCGAAATCAAGGCCCGGCGACAGCCCGAGATAGGCATGGGTCGGACGCGCGAAGCAGTACACGCAACCATGCTCGCAGCCGCGATACGGATTGATCGAGCGGTCGAACGAGATGTCGGGTGACTCGTTGCGGGTGATCACTTTCCGGGTCGCGTCCAGGGTCACGCTGGTCTGGAACGGCGGCAGTTCTTCCAGGCTCTGCCAGCCATCGTCGAACGCGACGCGGGCGACCCCTTCATAACGGCCGGACGCATTGGACTGCGCGCCACGGCCGCGCCGCCGCTCGCGCTCGACCGCCGCGGTGCCGATCCCCTCGATCGATACCGGCGCCAGCGCCGGCATAGAGGCGTTAGAACTGGCGTCAGGCGCGCCAGAATTCGCCGGA
The DNA here is from genome assembly GCA_028290465.1 of Xanthobacteraceae bacterium. Taxonomy (GTDB): domain Bacteria; phylum Pseudomonadota; class Alphaproteobacteria; order Rhizobiales; family Xanthobacteraceae; genus FEB-22. The sequence goes on along the minus strand of JAQGJU010000027.1, from coordinate 85,449 downwards.
GGCGTTGCCTCGGCCGGGTGAACATCGGGCAGTCTGCGGGCAGCGGAGGATCGGGCCATGATTCGAACCTAGAACGACGTTGAGAACAAAACAAGAACAATTTTTGGGCGACAATGTTCCGGGGGTTGCCGGGCTGTTGATGCAACCGGAAAGCCGTCACAGGGTTCTTTCCGCGACATCAACGACGCCGAACGGCCGCCAAGAGACCAACAAGAGACCGACGCGGGAGACCAGGATGAAGAAATGGATCGGGATTGGCGTCGTGCTGACGGCCATGATGGCGGGCGCGCCGGAAAGCCAGGCCCGCACCTATCCGTGGTGCGCGGTCTATGACTGGAGCACGCGCAATTGCGGCTTTGTCAGCTTCCAGCAATGTCAGGCGACCGTGAGCGGGGTCGGCGGATTCTGCCAGCGTAATCCATTCGCGGCGCGCGCCGACGATCGGCCCCGGCGCCGGCATTATCGCTAACCTATAGTTTGAGCATGACCTTGTCCGAAAACCGGTACCCACTTTTCGGGATCATGCTCTAAACCTTGCCCTCGCCCGCGCCTATCCATTAGGCAGGCGTGGAACGCCAAAGCTGTTTAGGCTGCGGCCGGGCTGAGGGAATAAAACATGCTGAGCGTGGTCATCGCCACGCGCAACGATGCGCATCGGCTGGTCGCGACGTTGGCCGCGCTGGTTCCGGGCGCGACCGCTGGCGTCGTCAGCGAAGCCATCGTGGCGGATAGCGGTTCAACCGACGATACGGCGGCGGTCGCGGACGTTGCCGGCTGCCGGTGGATGTCGTCCGACGCGCCGCTGGGCCAGCGCCTTGCCGATGCGGCCGCGTCGGCCCGCGCGCCGTGGCTGCTGTTCCTGCGGCCGGGGGCCGTACTGGATCCGGGCTGGGTCGCCGAGGTTCGGCGCTTCATCGAGGCGGCGGAGATCGGCGGACGGGCCGACAGACTGGCCGCCGTGTTCCGCCGCGCGCCCTCGCCCGACACGCTGCGGCCCGCTTTGATGGAGGCGCTGTGGTTCGTCGCGACGTCGATCGCGCTGCGCCCGCATCCCGACCAGGGCCTGCTGATCGCCAAGCGGTTCTATCTCGAACTCCGCGGCCACACTGGTCCGGACGCCGAGCGTGGGCTGCTGCGCCGACTCGGCGGTAAACGCCTCGTCACGCTGCGCAGCGGCGTCGTGTTGCTCGGCTCCCGAGATATTTGACTCAGTCAACTATCTCGTCATGATGGGCTGATGAATATACCAAATCCTACCAATCCGGCGTTCGAGGCCCGCGTCGCGGCGGTGCGCCGTTTCAACCGCGCTTACACCGCCAGCTCGGCGTGCTGCAGGAGAGCTTCCTCGACCTGCCGTTTTCGCTGACCGACATGCGGGTGCTGTACGAACTGGCGCATCGCGACCAGCCGTCCGCGACCGAGATCGCGGAAGCGCTCGGGCTCGACCACGGCTATCTCAGCCGCATCCTGCGCGGCTTTGCGGTGCGCGGCCTGATCGATCGCACGCCGACACCGGGCGACCGCCGGCAGAACCGGCTCGAACTCACCGCCAAGGGCCGCGCCGAATTCGCGATCTGCGAAAAGCGCTCGCGGCAAGCCGTCGCGGCGACGCTGGCGCGTTTGCCGGACGCCGCGCAGGATCATCTGGTGGCCGCGATGGGCACCATCGAGACGATGACCGATACGACACCGGCGCCCTTCACGTTGCGCCCGCACCGGCCCGGCGATATCGGCTGGGTCGTCGCCCGCCATGGCGCGCTGTACGCGCAGGAATATGGCTGGAGCATTTCGTTCGAAGCATTGGTGGCCGAGATCGCGGCCGGCTTCCTGCGCGATTTTGATGCAACGCGCGAAGCCTGCTGGATCGCCGAGATCAACGGCGCACCGGTCGGCTCGGTGTTTCTGGTGCGCGCATCGGACGAGGTCGCGAAATTGCGCTTGCTGCTGGTCGAGCCGTCGGCGCGTGGTCACGGCGTCGGCCGTGCGCTGGTCGAGCAATGCATCGATTTTGCGCGCGAACGCGGTTATCGGAAAATCACGCTGTGGACGCAGAGCATCCTGGTCGGCGCGCGTGCGATCTATCAGCGCGCCGGCTTCACGCACGTCGGCACAGAGCCGCATCGCTCCTTCGGCGTCGAACTGGTCGGGGAGACGTGGGAGCTGACTCTTTAAGACAAGTGCTTAAGACTTAACGTCCGCCTCGATCGGCAGCACCAGCGAAAATTCGGTGCCGCGCGCCAGCGGCTGCTGCCTGAGCGTCGCGCCGAGCTGACGCGCCAGCGCGGTGACGATGCGCATGCCGAGACCTTTGCTCGTGGCCGGATCGAAATCGGCCGGCAATCCGACGCCCTCGTCGCGCACCGAGATCGACAATTGGCCGCTGTCCGGCCGCCTCACGCTGACCCAGATCGGACCACCGGTTCCTTTCGGGTAGCCGTATTTGGCGGCGTTGGTGACCAGCTCGCTGACGATCAGGGCCAGTGGAATCGCCGCTGTGGTCGCCAGATAGGCGCGCTCCAGCGCTTCGACCTTGATCTCGCAATGCGCCACCGCGTCGTCGAAATCCTTGCAGACCTCGCGAAGATAACCGCCGATTTCGATCCGCTCGACATCGGCATCAACGGCCAGCCGATCATAAGCCCGCGCCACCGCCGACACCCGGTTCGAGGCTTCGCCAAGATGGCCCGTCAATACCGGATCGCCGACCGCCTTGGCCTGTAGATGCAGCATGCTGGCGACGAGTTGCAGGCTGTTCTTCACCCGATGGCTGATCTCCATCAGCAGCATCTGATGGCGATCCAACGCCGACTTCAGCTTGGCCTCGTAACGCTGGCGCTCGATCGCCATGCCGAGAAGATTGGCCGCGCCCTGCAGGAAGGCGATGTCGTGCGCACTGAACTCACCTTCGGCGCGGCTGTCGACCTCGAGCACGCCATACGGCGACCCGTCGCCTTGCAGGATCACGTTCATCGCCCGGCGGATGCCAAAGCGCACCAGCAGTTCCGGCGTACGGAACCGCTCTTCGTTTTCCAAATGATTGGAGATCACCGGCTTGCCGGTCTGCAACGCATAACCGGCCGGCGATTCAAGATCGGCCCCGACACTGGCAACGCCGACGATGCCCTCACCCCAGCCGACGCCAGCGCGGACCAGCAATCGGCGTTCGGCCGGCAGATATTCCAGCACCTTGCAGAATTCGGCTTCCAGACCTTCGGCGGTCAGGCGCGCGGTATGGTCGAGCAGTTGCACGAACGGCGTGCCCTGCAAGGCCAGCACGCCAAGCTCGGCCAGAATTTCCTGCTGGCGCACGCGCTGACGCAGCGTCCGCTCCATCGGCGAGTCGCCGGTGGGGCTTGGTTCCACGACAGGCTTCATGCCCGGGCCAACTCTTGGATACTGCGCATAGCTACACCTACCCGCCGCGCATCCGAAACGCCAGAGTCACGCATCGCGCTAGCGGCGCGACACGCAACGACGGTTCCGTGCAGGTAGAGAAGCCTTCAAGAAGGGAAAAACCTTCCACCGATCGAGGCGAACCGAATTCAGCTCCGGCCGTCCTTGCGCTCATTGTCCATCCACTCCGATAGCGTGGAGGTTTCCTTCTTCGACTTCTTTTTGGCGGGTGCCTTCTTGGCGGTGCCGGCCTTCGTAGTTCCCGCGGCAGCCTTTTTCGCGGCCTTCGGCTTGGCGGGCGGCGGAATGCCGGCCGCGTCGCGCGCGAGACGCAGCGCCCGCAGCCGTTCGGTCTTGGCCCGCGTCGCCGCGGCTTCGGATTCGTATTCCGTCATCGCCTTGCGCCCGTCCTCGGCGCGCTGCGCCTTGGCGAACTGGGCGTCCGCGTCGTTCTTCTTCGAATGATCTGCCATATCGGCTCCGCTCGGTGAAAGGGTTACGAAAAATCGCTCTCGTGGTTCAACTGACCCGGGACCGCGTCATCACGAGGGGCGCGGCCGGGAAAAATGTACGTCTACAAACCGGCGACGGTCCGCAGCGCCGCGTTGATCCGGTCCTGCCAGCCGGGGCCACCCGCCTGGAAATGCTCCAGCACGTCGCGGTCGAGCCGCAGCGAGACCATCTCGCGTGCGCCCGGCACGGCCGGGGGTTTCGGCAACGGTTCCATCGGCCGGGTGGTGGCCGATTTGAACGCCGCCTCGGCCGCCTGGCGCGGATCGATGATTCTACGTGTCATGGCCTTCATCCTATCACGGCGCACCCGAGAGCGGCCGACCGGTTCGGATTCAGCTTAATGCCCGCGCTTTGCCGCGCTTCAGATGCTCGTCCAGCCGCGGCATGATCTCGACGAAGTTGCACGGCCGGTAGCGATAATCGAGCTGATGCAGCAGGATTTCGTCCCAGGCGTCCTTGCAGGCGCCCGGGGAACCCGGCAGGCAGAAAATGTAGGTCGCGCCTGCGACCCCGGCGGTGGCCCGGGTCTGGATCGCCGAAGTTCCGATCTTGGCGTGGCTGACCATCAGGAACAGCGTCGCAAAGCCATCCATGCGCTTTTCGAACAGCGGTTCGACCGCTTCCGGGGTGACATCCCGGCCGGTAAAGCCGGTTCCGCCGGTGCTGATCACTACGTCGATGCCCGGATCGGCAATCCAGCGGCGCATTTGCGCCCGGATCGCTTCGACATCGTCGGTCACAATGGTGCGGTCCACGACCGTGTGCCCGGCCGCCTCGATGCGCCCGGCCAGAGTCGCGCCGGACTTGTCGTCGGCCAAGTCGCGGGTGTCCGATACGGTCAGCACCGCAATCTTCAGCGCAATGAAGCCGCGGCTGTCGTCTATTCCGGGCATGAACGACTCAGGACGGATGGGGCGTGTGTCACACGCTCAACATAGTTATGCCGGCCCGCCCAGGCTACCCGTCATGAACACTATTGTACCGTTACCCCGCTTTTTCGGCTCTCTTATAGAGATACGCCTTGAGCGAAGGTGTTGCAGGATGAGATCTTGCCGTCCTTCAAACCCGTCGTGAACCAGCGTTGCCGCTGGGCCGAAGAGCCGTGCGTAAAAGAGTCAGGTACAACCGTACCCGTCGACTGTTTTTGAAGCCGGTCGTCGCCGATCGCGGCGGCGGTCTGCATCGCGGCCTCGACGTCGCCGGGCTCCAGGAACTTCCACTTCTGCTCGGAATGGTGCGCCCAGACCCCGGCGAAACAGTCGGCCTGCAATTCAACGCGGACCTGAAGCCGGTTGGCCTCGACCTTGTTGCCGGCGGCCTTCTGGGCCTGCTGCACCTTCGGCAATATGCCGAGCACGTTCTGCACGTGATGCCCGACCTCGTGCGCGATCACGTAGGCCTGCGCGAATTCGCAGCTCTTGGAACCGGCCGGACAGCCGCGGAACCGCTGCTCCAGGTCGCGGAAGAACGACGTATCCAAATAGATGCGGCTGTCGCCCGGACAATAGAACGGCCCGGTTGACGATCCGGCGGTGCCACAGGCCGATTGCACCTGACCGGTGAACAGCCGCAGCTTCGGCTCCTTATAAGTCTGGCTGGACGCCTGGAAGACCGTCTTCCAGACATCCTCGGTATTTTTCAGAATAGCGGAAACGAACTGACCCGTTCGATCCTCAGGTACGCCGGTGCGCGTTGGCGCACGCGGCGCCTGCTGTTCATACGGCGCATTGCCGCCGGTTAACATGCCGGCTCCCTCGATCAGCAGGCGCGGATCAATGCCGAGCGCATAACCGACGATGCCGAGGATCAGCACGGTGCCGATACCCAGCCCACCCCGCCCGCCAGGCATCTGGAAGCCGCCGCCGCTCGGCCCGCCGTCGCGATCGTCTTCGACATTGTTGCTGCGGCCGAAATCGTCCCAGCGCATCGATATGCTCCTGCCCGCTCACCCGGTTAATCCGCGAACCGACTCTGGTTTAGCGGCGGACGGTACCGCCGTCCATTCGTCCAATGGCGTCCGCCGACACGGAGCCGCACTGGCAACGCGCAACCCGCCTATTCGTTGCCGGAGTCTAAACAGCAGCGAGCAATTTGGCGGCGATATGGCGCCGCGCCCATCTCGCTTCCATAGAAAGAAAAACGGCTCCGCATTTTGACTTGGTCGTATTTCGGAGCGGATCGGTTCAACTCGCTTAAAAAAGCTCCGAGCCGGTTAAGTCGATTTTTACCTTGAGCCGACATGATCCTGACAGTCGGTTTGTAGGTCTCGCGTCGCCGACCTTGTAAGGCTGAGTAGAGTATATGCGTATATCGCGTCGCGGGGCGTCTCAAGAGGCGCCCCGCTTCACTCCAGAACCGGCGGAAGCTTCGCGCATCGTGGTCGGCGATTGCGTTGCCGAACTCGCCAAGCTCCCGGCCGCCAGCGTCGATCTGGTGTTTGCCGATCCGCCATATAATCTGCAACTGCATGGCGACCTGAAGCGCCCCGACGATTCCCATGTCGATGCCGTCACCGACGACTGGGACAAGTTCGCCAGCTTCGAAGCCTATGACGATTTCACGCGCGCCTGGCTGCTAGCCTGCCGCCGCGTGCTCAAGCCCACCGGTACGCTGTGGGTGATCGGCTCGTACCACAATATTTTCCGCGTCGGCTCGATCCTGCAGGATCTCGGCTTCTGGATCCTGAACGATGTGGTGTGGCGCAAGTCCAACCCGATGCCGAATTTCCGCGGCCGCCGCTTTACCAACGCGCATGAGACGCTGATCTGGGCGGCGCGCGATGAAGGCGGCAAAGGCTACACCTTCAACTACGAAGCCCTCAAAGCCGGCAATGAAGACGTTCAGGTCCGCTCCGACTGGACCATTCCGCTGTGCACCGGCGACGAGCGCCTCAAGGGCGCCGACGGCAAGAAGCTGCATCCGACGCAGAAGCCGGAAGCGCTGCTGGCCCGCGTGATCCTGTCCTCGTCAAAACCCGGCGACCTGATCGTCGATCCGTTCAACGGCACCGGCACCACCGGTGCCGTCGCCAAACGTCTCGGCCGCCGCTACATCGGCTTCGAACGCGACAAGAAATATGCCGAGGGCGCGCGCGCCCGCATCGCCGCGATCGAACCGATGCCGGAAGCCTCATTGGCGCCGTTCATGACCGCGCGCGAGGCGCCGCGCGTGCCGTTCAATGCGCTGCTGGAGCGCGGCATGATCGCGCCGGGCACCAAGCTGTTGGATTCCAAGCGCCGTCATCAGGCGCTGGTGCGGGCCGACGGCGCCATCTCGATCGGCGACCGCGTCGGTTCGATCCACCGCATCGGCGCCGTCGCACAGGGTCTCGATGCGTGCAACGGCTGGACCTTCTGGCACATCGAAACGCCGAAGGGTCTCAAAGTGATCGACAGCTTCCGGGCCGAAATCCGCGCCGACATGGCGGTCGCGGCCGAATAGCCGCTCAGGCCGGACCTGAAGGCCGGCCTATTCCCACGGCGTCGGCACGTCGGATTCCTTGACGTCGATCTTGTCGGCGTCGTTGATGAACTTATCGATTGCCGTGACCGGCTTGTTGTCCGGATTGGCCGCGCAGAAGTCCGCCACCAGCTTGATCATCTTGCCGGCATCCACCGCGCTCATGTCGATGTGGTTCGTGGTGTCGTTGAGCAGATAGATATTGGCGGCGCTGAGATAGCCCTGGATCCAGAAGAACAGCAGCGCATTCGGCATGTGGTTGAGGCCCTCGGCCGGCTTGAGATCCGGGCCCAACTTGGCGCAGCTCGACAGACCGATGCCGGCATTGATGGTCGGCTCGGCGCGGCTGCTCTGGCTAAAGCCGAAATGCGCCGCGACCATCGCCAGCGCGAATACCGCACCACTTCCTCGATGAAGATGCATGTGTACCCCGCGTAACGGGCCGGACGGTGTCGCTTGCGGAAGGCTAGCACGCTGCCAAGCGGCCAGGTGTGACAATCACCACACTTTTTTCAGAGAGCAGCCGCCACCGGTCAGGTCCTGTCTGGCGTTAAGCCGCCCGGGCCTTGGTCAGGAATTTCTCGACCTCGAGCTTGAGCTGAGTGCTTTCCTGCGCCAACGATTGCGCCGACGCCAGGCTTGTATTTGATTAATTCGACCAGCCGCCGCAGCTTTGCGGCCAAACCTGCGAGGTAAAACAGCCTTTGCGGCCCGGCGGCGCCTATGGCACGAAACGGCCACATCCTGGGGAGGAAAGCATGACCGTGCTCATCGCCGGCGGTGGCATCGGCGGACTGACGCTGGCGCTCAGCCTGCATCAGATCGGCGTTCCGTGCCGGGTGTTCGAGAGCGTCCCGGCCCTGAAGCCGCTCGGCGTCGGCATCAATGTGCTGCCGCATGCCGGCCGCGAACTGATCGAGCTCGGCCTTCAGAACCGGCTGGACGCGGTCGCGGTCCGCACCCAGGAACTCGCTTATTACTCCATGCGCGGCCAGAAAATCTGGAGCGAACCGCGCGGTCTTGCGGCCGGCTATCACTGGCCCCAGTTCTCGGTGCATCGCGGCACGCTGCAACAGATCCTGCTCGACACCGCGATCGAGCGGCTCGGCGCGGCCAATGTCGTCACCCATCACCATCTGGTCGATTGGAATGACACGCCGGCCGGCGTGTCCGCGCGGTTTACCGACAAGAGCCGCAACGAGACCGTCAGCCACAACGGCACGCTGCTGATCGGCGCCGACGGCATCCATTCGGCGATGCGCGCCAAGCTCTATCCCGAGGAAGGCCCGCCGATCTGGAACGGCCGCATCCTATGGCGCGGCGTCGCGCAGGGCGAACCGTTCCTGACCGGCCGCACCATGATCATGGCCGGCCACGAGGTGCTGAAATTTGTCTGTTATCCGATCACGCGGCCCGACACCGGCCGGCCGGTCATCAACTGGATCGCCGAGCGCCTGCTCGATCCGAACTACCAGTGGCGCCGCGAGGACTATAACCGGCGCGGCAAGCCCGACGAATTCCTGCCGTGGTTCGAAAGCTGGAAGTTCGACTGGTTGGATGTGCCGACCCTCATTCGCAACACCAAGGAAGTGTACGAATATCCGCTTGTCGATCGCGACCCGCTGGCGCAATGGACCCACGGCAACGTGACGCTGATCGGCGACGCCGCGCATCCGATGTATCCGATCGGCTCGAACGGCGCCTCGCAGGCGATCCTGGACGCGCGGGTGCTGACGCGCGAGATCCTGAAACACGGCGCGACACAAACCGCCCTCGCCGCCTATGAGGCCGAACGGCGCCCGGCCACCACCGATCTGGTGCTGCTCAATCGCCGCAACGGTCCCGAACAGGTGATGCAGTTGGTGCACGAGCGCGCGCCGGACGGCTTCGCCGACGTGACCGACGTGCTGTCGCGCCAGGAGCTCGAAGACATCGCCAACAATTACAAGCGGGTCGCCGGCTTTCAGGTCGATGCGCTGAATGCCAAGCCGCCGATCCTGCCGGCCAAAACGGCTGCGAGCGCCTGATCCGCTACGCCGGGCTGGTCTCGACCACGGCCAGCACGTCGCGAACTTTGCGCGCCAGATCGGCCTTGCGATACGGCTTGTTGAGCAGCGCCACGCCGCGGTCCAGACGGCCGTGATGCACGATGGCGTTTTCGGTATAGCCCGACGTGTACAGCACCCGGACCGACGGACGGCGGCTGATCACTTCGTCGGCGAGCTGCCGGCCGTTCAGCCCGCCCGGCATGATCACGTCGGTGAACAGCAGATCAAACTGCAGGCCATCGTCGGTCATCGCCAGCGCTTCCGCCGCATTGGCGGCGGCATGCGTCGTGTAGCCGAGACTATCGAGCTGGGCGATGACATAGTTGCGCACCATCGTGTCGTCCTCGACCACCAGGATACTTTCGGTGCCGCCCTGGATCGATGGCGCGTCGGCAAGCAGTCCGAGCGCGTCGGCCGCGCCGCTCATTTTCGGCAGGTACAGTTTGATCGTGGTGCCGACGCCTTCCTCGCTATAGATCTTGATATGGCCTTTGGACTGCTTGACGAAGCCATAGACCATGCTGAGCCCGAGGCCGGTGCCCTTGCCGACTTCCTTGGTGGTGAAGAACGGCTCGAATACCCGGTCGACCAGCGCCGCCGGAATGCCGCCGCCGGTGTCGCTGACCGCGATCATCACATAGGCGCCCGGCGTGACTTCGCTGTGCGCCGCCGCGTAGGCTTCATCCAGCACCACATTCCGGCTTTCGATGGTCAGCTTGCCGCCGTTAGGCATCGCGTCGCGCGCATTGATCGACAGGTTGATCAGCGCGGTCGATAGCTGAGACGGATCGATCATCGCCGGCCAGGCTTCGTCGCTCAGCATCGACTCGATTTCGACGTGTTCGCCAAGCGTCGGCCGCAGCAATCGCGCGGTGTCCACAATCAGGCCGTTGACGTCGGTCGCGCGCGGTTCCAATGGCTGCCGGCGGGCGAAGGCGAGCAACTGGCTGGTGAGTTCGGCGCCGCGCTGCGCCGCTTCGTCGACCATCTTGGCGATTTCGGCGAGTTTCGGCCGATCGGCGACAGCGTCGGCGAGGATCTCGATGGTACCCGTAATCACGGTCAGGATATTGTTGAAGTCATGCGCCACGCCGCCGGTGAGCTGACCGATAGCGTCCATCTTCTGCGACTGACGAAACTGCCGTTCGGTTTCCTTCTCGTCGGAGACATCGCGATAGACGATGACGGCGCCTTCCTGCGCGCCGAATTCGTCGCGCGTGATGCGCCCGCTGGCCACGATATGGAAGGCTTTCGTTTCGCCTTCCGGCCGCATGACGATTTCGACATTGTCGAAATTCTCGCCGCGTAAGGCGCGGCCGATCGGAGTTTCCTCCGGCGGAAACGGCGTCACTTCGTCCGGCCGGAAACGGTGATAAATCTTCTGCCATTCCTCAGTGCCGATATCGTATTTCGATCCGAACAGCGCCTGACAGGCCGGGTTGGCCAGAACGGTCTTGCCGTTGCGGTCGACCACGAGCACCGCGTCGGCGATGGCCGTGATGGTCTTGTCGAGCAGTTCGGTGTTTCGGCGTATCGTCGCGTTCTTCTCGTCCGCATCCTCCGCCATACGAGCGAACGAACGGGCCAGAACGCCGACTTCGCTCGGCGCATCGACCGGTACGCGCAGCGCCTTGCCGTGCGCAAAATCTTCGACCGCCATCGTCATCTGCTTCAGCGGCAGCGTCAGCGACCGCGCCATCCACATCGCCAGAAGCGCCGCGAACAGCACCGCACCGAAGCCGGCATACAGCGAGGCATTGCGCGCCGCATAGGACGACGTTTGCATCCACTCATACGTAACCGCTTCGGCCACGCCGACCTTGGGTCCGCCCGCGAGCCTTTTCGAAGCGTAGGCAACCCCGAACCGATCACCGCCAGGTCCGGTCAAAATGAGCGGTTCGGCATCGACCTCGGCGAGCATCGGCTCAATGCCCGGGAAGTCTTCCTGGATGCGGCGCGGCTTGCCGAAGGCAAACCCGAACTCCTGGCCCCGGTCGGGATGGACCAGATAGTCGCCACGCTCATTGATCACATAGACCGATCCCGATTGCTTCGTGCCGGTCCGGATCTGTTCGAGGAAGCCGCGCATATCGACATCGATGATCAGAACGCCGAACAGCTTTCCGCTCGTCCCGTACAACGGGACCGCGGTGCGCAACACCGGCACCGGCGGCATTTCGATGGCGCCGTTTTCTTCATTAAGTTCGATCGACGAGACATAGACCTCACCGGACGCAAGCTTGATCGTGTCCCGGAAATATCCATGCTCGCCTTTGCGCTGCAATTCGGTGTCGGCCGCAACGCGAATGGCACCGCCGGGTATGGAACGATCGACCCGGATCACTTCCCGGCCGCCATCGGCGATGCCAATAATACGAAACTGGTAATAGGCCGGCTTTGCCTCCAGTTCGGCCACCAGCCGCCGGGCGATGCGCTCACGCCACTGATCAGCCGTCATGCCGCTGGCGGACGATGTGGCCGGCGATGTGCCCGGCTCAAACCCGGCCTGCAGGAGTTCATCAAGCCCGATCAAGGACCGAAAAGCGACAGCATCGGCCCGCGCGCCACCGACCAAAGCCTCCAGCCGCGACGCCATCAATTCGACTTCGATGTCGACCCGTGACAATGACCGCGGCACCACCAGTGCTTCAATACTGCGATAGCTGAAAAATCCGATGGCCGAGGCAGTGAGCAACACCAGCAAGATCATTGCTGCGGTCAGATGCGTCGACAGTCTCCATGTGGTCGGCCACTTTATCGCTCGCGCAAGCAATCGCATTCCACCCGTACCTTCGCGCCGAAAACTTTTCGCAGCCGGAGTCTTCTCCGACTCGGCCAACGGAGCGCTCATATCGCTGGACGCAGGTCATTGCCGGCAACTAGCATCCGCTACACGCAAGTCGGGCCTGCTCGACTTGCGCACTTCAAATGCGGACCCCGGCAAGCCAGGGGTCCGATGCAGGCTGTGCCGAAACGATCACAGTGGCCACTTGTGCACGCAGGCAATCGGCATTGCAACTGCGGCGGCGGCATCCGAAATGCCGCCGTTTTTCCAGCATGTAAACGGTGGAAGAGTACCGAAGGAGTCCGGTGCGATCCAATCGATCGAGATCGTCATTAAGCGATCGGAGGCGACGCCGAAAACACTTCGCGGATTTTGCGCGCCAGATCGGCCTTGCGATACGGCTTGTTGAGCAGCGCGACCCCGTGGTCGAGCCGCCCGTGGTGCACGATGGCATTCTCGGTGTAGCCCGATGTGAACAACACCTTCACGGACGGGCGCCGGCGCAGCACCTCATCGGCCAACTGCCGTCCGTTCAATCCGCCCGGCATGATCACGTCGGTGAACAACAGTTCGAACGCCTCTCCTTGATCCAACAGACCCAAGGCCTCAAGGGCGTTCGCGGCCGACAGCGTTTGGTAGCCCAGGCTCGACAGTTGCGCGATCACGTAATTGCGCACCATGCTGTCATCTTCGACCACCAGGATTCGTTCCTGCCCGCCCGGCAGAGCCTGCGTCTGGACGGCCCCGCCGGTCGCCGCCGTCACGCCCTCCAGCCGCGGCAGATACAGCTTGATGCTGCTGCCGTGACCTTCCTCGCTATAAATTTTGATGTGGCCGTGCGACTGCTTGACGAAGCCGTACACCATGCTGAGTCCAAGCCCGGTGCCCTTACCGACTTCCTTGGTGGTGAAGAACGGTTCGAACACCCGGTCGCGTATCGCGGCCGGAATACCGGCGCCGGTGTCGCTGACCGCGATCATGACATAGGGCCCTGGCGTCACGTCGCCATTGGCCTTCACATAGGCCTCATCCAGCGTCACATTGCCGGTCTCGAGCGTAAGCTTGCCACCATTCGGCATCGCGTCGCGCGCATTGACCGCGAGATTGATGATGGCGGTCGAAAGCTGAACCGGATCGATCATCGCCCGCCAGGCGTCGTCCGGCAGCATCGCCTCGATCTCGATCTGCTCGCCGAGCGTCGGGCGCAACAGACGCGCGGTATCGACAATCAGCGCGTTGACGTCGGTCGCACGCGGCTGCAGCGGCTGCTTGCGGGCGAACGCCAGCAGATGATTGGTCAGATCGGCACCTCGCGTCGCCGCTTCGTCGATCATATTGGCAATCGCAACGAGTTGCGGCCGGTCGGCGACGCCCTCCGCCAGGATTTCAATGGTGCCGATGATCACGGTGAGGATGTTGTTGAAATCGTGTGCGACGCCGCCGGTGAGTTGGCCGATCGCATCCATCTTCTGCGACTGGCCCAATTGCCGCTCGGTCTCCTTGTTCTGGGTGATGTCGCGCACCACCATCACGGCGCCGCGGGCCTCACGACCCGCTCCAAGGATCGGGCGCGCGCTCACGATATGGTGCTGCAGCTTGTCGCTGGTGCCTTCGTGAAACGCGACTTCAATATTATTGAGCACTTCACCGCGTGCGGCGCGCAAAATCGGCAATTGGTCCGGCGCGATCGGAGTAAGACCGCTGCTGTCATAGAGCTTATAGCCTTCGCCCCATTTGCCCCAACCGGTCTCGCCTCGCGATGGCAGCATGGCCTTCGCCGCCGGATTGGCGAATACGACGCGCGTGTCCTGGTCGACCAGCAGCACGGCGTCGCTCATGCTGGTCATGATGGTGTCGAAAATTTCCGCATTGCGCTGCAGCAAGGCGGATTTTTCGGTCACATCCTCGGCCATTTCCTGGAATGCCTGCGCCAGCAGGCCGATTTCACCACCCGCTCCGATCGGCACCGCCGTCGTGGCGCCGTGCCGAAAGCCATCGATTGCCGAAATCATCTGCGTCAGAGGGCGCGTCAGCGACCGCGACAGCACCAACGCCAGCACGATGGCGAGCAGCACGGCGCCAAGTCCCGCCGCCAGGCTGGCGCTGCGTACCGCGCCGGTCAATGGCAGCATTGCATCATAAGGGACCGTTTTGAGCAGGCCTATTTTTCGGCCATTTGTCAGACCAACGTTCGCCAGCGCAACGCCAAAACGCTCGCCGTTGGCATCGGACAATAACCGCGGCTTCGGACTGTCTTCGGCCAGCATGGAAGCCAGTTCCGGTAGATCGGATTGGGCGCGGAATGAATGCCCCTGCGCGAAGCCGAATTCGCGCGTGCGATCCGGATGGACCAGATAGTTGCCCTGCTCGTCGAGGGCATAGAACCGAGCTGATCCCTGCCGGCCACTCCGAAGCTGATCGAAGAACGGCCGCATATCGACATTGATGACGATGAGGCCGAGCGGGCGTCCATCCGCGTCTTGCAGCGGCGTCGCGACGCGCAGCACCGGCACCGGCGGAGATTCGGCGCTCCCGCGCTCTTCCTTGAAGAGCACCGACGCCATGTCGACTTGGCCGCCCGCAAGCCCGACGGCATGCCGGAAATAATCGCGATCACCGACCTGCGCCAGTTCGCCGTCCGGCACGATGCGGATCGATCCGTTCGGACCCGCCCGGTCGACCCGCACGATTTCACGTCCGCCGTCGGCGGCGCCAACAATGAGGACCTGAAAATAGGCAGGCTTTTCGCGAAGCTCGGCCGACAGCCGCCGGGCGATGCGGGCGCGCCACTCGTCCTGAGTCAGGCCTCCGATGCGGTCGTTCGAATCGCGCTTTTCGGCCATCACCTCGTCGAGGCCGATGATCGAGCGGAGAACAAGAACATCGGCGCGCGCCGGACTGACCGATTCCCGCAGCCGCGAGGCCAGCAATTCGACTTCAATATCGTAGCGGGCCAGCGCGCGCGGCAGCACCGCCTGTTCGACATTGTAAAAGCTGAGCACGCCGATGGCGAAAGCGGTGAGCAGCACGAGCGAGATCATCGCGGCCGCGAGCCGTGTCGATAACCCCCATCCCGCGGGAAACCGCGTCAGCACCGCCGCGTCATCCTGCTTGCACCCCAATCGAGCAGAGTCGCCCGAACACGTTACGATACGTGTAGTGGGTTTGCGCCGGATGCCAAGTCGCAATCCGCTGGCCATGACCGATCAAGAGGTAACAAGTTAGTTTATGTGCGGCCGCCGACGGCCCTATGCTGGCGCAGAACCCAGCACCTCGCGGATTTTGCGCGCCAGATCGGCCTTGCGATACGGCTTGTTGAGCAGCGCGACGCCCTGGTCCAGCCGGCCATGATGCACGATGGCGTTCTCGGTGTAGCCGGAGGTGTATAATACCTTCAGCGACGGCCGCCGTCGGATCATTTCATCGGCAAGCTGCCGCCCGTTCAGGCCGCCCGGCATGATCACGTCGGTGAACAGCAGATCGAACGTGTCGCCATTTTTCAGGAAGACCAGCGCCTCGGTCGCGTTGGCTGCCGCCAGCGTCTGGTAGCCAAGGCTCAAGAGCTGCGCGATCACGTAGTTGCGCACCATGCTGTCGTCCTCGACCACCAGCACGGTTTCGCCGCCGCCCGGCATCGCCACGATTTCGCGCGGCGCAAGGGCGGCCTCGACTGTCTCGTTGAGCTTGGGCAGATAGACCTTGATCGTCGTGCCGTGCCCCTCCTCGCTATAGATCTTGATGTGACCGTTGGATTGCTTGACGAAGCCGTACACCATGCTGAGCCCGAGCCCGGTGCCCTTGCCGATCTCCTTGGTGGTGAAGAACGGTTCGAACACCCGGTCGCGCAATTCGGCCGGAATGCCGCAGCCGGTATCGCTGACCGCGACCATCACATAAGGGCCCGGCGTGACGTCGGCATTGTCCCGCGCATAGGCCTCGTCGAGCGTGACGTTGCGGGTTTCCAGCGTCAGCTTGCCGCCATCCGGCATCGCGTCGCGGGCATTGACCGCGAGATTGATGATGGCGGTCGAAAGCTGAACCGGATCGATCATCGCCGGCCAGGCGTCGTCCGGCAGCATCGCCTCGATTTCGATCTGCTCGCCGAGCGTCGGCCGCAGCAGCCGCGCGGTGTCGACGATCAGCGCGTTGACGTCGGTGGCGCGCGGCTGCAGCGGCTGCTTGCGGGCGAACGCCAGCAGATGGTTGGTGAGATCGGCGCCGCGCGTCGCGGCTTCGTCGATCATCTTGGCGATCGCCGCGAGCTGCGGCCGGCCGGCGACGCCCTCCGCCAGCACTTCGATGGTGCCGGTGATGACCGTGAGAATGTTGTTGAAGTCGTGTGCGACGCCGCCAGTGAGTTGGCCGATAGCGTCCATCTTCTGCGACTGCCGCAACTGCTGCGCCAGCTTCAGGCTTTCGGTCATGTCGCGGCCGATGAAGAAATGGCGCTGCTCGGGTTCGGACCACACGCCGGTCCAGGCCAAGGTTACTGCATGGCCGTCGGCGTGCATGTAGCGGCACTCGAAATTGCGCATCTCGCGGCCGCGCCGGGAGCGGCGCATTTCCACGCGGGTGTTTTCGAGATCGTCCGGATGGATGAATTCGGTCGCGCTGCGGCCGACCATGTCTTCGGGCTTGATGCGGAGAATGGTGACTGAACTCGGACTGACCCGCAAGAATGTGCCCTGGCGATCCACGATCAGGATCAGGTCGAGCGAATTCTCGAAAATGCTGCGGCGTTCCTCAATTTCCTTGGTGAGCGCCGCGGTCTTTTCCCGTACCTCGGTCGCCATCCGCTCGAACGCACGGGCCAGCACGCCGATCTCGCCGCCGGCATGGGTCGGCACGGCGATCGCGCCGCCGCCGGCAAAGCCCTCGACCGCCCTCGTCATCTGCTCCAGCGGCCGCGTCAACGAACGCGCGACGAAGAACGCTACGATCATCGCCACCAGGGTCGCCGCGAGGCCGCCGAACAGGCTGGCGTCGCGCACCGCCTGCGTGGCCGCCAAGATCCGCGCATACGGCACGATCTCCACGATAGCGATGCGCGGCCCGCCGGCCAGTTGCACCGAGGCCAGCGCGGCGCCGAAACGCTCGCCGTCGCGACGTTGGGAGACGCGGGGCTTGGCATCCTCGAGCGCCGGCAGGCCGGCGAGGTCCGGAAAGTCATCCTGCAACCGGTAAGGCTTGCCGAATTCGAAACCGAATGTGCGGCTGGAGTCGGGATGCAGCAGATAGTCGCCGCGCTCGTTCACGACATATATGGTTGCGCCGGTTTGCTCGGCGGCGCTGACCTGCGCGAAGTCCGAACGAAGGTCGACCGTGACGATGACGATGCCGAACGGACTGCCGTCGGGCGCGAATACCGGAGCCGCGATGTGAAGCACCGGCACATACGGCACCTCGATCGCGCCGTTTTCTCGGTTGAGTTCGATCGGCGAAACGTAAATCTCGCCGGGCTGAAGCTTGATGGATTCCTGGAAATAGCGCTGCTCCGCTTCACGCTGCAATTCTTCCTGGCGCACGACGCGTACCGGACCGCGCGGCTCGCGGCGCTCGACACGCACGATCTCACGGCCGCCGTCCTTAATGCCGATCACCCGCAATTCCGCATAGTTCGATTTGGCGACGAGTTCAGCCGAAAAGCGAGCGGCGAGCCGGTCGCTCCATTGCGCCACCGTGATACCGTCCGTGGAATGCGCGCCGCCGGTCAGGCTGGCCCGGATGATGCCGTCCACCGCCACAGCCGCGCGAAAGCCCGCGACGTCGCCGCGCGCGCCGCGTACCGACGCCTCCAACTGCGCGGCCAACAGGCTGGCATGCGTATCGATGCGCTCCAGCGCCCGCGGCAATGCCGTTCGCTGCGCATTGCTGTAGGTCAGCATTCCGACCGCGCCCGAGGTCACGGCCACCAGCGCGACCATCGCGACCGTCAACCGGGTCGACAACTTCATGGATGAATCCAAGTCACATCATTCTCGATCGAAAGAGGTATGCGGACGCCGGCGCATGAGCCGGCAATGAAACGCCACTACAAACGCTGTCCGACTGGTAGAAACGAAGATGTCTGCGTCGCGGGCCATGCCCAACAACGCCGCAATACGTTGAGCAAATCGGATCACCGCTTCCGGCAATGTGAGCAATATGCTGAAGCCTGTGCTTGACCGTCAGTATGGCGCGCCGCGCGGCAAGACCATGGCGTAAGTAAGACATAGCGCACTCATATGGGTGTGGCCATGTGACAGGCTATCGACAGTCGTGCATGGCTACCATGTGTAAAACTTCAGTATTCGGCTTACGCCGCAAACCCTAACCGAGGCTGTCTGATTTTTTTAAAGAAAGCGCATGCGCGATAACCTTGCGCATCAGGCTCGGCAACGCCTCGCCGTCGACCTCACGCGTCGGCACGAACCGAGCGCCGGACGGCGCCGATGTCGTGTCCGGCACCCGCGCGACATAGACGTCAAGCTCGAGCGGAAAATGCGTAAAGGTGTGGCTGACCGCGCCGACCAGCTTTCGCCATTTCAGGTTCGGCAGCGGCGCGTCGTCGAGCGCGCGGGCCTCAATGAAATCGTGCGTCCAGTCGGTGGTCGGCACCTCGGTCATGCCGCCGAGCAGGCCCTTTGATGGACGGCTGCGCAGCAGCATGGCGCCATTGGCGCGGATCACCACGAACGCGGCGCCGCGCCGCAGCTTGCCCTCGCGCTTGGCGGCCTTGACCGGAAACGTTTCCGGATCGCCGCGCGCCCGCGCCGCGCACGGCGCATACCATGGACACAACGCGCAGGCCGGCTTGCGCGGTGTGCAGATGGTGGCGCCGAGATCCATCATGGCCTGCGCGAAATCGCCGGCGCGCGCGTCCGGCGTCAACGCCGCCGACAGCGTCTGGATGGTCGGCTTGGCGGCCGGCAGCGGTTGCTCGACCACATAGAGCCGCGACATCACCCGCTCGATATTGCCGTCGACCGGGCTTGCCTTGCGATCGAACGCGATCGCCGCGATCGCCGCCGCCGTATAGGGACCGATGCCGGGCAGCGTGCGCAGCGCCACCTCGTCGGCCGGAAATTGTCCGCTATGATCGGCCGACACGGCCTTGGCACAGGCATGCAGATTGCGCGCGCGGGCGTAGTAGCCAAGCCCGGCCCAGGCCTTGAGCACGTCATCGAGCGGCGCCGCCGCGAGCGCGCGAACGTCCGGCCACAGAAGCAGGAATTTGGCGTAATAGTCGGCGACCGTCTTGGTGCCGGTCTGCTGCAGCATGATTTCGGACAGCCAGACATGGTACGGGTCCGGCCGCTCGCCGGGCCTCGCCCGCCATGGCAGCACGCGCCGATGCCGGTCGTACCAGGCGAGCAGATCCGCGGGATCTGGCGAAGCAACTTGTTTCGCGTTGCTGTTTCCAGCCCGCTTTCGTCGCCGGGTCGGCACTGCTAGAGTCATAGGTGCAGCGATGACAGAGCCCCGCCCCCCAAACAAGTCCTTCCGAGGAAGGCCACGCCCGCTCGGCCAACTGGTCAACAAGGCCATTGCCGAGGCGTTCTCCCGTCAGGGCTTCGCATCGACCGAACTGATCACCCGCTGGCCCGACATCGCCGGGCGCGAGATCGCCGCGCATTGCGAGCCGATCAAGCTGCAATGGCCGCGCAGCCACGATCCGGAGGCGCCGGAGCCGGCGACCCTGGTGCTGCGGGTCGAGGGGCCGGCCGCGATCGAGATCCAGCACCTCGGCAACGTGATCTGCGAGCGGGTGAACCGGTTTCTCGGCTGGCGGGCGGTCGGCGGCATCGCGCTGCGCCAGGCGCCGCTGTCCAAGCGTACGAAGCGCGCCACCTACCGTCCGGTCGATCCCAAGGCGGCCGAAAAGGTTGCGCAGGCCCTTACCGACGTCGTCGATGACGGATTGCGCGAAGCCCTCGGCCGGCTCGGGGCGGTCATCAAACGAACGTGACGCCCAAGAAGCCTTCAACGGGCGGACCTTTGGTTGCCACAATTGAGGTTTCCCGATAACCCCACGCATCTGCCAGCCACGGAGTTTCCAGTGACCATCACACGCCGCGAATTCTGCGCCGGGACCGCGACCCTCGCCCTTGCGACCGCCTTTGTGGCCGGCATCGCGCCCCTGGCCCGCCTGGTCACGCCCGCGCTGGCCCAGACCCCGTCGGCGGCCGAACTGGCCGCGCCGAGCCCGCTCGGCGAAATGACCCTCGGCAAGGCCGATGCGCCGGTCACGGTCATCGAATACGCCTCAATGACCTGCGGTCATTGTGCGGATTTCTCGACCAAGACCTTCCCGGAACTCAAGAAACGCTACATCGATACCGGCAAGGTGAAGTTCGTATTCCGCGAATTCCCGCTCGATCCGCTGGCCGCCGCCGGCTTCATGCTAGCGCGCTGCTCGGCCAAGGACGCCGGCGACAAGGCCAGCGACAAGTATTTCGCACTGGTCGAGGCGCTGTTTACCGAGCAGCGCAAATGGGTGGTGCCGAAGCCGGTCCCGCCGCTGATGGAGATCGCCAAGCAGGCCGGCTTTACCGAACAGGCCTTCGAGGCCTGCCTGTCGAATCAGGAACTGCTGGAAGGCATCGAGAAAGTCCGGGCCCAGGCGTCCGAAAAGTTCGGCGTGAACTCGACCCCGACCTTCTTTATCAACGGCAAGATCAATCGCGGCGCGCTGTCGATCGACGATCTGGCCAAGCAGATCGACCCCTATCTCAAGAGCTGACAACGGTTTTTTGGGCTCCGGACGGCTCCCAAGGGGGCAGTCCGGGCGCCCGAACCGGATACCGGGCCATAATGAGGTCTGGATAAATCATTCTGGCTGTTGCGGCCGGGGCCATTACGCCCCCATTCTCCGCCCCGATGCGGCACCTATCGACCCAGCCACTAGATCTTGTGTTGGGCTCGAATCCTGAGCTTTGGTTGAACGCGCGCCTTTCCCTGGGAGAGGCCGGCGTTCTGTCCCATTTCGCGGCAGGTTTCCGGCCAAACCTGTTGTCAGGTTTGGGTCGGCCGCTCACTCGTTCGCGCCTTCCGGCGCAGGTTCACCTCCCCGCGCGCGGGGAGCAGGTCGAGGCTTTAGTCCCAGCATGAAACTCACGCGTTTGCGTCTCCTCGGATTCAAGTCCTTCGTCGAGCCGACCGATTTCCTGATCGAGCCGGGCCTGACCGGCGTGGTCGGTCCGAACGGCTGCGGCAAGTCGAACCTGGTCGAGGCGCTGCGCTGGGTGATGGGCGAGACCTCGCACAAGGCGATGCGCGCCGCCGACATGGATTCGGTGATCTTCAACGGCTCGGGCAACCGGCCGGCGCGCAACCACGCCGAAGTCGCGATGGCGATCGACAATACCGACCGCACCGCGCCGGCGCAGTTCAACGACACCGAGAATCTGGAAGTCACCCGCCGCATCGAGCGCGACAACGGCTCGACCTATCGCATCAACGGCCGCGAAGTGCGGGCCCGCGACGTCCATATCCTGTTCGCCGACGCATCGACCGGTTCGCGTTCGCCCGCCCTCGTCCATCAGGGACGCATCGGCGAGATCATCCAGGCCAAGCCCGAGCAGCGGCGTCGCGTATTGGAAGAAGCCGCCGGCATTTCCGGCCTGCATGCCCGCCGCCATGAAGCAGAGCTTCGTCTCCGCGCGGCCGAAAGCAATCTGCAGCGTCTGGAAGACGTGATCGGCCAGCTCGCCGGTCAGGTCGAGGGCCTGAAGCGTCAGGCTCGGCAGGCGGTGCGCTACCGCGCCGTGTCGTCGCAAGTGCGCCAAGCCGAGGCCACACTGTTTCACTTGCGCTGGATCGCGGCCCATGCCGAAGTCGGCGAAGCCGTGCAGGCCAAGGACCTGTCGGTCCGCGAAGTCGCGACCCGCACCGGCGCGCAGGCCGAAGCCGCGACCAAGCAGGCGCTGCTGGCGGCCGATCTTCCGGCGCTGCGCGAGGCCGAAGCCGGCGCCGCCGCCGGCCTGCATCGTCTGGTGATCGCGCGCGAAACGCTGGAGCGCGAAGAAGCCCGCGCCCGCGAACGCATGGCCGAGCTCGACCGCTATCTGGTGCAGCTCACCGCCGACGTCGAGCGCGAGCGCAAGCTGGCGGCCGATGCCGAAGCCGCTTTGGCGCGCCTTTCGGCTGAACAGGAAACCCTCGGCGGCGAAGCCGAGGCCGGCGCCTCCCGCCGCATCGAGGCGGAAGCGCGCGTGGCCGAGGCCGATACGGCCCTGTCGGCGTCGGAAAAGACCTTTGGCGAACTGACCGGCGCGCTCGCCGACCTGACGGCGCGGCGCAACCAGCTCGGCAATACGATCCGCGGCCACAACGAACGCTTTGCCAAGCTGCAACGCGAGTTGACCGAAGTCACCGTCGAGCTGGAAAAGCTTGAGGGCCCGACCGAAGGCCGCCCCGATCTCGAAGTTCTTGCCGCCGAAGTCGAGCACGCCCAGGCCGCCATCGGCGAGGCTGAAGCCGCCGGCGTGCGCGCCGAAGCCGCGCAGTCCGCCGCCCGTCAGGCGCTCGATGTCGCCCGTGAGCCGCTCGCCGAGGCCGAGCGCCGCGCGCAGCGCCTCGACACCGAAGCCAAGACACTTAGCAAGCTGCTGCACGTCGACAGCAAGCACATGTTCCCGGCCGTGATTGAAGACCTTCAGGTCGAGAAGGGCTACGAGCAGGCGCTCGGTGCTGCGTTGGGCGACGATCTTGAAGCCCCGGTCGATCCGTCGGCCCCGATGCGCTGGGCCGGCGCCGCGATTGATCCGAACGATCCGGCGCTGCCGGAAGGCACGGAATCGCTGGCCGCGCATGTTCGCGCGCCGCAGGAACTGGCGCGCCGGCTGGTGCAGATCGGTGTGATCGCGCGTCAGGACGCGCCGCGCCTGGTGCCGCTGCTCAAGCCCGGCCAGCGTCTGGTGTCGCGCGAAGGCGATGTCTGGCGCTGGGACGGCTTTTCGGCCGCCGCCAATGCGCCGACCGGCGCCGCGCGCCGCCTCGCCGGCAAGAACCGCCTCGCCGATATCGAGCATGAATTGCAGTCGGTGCGTCTCGAAGTCGAAGCGAAGCGCGAACTGGTCTCCGCCGCCGAGGACGAGGTCGAGGCCAGCGCCGAAGCGCAGACCGCGGCCCGCGCCAGCCAGCGCGAGCGTCAGCATGAAGCCAATGCGTTGCGCGAGCGCTTTGCGCAGGCCGAGCGCGAGACCGCCCGCATCGCGGCGCGCCTGTCGGCGCTGGCCGAAGGCCAAACCCGTCTGGCCGATAGTCTGCAAGAGGCCGCCGCGAGCCGCGAGGAATCCGAAGCCGCGCTCGCCGAACTGCCGGAGCCGTCCAAACTCGAAGGCGAACTGTTCGAAGTGCGTCAGACCGTTGGCGAGCGGCGCTCCAAGCTCGCCGAGTTGCGCGCCGAGGCGCAGGCTATCGCCCGCGAAGCCGAATTGGCGCAGCGCCGTCTGCAGGCCATCGCGGCCGAGCAGACCGACTGGACCGCGCGGCGCGACGGCGCGCAGGTGCAGATCGGCAATCTCGAAGTCCGCGTCGAGGCGACCCGCAACGAGCGCGCCGGCCTCGACGACGCCCCGCAACAGTTCGCCGACAAGCGTCAATCGCTGATCGGTGAGATCGAGCGCGCCGAAGGTGATCGCCGCGCCGCCGCCGACCGGCTGCAGGAATCAGAGAATGCCCTGGCCGCCGCCGACCGTGAGGCCCGCGCCGCGCTCGAAGCGATGAGCACCGCGCGCGAGGACGCCGTCCGCGCCGAGGAGCGCCATCAGGCGGCCGACCGCCGCCTGCATGATCTCGCGCACGAAATCCAAGAAATCCTGGAGGTCGAGCCGAACGCGCTGGTCAATCTGGCCGGTCTCGATCCGGCCGAAGGACTGCCCGACATCGTCGAGGTCGACGAGCGGCTGGACAAGCTGCGCCGCGAGCGCGAGCGGCTCGGCGCGGTGAACTTGCGCGCCGAGGAAGAGCTCAAAGAAGTCGAGACGCAGCATTCCGCATTGACCACCGAGCGCGACGACCTGGTCGAAGCGATCAAGCGGCTGCGCCAGGGCATTCAGAACCTGAACAAGGAAGCCCGCGAGCGTCTTCTGGCGTCGTTCGAAGTGGTCAACACCCACTTCAAGGAACTATTCACGCACCTGTTCAACGGCGGCACCGCCGAACTGCAACTGGTCGAGAGTGACGATCCGCTGGAAGCGGGTCTGGAAATCATCGCCAAGCCACCCGGCAAGAAACCTTCGACGCTGTCGCTGCTGTCCGGCGGCGAGCAGGCGTTGACCGCCCTGGCCTTGATCTTCGCGGTGTTCCTGACCAACCCGGCGCCGATCTGCGTGCTGGACGAAGTGGACGCGCCGCTCGACGATCATAACGTGGAGCGGTTCTGCGATCTCCTCGACGAGATGGCGAAGTCGACCGACACCCGCTTCGTGATCATCACCCACAACCCGATCACCATGGCGCGCATGAACCGGCTGTTCGGCGTCACCATGGCCGAGCGCGGCGTGTCGCAACTGGTGTCGGTGGATCTGGCCGAAGCGGTGAAGTTCAAGCAGGCGGTGTGAGGGCGGGCTTCCGGGGACTCAATCCGGCCTCATGGTGAGGAGCGCTCCACTTGGAGCGCGTCTCGAACCATCTCAAGTCGGCTATAGCCGACTTGAGCACTAGTCGAGTCTGATCTCGGGCAAGCCCGAGATCAGTGGCCGCCCCGTCCTTCGAGACGCGGCTTCGCCGCTCCTCTGGACGAGGCGGATCGAGCCCTTCGCCTACTTAATCGAAATCCCCACCGCCTCGACCATGGTCGACCATTTGGTGACTTCGGTCTTGAAGAAGGCTTCGGCCTCTTTCTGCGTGCTCTCGATCGGATCGAAGCCGATCTGGCGCAGTTTGTCCTGCACATCCTTGTCCTTCACGACCGCCGACAATTCGTTGCCGAGCTTGGCCACGATGGCGGCGTCGGTCTTGTTCGGTACAAAGAAGCCGACCCAGGACGATGCCGTGAAACCCGCATAGCCGCCTTCGGCATAGGTCGGCACATCCTTGATCACCGGCATCCGCTGAGTGGTCGCGACCGCCAGGCCCTTGAGCTTATCGGACTGAATCTGCGTGAGCAGGCCGCCGGCCAGCGACAGCGCCAGCGCGTCCATCTGGTTGCCGATCGCCGCATTGATGGCCGGCGCGCCGCCCTGGAACGGCACATGCACGGCCTCGACCTTGGCCAGCACCTTGAAGAAATACTCGGCCGCGATGTGCGAGCCGCTGCCGACCCCCGCGGTGCCGAAATTGATCGGCTTCCCCTTGGCGGCGGTGACGAACTCCGCGAGATTCTTGGCCGGATTGCTGGGGTGTACGGCAAGCACTTCCGGCGTCGAAGCCGAGATCGCCAGCGTGGTAAAATCCGCCGCCGCGAAGCCCTTGTTCTTGTACATGGTCTCGTTGATGGCCAGCGCGGTCGTCGTCACCAGAATGGTGTAGCCATCGGCCGCGCCGGTCACGACATTTTTGGCCGCGATGTTGCCGCCGGCGCCGCCGCGATTTTCCACCACCACCGGCTGGCCGAGACGCACGCTCAACTTCTGCCCGACCAGCCGCGCAATGCTGTCGGCGACGCCGCCCGCCGCGAAGCCGACCACCAGCGTGACATTGCGGTTCGGATAGTCCTGGGCGGACGCCGGGGCGGCCAGCGCGAGCACGGCCAAAACGGAAGCCGCGCACGCGGTCAGGCGACAATACTTCATCGTGAAATTCCTCCCAGGCGATTTTTGGATAGCTCCCAGACGAGGCCGGGATTGAACGGCAATTGTCTCATCGCGGCCGGGTAATGACAAGCAATCGCCGCCCGGCTTACCTGCCCGGCCGCAACCGATTAATCCAATGCCGCCAGCGGCCTTGCGACCGACTCCAGCGGCTTGCGTTCGGCCGCGACCGCATAGCGCCCGGCCACGAAAGCCGCGATCAGCATCAGGACCGCGCCAAGCACATAGCCGCCGAACACGCTCCAGCGCGAGCCGGTATCGATCAGCGCGCCGAACAGCACCGGTCCGGCGATGCCGCCCAGACCCGTGCCGATGGCGTAGAAGAACGCGATGGCGAGCGCGCGCACTTCCAACGGAAAGGTCTCGCTGACCGTCAGGTAGGCGGAGCTGGCCGCCGCCGACGCGAAGAAGAAGATCACCATCCAGGCGGCGGTCTGCTGCGTCGCCGTCAATACGCCGAGGGCGAACAGATAGCCGGTGACGACCAGCAGCACCCCCGACAGCGCATAGGTGGCCGCGATCATGGTGCGGCGCCCGAGCGTGTCGAACAACCGCCCGAGAAACACCGGTCCCAGGAAATTGCCGACCGCGAACGGCAGGATGTACCAGCCGACCGAGGCCGACGGGATGCTGTAGAAATCGGTCAGCACCAGCGCATAGGTGAAAAAGATCGCGTTGTAGAAGAAGGCTTGCGACGCCATCAGCGTCAGGCCGACCAAGGTTCGCTGCGTGTGCGTGCGAAACAGCGTTTGGGCGACTTCGGCCAGCGATGTGAAGCGCCGCGGACGCAGCCGGATGCGCGCCACCGCAGCGGTGTCGAACACATGGCCGCGCGCCACAAAGCCCGCGTCGATGTTGGCCAGGATCTTTTCCGCCTCGTCGGCGCGGCCATGGGTCATCAGCCAGCGCGGCGATTCCGGAATCCAGAACCGCATCACGAAGATGACGAGGCCCAGCGCCGCCCCGATCAGGAACGCCAGGCGCCAGCCATGGTCCGGCGCGAACACGGCCGGATCGAGCAGGATGATGGACGCGACCGCCCCTATGGCGGCGCCGACCCAGAACGAGCCGTTGATGACCAAGTCGGTCCAGCCGCGATAGCGCGCCGGGATCAGTTCCTGGATGGTCGAATTGATCGCGGTGTATTCACCGCCGATGCCGGCGCCGGTCAGAAACCGGAACAGCAGGAAGCTCCAGAGATTCCACGCGGTCGCGGTCAGCGCGGTGGCGACGAGATAGACCGCCAGGGTGATGAAGAACAGTTTCTTGCGCCCTAACCGGTCAGCCAGCCAGCCGAACAGCAGCGCACCACACACCGCCCCGGCCACATAGGCGCCCGCCGCCAAGCCGACATCGGCGTTGGAAAAGCGCAGTACCGGGCTCTCCTTGAGCGCGCCGGAGATCGACCCGGCCAGTGTCACCTCAAGGCCGTCGAGAATCCAGGTGATGCCGAGCGCCGCCACCACCAAGGAGTGGAAGCGGCCCCACGGCAGCCGATCAAGCCGCGCCGGAATATCGGTTTCGATGAAGGCGCTGTCGGGCGATGAGACGTCGGGCAATGCGGCCATGGCAATGGATGCAACGCCGGGCCGGCGCAAAAGTTGCGTCCGCGCTCGCTACTTACACGACGAGCGGAGACACTTGCCCTATTTCATGTCCAGCTTGAACAACCGGGCCGCATTGGTGCGGCCGATCTTGTGCCGATCGTTGTCGCTGATGCTGGCGGCGTCGAACCAGATCGCCGCATGATCGACATTCTCGAACTGCCAGTAGGTCGAGAACATGATGCGGTCGGCGCCGACTTCGAGAAGGGCATCGATCAGCGTCTGGGTGCGGAAATTGCCCGACGTGGTCAGGTAGAAGTTCGCGCTGAAATATTCGCCGAGCTTCTTCTTGGCCGGATAATTATGCCGGTCCGGCACCCAGCCATTGCAGTTGTCGACCCGCCAGATGCTGTACGGCAGCCCTTCGCCCATATGGCCGAGAATGATGTTGAGGCCCGGGTGCTTATCGAACAGGCCCGACGCCATCAGCCGTAGCGCATGCACGGCGGTTTCCTGGCCGAACGCCCAGGCCGGGCCCATCAGCCACGGATGGCCCTGATAGATCCGGCTGTCCTGCGGCAGCGGATTGCGCGGATGCAGGTAGAACGGCACGTCGAGCTTTTCGACCTCGGCCCAGAACGACCAGAATTGCGGCAAGTCGTAATACACCGGCACGTCCGGATCGTTGATCTGTGAGAAGCCGTTGGCGAGCGCGCCCTTGAAGCCGAGTTGCGTGACGCAGCGGTTCAGCTCGCGACTCGCCGCATCGGGATCCTGCAACGGCAGCGCGGCCAGCGCCTGGAAACGATCGGGACGCTTCGCGACCTGTTCGGCGAGGAAATCATTGGCCTTGCGGGCCAGTTCATCGGCGCGTTTTGGATCGGGTATGGCCTGGACCGCCGGCGCGTTGAGCGACAGGATCATCATCTCGACGCCGTTCTGATCCATCTCGCGCAACCGGCGGTCATGCAGATCAATCAGCCGGCCCGACAGTTCCTGCCAGACCTTTTCGGGCAGAAACCCCTTGGAGTCGCCGAGCGTATCGGCAATCGCGAAATGCTCTTCGAGGCCGATCTTGCCCTGCATGAAATCCTCCCGGTCGCTACAAGTCTTTTGGTGGCTGATTATGGCTTATGGACACCGAGGCGCCGGCAACCACAGCGCGCGAAACACTTGCTGTTGCAAACATTGTATCGAAATCGGCCGGCAAGGCAAGACAGCGGAAAATAGCCGATGCGGCCGCAAAAAGGGGAAGCGGACAGCAGGTTGAAGATGGGCCGCCCGGCCCTGTGGCCTTACCCGACGGCCTGTATGGCCTCGATCAAGGGCTTACGGCCGACCAGCACGGCAAAGCCCGCGATCGGCCCGGGCCGACCGACGAAATAGCCCTGCACTTCGTCGCAACTCTCGCGTGACAGGAAGTCGAGCTGGGCCTGCGTTTCCACGCCCTCGGCGACGATCGGCAGATCGAGGCCGTGACCGAGTCCGATCACCGCGCGGATGATGGCGGCGGATTGCGGATTACGCTCCAGATTGGCGATGAACGCCTGATCGATCTTGATCTTGTCGAACGGGAACGCCTGCAGATAGGACAGCGACGAGTAGCCGGTGCCGAAATCGTCCATTGCGATGCGCACGCCGAGCGTCTTCAGCCGGCGCAGGATCGACAGCGCCCGCGAGAAATCGCCGATCAGCACGCCCTCGGTGATTTCCAGTTCCAGGCGTTCGGCCGGCAGTCCGGTTTCCAGCAACACGGTATGCACCAGTTCGACGAGATCGCCGTGCTTGAACTGAATGGGCGAGAGATTCACAGCGATGCGCCGTGGCGTCGGCCAGGTGGCCGCCTCGCGGCAGGCCTCGCGCAACACCCATTCGCCGAGCGCCATGATCTGCCCGCTCTCTTCGGCCATCGGAATGAACGCCGCCGGAGTCACGTTGCCGCGAACCGGATGACGCCAGCGCACCAGTGCCTCAAAGCCCGACACCTCACCGCCGATACGTAATTGCGGTTGATAATGCAGCGACAATTCGCCATTAGCGATCGCGGTGGCGAAATCGTTCTGCAGGGCGCGGCGTTCGCGCAGGCGCTCATCCATCTCCGGCTCGAAGAAGCGGACCGTGCCGCGTTCCTCGTCCTTGACCCGGTACAGCGCAGCGTCCGCATTGGCCAGCAGCATCTCGGCGTCCGCGCCGTCCTGCGGATAGAGCGCGACGCCGATGCTCAGACCGATGCGCAGCGGATGCCCTTCGATGGTAATTTCCTGCGCGACGCACGCGACCAGCCGGTCGGCCAGCGCCTCGGCGACGGCCGGCTGGACGCCGTCGGCCAGCAGGATGAATTCGTCGCCGCCGACGCGCGCGATGAACGCGCCCTCCGCAGCCTCCTGCAGCCGGCGCGACACCTCACACAGCAGCGCGTCGCCGGTCGAATGGCCGAACACGTCGTTGACTTCTTTAAAGTGGTCGAGGTCGATGCATAGCACCGCGAAGCTATCGCCCTGCTCCTTGGCCCGCGCCAGCGTGTCGTCCAGCGTTTCATTGAAGGCGGCGCGGTTCGGCAGGTCGGTCAGGAGATCATGATGCGCCATGTGGGCGAGCCGCGCCTCGGCGCGCTTGCGCTCGGTTACGTCCTCGATGACGCTCACCAGATATTGCGGCTGGTTGTCCGGTCCCATCACAGGCAGCAGCTTCGAGGTCACGATGCGAGTGCCGCCCCCCGGTGTCGTCACCGGATGGATATCGAAGAAGGTCTCCATTCCGGAACGGACCACCGACAGGTCGTTGGTCATGATCTTGTGCGCGGTCTCGGCCGAAAATACTTCCTTCGCCGTCTTGCCGAGCATGTGTTCGCGTTCGAGGCCGAAATATTTCTCGCCCGCCCGGTTGACCAGCGCGTAACGCATTTCGGGAAGCTGCTTCACCGTGATGGTGACCGGCACGCTCTCGATGACCATGTCGAGGAAGCCGCGGGTGCGCTCGAGTTCGCGCTCGGCAAGCCGCCGCTCGGTGATGTCCTCATGGGTCGCGACCCAATCGCCGCTCGCGGTCGGCGTGTTGATGACCGAGATAGCGCGGCCGTCCGGAGTGTCGACGATCCAACTGATGGCCGTGTGCTTGTTTATCGAATTCAGCAGCGTGTCGCGGTACGCTTCCGCCTCTTTGTCCAGACTGCCGGTCGCGATCCGGTGCCGGATCACATCGCGCAGGCTGCAGCCGGGCTTCACGATTTCCGGCGACAGGTTGTACATCCGCAGATAGCGCTCGTTGCAGACCACCAGCCGCTCGGCGGTGTCGAACATCACGAGGCCTTGCGACATATTGTTGACCGCGACCGCCAGGCGCCGGCTCTGCTCGTGGAAGCGATGATCGGCGAACGCCACCGCGAGGCTCATGCCGAGCACCGCGACCGCCGCGTTGGCGATGGCGATCGCCAAGGCAACCTCGGATAGTGCCATTCCGTTGAAAAGCTTGGTCGGATCCGGCAGGATCGTCACGGCGCCCATCGCGGTAAAGTGCAGGGCGACAATCGCCAGCGTCAACACGCCGGCGCCGCCGAGCGTTCCGTAGCGATCGTCATGCCGAACGATGAGGGCGAGCGCGGCGGAGGACAGTACCACCCCGATGCCGGTCGCGGCCGCCAGCAGATCGGGCGCCCAGACGACCGTACCGGGCAGTTGCAGCGCCGTCATGCCGAGAAAGTGCATCGCCATGACGCCGGCGCCGACGATGCAGCCGCCGACAAGAATGCGTCCGCGAACCGGCGCATGGAACGCAACCGTGACGCCGACACCGGTGAACACGATGGCGACCACCAACGAGAGCAGTGTAAGGCCCAGGTCGTAGCCGACCGGCACGCCGGGCTCATAGGCGAGCATCGCGATGAAATGGGTGGCCCAGATGCCGCAGCCGGTGGCGGCGGCGGCGGTAACGATCCAGATCGCATGCGCGCGACTGCGCGTCGCCTTGGCGCGGCGGATCAGATGGGTGGCCGTCAGGCTTGCCAGAAAGCACACCGCGCCGGCCAGCAGCACCAGCCAGGGATTGTGCGCATCCGTCAGGCAGTTAAACACGCGGAACATTGCAGCCTCTACCGGCGTTCGTCCTATCTGAATGTGTAAAGTAAGGCCCGACCCTGTCCCGGCGGTTAAAAGTCGCGCATTGTAATAAACATAGTTAAGAGTTCGCTTCCGCCTGAAATCCGCTCAAACGCTGCATGTTGCATCGCAACTTTGCCACCTCGATTTACCTCCAGTATGTTTGCGCCCTGTCATTCTGGCTGTTGGATTGCTAGTTAAACCCATGCTTTCAATTGAACTCGGCATCATCGCGGTGCTCATCGTCGTCAACGGCCTGCTCTCGATGTCGGAGCTGGCCATTGTCTCCTCCCGCCCGGCGCGACTGAGGGGTTTGGCGGACCGGAAGGTTACCGGTGCACGCCGCGCCTTGGTGTTGGCGTCCGACCCCGGCAAATTCCTGTCCAGCGTGCAGATCGGCATTACCCTGGTCGGCGTGCTGTCCGGCGCCTTCTCGGGCGCCACGCTGGGCGTGCGGCTATCAAACACACTGGCCGAATTCGGCCTGCCGGAGCGGATCGCGGATCCGCTCGGCTTCGGCACGGTGGTCGTCATCATTACCTATGCGTCGCTGATCATCGGCGAACTGGTGCCGAAGCAGATCGCATTGCGCGATCCGGAAGCGGTCGCGGTCCGGGTCGCACCTGCGATGACGCTGATCGCCAAGATCGCCTCGCCGCTGGTCTGGCTGCTCAGTGCATCCGGTAGGCTGGTGCTGTGGCTGCTCGGTCAGCGCGGCGAGCGCGACGAGAAGGTCACCGAAGAGGAAATCCGCACGCTGATCGCCGAAGCCGAACATGCCGGCGTGCTGGAGCCCGGCGAAAAGGAAATGATCGCCGGCGTGATGCGGCTCGGCGACCGTCCGGTGCGCGCCGTGATGACGCCGCGCTGGGACATCGACATGGTCAACCTCGCGGACCCGCCGGAAGAAATCCGCAAGCTGATCATGGAGAGCCCGCATTCGCGGCTGCCGGTTTATGACGGCGACGCCGACGAGGTACTGGCGATCGTCCAGGCCAAGGACATGCTCGGCGCCTATCTGGCCGGCGAAAAACCGGATGTGCGGGCGCTGATGCGGCCGGCACCGATGATTCCGGATTCGGTCGATGCCCGCGACGTGGTGGCGATCCTGAAAAAGGCCAATGTTCATATCGGGCTGGTGCTGGACGAATACGGCCACTTTGAAGGCGTGGTGACGTCTTTCGATATTCTGGAATCGATCGTCGGCGAATTCTCGACCGGCGAAGGCCCGTCGGAAGCCGCCGTGACGCGGCGGCAGGACGGCTCGCTGCTGGTGTCCGGCTGGATGGATGTCGATGAATTCGCCAGGCTCACCGCCATTCCGGTGCCCGAGGATCACTCCTACCACACCGTGGCCGGCTACGTGCTGGAGGGCTTCGGCAAACTGCCGGCGGTCGGCGAAAGCTTCACCGCCCATGGCTGGAGGATAGAAGTGATGGATCTGGACGGCCGCCGCGTCGACAAGATCCTGGCCACCAAGCTGCCGCCAACCCGCCGGGTGGTGAAGCCGTAGCCGGAGAATTTTCCGGCAGGTTGCCACGGCTCTCGATAGGCAATCCCCCCTCACCCGTCGAGCTTCGCTCGCCGACCTCTCCTCGCTGGGAGAGGCGAAGCATGAACCTTCTCCCGGGCCGGTGCGACCAAGGGAGAGTTTTCACGTGAAACGGCTTCCCGAAGTGGGATCCGCTTCGCATGAAGAACGCTCTCTTTAAACAAAGAGAGCTGTGCCATAATGGCAACTTGGCGCCGCGCCCGCGGCGTTCGCGACCCCGGATTCCCGAAGCCTGGAGGAGTTTTTCATGTCCACATCGACCTGGATCCTGATCGGCGTGATCGTCGTGATCGTCGTATTCGTGCTGTGGATCGTTGCGATCTACAACGGGCTCGTCGCTATGCGGCAGCGGGTCAATCAGGCCTTCGCCGACGTCGACGTGCAGCTCAAGCAGCGTCACGATCTCATTCCCAATCTGGTCGAGACCGTGAAGGGCTATGCGACGCACGAGCGCGGCACGCTTGAAGCCGTGATCGCGGCACGCAACACCGCCATCGCGGCGCCCGGCATCGACCAGAAAGTCGCGGCGGAGAACATGCTGTCCGGCGCGCTGCGCCAATTGTTCGCGCTGGCCGAATCCTATCCGGACCTCAAGGCCAATACCGGCTTCCAGCAATTGCAGTCCGAACTGTCCGACATCGAGAACAAGCTCGCGGCCTCGCGCCGGTTCTTCAACAACGCCGTGCAGGAATACAACACCGGCATCGAGCAGCTTCCGGCCGCGTTGTTCGCCGGCTCGTTCGGCTTCCGGCCGAAGGAGTTCTTCGACCTCGGAGAGGAACGCAAAACCTTGAGCTCCGCGCCGCAGGTAAAGTTCTAACGCGTATCGGGACGGCGGGCCGGCGGCGCCGATTCATCGGCGCCGCCCAATCCCAACAGGATCGCGAACATGGCCGCGTACGGTCTCTACACCCACATCCAGGCAAACAAGCGCCGATCGGTATTGTTGCTGATCGGCCTGTTCTTGCTGGTCTACATCATGGTGTTCGCCGGCGCGCTGGTCGCCGAAGCGCTGAGTGGCGACGCCTCGCTCTATTGGCTGCTGCGCGCGGCGTTCCGCGACTTTTTGATGGCGCTGCCATTCGCCACCGTGGGCACGCTGATCTGGATCGCCATCGCGTATAAATTCCATCAAAGCATGATCGACGCCGTGACCGGTGGCCGCGAGATCACGCGCGCCGACGAGCCTCGGCTGTACAATCTGCTGGAGAACCTGTGCATTTCGCGCGGGCTGACCATGCCCAAGCTTAAATTGATGGACGACGACGCGCTCAATGCGTTCGCGACGGGCCTCAACGAAAAACAATATTCGATCACGGTGACGACCGGCCTCGCGGCGCGACTTGACGACGCCGAGCTTGAAGCGGTGCTCGGCCACGAACTGACCCACATTCGCAACGGCGATGTGCGCATGATGGTGATCGCGGTGATCATCGCCGGCGCGATCGGGTTCTTCGCCGAAATATTCTTCCGCATGATGTTTCAGTCCGGCCTCGGCTGGGGCCGCGGACGCAGCAGCGGCGACAGCGACCGCAAGGGCTCGGGCGGCGCGATGTTCGCGATCCTGATCGCGGTGGCGCTGATCGTGGTGGCGTGGCTGCTCTCCGTGCTGATCCGGTTCGCGCTGTCGCGTTCGCGCGAATTTCTCGCCGATGCCGGCGCGGTCGAACTGACCAAGAATTCCGACGCCATGATCTCGGCGCTGCGCAAGATCGAAAATCGCGGCGAGTTGCAGGGCGCCACCTCGGCCGTGATGGAGATGTGCGTCGACAATCCGCGTTCGGGCTTTGCCGATATTTTCGCCACCCACCCGTCGATCGAAGCCCGCGTCAAGGCGCTGGTCGACCTCGCCGGCGGCCACGATCCCGGCCCCATCGAACAGCTTCCGACCACCGACAGTGAAATCCCGGGCCAAATCGGCAGCGATGCGCCGCAGGACGGCAGCGTGACATCGGCCGAACCGGCGACGCCAAATCGCGACTCACCCTTTCTGCCGTCGCGCCCACCGATCGAAATCGGGGTGCCGGTACCGTCCGCCGACGGACCTTGGGGCAAGCCTCGCGCCTGAATGGCGACTTTTCCACAGACGTTATTCGCCGTGCGGTGTCGGGTTGCGTCTTCCTGGCCGGTTTAGCCACGGATCCGAGGTCCGGGGATAGGAATTGTGCTCCTATTCTGCCATCTTTCTCGCGTCATGCTGCCTAACTTCAGGCGCAAGGGCTGAGCCCCCTCCGGCATCGCAAGGGATAATCTATGGCCAAGCCAGCAGTCATCGTGGTGGGCGCGGATAAGGGGGGCGTTGGCAAGACGACCGTCTCGCGCACCCTGCTCGACTATTTCAACGCCCGTCAGGTGCCGACCCGCGCCTTCGATACCGAATCGCCGCGCGGTACCCTCAAGCGCTTTCATCCGGAAATCACCGACGTGGTCGACGTCACCTCGGTGTCCGATCAGATGAAGATCTTCGACACCCTCGGCTCGTCGGATTCGCGGGTCACGGTGATCGACGTCCGCGCCGGCCTGATGTCGCCGACGCTGCGTTCGCTCAGCGAGATCGGCTTTCTCGATGCCGCCAAGAAGGGGCAACTCACCTTCGCGGTGTTCCACATTCTTGGCTCGTCGATCGCGTCGCTGGACGAAATCGCCGAGACCGCGGCCTACATGCAGGATGCCAAATATTTCCTGGTGAAGAACCACATCAACACCGCGACCTTCTTCGATTGGGATCAGACGACCTACGATTCCTATTTCCACAAGATCAAGGACGCGGTCGACGTCGATATCCCGAAGCTCAACGAACTCGCCTTCGAGCAGGTCGAATTGGCCGGCGTGCCGTTCGTCAATTTCATCGCCAACAAGACCCAGAGCGGCGACGCGGCGAACTATTCGTTCGTGTTGCGCGGCTATGTTCGTCATTGGCTCGGCAATGTCTGGGCCGAGTTCGACCGCATCAACCTGCCGGACATCGTGGCCTCGAGAGAGCCGCGCGTGGCCGCGACGGCAATGCGCTAACGCTAGAGCATGATCCGGAAAAGGGGATACCGGTTTTCCGAAAAGATCATGCTCAAACAAAAGACTAGAGCGCGATGGCGGTTCAACTCAAGCGCATCGCGCTCTAGGTGCGTCCGTCGCCATTCGGCGGCGGCCGATATTGGAATTACAACGGGCGACGGGCGACGGTGAACGAACATCGTCGATATGAGAGGCATGGCCGCCGCCCTGGAGCATATCCCCAATCCACCGAACCCGGCCAACAGAGCCAGCCGCACGCCCGTCTTCATCGTGTGCTCGGCGCGGCCGGGCACCGGCAAGACGTTTCTCGCCCGGCTGATCCTCGGCTTTCAGCTTGCCGAGAACCGCGCGGTGCGGGCCTACGACCTCAATCCGCAAGAAATGGCGCTGATCCATCATGCGCCACACCACACCTTACCGGCCGACATCGACGAGACGCGCAGCCAGATGGCGCTGTTCGACGATCTCGTGGCCCGTGATGGAATCGTCAAGATCGTCGATCTCGACCATGCGCTGTTCAAGCGGTTCTTCACGCTCGCCGATCAGATCGGGTTCTTCGAGGCGGCGCGCTTCAGCACCATCGAACCGGTGATCTTGTTCGCGACCGATCTCCACGCCGCCTCCCCGGCGGCATATCGTTCGCTGCTGGAGCGATTTCCGCGGACCATCCTGGTGCCGGTGCAGAACGACGCCATCGCCCGCTTCGCGAAATTCCGCGAGCTCTATCCGACGCTGCGCGCCGCCGCGGTGCCGATCCGCATCCCAGTGCTGGCGCCGCCGCTGCGCGCCATCGTCGACAACCATAACTATTCGTTCGCCGATCTGCGCGACACGCTGCCGATGGATATCCCGCTCGACGTCTGCTTCGAACTGCGCTCCTGGACCAAGCGCGCGTTCCTGGAGTTGCGCGAACTGGAATTGCGCCTGCTGCTGGAGCGGCTGCAGCACTCGCTCGGCGGGATGGGGTGAGCGAAGGGGCGAAGGGCTAAGCGCTCAATGCCCCTCGAACGACACCAGCGTGCGCACCGGTACGTCGAGCGCGCGCAGCTTGGCGGCGCCGCCGAGCTCCGGCAAGTCGATGATGAAGCAGGCGGCCAGGATTTCAGCGCCCATCTGGCGCAGCAGCTTGACGGCGCCCTCGGCGGTGCCGCCGGTCGCGATCAGATCGTCGACCAGGATCACCTTGTCGCCCCTCACGATGGCGTCCTCATGCATCTCCATCTCGTCGAGGCCATACTCTAACGAATAAGCGATACGCACCGTGGTGTGCGGCAGCTTGCCCTTCTTGCGGATCGGCACGAAGCCGGCCGAGACCTGATGCGCGACCGCACCTCCGAGAATAAAGCCCCGCGCTTCGATGCCGGCCACCTTGTCGATCTTGGTGCCCGGCCAGGGCTGCACCAGTTCGTCAACCGCGCGGCGGAACGCCCGCGCATTGCCCAAAAGCGTGGTGATATCGCGGAACATGATCCCGGGCTTCGGATAATCCGGGATATTGCGAATCGCGGCCTTCAAATCGTTTTCGAGCGGCGGAGACATCATGGGGGTTCCGTCAAATGGCGTGGTCTTGCGAACGGCGGCACTCTGGCGAACCATGGCGGTCCGCGCAACCGGAGATACCGATCATGAACGGTCCCGTCACCCGAATTGCCATCGTCGACCTGCGAATTCCGTTCTGGCGGCTGGTGATGTTCTTCGTCAAAGCCGCGCTGGCCGCCATTCCAGCCACCATCATTTTGGGCGCCATCTTCATGGTGGTGACGGCGCTGATCGCGGCGCTGCTGGGCGGCAATCTGGAGGCGTTTTTCCGCCGCTGGACGCTGTGAGCGGCCCCAGGCGACAGAAAGGGGCGTCAAAGAATTTGCTCCCCGGGCGCAACCGGGGATGGACATCCATCTCGCCGTCTACTTATGCTGCCCGGTCTGCAATGAGGACAGAATGGAGGAATCGCCATGCCGTTCCTGCTGTCGCGCGGCGGCGCCAATGTGCCGGCTGAAGTCCAGCGCTGGCAATATTTTCTGCTCAAGCAGGGCATCAACCAAGTCGGCGGCATCGATGCCGATTTCGGCCTCAATACCGAGACGGCGACCAAATTCTTCCAGGTGCGCGAGAGCCTGACGGCCAATGGCAAGGTTACGGCAGCCACATTGGAACGCGCCGCGCAGCTCGGCTACACGATCGTGCCCGACGACTATTATCAGAGACGCGCCGGCACCGAATTTCCGCGCAAGCCGACCAACCTTTCCAGTCCGGACAACGCAACACGCAACCGGGATTTCACCTGTTTCAAGTTCATCCAGCGGCCGCGCGATCAGCGACCCGATGCCGAAGCCATCGTAATCAAGGAAAGTTGCAACGGCTCGCAGTCGGATTGGGTCGCCGCGAACATCGTCACCATCGAGGCGCCGCAGCTCAAATTTGCCAGCGGCTTCAACGGACGCGTGCGTTGCCACGCCAAGGCCGCCCCTCTCCTCACCAAGCTGTTCAAGAAATGGGAGGAAGAAGACCTGCTACACCTGATCAGGACATATGAGGGCTGCTTCGTTCCGCGCTACAAGCGCAACCAGGCGCCGGGCGGCGATGGCGGCCATTCGTCCAAGAAAAGCACCGATGTCGATGCGCTGAGCAACCATTCGTTCGGCTCGGCCTTCGATATCAATTTCATCGACAATCAGTTGGGCCACGTGCCGGCCGAATGCGGTCAGCGCGGCGCGACGCGTGAACTGGTCGCGGCCGCCAACAGCGTCGGCATTTTCTGGGGCGGTCATTTCAGTACGCGCGACGGCATGCACTTCGAGATCAGCAAGCTGTCGTGAGTTAATCGCCGCAG
The DNA here is from genome assembly GCA_028290465.1 of Xanthobacteraceae bacterium. Taxonomy (GTDB): domain Bacteria; phylum Pseudomonadota; class Alphaproteobacteria; order Rhizobiales; family Xanthobacteraceae; genus FEB-22. The sequence goes on along the minus strand of JAQGJU010000027.1, from coordinate 46,483 downwards.
GGCACCAAGCTTCACTTGCCCTTGAGCACCCGGCCCGCCACCGCATCGAGCTTCTTCAGCAGCTTCTTGTCGCGCGCCTCCGGGGCGGTGATCAGCGCGGTGTCGAGCGCGCGGTCGGACCCGACCGGGCACGGCTCATGCTCGCGCGGGAAATCTTTCGCCAGCCGGGCCACCAGGCGCTTGGCCTTTTCGGCATTGGCCATCAGCACCTTGATGATGTCCTGCACGGTGACGGCGTCGTGGTCCGGGTGCCAGCAGTCGAAGTCCGTCACCATCGCGACGCTGGCGTAGCCGATCTCGGCCTCACGGGCGAGCTTCGCCTCCGGCATGTTGGTCATGCCGATCACCGAATAGCCGAGATTCTTATAGGTCAGGCTCTCAGCCAGCGAGGAGAACTGCGGGCCTTCCATGCACACATAAGTCCCGCCGCGCGACAGCTTGATCTTCTCGGCCTTGGCGGCGGCCGCGATCCGGTCGGCCAGCTTCGGCGCCACCGGATGCGCCATCGACACGTGGGCGACGCAGCCTTTGCCGAAGAACGAACTCTCGCGCTTGTGGGTGCGGTCGACGAACTGATCGACCAGCAGGAACGAGCCCGGCGGCAGCTCTTTCTTGAACGAGCCGCACGCCGACAGCGAGACGAGGTCGGTGACGCCGGCGCGCTTGAGCACGTCGATATTAGCCCGGTAGTTGATGTCGGATGGCGACAGCACATGACCGCGGCCATGGCGCGGCAGGAACACCACCGTGAGGCCGTCGATCTCGCCGATCCGCAGTCTGTCGGACGGCTCGCCCCACGGGCTCTTGATCGCCTTTTCGCGCACCTTCGACAGGCCGGGCAAATCGTAGATGCCGGAACCGCCGACGATGCCGAGTACCGCTTTGGTCATGGGTATTCCCGCTATTTTTCGAAGGCCGCAATTAGTCTGAACCGGGATCGTTTTACCAAAACAAAAGGCCCCGCGAGGGGCCTTTTGCAGCAATCCTAGATCGTGCCCGATCAGTGCTTATATTCGGTGGGCGGGCGCGCCTGCAGTTGCTCCGGATGCAGCTTAACCTGCGTCCAGATCTTCTTCTTGGTGAAGTACAGCAGGCCCGACAGCACCAGCAGGAAGAACATCACCTGCAGGCCGAGGCGCTTGCGCGCCATCAAGTGCGGCTCCGCGGTCCACATCAGGAACGCGGTGATGTCCTTGGAATACTGGTCGAGGGTCGCCGGCGAACCGTCGTCATAGGTCACCTGGCCGTCGCTGAGCGGCTTCGGCATCGCGATGGAGTGGCCCGCGAAGTACTTGTTGTAGTTACCGCCGGACGGTAGTTGGAAGTCCTTCGGCGCGTCCTCGTAGCCCTTGAGCAAGGCCGAGATGTAGTCCGGACCCTGTTCCTGGAACTGGGTGAAGATGTCGACCAGGAACCACGGGAATCCGCGCTCATAGGTGCGGGCCTTGGCCATCACCGACAGATCCGGCGGCGCGACGCCGCCATTGGCGGCGGCGGCGGCCTTCTCGTTGGCGAACGGCGCCGGGAAACGGTCGGCCGGCCGGCCGGCGCGCTCGATCGGCTCGCCGGCGTCGCTGATATCCTTGATCTTGTATTCGGCCGCGACCGCGGCGGCCTGTGCCGGCGAATAGCCCGGGCCGCCGGCATCCGCGAGACTGCGGAACGAGACCTGCGACAGGCTGTGACAGGAGGAGCAGACCTCCTTGTAGATCTTGAAGCCGCGCTGCAACTGCGCCGGCTGATACTTGCCGAGCGGTCCCGCGAACGACCAGGACTGCTTCGGCGGCACCGGGGTGCTGTGGGCGTCCTGGGCCGAGGCCGGCGCGGCGAAGGCGCCGAGCGGAGCGGTGAGCACGAGTGCGAGGATGGCGCGCTTGATCATGTGTCTCTCCCCGCCGTCAGGCTGACGCGCCAGCACGCGGTGCCGGCGCCGGCGCGCCGATCGGCACGCCCTCGCTAAGCACCGAATCGGCGATCGAGTTCGGCAGCGGCTTGGTCTTCTCGATCTTGCCCAGGATCGGCAGGATGATCAGGAAGTGGGCGAAGTAGTAGAAGGTCAGAATGCGCGACGCGAGCACGTAGCCGCCCTCCGCGGGCTTAGCGCCGAGCCAGCCAAGACCCAGGCAGACCGCAACGAACACCCAGAAGAACTGGCGGTACAGCGGCCGGTAGCGGGCCGAGCGCACCTTGGAAGTATCGAGCCAGGGCAGGAACGCTAGGACCACGATCGACGCCACCATCGCCAGCACCCCGAACAGCTTGTCCGGAATGGCGCGCAGGATCGCGTAGAACGGCAGGTAGTACCATTCCGGAACGATGTGCGCGGGCGTCACCGCCGGGTTGGCCGGGATGTAGTTGTCGGCATGGCCGAGATAGTTCGGCGTGTAGAACACGAACCACGCATAGACCATGCAGAACGCCACCATCATGAAGGCGTCCTTGGAGGTGGCGTAAGGCGTGAACGCCACGACATCCTTGTCGGTCTTCGGCTCGATGCCGGCCGGATTGTTCTGGCCGACCGCATGCAGCGCCCAGACGTGCAGGACGACGACGCCGGCGATCACGAACGGCAGCAGGTAATGCAGCGAGAAGAAACGCTGCAGGGTCGGATTGCCGACCGAGAAGCCGCCCCACAGCCAGGTCACGACCGTTTCGCCGACTCCGGGGATCGCCGAGAAGAAGTTGGTGATGACGGTAGCGCCCCAGAAGCTCATCTGGCCCCATGGCAGCGTGTAGCCGAGGAAGCCCGTGGCCATCATCAGCAGGTAGAGGATGACGCCGAGGATCCACAGCACCTCGCGCGGCTCCTTGTAGGAGCCGTAATACAGGCCGCGGAACATGTGGATGTAGACGGCGACGAAGAACATCGAGGCGCCGTTGGAATGCAGGTAGCGCAGCAACCAGCCGTAATTCACGTCGCGCATGATGTGCTCGACGGAATTGAACGCCATGTCGGCATGCGGCGTGTAGTGCATCACCAGGACGACGCCGGTGATGATCTGCGCGACCAGCATGAACGACAGGATGCCGCCGAACGTCCACCAGTAGTTCAGATTGCGCGGGGTCGGATAGGCGATGAAGGATGAATAGACGAGGCCGGCGATCGGCAGCCGCCGCTCCATCCACTTCATGAAGGCGCTTTGCGGCTGGTAGGTAGAATGTCCGCTCATGATCGAACCTTATGAGAAAAAGCGCGTCGCGACGGCGGGTCAGCCGATCTTGATCTTGCTGTCGGAGACGAAATCGTAGGGCGGCAGCGGCAGGTTGGCAGGTGCCGGCCCGCGCCGAATGCGCCCGGAGGTGTCGTATTGCGAGCCGTGGCACGGGCAGAAGAACCCGTCATAGTCGCCCTGATGCGCGATCGGAATGCAGCCGAGATGCGTGCAGATGCCGATCAGCACCAGCCATTGATCCTTGCCCGGCTTGACCCGCGCCTGGTCCGACTGCGGGTCCGGCAAGGTCGCGACGTTGACGCTGCGCGCCTCGTCGATCTCTTTCTTGGTGCGGTGGCTCACGAAGATCGGCTTGCCGCGCCAAAATACCTTGATGACCTGGCCTTCGGCGATCGGGGTCAGGTCGACCTCGATCGCCGCGCCGGCCGCGATGGTCGAGGCGTCCGGGTTCATCTGTGCGATCAACGGCACCAGCACGGCAGCGCCGCCGACGGCGGCCACGGTGCCTGTTGCAATGTAGAGAAAGTCGCGGCGCGTAGAATGGGCCGAAGACATGCTGCTCACGATTTCACGTCCCTCTTCCGTCGTGCCGATCAGCCGCAGGTGCTGAACTTCCGCGAGGCGCCTAAAAGGCGGCCCGTGGCGGCGAGCAAAGCCACCGTTTACGACCTGGGGAAGGCGGCAAACGGTCCGATCCGGCGAGGTTCTATTGGCACCCTTGCGGAACGAGCGCAAGAGCACTATCGGCAAATGCTGGATCAAATCCAAAAACCCACGCAAATCCCCCGCGGGCCGGCAATAACCGGCCTTCCCGAGGCCGGATATCGATCCACGTGAGGCCCATGCGCATCGCCCTTTATGCCCCCGATATCCCGCAAAATACCGGGACGATTCTACGGCTGTGCGCCTGTCTGGGCATCGAAGCGCATATCATCGAGCCGGCCGGCTTTCCGATCACCGATCGGGCGTTCCGCCGGGCGGGAATGGATTACCTCGATCAGGTCACGATCGTGCGGCATATTTCATTCGCGGCGTTCGACACGTGGCGCCGGAGCGCGGGCCATCGTCTGGTGCTGTTCACGACCCGCGGCGCCACAAGTTACTTGGCGCACGACTTTCGCGGCGGCGACATCCTGCTGTTCGGCCGCGAATCGGCCGGCGCGCCCGACGAGCTCCATGCCGCCGCCGATGCGCGGCTGGCGATCCCGATGCGGCCGGGGGTGCGCTCGCTCAATGTCGCGGTCGCGGTCGCCATGGTGGCGGGCGAGGCGCTGCGGCAGACGGATGGCTTCGCGCAATGGTAGACTGGCGGTCGACATGACGAACCGGGCATTGCGCATGAAGTCTCCCCTGCTGGCTGCCGGCACGGCGGTGCTGATCGTTGCCCTGGCCGGCACGGCACAGGCCGCCCGCACCTTTGTGCGCGAGATCGAAGCTCGTGCGGCGGTCCCAGCGCCGCCGGGCGCGACCTTCCTGAACGCCAGTGCCCTCGGCGCCTGCCTGACCCGTGCGCAAGGCCTGGAAAAGGCCGGCACCCAGCTTGACCATGACGGCGCCGAGATCGACCGGTTGGCCGCGACCGCCGCCCTGATGGGACGCGGCATCGATCTAAATTCCGCGCTCGCACCCGACGACAACGAGAACGGCGCCGACAGCATGGCCAAGCTGCACAAGCGCTTTATGGATTACGACGCCATGGCGGTTCGCTTCCAGAACGCGTCCAAGGCCCACCAGGTCAAGCTGGCGGAATACGACGCCCGGGTGCATGCGTTCGACGCCGAATGCGACAAGCCGTTCCGCGCCGAGGATCTGACAGAAGCGAAACGCGCGCTTGGGTGGAAGTGAACAACCTTCCGGCCATTATGTAAGTGAAAGACGTCACTCTATGACCGCCCACCCGCAAGCCGCCTCCCCGCTCCCCGATGCCGCGACGCTGGAGGCCCGCAAGGCCCGCGCCCGCGGCTGGTTCGAAGCGCTGCGCGACGACATCTGCGCGGCGTTTGAAAAGATCGAGGACGAGGCGCCGGCTACACTTTATGACGGCGCGCCCGGCCGGTTCCAGCGCACGCCCTGGGCGCGCACCGATTACAACGGCAGTCCAGGTGGCGGCGGCGTGATGTCAATCCTGAAAGGCCGGGTGTTCGAAAAGGTCGGTGTGCATTGCTCGACGGTGCATGGCGAATTCGCGCCGGAATTCCGCAAGGACATTCCGGGCGCCGCCGACGATCCCCGGTTCTGGGCGTCGGGCATCTCAATAATTGCGCATCATTGGAACCCGAATGTGCCGGCCGTGCACATGAACACCCGCTTCGTGGTCACCACCAAGGCGTGGTTCGGCGGCGGCGCCGATCTGACGCCAGTTCTCGACGCGCGGCGCGCGCAGGAGGATCCCGACACGGTCGCGTTCCACGCCGCGATGCGCGGCGCCTGCGAAGCCCATGCCGGCGTCGCGTCTTATGACAAGTTGAAGAAATGGTGCGACGAATATTTCTTTCTCAAGCACCGCAACGAGCCGCGCGGCATCGGCGGCATTTTCTACGACTGGCTGGACTCCGGCGATTTCGACCAGGATTTCGCCTTCACGCAGGATGTCGGCCGCGCCTTCCTGAAGATCTATCCGGAACTGGTGCGGGCCAATCTGGCCAAGCCTTGGACAGAACAGCAGCGCGACGAGCAACTGGTCCGGCGCGGTCGCTATGTCGAGTTCAACCTGCTATACGACCGCGGCACGATCTTCGGCCTGAAGACCGGCGGCAATGTCGACTCGATCCTGTCCTCGCTGCCGCCCATCGTAAAATGGCCATAGGTGAAGTGGCCATGATCGGTATGGCCGTGATCGGCCTGTCATTAATCTCGCCTACGTCCTGCTCTCGCGGCTCGGACTTCGGGCTCCCACGTTATTGAGGAACGCACCATGTCATTCGAACCAGGCGACGTTGTTTTTCTGAAGTCCGGCGGCCAGCCGATGACCGTGGTCGGCAAGAGCGACCAGGATATCGAGTGCATCTGGATGGGTGAGGAAGGCGATCTGTTCCGCGAAGCCATTCCGTCCATCGCACTCTCGACGTATGAGGATCTCGACCTCGACGACGAAGAAGATGAAGACGAGGACGAAGCGGGTGAGACGGCCAAGAACAAGTCCGCGGCGTAATCGTCCGTTTCTCTGATTAGATCGCGATGCCTTTTCGAGCAGGGTGCACCCGCACCCTGCTCGTTCGCATTTTACGCTATGCGGTTTACGCTATGCGGTCGCCGCCCGAACCAGCATGGTCGCGCCGCCAGCGATCACCACGGCATCGAGCAACGCGGTGTGCAGGCGTACCGGCAGCCGCTCGACCAGTAGCTTCGCCAGAAACGCGCCCGGAAATGCCACGATGCCGATCAGCGCCGCGACCGCGATCACCTTCGCGTCGACCGCGCCCGCCATGCCGAACACCATGGTCTTGACGATGCCGATCGCGATCGAGATCGCGGCGTCGGTGGCGATTACGGCCGCGCCTTCCAGGCCGGCCGCCATCAGCATCGACAACAGAATGATGCCTGCACCCGTAGTGCCGCCGACCACCACGCCCCAGCCGGTCGACGCGGCCGCGAGACCTTTATCGCCAAGCTGAAAGCCGCGCCGCTTCAACAGCCGGCGCAGCGGCACGCTCAGCACCATCATGCTGCCGATCACGATCAGCGCGCCGGTGCCGGTCAATCGCGTATAGCCCCAGGCGCCGAGCACGCAGGTCGGAATCGACGCGGCCAGCACGATGGCGGCGCGGCGCCAATCGACCGCGCGATAGAACGCCGCGACCCGGCTGGTGTTGGTGAACAGCGCCGAGATCGCGATGATCGGCACCACCGGCTCCGGGCCGACGATCGGCACCAGCACCAGCGGCATCAGCGCGCCGGTGCCATAGCCGGCGACGCCGCCGATCACCGAGGCAAAGACCGCGCAGCCCGCGATCAACACAAGTTGCCACAGCGAGATGTCGGCGAAGGCGGCGTGCATTGACCCCAATGCGTCAATCCGCGGTCGGCAGCCGGCGCATCGTGAACTCGATGGTGTCGTCCGGCAGCTCAGACCAGGACTCGATCTCGGTCATGTAGGCGGCTTTCGGAAACTGCTCGAACATTTCCCGCGCCTTGGCGCGCGCCGCCTCCCGCGGCAGCGCGAAGGTCTCGCGTCGGAATCCGTCACTGCGCGCCTGTTTGCGCGCGGCAATCCGCGCCGCGGAGCGGCGGGCAAGGTCGGCGGGAGTGCGGCTGTCGGACATGCGGGCCTAAAGCGTTTTCTTCAAGTGAAGTGGGATCCCACCTCACTCGAAGAAAACGCGTCTGTCTAAACAACTTAGAGCGCGTCCGGACGCAAAACCGGTGTCCACTTTTGCTGGACGCGCTCTATCCCTCACCGTATCTCGTTCCCGAACTGGAGGCGAGTCGTGGGTATTTATGAAACGCTCGGTCGCAGGACCCGGCACCCGGCCAGAATGGCCAGCGCCAGAACCGCTGTCACAACCGCGACGGCGGTGCCGGCCGCCGCCAGCACGGCGGTCGCCGCCCACAGGATCGACGAGAACGCCTCGGCGAAGGTGGCGATGCGCGACGAGGTCTGCCGGCGGCGGAAATGGCTGCGCTTGGCCTGGACACGGAACCAGAGCTGGATCGCGGTCGCGGACGCCGTCGATATAAGAATGCCGAGGCCGGCGCACAACGCGTAATAAGGCGCCAGCACCGCCAACACCCCGACGAACGGCGCGAACAGCGCCGCGATGGCGATCATCACGGCTTCAATCTTGGCGCGCAGAATCCAGCCGACCGGCACCGGCGCGGTCGCGACCAGATCGGGCGCGTCCTCGCCGGAGATCGCCAGCCAGGCGAGCCCGCCCGCGAGTTGTCCGGCCGCCATCACCAGGATCGGCACCAGCAGCACCAGCGCGCCGGCGTCATTCTCGAAGCTGCGCCACAACAGCACCGCCGGAGGCGCGAGGTACAGCAGTTGCATCAAGGTCTGCGACATCAGCCATGGGTCGCGCCACAGCAGCGTCCATTCCTTGCGGCGCAACGCGCGCTTGGGCGACAGCACGCGGAACGCCATGTCCCGCCGCCGCCGCGACGGCTCGAAATCGACGCCGGCCGCCGCCACCGCATGGTCGGCGAATTTTCCGGCGAACACCGCGACCGTGACGCCGAGCAATAAGACGCTGGTGACGAACACACCGGCCAACGCCACGCCGTCGCCCAGCACCGCGCGGGCCGGCCACCACAACAGGCTGTCGGCGGCCGGCGCATGTGTCAGCACCGCTTCGGATTGCAGAATATCAAGGCGCGACAGCGTCCCGGACGACAGGATGGCCGCGACCTGCAGGCCGATGATGAAGCCGGCGCCGATCACCGCCGCGACGATCTGCGCGACCAGACGTGTGCGTTTCGGGCCGATACCGCGAAACAGCGCCACGGTGAGCGCGACCGCCAATGAGGCCGCCACCAGGCCGACCGCCGCGACCACCACGTAGGCGCCGAGCCAGCGCGCACCGCCGAGCACCGTCAGCACATTGATGAACGGCGACGCGACCAGCACTGCCAGCAGCAGCGTCGAGAACGCCATCGCGGCGATCCTCACCGTGAACACGCGGCGCGCCGCGACCGGCGACGAAAGGATCAAGTCGAGATCGGCCCGCGCGTAGAAGCCGCGCGTGACGGATTCCATCGCCTGCGACAGCATCAGCGACATCGCGAGACCAAGGCATCCGGTAACTGCCACGAGGGTTGGCAGATCCGGCCCGGCGTCGCCATGGTTCATCACCATCGACCAGGCGACAAGATGCATGCACACCGCGAGCACGATCAGCGCGACCGCAACCAGCCGGCCACGGCCGGGGCGACCGGCGGTCATCATCGAGATGAAGTCGCGCCACGCCAGACGCAGTTCATGGGCCGCGAACCACGGCAGCGAGCCGGACGCGAAGCCGGACGCGCTCACGCGGCCACCACGCTGCCGGGAGGCCTGCCGTCGGCGACCAGCGCCAGGAAAGTATCTTCCAGCGTCGAGCCGGTATGCTGCGCGCCGGTCTGCGCGCGCAATTCGTCGAGGGTGCCCTCCGCGATCAGTTTGCCGGACGCGATCACGCCGATGCGGTCGGCCATGCGCTCGGCGACTTCGAGAATATGCGTGGTCATGATCACGGTGCCGCCGGCATCGACGCGCTCGCGCAACACGCGCTTGACCTGCCGGGCCGCGCCGGCGTCGAGACCGGTCAGCGGTTCGTCGAGAATGATCAGCTTCGGGTCGTGCACCAGCGCGCCGGCCAGCGCCACCTTCTGCCGCATGCCCTTGGAGAAGCCCTCGCAGCGCTGATGCGCCTGCGGGGCGAGATCGAGCCAGCCGATCAACTCATCGGCGCGGCGTTTCGCCAGTTCAGCATCGACGCCCCACAGCCCGGCCACGAAGGCGAGATATTCGTACGGCGAGAGCTTGTCGTAGATCATCGGCTCGTCCGACACCCACGCCATGATGCGCTTGGCGGCGACCGGGTCGGCCAGCGCATCGATGCCGTACATCTGGATCGCGCCGGCATCGGGCCGCAGCAGGCCGGCCACCATGCGCAAGGTCGTGGTCTTGCCGGCGCCGTTCGGGCCGAGCAGCGCGTAGAACTCCCCGGCCCGCACCGTCAGGTCGAGCGCATCGACCGCCGGGCGCTGATAGGTCTTGGTCAGGCCGCGAAGTTCGAGGGCATGCATCGGAAGCTCAGTTTATGGGCAGCGGTTGCCCTGAAACCTAGGCCGCAGAAGTTTCGGCGCCGTGAATTTGACCTCTTAAATAACCTCGACGTCCTTCACTGTCCGGTCGGCCAGCGCGGCCAGTTCGGCCGAGTCCTGCGGGAAACCGGCCGCAATCCAGGCTTCCTCGGCGGCCCGCAGGGCGGCCCCGAGCGCCGGACCTTTCGGCACGCCCCGGGCGACAAAATCTCCGGATTTGAGCGGGAATAAGGGCACGGGCCAGCGCGTCGGCAGCACCGCCAGATGGTGCCAGTCCGCATCGGCGGCGCCCTGCGGCGAGCGCGCCCAGGCCAGCAGCACGCGATCGACGTATTTCTCAGGCCCGAGCCGGTATAGAAATACGCGCGCCTCGGCTTCCGTCGTATGGATCGTCAGCCGCCACCACGCCTCGCCCATCGAGGCCAGACGCTCATGCTCGGCATTAGTGAGCCGCAGCACCTGCCACAAACGCGTGGCGTCGTCGGCGATGAAGACGCCGAGCGCGCCGAGCCGGCGCACTGGATCGGCCTTGAGGCCGACCGCGGCCTCGACCTTGGCCATGTTCTCGAAGCTGGCGAGCAGTGGCACCCCGGCCAGCACCCGGACCAGCAGCCCGGCTTCGGCCATCGCGGCCAGGGTCGCGGTGGCGTGCATAGCGGTCAGCAGCTTGAGCATTTCGGCGCGCACCCGCTCGCGCGACAGGCGCTCGAGCCCGTCGCGGGCCACGATGCAGGCATGCAGTCCTTCGGCATCCGGATGCCCATGGCCGTAGGCGGCGTGAAACCGGAAGAACCGCAGGATGCGCAGATAGTCTTCGGCAATGCGCTGCGCCGGATCGCCGATGAAGCGCACGCTGCGCGTATCGATATCTTGAAGGCCGCCGACGTAGTCGTACACCGTGCCGTCGGGCCCGACCGATAGCGCATTGATGGTGAAATCACGCCGCCGCGCATCGCCGGCCCAGTCGCGCGCGAATTCTACCTTAGCGTGGCGGCCATCGGTCTCGACATCCTGGCGCAGCGTCGTCACCTCGAACGGCACGCCGTCGATCACCACCATCACGGTGCCGTGCTGCAGGCCGGTCGGCACCACCTTGAGGCCGTCGGCCTTCGCGCGCCGCATCACCTCGTCCGGCACCGCCGTGGTGGCGATGTCCAAGTCAGCGATCGGCTCGCCGAGCAGCGCGTTGCGCACCGCGCCGCCGACCACGCGGGCTTCCTCGCCGTCGCGGTTGAGCAATTGCATCAGCCGCGAAAGTTCGCGGTCGTGCGGCCAGACATCGGGGACGATGCGCACGGCTGTCGCACCGCTGGTCATTTATATTGTCCGGGAACGAGTTGGCCATTCTCCATATGGGCCGGTACGTACACTTGGCCCGGCGGCTCGCCGCCGAACTGCGCCAGCACCACGAAACTGCCGACCATCAGCAGCAGCGCCGCGATGGTCAGCCACGCGACATGCCGGATCGGCCATGATTCGGGGTGCAGGATGTCCGCCTTCGTGGCCCACAGGAACAGGGCGTACAACACGAACGGCAGCAGAAACAACCCGAGTTCAGTGAGAATGGGACGTGCCATCGAGGAGCTCCGCTAGTGTCCCGATTCCGAAGTTCGCTATATCGTGCAGCACCCTCTGGGGCGAACTTCGGAATCAAAGGGACACTAGCAAGTTAATGTTTCTAGTGTGGTTTTGGATTTGAAGTTCGCCTACGAGTCTGCCGCGACAATAGGGCGAACTTCAAATCCACCAGACTAGCCGGTCGCCACAGGGCGCCGGCAAGCACGCGCGAGACTAGAGCATTGAAGGCAAAAGTGGAATTGCGGCGGGGTGGCGCGTGAGCGCTCTTGCTTCACCTCTCCCCATTGGGGAGAGGTCGCCGAGCGAAAGCGAGGCGGGTGAGGGGGATCGCCTATCGATAGTCCGAGATCCCCTCACCCGTATTGTCTCGCTTCGCTCGTCAATCCGACCTCTCCCCAACGGGGAGAGGTGAAGAATTCGTGCTGCAACGCGCGCATCGCAACGCCCTACCCCTCCCACACCCTCTCGTGCAGGTTCTTCAAAATCCCCGCCGTCACGCCCCAGATATTCCGCTCGCCGAACGGCATCGCGTAATAGGTGCGCATCATGCCCTGCCATTCGCGCGAGCCGCGTTTGTGGTTGGCGACGTCCATCAAAAACGCCAGCGGCACTTCGAACGCGTCGTCGACTTCGCCCGCATTGAGTTCAAGGTGATAGTCCGGCACGATGCGGGCCAGGATCGGCACGATGCGATAACCGAGCGTGGTCATGTAGAGATCGAGATAGCCGAGCGGCTCGATCTGGCCGCGCTCCAGGCCGATCTCCTCGTGCGCCTCGCGCAGCGCGGCATCGAGCGGCGTCGCGTCGCCGGGATCGATCTTGCCGCCGGGAAACGACACCTGTCCCGGATGATCCGGCAAATGCTGCGAGCGCTGCGTCAGCAACACCATCGGCTCGTCGCGCGCGACGACGCCGACCAGCACCGCGGCCGGGCGGATCGGGCGCACCTGCGCGATCTTGGCCATCACCGGATCGAGATCGTGGTCTCCCCGTTTGGGCGTGACGTTCGGATCGGTCAGCGCGGCCGGCACATCGAGATCGAGCCGCTGGCGCGCCCGCGTGAAAAATTCGTCAACACTCAACACAGACTCGCTCACCCCTTCGGCCATCAGGCAAAATCCTTCAGCGCATCGGCCTTGGCCATCGGAAAAAATTGTGTCCCCGACGCGACGCCGAACATCGGCACGCCGCCGACCTCGCGTTCCTCGCCGCGCGCGACCAGATCGTAAAACAGCGCCCGCGTCACCTTGGCCCACAGATCGCGGCGAACATGCAGATAGGGCTTGAGCCCGCCGGTGCCAGGCTCGGGCTCAAAGCGCAGCGCGTGCTCGGCATCGCATGTCACAATGTCATCGACATTGGTACGGAAGCGCAGAATGCTCGCGTCATCGTCACCGGCGAGGAGTTCGACCGCCACGAATGGCGCGTCCTCGACCCGGATGCCGACTTTCTCCACAGGCGTCACCAGAAAATATTGGCCATCCTCGCGCTTGAGCACCGAAGCAAACAGCCGCACCAGCGCCGGCCGCCCGATCGGCGTACCGAGATAGTGCCAAGTGCCATCCTGGGCGATCCGCATGTCCAGATCGCCGCAGAATGGCGGATTCCATAGATGCACCGGCGGCGGTCCCTTGGCGCCGCCCTGTTTCGCGGCGCCCAGGATCACGTCCAGGGGAGAGTCGCCGGCCTGCCCTTGCTTTGCCATGGTTGTTCCAGACGGTGTGGCGTCACGATCACGCGAACGGGTAGCCCGGAATCGCTCTGACCCGAAAATAGCGTAAGCTGATCGCGACCGGGACGATTGAGATTCGAGGCCGAGCTATTAGGTGGAAATTCGGTACTGGCGCGTTTGTTGCATGGATTATAGGCGCCGCGCCAGACGGCGCTGCCGGCGATAAGCCGTTGATATTGTGAGGATCGTGCCGATCCGCTGCTGACGCAACACGGCCGGGACGCGGCCCGCCCCTTACCCCGGTAACGGGCGCACACACGACAACAGGAGTTTGGCTCATGGCGGCGGCGGGTACCGAGGGTCTGGAAAAACTCGAAGACATGATCGTGCGGGCGGCCGAAAGCACCGCCGCCCATGCGCGTGCTGCTAGAGCCGCCATCGGCGCGGTCATTTTCGGTCAGGAGCAGGTGGTCGAACGGGCGCTGATTACCGTTCTGTCCGGCGGTCACGCATTGCTGATCGGCGTCCCCGGCCTCGCCAAGACCAAGCTGGTCGACACCATGGGCATCGTGTTGGGACTAGATGCACGCCGCATTCAGTTCACGCCCGACCTGATGCCGTCCGACATTCTGGGCAGCGAAGTGCTGGAAGAAAGCCCCGGCGGCAAGCGCAGCTTCCGCTTCCTGCCCGGCCCGATTTTCGCGCAATTGTTGATGGCCGACGAAATCAACCGCGCGTCGCCGCGCACCCAATCGGCGCTGTTGCAGGCCATGCAGGAACAGCATGTCACAGTCGCAGGCGTGCGGCACGACCTGCCGAAGCCGTTCCATGTGCTGGCGACGCAGAACCCGCTGGAGCAGGAAGGCACCTACCCGCTGCCCGAAGCGCAGCTCGACCGCTTCCTGATGGAAATCGATGTCGACTATCCGGATCTGGCCTCGGAGCGGCGCATCCTGTTCGAAACCACCGGCGCCGACGAAGTAAAGCCGAAGGCCGCGATGACGGCCGACGATTTGATCGCCGCACAGCGCCTGGTGCGCCGTCTGCCGGTCGGCGAATCCGTCGTCGAAGCGATCCTCCAGGTGGTGCGGGCCGCGCGTCCGCAGTCCGACGTGCCGGAGATCGGCAAGCTGATCGCCTGGGGACCGGGACCGCGCGCCAGCCAAGCTTTGATGCTCGCTGTGCGTGCGCGCGCGCTCCTCGATGGCCGCCTCGCGCCGTCGATCGACGACGTGCTGGAGCTTGCCGAGCCCGTGCTCAAGCACCGCATGGCGCTGACCTTCACCGCGCGTGCCGACGGCGAGAGCATCGCATCGGTGATCGGGCGGCTGAAGTCGCGCATCGGATAGCAGGATGGCGCGCGCTCCGGCCCCGAACCAGAACGATCTTTCGGCTTCCAAGCGCGCGACGGGCGAAGGCCGCTCGCTGGCCGCGACCTTGCCGCGCCTGATCCTGGAAGCGCGCCGCGTCGCCGCGACCGTGATCCACGGACTGCATGGCCGGCGTCGCTCCGGACCGGGCGAGAATTTCTGGCAGTACCGCCGCTTCGTGTCCGGCGAGCCGGCCGGCCGCGTCGACTGGCGCCGCTCGGCGCGCGACGATCATTTGTATGTGCGCGAGCAGGAATGGGAGGCCGCGCACACCGTCTGGATTTGGCCGGATCGCTCGCCGTCGATGGCGTTCGCGTCGCCGCAAGCCAAGGATACCAAGCTGGAGCGCACGCTGATCGTGTCGTTCGCGCTCGCCGAAGTTCTGGTTGAGGGCGGCGAACGCGTCGGCATTCCGGGCCTGATGCGACCGACCTCGGCCCGCAATGTGATCGACAAGATGGCGCAGGTGATCGTGCACGATAGCAGCGCGCGCGCCAGCCTGCCACCGGCCTTCGCGCCCTCGCCGCTCGCCGAAATCGTCGTGCTGTCCGACTTATGGAGCCCGATCGGCGATGTCCATCGCACCATAGCGCAATTGTCGGCGACCGGCGCCCACGGCCATGTCGTGCAGGTGGTCGATCCGGTCGAAGAGACCTTCCCGTATTCCGGCCGCGTCGAATTCGTCGAGCCGGAAGGCGGCGAGAGCATCACGGCCGGCCGCGCCGAGACTTGGCGCGCCGACTACATATTGAAGGTCGAGAAGCATCGCGCCGACATCAGGCGCGAGACCGACCGGCTCGGCTGGACCTTCGGCATTCATCGCACCGACCGCCCGGCCAGCGAATTGCTGCTCGCGCTGCATTCGCGCATGGGGGCTGGCGCGCAGGGCACCGGCATCAACCGCTGGCATAACGCGCCGCAGGCCGGGAGCACCGCGTAATGGGTTGGCTCCCGCTCGGTTTCGCCTCGCCGCTGGTGCTGTTCGGGCTGCTCAGCCTGCCGGTGCTGTGGTGGCTGCTGCGTCTCATTCCGCCGCGGCCGCGCCGGATTGACTTCCCGCCGGCCCGCATCCTGTTCGATATCGCCCCGAAGGAAGAAACCCCATCGCGCACGCCGTGGTGGCTGACACTGCTGCGTCTCGTGCTCGCCGCCCTGGTGATCTTCGCGGCCGCCGGCCCGTTATGGAATCCGCCGGTCGCGACCTCGTCCGGCTCCGGCCCGGTGGTGCTGCTGATCGATGACGGTTGGGCGGCCGCGGCCTCGTGGGAAACCCGCCAGCGCACCGCCGACGAATTGATCGCGCGCGCCGAGGCCGACCGTCGCGGCGTCGCGATCGTGCCGCTGTCCGAACCCACCCGCGATATATCGATACTGACCGCCAACGTCGCGCGCGTGCGTCTGCAGCAGCTCAAGCCGAAGCCCCATGCGGTGACCCGCGCCGACGCGCTGCCGGTCATCACCCGGTTTGTCGACGCGACGCCGAACGCCGAACTGGTATGGCTGTCGGACGGCGTCGATGCCGGCGGCGCCGAGGATTTCGTCAAGACGCTCGGCCGCGTCGTCGGCGAACGACGTCTGGTCGTCATCGCGGGCGGCGTGCCGACCGCGCATGCGCTGGGTGGCGCCGACAACGCGGCCGGCGCCCTTACGGTCAATGTGCTGCGCGCGCCCGACATCGGCACTGAGACCGGCACCGTGCGGGCGCTCGATCTGAAAGGTCTTCCGCTCGGCGAAGCGCCGTTCGCCTTCAAGCAGGGCGAGCGCGAGGCCGTCGCCAAGTTCGACCTGCCGGTGGAAATCCGCAACGACATCGCCCGCCTGGAAATTCCGGCCGAGCGTTCGGCCGGGGCGGTGCAACTGCTCGATAAGCGCTGGCGGCGGCGCAGCGTCGGCGTGATCTCCGGCGCCACCGCCGACACCGCGCAGCCGCTATTGGCCGCGACCTTCT
Source organism: Xanthobacteraceae bacterium (assembly GCA_028290465.1). GTDB lineage: Bacteria > Pseudomonadota > Alphaproteobacteria > Rhizobiales > Xanthobacteraceae > FEB-22. The sequence continues at coordinate 29,998 of JAQGJU010000027.1, read as the reverse complement.
ATTTGACGCGCGCGCTCAATCCGTTCGCCGACGTGCGTCTCGCGCAAGGCGGCTCGCCGTCCGAAGCGGTGTCGCGTTTCCTCGACCAGAAGCTGCCGATGCTGATCCTGGCCGATGTCGGTACGGTCGCGGGCGACGCGCATGACCGTCTGGCGCAATGGATCGACGAAGGCGGCGTGCTGGTGCGCTTCGCCGGCCCGCGTCTCGCGGCCACCAATGACGATCTGGTGCCGGTCAAATTACGCCGTGGCGGACGCATTCTCGGCGGCAGCCTGAGCTGGGATCAGCCGCAGCAGCTCGCTGGCTTCTCGCGCGAAAGTCCGTTCTTCGGCATGCCGGTGCCGAACGACGTCACGGTGACGCGCCAGGTGCTGGCCGAGCCGGACGCTAACCTTTCCGACCGCACCTGGGCGACGCTCGGCGACGGCACGCCGCTGGTCACGGCCGAGCATCGCGGCAAGGGCCTCGTCATTCTGTTCCATGTAACAGCCGACACCCGCTGGTCGGATCTGCCATTGTCCGGCGCGATGGTCGAAATGCTCAAGCGGGTCGTGTCGCTGGCCGGCACGACGACCACCAATGAGACGACCGCAACCGGCAATGAACCGGCCCGCGAAGTGGTGCCGCCGTCGCGCGTGCTGGACGGCTTCGGCGCATTCGGTCCGGCGCCGCCGACCGCGCGCCCGGTGCCGACCGCCTATGCGAGCCGCGCCGACGCCGACCATCCGCCCGGCTTCTACGGGCCGCCCGAGGGACTTCTTGCCGTCAACACCTTCGTGCCGGCCGACCGGCTCAAGCCGCTCGACGTCTCGCCGCTCAACGCCCGACTGGAGGCCTATCGCGTGACTGAACCACAGGATCTGCGCGGGCCGATTTTGCTCGCCGCGATGGCGCTGCTGCTGATCGATGCCCTCGTGGTGTTCTGGCTCAATGGTGGCCTGTCGCGATTGACCGGCCGACGCCGTGCCGCGCCCGCCGCCGCCGCGCTGTTACTGGCAATCTCGGGTGCGCTGCTGATCGCACCCCAGGACGCGTCCGCGCAAACGAGGCAGCAGATTATGGACGGTCTGCGGGATCGCACCGCGCAGGCCCGTCCCACGCGGCCGGCGACGCCGCCCGCCAATGCCGATGAATTCGCCATGCAGGCGACGCTCGAAACCCGTCTCGCCTATGTGACGACCGGCAATGCCGAGGTCGACGCCATCAGCAAATCCGGCCTGGGTGGGCTCACCGTATTCCTGGCGCAGCGCACCGCGCTGGAAGCCGGCGAGCCGATCGGTGTCGATATCTCGAAAGATGAACTGGCGTTCTTCCCGCTGATCTATTGGCCGATCGTGCCCGGCGCGGCGACGCCCTCGCCCGACGCGCTCAAGCGCATCGACGCCTACATGAAACAGGGCGGCACCGTGCTGTTCGACACGCGCGACGCCGTCGAGGCGCTGCCCGGCGACACCAACCGCAGCCCCGGCATGATGCAGTTGCGCTCGATCCTGTCGTCGCTCGACATTCCCGAACTGGAGCCGCTGCCGCGCGATCATGTGCTGACCAAGACCTTCTTCCTGATGAAGGATTTTCCGGGCCGCTTCGGCTCCGGCCAGCTCTGGGTCGAGGCATCGCCGCCGCCCAACGAGGACGAACCGGCCCGCCCGGCCCGCGCCGGCGACGGCGTGTCGTCGATCCTGATCACGTCGAACGATTTCGCCGGCGCCTGGGCCACCCGTCCGGACGGCCAGCCGACGCTGCCGATGGTGCCGGGCGAACCGCGCCAGCGCGAAATGGCGTTCCGGGCCGGCGTCAACATCGTGATGTACACGCTGACCGGCAACTACAAGGCCGATCAGGTGCATGTGCCGGCGCTGCTGGAGCGGCTCGGACAGTAACGGCCTTCATCCTTCGAGACGCCCGCTGCGCGGGCTCCTCAGGATGAGGGACTAAGGATGGCCTCATGGTGAGGAGCGTTGTGCAACAACGCGTCTCGAACCATGAGGAGGTTTCGATGAGGAGTTCGATTTGAACCTCGGTGTCGCGTTCTCGCCGCTGGTGCCGGTCTACATAGTGTGGGCCGCCTTGGCGCTGGCCGTCGCCGTGACGGTGCTGCTTCTGGTGGCGCACAGCCGCGGCGCCGCGATGCGGGCCGGCGCCCTGTTCCTGCTGGTGTTGGCGCTGGCCAATCCGTCGTTCACCCGCGAGGACCGCGAACCTCTGACCTCGGTCGCCGTGGTCGTGGTCGACAAGAGCCCGAGCCAGGGCTTCGGCGACCGCGCGCAGCAGACCGAAGCGGCACGGGCCGCGCTCGCCGAGCGGCTCGGTCGCGTGCAGGGCCTGGAGGTCCGCTTCGTCGAGGCCGGCGAAGCCGATGGTGAGACCGACGGCACCAAACTGTTCTCCGCGCTGAACGCCGCGCTGGCCGACGTGCCGCCGGATCGCGTCGCCGGCGCCATCATGATCACCGACGGCCGGGTGCATGACGTGCCGGCCGATACCGGCTCGCTCGGCTTCGCGGCGCCGTTACACGCTTTGATCACCGGCCGGAAGGACGAGCGCGACCGCCGCGTCGCCCTCACCGCCGCGCCGCGATTCGGTATTGTCGGCCAGTCGCAGACCGTCGGCTTCAAGGTCGAGGACGAAGGCGTGCGTGCCGGCTCCGCGCAAGTGACGATCCGGCGCGACGGCGAACTGCTGGAGACCCGCAATGTCGTGGTCGGACAGAACGTCAATGTCAGCATCCAGATCCCGCATGCCGGACAGAACATCGTCGAGATCGAGGCAGCGCCGCTCGATGGCGAACTGACCCAGGTCAACAACCGCGCGGTCGTCGTCATCGACGGCGTACGCGACAAGCTGCGTGTGCTGCTGGTGTCGGGCGAGCCGCATGCCGGCGAGCGCACCTGGCGCAATCTTCTAAAATCCGACGCGTCGGTCGATCTGGTGCACTTCACCATTTTGCGTCCGCCGGAAAAGCAGGACGGCACGCCGATCAACGAATTGTCGCTGATCGCGTTTCCGACCCGCGAGTTGTTTCAGCAGAAGATCAACGAATTTCAACTGATCATCTTCGATCGGTACGCGCGCCAGGGCGTGCTGCCGGGCGTCTATTTCGACAACATCTCGCGCTATGTACGCGACGGCGGCGCCGTGCTGGTCGCGGCCGGTCCCGACTACGCCTCGGCGACCAGCCTGTGGCGTACGCCGCTCGACGTCATCCTGCCGGCCGAGCCGAGCGGCCAGGTCACCGAGCGCGCCTTCCATGCGCGGCTGTCGGATCTCGGCAAGCGCCATCCGGTGACGCGCGGCCTCGACGGCGCGCAGAGCGATCCACCGAACTGGAGCCGCTGGTTCCGGGTGGTCGATACCCGTAATGCAAGCGGCACCAGCGTGATGCAGGACGAGACCGGCAAGCCGCTGCTGGTGCTGGCACGTCCCGGCGAAGGTCGCGTCGCGCTGCTGTTGTCCGATCATATCTGGCTGTGGGCGCGCGGCTACGAAGGCGGCGGGCCGCATGTCGACCTGCTGCGGAAACTCTCGCACTGGCTGATGAAACAGCCGGACCTCGAAGAAGAAGCGCTGCGACTGATCGTACACGGTCGCGACCTCGAAGTGCGGCGCCAGACCATGAGCGACACGGTGGCGCCCGTCACCCTCACCTCGCCGTCCGGCAAGGCCCGCAGTCTCACATTGCAGGCCGGCGAACCCGGCGCCTGGGCGTCCAGCGTGCCGGCCAACGAACTCGGCCTGTGGCGTGCCACCGACGGCACGCTCTCGACATTGGTCAATGTCGGGCCGGCCAATCCGCGCGAATTCGCCGAGGTCACGTCGACCACGGCCGTGTTGGCCTCACTGGCCAGCGCGACCGGCGGCGATGCGCGGCGGCTCGACGATGGCGACGGATTGAAGATGCCGCGCGTGGTCGCGGTACGGTCCGGCGACACCTATAAGGGCGACGAATGGCTCGGTCTTCGCATGCGCGACGCCAGCGTGGTGCGCGGCATCGGCGTGCTGCCGGTATTCGCCGGCATTCTCGGCCTGCTGCTGCTGGTCGGCTCGCTGGCGATGACGTGGCTACGCGAGGGGCGGTAGCGGAGAAAATCTAACGATCGGTGCCTGGCTATCACCCGCCTTCCCATCGGATTTCATGTCGACCAAGCTGGTATTTCATAAGCTCAATGAGGGATGGAACGCGGACCCCAACGCGCCGGAACCCTCCGGTGTGCTATCGGGCTCTGATCTCCTTCTGAGTTTTTCACTTAACGCATTTCAATTTCCGAGATTTGCTGTCTGGGATCTGGGGGTCTTGCGCTTCGTCGACTGCTCTCAGCATCGTTTTAGCGCGATCAATGACGAAGGCTGGTATCGTGGACAGTGCCGATACAGCAAGTCCGCTCCGGCATGGGGCGAGTTCTATGAGCTGACTGGAACGGCCCCGCACCGGGATGATCCGGATGACTGGATCACCCATGAGGCGCCAGAAGCATCTCGCCATTTCTTGTTCTATTTTCGAGACGAGACTTTCGAGTGCTTTGCGGCGAATTGGGTTTTTGAACCCACGTCAGCTAACAGCCTCTTTACGCATTTCGGCGCGAACTAAGAATCGGCCGTAGAATTTCGTGCCCAAGGGTGGCTCGATATCGTTCTGGAAGGTCCAACGCAGTTCAGCCGGCATCAACGCGCGCTTTTTTTGGTGCCTTCGAGCCGCTGGCGGGCGTCATTGCGGAGCGCCTTCATGTCCGACTTACCGGCGGGGCCGCTGGCCATGCCATCATCCCACAATTGGCGCAGGTGCAGAATATCTTCCCGCCGCAGTTCGCGCTTCAACTGCCAGTCCCGCAGAGCTTCACGGACGATCTCGCTGGTCGTCGCGTATTCGCCGGTTTCCACCGCGGCCTTCAGGGCCGCGACCTGCTCTCCGGTCAGCGCAACGCTGATTTTTTCGATGTTTGCCATGATGGACCTCCTAAGCTCAAAGTAGCATATATTGCTACTTCTTGATACCGCCATGGTGATGGAGCAGACTCTCTGGACGCCGATCTGGCTGCCCGAAGGGCGATGGCGTATATCCTGACGGAAGACTGCACTGCTGGCCAACATTCGAACGCTATCTCGAACGATATATTTGGCGTGCCCTGACGGCCATTGCTTATTCAGAGGAAGATGATGGACAAGAAGGCGATGCGCGAAGAGACCGAGCGTCTTGTCCGCGAAGCGATGGAGCGCAAGGCCATCGTGGTCAAACAGGGCAACACGCGCATCGAGGCCAAGTGCCGAAAATGCGGCGCGCCCAATCGGGTGTCGGCGCCGCAAGGCGTCGCCCGCGTCAAATACACCTGCAAGGAATGCGGCGACGAACAGCAGACGTTCTAAACATAGCTAGACATATGACGTCATGCCGCGCTGGTCGCTGGCATGACGTCAAAGACCGTTGGCCTTGATGGCCGACCTGACTACTTCACCAGCACCGCGTCGGCGGCCGTGATCAGGCTGTGGTCGGCGTTCTTGGCGCAGTACTCGCCGAGCTTGCCGCCATTGGTCTTCATCTTGTCGAAATCGACGACCGGCGGTGCCTTCTCGTCGCTGTAATAGCCTTCGAGCCACATCAGGATGTAGCCGATATTGTCCTTGCCGGAAGCGAGGAATTCCTTGCACTTCACGGTGGACAGATCGAGTTGCTGGGCTTGGACCGGGGCGGTCGCCGAGGCCGTCAGGACGGCGGCGGCGAGGAGACTGGCAAGCATTTTCATGGGTTGTCTCGCTGGCGGCGGCGCCGCTGCGGCGCCTGTCCCTGCCAGATGCCCCGGAGCGTGCAGTTCGGCAAGCCCGCTGCGTGCAGCGCAATAAAATATTCTGGCCATCCCTAATTAAATCAATCGGATGACAGGCCGTTTTCTTGCGTTGCTGTTGCGCGGCCACCGACGGTCAGGCCGGCAGTTCCCAATCAGGCCGTACGGTGCCGGTCACACCAGCGAACGCGCCTTCGACCAGCTCCAGCACCAGCAGCCGTGCCGGATTGACCGGTCCCGGCATCATGACCTGCCGGCGCGGGATAGGCTTAAAACCGAAGCGGCCGTAATACGGCTCGTCGCCGACCAGCAGCACCAGCCGATGGCCGCGCTTCTTGGCCTCCGCCAGCGCCCGTTCGATCAGCGCCTTGCCGACGCCGCGCTCGCGGAACGGCGGCTCGACGGTCAGCGGCCCGAGCATCAGCGCCTTCACGTCGCCGACACAGACCGGGGTCAGCCGGGTCGAGCCGATCAGCAGGGTGCCGACCCGCGCCGTGAACGACAGGTCCGGCCGGTGGCCGCGGCCCTCGCGCAGCCGGTACGCGGTCAGCACATAGCGGCCAGGCCCGAAGGTGCGCTCATGCAGGCGCTCGATCGCGGCGGCGTCGTCGGCCGTTTCCGGCAGAATGGTCAGGGAAAGATCGCTCATCGCCCAATTTCTCAACCCGGCAGGCCGCACTCAGCGTTTTCAAGCAAAGTGGAAGCCACTTCGCGTGAAGAAAACGCGTCTTTCTATAGTGTTAGAGCGCGTCCGGACGCAAAACCGGTATCCACTTTTGCTGGACGCGCTCTAGCACCTGGGCGGACAAATGTCATGCGCCCGCGCCCAAGGCCGGCCGGCGATCCATACCCCGGCCGATGGGCAGCCCACGGCGCGCCGCGCGGCTGTGGCCGCCCGGGCATGCTAATCTTCTTCCGGTACCCGTCCGGTTACCGGTCGATTCGAAAGTCCGGAATCCCGCATGCTCTCCTCCAGCCTGCCCCGCGTAGTCATCATCGGCGGCGGTTTCGCCGGGCTGGAGGCCATGAAGGCACTGGCCAAATCCAGGGCCGACATCACCCTGCTCGACCGGCGCAACCATCATTGCTTCCAGCCGCTGCTCTATCAGGTCGCGACCGCCGCGCTGTCGCCTGCCGAGATCGCCTGGCCGATCCGGGCCATCGCGGCCCGCCAAGCCAACGCGCGGGTGCTGATGGCCGACGTGACCGGCATCGATGTCGTGGGGCGCCGCGTGCTGGCCGGTCCGTCGAGCTATCCGTACGACCATTTGATTGTCGCGACCGGCGTGACGCATTCCTATTTCGGCCATGACGATTGGGCGACCGTCGCACCGGGCCTCAAAAGTATCGAGGACGCGACGACGCTGCGCCGCCGGCTGCTGCTGGCGTTCGAGCACGCCGAACTCGCCGAAGACGACGCCGAGCGGAAGCGTCTCCTGACCTTCGTCATTGTCGGCGGCGGTCCTACCGGCGTCGAAATGGCGGGCGCCGTCGCCGAGCTGGCCCGGCATGCGCTGGCCGGCGAATTCCGCCGCATCGATCCGCGCACCGCCCGCATCGTCATGGTCGAGGGCGGCCCCCGCGTGCTGCCGGCCTTTCCGGAATCGCTGTCGGCCTACGCGCAGAGCGCGCTGGAGCGCATGGGCGTCGATGTGCAGACCGCCACCATGGTGCAAGGCTGCGACGCGCACGGCGTCGGCACCGACAAGGGACGGATCGATGCCGCCACTTTGGTATGGGCGGCCGGCGTCGAGGCCACGCCAGTCGCGGACTGGACGCAGGCCGAGCGCGACCGCGCCGGCCGGGTCAAGGTGAACCGCGATCTGTCGCTGCCGGGCCGGCCCGAGATCTTCGTCATCGGCGACGTCGCGTCGGTGCAGACCAGCGACGGCCAGCCGGTGCCCGGCATCGCGCCGGCCGCCAAGCAGATGGGCCGCTATGTCGGCAAATTGATCGCGGCCCGCATCGCCGGCCAATCACCGACCGCCGCCTTCGCCTATCGACACTATGGCGAACTCGCCACCGTCGGCCGCAAGGCCGCCGTGGTGTCGTTCGGCCGGATACGCATACGCGGCTTTATCGGCTGGCTGTTCTGGTGCCTCGCGCACGTCTATTTTCTGATCGGCGTGCGCAACCGTTTTGTCGTCGCCTTCAGCTGGCTGTGGAATTACGTCACTTGGCAGCGCGGCGCGCGGCTCATCACCAATGCCGACGAAACCTAAGCGGGGGGATGCGCTGGCCGCTGCGAACCCCTAGATAGCGCCTGACAGATCACGGAGAGTACCATGGGATTGCTGGTCGATGGCATTTGGCGGGATCAGCCTCCCGCGCCGGAAAGCAAGGACGGGCGCTTCCTGCGCCAGCCGACCAAGTTCCGCCATTGGGTGACGCCGGACGGCGGCGCCGGCCCGAGCGGCGATGGCGGGTTCAAGGCCGAGGCCGGGCGCTATCATCTTTATGTGTCGCTGGCCTGCCCGTGGGCGCACCGCACCTTGATCTTCCGCAAATTGAAGAAGCTGGAAGACATCATTTCGGTGTCGGTCGTGGCGCCCATTAATGTGAAGCGCGGCTGGGAGTTCTCGCCCTATCCGGGCATGGTGCCTGACGGTGCGAACCACAAGAACACGCTGGCCGAAATCTATCTGCTGGCCGATCCGAAGTTCACCGGACGCGTCACCGTGCCGGTGCTGTGGGACAAGCAGCGCCAAACCATCGTCAACAATGAATCGTCCGAGGTCATCCGGATGTTCAACAGCGCATTCAATGCGCTGACCGGCGACACCGCCGACTATTATCCGGCGGCGCTGCGCGAAGAAATCGACCGCGTGAACAAGCCGATCTACGAGACCGTCAATAACGGCGTCTACCGGGCCGGCTTCGCGACCACGCAGGACGCCTACGAAGAAGCCGCGCGCGCATTGTTCAAGACGCTCGACGAGACGGAGGCGCGACTGTCGCGGCAGCGTTATCTCGCCGGCAGCCGGATCACTGAGGCCGACTGGCGGCTGTTCGTGACGCTGTTGCGATTTGACGCGGTGTATTTCTCGCATTTCAAATGCAACATACGGCGCATCGCGGATTATCCGAACCTGTCGAACTATCTGCGCGAGCTGTATCAAGTGCCGGGCGTGTCCGACACGGTCAGCCTCGAGCACATCAAGAAGCACTATTACGGCGCGCAGCTTCAGGTGAACCCGACCGGCATCGTGCCGATCGGACCGACGCTCGACTTCACGGCGCCGCACGACCGTGCGAAGTTTGCCAGCGAAGCGGCGGCTTAGTCCCGCTCAGGGGCCACCGTACAACGCCGCACAAGTCAGCACCCGGCCGCCAGCCGGGTGGCGCATTGCGACGCGCTCCGGCCGAACAATCCTGATCATCACGCTCACGCTCTCACGTGCTGTCCGCCAAACAGGAAGCACCACTTGGGAGCGACACCATGAGCAAGATAGATCCGACACAAGCTTGGCAATCGTCGAGCAAGCCGCAGGCGAATACCCTACCCGTCATCGCACGGATACGCCTGCCGCAACGGCTGCGCGACGATGGCTGGTGGCTGTGCCCGACGCCTGAACGGCCCTCCGCACGCGTATTGCAGTTCCGGCGAAGCCTGACGCCGGTCCGCCGCGCGGAGCGCTCGAGTCATGACTGAAGCCGCAGCCGAACAAATTGGACCGTTGGCCGAACCGGTTTCCGCGCCCGACAGCCCGCCTCGAACCCTTCCTCCGCACAGCCTCGCGATTGCGCTCGTGGCGCTGGCCGACTGGCTGTTCTACGGCCACGCCATCGGCCTGTCGGCGGCGCTGTTCCTGCTGGCGCTGGCCATTGGGGCCGCGGTCGCGAACAAGACGCACGCGAGCAGAAGCAAAGTTTTGGGCGCGGCGGCCGTCTTAGTCCTCGCCGTCATTCCGATTTTCATCGAGCCAAGCCCGCTTGCGATTCTCTTCGGCGCGCTCGCCACCGCGTATTTCGCCGTCACCGTCGCGGGCGAGGCCGGCGCCGCGTTGCGCGACCGGATCATCGACGCGGTCATTCTGCTGATCGATGGCTCCTGGCGGGCCGTCGTCGACCTTCAACAACTCCACCGGAGCCGGCCGAAAGGCCCGTCGCGCATTGGAGGCATTGCCTGGACCACATGGATCGTTCCGCTCGCCCTTGGCTCGATATTCCTGATGCTGTTCGCATCCGCCAATCCGCTGATCGAAGGCTGGTTGACGGTGTTCGATTGGAAGTCGTTGTTCCGTCATCTCAGCCTGAGCCGGATGCTCTTGTGGGCGATGGTGACTTCGATCGTCTGGCCGTTTGTCTTCCTGCGCGTCCGCAGCAAACTGCGCAGCGCTGTGGAGGCGGAATTCCAGGGGCCGACACCTCAAGAGTTTTTACCGACGCTTCCGACCGAGCTGTTCGGCAGGGCCGCGGTCCTGCGTTCGCTGATCCTGTTCAACCTGTTGTTCGCGTTTCAGACCACGCTCGACATCGCTTATCTGTGGGGCGGCATCGCGCTGCCCGACGGCATGAGTTACGCCAGCTACGCGCATCGCGGCGCCTATCCGCTGATCGTTACGGCCCTTTTGGCCGCCGCGTTCGTTATCGTGGCGACGCGGCCATCCAGCGACGCCGAGCGCTCGCCGCTCATTCGCAACCTCGTGTTCTTGTTCACCGTGCAGAACGTGATGCTGGTGGTGTCGTCGATCCTGCGTCTCGATCTCTATGTGGAGATCTATTCGCTGACCTATTGGCGCATCGCCGCCTTTGTCTGGATGGGTCTCGTCGCATTAGGGCTGATCCTGATCGTGGCCCGGATGGTGCTGCGACGATCCAACGGCTGGCTGATCGGCATGAATCTCGGCGCGCTGTCGCTCACGCTGTATCTGTGCGGCTATGTCAGTTTTCCGAAGCTCATCGCCGACTACAACGTCGCGCATAGCCGCGAGGTGTCGGGCCAAGGCGTGAAGCTAGACGTGCAATATCTATTGAGTCTGGGACCACAAGCAATTCCCGCGATTGACCGACTTATATCCCAGAGCACCTCTCCGCTATTAGTGCCCTGCTACATCCGAAATCAGCCTCCGGCAAACACGGCGTCCTGCATGCAAGTGCGCCGTTCCCAGATTGCTGTCATACATGAAGCCACGATGCTCGACTGGCGCACCTGGAGCTATCGCGATTGGCGCCTCGCGCGTTACCTGAAGAAGACGCGCAACGCCGAGGCCAAATCTTCCGATGCCTCAGCGGCGGCGGTTAGACGCGGTTGGTTCTGGAACTGACGATCCCGCATCACCTTACGCCGCCACCGCGACCGGCGCTTTTGCCGGCTGACGCTCGCGCTTGTCGAGCGTCAGCACCAGCGCCGCCGCGATCAGGCACAATGCACCGGCAACGAAGAATGCCGGCAGGTAGCTCGACAGCACGGTACGCGACAGGCCAGCGCCGAAAGCCGCGCTGGCGGCGCCAAGCTGATGCCCGGCGAAGATCCAGCCGAACACCATGCCGGCGCGCTCGCGGCCGAACGTCGCGGCTGCCAGCTTGACGGTCGGCGGCACGGTCGCGATCCAGTCGAGCCCATAGAACATCGCGAACACCGACAGGCCGTAAAATGTAAAATCGGTGAACGGCAGATAGAGCAGCGACAGCCCGCGCAAGCCGTAATACCAGAACAGCAGCCAGCGATTATCGTAGCGGTCCGACAGCCAGCCCGACGCGACGGTGCCGACGAAATCGAACACCCCCATCAAAGCGAGCACGCTGGCGGCGCCGACCGCCGGCAGCGCGAAGTCGGCGCAGAGTGGAATGAAATGGGTCTGGATCAACCCATTGGTACTGGCGCCGCAGATGAAGAAAGTGCCGAACAGCACCCAGAACACCCGCGTGCGCGCTGCATCGCGCAGCGCCAGGATCGGCGCCCAGAAGATCGCTGCCGTTGCGGTCGTCGGCGCGGCTGGCGCAGCCGTGGCTTCATTGAGATCGGCCCCATAGGGCGCGAGACCGACATCGGACGGCCGGTCGCGCATCAATGCGAGGACGGCCAGCACGGCGACGACGATCAGCGCGCAGACCACCGCCAGCGACATGCGCCAGCCGAAATGATCGGTCAGGCTCGCGAGCAGCGGCAGGAACACCAGTTGCCCGGTCGCCGAACTCGCGGTCAGCAGTCCGACGACAAGGCCGCGCCGCTCGTTAAACCAGCGCGTGGCGACCGTGGCGCCGAGCACCAGCGCGGTCAGCCCGGTGCCGAACCCGACCACGAAGCCCCATAGCAAAATGAGATGCCACACCTTCGTCATCGCCAATGACAGCAACAGGCCGGAGGCGATCAGCGTCAGCGCGGTCATCGCGATGCGGCGCACGCCATAGCGGTTCATCAGCGCCGCCGCGAACGGTCCCATGATGCCGAACAGCAGCAGCCGGATCGCCAGCGCGGATGAAATCTCGGCGGTCTGCCAGCCGAATTCCTGTTGCAGCGGCAGGATCAGCACACCGGGTGCGCCGACCGCGCCAGCCGTTACCAGCATGGTCAGGAACGTGACGGCCGCGACCACCCAGCCGTAATGAATGTCGCGCCGGGCCAGACTGGCGGCGATGCGCGCGGAAATCCCGGATGCCATGATGTGTGCCCGATCCTTTGCGCAAGACGCCGGCGGCCCTGTCGATGGAACCTAACCCAATGACAAGCTTGTATTATCGGTCGGCGCTGCCTATCATTATGTTCGTCATGATTGATATTCATGACGAACATAATGTTTATTGTCAAGCGCCTCCTCGTTAGGCGCTGGGAGGCATGGGTGAAAGTCACAAAGGAAAAGGCGGCCGAGCATCGCAACGCGATCGTCCAGGCAGCCGGGCGGCTGTTTCGCGAACGGGGCTTCGACGGAGTCGGCGTTGCCGAGATCACCAAGGCCGCCGGGCTGACCCATGGCGGCTTCTACGGGCACTTCGCGTCTAAGGACGCATTGGCCGCCGAGGCCTGCGGCCAGAACTTTGCCAACAGCCTGGCGCGGCTGCCGGGCGGCGAGGCCGCGACGACGCAAGATCTGTCGGCCTATCTCGACAATTACCTGTCGGAGCGGCACCGCGACCTTCCGGGCGATGGCTGCCCGATGGCCGCCAATGCGTCCGACCTCGCGCGCCAGGGCGAAGACGTGCAACGCCGCAGCGCCCAGGGTGTCGAACGCTTCATCGACGGCCTGATGGAACGTCTCCCGGCCGGCACGCCGCGCGCACAGGGAATACTGATGTTGTCGGCGATGGTCGGCGGCATGACGCTGGCGCGCGCGACGGCGCGGTCCGCGCCCGAACTCTCAATGGAGATTCTCGAATCGGTGCGGGCACAACTCGTGCAATTGGCGGCCCCCGCCAAGCGCGCCTGAATTTTCAAATTGTGAACTTTCGCAACGCTCACAGCGAACCATTACAGCGAACCAATCGACAGGTTCGCGTCTGCATTGCATCCGGCGAGCGACCTCAATAGGGTTGGCCCTCGCATTCACATCGCCGGGCTATTGCCCGTGCTGTAACCCTCTCCTTTCTTCCCTTAAACGCATGACACGGAGCAGCGCCATGGCAACGAACTACAACATCCTGATCATGGGCGCGTCCTATGGCTCGCTTCTGGCCTCCAAGATGATGTTCGGCGGACACAACGTCACGCTGGTGTGCCTGCCGGCCGAGGCCGACCTGATCAACGCCGAAGGCTTTCGCGTCCGCCTGCCGGTCAAGGGCCGCAAGGACCCGGTCGAGATCGACTCGCGCAAGCTGCCCGGCAAGGTGAAGGCCGCCGGCACGGGCGACGTGAACCCGAAGGACTTTGACCTGATCGGCCTCGCCATGCAGGAGCCGCAATACCGCTCGCCGGGCGTGCGCGAACTGCTCGATGCGGTCGCGAAATCGCGGGTGCCCTGCATGTCGATCATGAACATGCCGCCGCTGCCGTATGTGAAGCGCATCCCGGGCCTCGACTATGAGGCGCTCAAGCCGGCCTATACCGATCCGACGGTGTGGGACAGCTTCGATCCGGCCACCTTGACGTTGTGCAGCCCGGACCCGCAGGCGATCCGCCCGCCGGAAGAAAAGGTCAATGTGCTGCAGGTCACGCTGCCGACCAACTTCAAGGTCGCGAAGTTCGACGACGAGAAGCACAACGAAATCATTCGCAAGCTGCAGGCCGACATCGAGGCGATCCGCTTCGACACGCCGGAAGGCAAGATCGAACTGCCGGTGAAGCTCAAGCTGCACGATTCGATCTTCGTGCCGCTCGCCAAATGGTCAATGCTGCTCGCCGGCAATTATCGCACCATCACCAAGGACGGCATGCGGACCGCGCAGGAAGCCGTGCACACCGACATCGAAGAGTCGAAGTCAGTGTATAATTTCGTGTTCGACCTGTGCGTCAAGCTCGGCGCCTCGCCGAGCGATCTGGTGCCGTTCGAGAAATACGCCGCCGCGGCGCAGAGCCTGTCGCGTCCGGCCTCGGCCGCCCGCGCGCTGCAGAACGGCGCGCCGAACATCGAACGCGCCGACAAGCTGGTGCAGCTCATCGCCAAGCAGAAGGGCATGAGCCATCCGGCGATCGACGCCCAGGTGGCCCTGGTCGACGCCCGCCTCGAGGCCAACCGCAAGAAGGCGGCGGCGTAACAAGCCGCTGTCGGCCGCCGACTCGTAGGTTGGGTTAGCGCGGCCAAGATCTATCGGATGAAATCGCAAGGGTTGATCCGCGCGTAACCCAACATCTCGGTCGAACGTTGGATTACGCGCGGAGTTAAGCCAAACCCATAACCGATGCGCACGGGGGCGCTAACCCAACCTCCGGACTCACCACCGTTCGCCCGCCGGCACGCCGCGCAACACTTCGTCGATCCGCGCTCTTGTGCCGCGCGTGGTGTCGGGCGGCAAGGCGTCCGGCGCGAAGAACCCGGTATCGATGATCTCGTGGTTAGGCGCCGGCACGCTGGCCTGCCGAAAGCCCCGCACCACATAGAGCGCGACGTGATCGCGGCGCGACGCATGGGCGTTGAAATAGACGCCATGCAGCGCCGGCGGCGTGGTCAGCTCGATATGGCCTTCCTCATACAGTTCGCGGGTCAGCGCCTGCATGAACGTCTCGCCGGTCTCGACGCCGCCGCCCGGCAGATGCCAGCCGTCGACATAGGAATGCTTGACCAAGAACACGCGGCCGTCGCCGTCGAGCACCAGGCCGCGCACGCCGAGCGTCATGCCGCGCGCGAACCGCCAGTAAAAATGCATGCCGCGCCGGATCAGCGGTTCGGCGGCACGCCGCAGCCGGTGCAACATTTTTTGACATGACGCCATCGGAGGTGCCGGGCTCTCTCGCATGCCGGCATGACCTGCCCGGCTGACACGGGCTTGTCAAAAGCCGGTTAGTTCATTAGAAGTATTCTAAACTAAACCGTCGAACGGAGCCCGCCGTGAAACGTTTCGCCGACCTGTCGGAGTCCGAGATCCTGGCGCTGGCCATCAGCAGCGAGGACGAGGACAGCCGGATCTATCGCGGCTTCGCCGACGGCCTGCGCGAAGCATTCCCCACCTCCGCGCAGGTGTTCGAGGAGATGGCCGACGAAGAAGCCCACCACCGCACCCTGCTGTTTGACCTGTACCGGTCGAAATTCGGCGAGTACCTGCCGCTGATCCGCCGCCAGGACGTGCGGGGCTTCATCAAGCACAAGCCGCTCTGGCTGATGCGCCCGCTTGGCCTCGACGATGTGCGCAAATATGCCGAGAACATGGAGTTCGAATCCGAGCGGTTCTACCGCAAGGCCGCCGAAACCACGCGCGACGCCTCGATCCGCGAATTGCTGGTGTGGCTCGCCGAGGCCGAGGCTGTGCACGAAAGCCTCGCGCAAAAACTTGGCGCCCGCCTGCTGACCCAGGATGCCCGCGCCAAGGAAGACGAAACCTCGCGCCGCATGTTCCTGCTGCAATATGTGCAGCCGGGACTGGTCGGCCTGATGGACGGTTCGGTATCGACCCTGGCGCCGCTGTTCGCGGCAGCGTTCGCCACGCACTCGACCTGGTCGACGTTCCTGGTCGGGCTCGCCGCTTCGATCGGTGCCGGCATCTCGATGGGCTTTGCGGAGGCGCTGTCCGACGATGGCTCGCTGACCGGGCGCGGCACGCCCTGGCTGCGCGGCACGGTGTCCGGCGTGATGACGGCGATCGGCGGCCTCGGCCACACCCTGCCCTACCTCATTCCGAATTTCGCCATCGCGACCATCGTGGCCGTCGCGGTGGTGGTGGTCGAACTCACCGTGATCTCGTATATCCGCTACCGTTACATGGACACGCCGTTCCTCAACGCCGCGTTCCAGGTGATGGTCGGCGGCGCGCTGGTGTTCCTCGCCGGCATTCTGATCGGCAACGCCTGATTGAGAGCGCTTATTGCTGCGCTCGCCGACTTCTGATCGGAACTAAATGGCGAACTTCACCCTCGCGCATCTGTCCGACCCGCATCTCGGACCGATGCCGACGCCGCCCCTGCCGGAACTCATCGGCAAGCGCGCACTCGGCTTCTTCAACTGGCACCGCTCGCGAAAAGCGCTGCATCGGCCGGAAGTGCTGGCCACGCTGGTCGCCGATCTGAAAGCGCAAACCACCGATCACATCGCGGTGACGGGCGACCTCGTCAACATTGCGCTGGCGGCCGAGTTCGGCCCGGCCCGCGCCTTTCTCGACCGGCTCGGCACGCCCTCCGACGTCACGCTGGTGCTCGGCAATCACGACATCTATGTGCGCGGCGCGGAAGTGCTGGCGGCCCGCCATTGGGGCCCGTTCATGCGCGGCGACGACAGCGAACCCGGCTTTCCGTTCGTGCGGCGGCGCGGAAACCTCGCGCTGATCGGCACATCGACCGGGGCGCCGACCGCGCCGTTCATGGCGACCGGTTGGCTCGGCGACGCGCAACGCGCGAAGCTCGCCAACGTGCTGGCGGCGCTGCGCCAGGAAGGCGCGTTCCGCGTGGTGCTGATTCATCATCCGCCGACACTGCCACACAAAAGCCCGCACAAGCGGCTGACCGATGCGGCGGAGTTTCGCGACATCATCGCCCGCCATGGCGCCGAACTCATCCTGCGCGGCCACGACCATGAGCATGCGCTGGAATGGCTGGCCGGCCCGGATGGCGCGCGCGTCCCGGCGATCGGCGTTCCGTCGGCGTCGGTGACCTATGGCGGCCGGCACGCGCCCGCCGCCTATAATCTGTATCGGATCGATGGCGCATCCGGCGCCTGGCGCTGCGAGATGATTTCGCGCGGCATCGATGCGGCGGGCAATATCGTCGAACAGCGGCGGCAGACTTTGCTCGGCTGACGCCGCAACTCTCGTCACAGACCCTTGTTCTTGAACGCCTCTGCGAATGCGCGCTCACCCGTTGCGCCCTTCTCGATCGTCAAGATCGCACGGTTGCCATTGCCGTACACAATTGGAACATCGATCGTTGGACGATCCTTCAGGAGTTCGACGTTGCGCTGAATGTCGGTTGCATTCGACGACAAGCCGATCAGAAAGAAGTTATCCGTCACTTTGACCGATAGACCAGCCAGGGGCGTGCCGCGCTGGTCACCATTCGCTTTCATCAGAATACCGGGCACGTTGGTGATCGCGCCGCCGGCGAAATCGTTAGGCAGCTTGAACTGTATTTCGACCAGATGGCTTGCCGGCAATGCCGCGTCATTGTTACGGCTGAATTTGGCGACTATTTTGAGCTGCCGCTCCGGAATTTCGATATCGGCAGATAACGTCAATTCCGCTGGCTTGCCTGCGCCCGGGGACACCATTTGGCTTCGCCACGTCGCCGAGCCGACAAAATTTTTGCCCTTTGAATCCTTCGTGTCTTCTTCGTACAGGATTACGCGTTGTGTTACCGCCGCGTCCGGCTTGGCGCCGATCGGACCTTCCGGCTTGGTGAACGGCGATAATCCGGCGACCTGATCGCGAAGCACCTTGACGGTCGGAACACGGGTCACCTGCGCGATGTCTGGAGACGCGGGTTTTGACGCGCCGGCTGGCGGCGTAGCCGGCGGTACGGCGGCGACCTTGGCGGTCCCTGCTTCGCGTTCTAGCGTAGCGATACGGGCGTCGGCCTCGCGCCGATGCGGGCTCGTGGAAAACTGGGTCGCGAACCGGCGCAGCGCCGCTAGGTCGGTGCTGTCTTTTAAATAGCTCCAGGTGACTTCATCGGCCGAAGGCCCAGGCGTTGCCACCGGCCCCATCGTCGCGGTCCCTGCCCGACCGTGCAGATAGAATTCACCGATCAACGACAGCGACAGTTCGGGCAGTTGCGTACGACCGGTAGCGCTGTACACATCGGCGCTCACGCGGCGGAACACGGTGCCGATTTCCTCCGAGGCCTCAATGTGCTTGAGGAAGGCCGCTGTGTATGGACTATTGCGACCCGTGCCGTCATCGGCGGTGCGCCCAGCCTGCGTCGCATAGGCGACAATCATTCCCTGGGCGCTGTCGATTTTGGCCAAACCGCGCTGCAGTCCGGCGCTACGCGTGCGCCCGATCGAGCGTTTGAGTTCTTCGGCCAGCGGATTGTCGCGGCAGGAATCCAGCACCAGAATCCGCAGGTTCCTGGCCTGTTGCAAGTCGGCCAGAATTTCGTCCACGCGGGCCATGCGGCGAAGATCCGCTTCGTCGGTCAGCTTGGCGTCAATCGGCATCAGATAGTTCACCCCGGCGAACTGCATGGCGTGACCGCTATAATAAAATACAGCGACATCCGCCTCCCGGGCCGCGCGGGCAAAGCGGACGGTCGCGTTTTCCATTCCCGCCCTGTCGAGATCGACGCCGGTGATGGTCTCAAACCCGACACGGGTCAGCGCCGCGCTCACATCTCGCGCATCGTTCGGAGGATTAGGAAGACGAGAGGCGTTGGTATAGGCGCCATTGCCGATAACCAGAGCGACGCGCTTTTCGGCATGGGCAGCCGAGCAAGCCGCCATCGCGACCAACAAGACGGCGCAGCGGAAGCTCAATCTTAGCCAGACCTGCATGGTACCCCCTGTCCCATTCGACGATATCACCCGACGTGGGATGGCAAAAGTCGAAGGTCAGACCGACCGTCAGCCAATGGATTTAATAATTCGCCAGATACCAAACCGCGATATACAGCGCGGCGAATATCCCGACCGTCCACCACAGCACGCGGCGGAACGTGCGCCAGCCGCTGCGGCGGGCGGGACCTTCGATACTGCCGGGCATCGGCGCATCGGCCAGCGCCCGTTCGCGCTCGATCATGCGGCGCGCCACATAGCGCGTCACCGCGTCGACGATCTCGTTAGCATCCGAAGATTCGGCGAGGATTTTGCGACCGTAACGGGTATCCAGCAAAAAACGGTACACGCGGGTATCGCGTCCCATCATGACGTGCGCGACGGCATCGATCCACAGCCGCGGCGTATCGCCCTTGCTGATGGCGCGGTCGAACAGTTCGATCTCGGCCGGGATGTCGGCGAACAACGGATCGAGCGCTTCGCTGAGAATCTCCAGCCGCGTCAGTTCGGCGTCGCGCAGATCGACCACGACGCTGGAGCGCTCGGCGTTCTCCAGCCGCGCCGACCGCATCGCCTCCTTAAGCCGCGGCGCGCGGCCCGGCTCTTCCAGGATTTCCGATTTGGCCGAAGCCGGCTTGGCCGCGGAACCGGTACGCTTTGAACGTCCCCACATTCAGCCATGGTTAACCATGCCGGGAAGCGGCGCAAGGCCGAAAAACCGGCGATTTGGCCGGGATTTCAATCCATTTTGGCGCTCTAAGCCCCTGAACCATCGGAAATCCGCCAGTCAGGTGAAACGGGCATCCTGATCGTCCGGGGACGGAATATAGGCAAACGGATGGTCCGTTCTGATCGACCCCGGCAATACGATCCGGCCGTCCTCGATGCGCGCGATGACTTCTTTGGTTAGTGCGAAAAACGCTTCGATGGACAAAAGGCGGGGCGCATAAGACGCGTCCCCGAAAACCCTGATCATCACCGTACGAAGCGCGACGATGCTATTTCGATACGCGTCGACGCATGCCAGAAACCGGGAATCCTTGATGAATTCCTCAATGTCCTCTTCGGTGAATTTTTCTCGCCGCACGGTGAGCGGATTCACCGCAACCGGCATGGCCTCAAATTCAGAAAACTTGTGCGTACTAATATTGTCCATACGCCGGCCAAGCGACTCGGCATCTGACATAACCATGTCGACGTCTCTCGAAATATCTTCCGGCAAGGCCATCGTTCCGGTCGCAATGCGCCGGGCGACTTCATGCATGATCCGCTCGTAGCCGATGTGATTGAATAGATATCGTTCAGGCGCATAGTGCGGCGGCGGAAACGAGAGGATATGCGCCTGCCCCAGAGTCAATCGATCCTGCCCATAAAGAGAAACGGCCGCCAGGAAACGGCGGCACTGCAGCAGATCTTCAACATCGTCCTTCGAGTAACCGAAGCCGGGCACTTCAGGCATCATCGCGCGGCACCACGCCATAGGGCAACGCCCAGCCGAGCCCGTCCTCAGTGCGGCCGCGCGGCCGGTACTCGCACCCAACCCAGCCGTCATAGCCAAGCCGGTCGATCATCGCCAGGATCGCCGGATAGTTCACCTCGCCCTCGTCCGGCTCGTGGCGATTCGGCACCGACGCGACCTGCACATGGCCGATCACCGGCAGGTTCTTTTCGAACCGCACCATCAAGTCGCCGCGCACGATCTGCGCGTGATAGAAATCGAACTGGATGCGAATATTCGGCGCGCCGATCTTGCCGATAATCTCGGCGGCGTGGCGCACCCGGTTCAGGAAATAGTCCGGCCGGTCGCGCGGATTGATCGGCTCGATCAGGATCGTGATGCCGGCTTTGTCGGCAGCGTCCGCAGCGCGCGTCAGATTGGCCAGGAATGTCGCCTCGGCGGCGGGATGCTGTTCGGGCGGCACGATCCCGGCGAGGCAATGCACCGCGCTGCCGCCGATCGCCACGATGTAATCCAGCGCCTGCTTGAACAGGACGGCGAAATCCTTCTCGCGGCCCGGCACCGCGCCGAGGCCGAACTCGCCCGGCCGGCCATGCGCGGTGTTGAGGCCCAGCACCGTCAGATGGTGGCGCTCCAACTCGGCCTTCACGGCCGAGGGCGCGTGATCGTACGGAAACTGCAATTCGACCGCGTCGAACCCGGCCCGCGCCGCGGCGCCGAAACGCTCGATGAACGGCCGCTCGGTAAACAGATAGCCGAGATTAGCGGCAAAACGTGGCATCGGATTCCCCCCAGCGCTGTCATGAAAGCGGTTGGCGCGCTTTAGGTCCAGTCATTAGAACATTGGAGGGGCTAAAGGGAATCTTACCGGGTCCGACCGACGCGACCCCCGTTGAGCCGCTGCCTACACCTCTAGGCCGTGGATCATAACTTGCGGTCATGAGACTGGGTCTCTCGACTATCGCGTTGCACGGCCAATGGGATGATGCAGCTCCGGGAAAAATACACGCGATCCGCGCATATTAGGAGACCGCGTCCGATAAGTATGATAATTGGAACAGACGGGTACCAATTGGGACTGTGCGACATCGACGCAGTCGGGCCGAGCCATTCCATATTCGGATTTCGTCGACACGAACGTTCGATCGCGCTGCATCGAGTCGACACCGGCAACAACCGGTTTGCATTCGCCTGGACTCCGTCGATGCACACATCG
This sequence comes from Xanthobacteraceae bacterium, assembly GCA_028290465.1. Classification (GTDB taxonomy): domain Bacteria; phylum Pseudomonadota; class Alphaproteobacteria; order Rhizobiales; family Xanthobacteraceae; genus FEB-22. The sequence continues at coordinate 8,542 of JAQGJU010000027.1, read as the reverse complement.
AACCGGGGTCGAAGACCGCAACGCTTCGCGTTCATAGCGAGAGGAATGATCGGCCGTCGAGATTTGGGGAGCATCCGATGACGACCTGGAAGCCTGTATTTTCCGACGATTTTCCTGCCGCCGCTGACGTCGACCGCTCCAGATGGGCGTCGCCTTTCTGGACCCCGGAAAATAATCAAGCCAGTCTGGGACGCACCGGATTTCGCAATCCAAAGGATTTCGAAGATCGCTATCCCGAGCTTGCGTTCATTCCCTGTACGTCTGAGAACGGCGCAGATCTGAGGTTCGGCACATACAACCCGCTGGCGCAGCCTGCCGGGAGTGCGTTTCTGGGCTCCACGCTCCACACCATCGAGCCGTGGGGAGGCAATGGCGAAACGGTCAAGTTCGAGGCGAAGGTCAAGTGCCCCACGATGCCGGGAGGCGCGGTGACCTCCGTGTTCTCGTTCGCTCTTTGCAATATCCCGGGACCGGTCCAAAACGAAATCGACTTCGAATTCGCGTCCAACCACTGGGCGCCGCCCAACCAGCAGCTCTTCACCAATGTCTTCGTCTGTGCGAGCGGCGCCGGCTCTGGGCCGCAGGTCGTGGATATCAAAGACAGTCTCCTGGACTGGCACACCTTCAGTTTGATTTATACGCCGTCTCGATCGATCGAATGGCTGATGGACGGGAATCCCGTCCGGACCGAAACCCGGCTTGTTCCTGACTGGAAATCGAGTGGCGGAATGAACCTCTACATGAACTTCTGGGCACCCCCGCGAGGTTGGGATTGGGCCTATAATGAAAAGCTCAATCCAATCGCAACGCCGCCGGGCGACACATGGCATTACTATGTGAAAAACGCCGCGGTGTTTTACGGCACGTAATGCGCAGGGCGGTCGGCCGGCTTCAAGCCGCGCGAGTTTGGGGTCCGAACGGCACTGCAGCCATTATCCGGGCGATCTTGGCCGCGCTGGACTGACCAAAACGACTACGCGGATTGCTCACTCAAAAGTGGGCAACGCGCAAAACTTTGCCATCATCCCACGATGTCGGTTTAAAGTTTCTTGAGATGCGGGCAGCCCCTTAAGTATCTTATTGTAAAATAACGACTTTTATATTTGGGCAAACGCCCATTGCACTGCCCACTGTTTTCGTGGGCTTCTTTGTGGTTGACGGTCCTACCCGCCCTTGGTCAGCTTCAGGCCAGAACGGCGAGCATCGAGAGTCGCGCAAACAAGCGGCCGGCGCCGGTCCGAGGAAACAGGGTGCCGGCCATGAACGCCCAGGAATTGCTGCAGGAAATTTCCGAATATTGCCGCGAGACCGGCCTTGCCGAGTCCACGTTCGGGCGGCGCGCCGTCAATGACGGCAAGCTCGCCGCGCGGCTGCGCAATGGCGGGCGCATCACCACCGAAACCCTCGACCGCATCCGCGCCTTCATGGCGCAGGATCGCGGGCCGCCGAGCGCATCGCGTTCCGCCATCATCGAGCGGCCGCGCGAGCCGCGCCCTGAACACGCGTCGAACGGTTCGGCGCACGCCACGCCCGTCCACACCACGATGCCGGCCCGCGTTGCGACCTCGAACGCCATCGCGTCGCCGCGGCCGACCGTGCCGGCGGCGCCGAAAAACAACGAGGATCCGCAGCGCAATTTCCGCTTCTTCGACAACCGGCAAAAATATCTGCTGTTCGTCAATACCTGCAGCGAGAAATGGGTGATTGCCAACCGCGTCGGGCTGGAGCTTGCCAGCATCCATCCACGCCCGCCGGCGGTGCGGGTGTTCGATGCCGGCGTCGGCGACGGCACGGTGCTGGCCCGCGTGATGCGGCAGATGCACGACCGCTTTCCGCACATGCCGTTCTACATCGTCGGCAAGGAAATCAGCCTGGAGGACGTGCGGCTCTCGCTGCAGAAGATGGCCGACCGTTTCTTCGAACATCCGGCGAGCGTGCTGGTGCTGACCAATCTCGCCTATGCGGAAGCCCCATGGCTCGCCGTCAAATCGCTCAGCGCCGCGTCCAGCATGGTGTGGCACGAGCAGGCGCTGACCGGAAACTCCGCGCACGCGTTCGAGCAGCAGATCACGGATTTGGAGCCGTTCCTGTCCGAGAACTGGAAGGCCAAAGTGTCACCGAAGACCGGTAACCCGGTCTATGAGCGCCCGGTGGTGCTGGTGCTGTACCGCGAGGACCACAAGTTCCTGCTCGACCCGATCATCCCGCGCCCCGGCGGCACGCAGGCGTCCTACGATCTCGTAATGGCCTCGCAGCCCTATCGGGCGCGCGCTTCCGTGGACTTCAAGGCGAAGCGCGTGCTGGCGCCGCTGGCCCGCGCGCTCGGTCCCGGCGGGCGCATGATCGCCATTCAGTCGCACGGCCACGATCCCGGCATGGAGATCATCCAACAGGTCTGGCCGGGCGACGATCCGTTCACCACCGACCGCCATACGCTGCTCAAAGCGGTCAAGCATGAGCTAGGGGCGGCCGGGCGGGACCTCAACTTCAACGCCTACGCCGATAACCGCTCGCTGTTCCGCTACGACATGCACACGCTGCCGTCGGAAGTCTCGGAATCGATCGGCACCTCGACGCTGTTCGCGGCCTGGAACGCGGCGATCTACGTCGCGCAGATCGAGGACGACCGGCTCGCCGAGGTGGTCAGCGACACCCGCTACCTCGAAGCCACCAGCGAAGTGCTGCGGCGCAATGGCGGGCTGTGGTTCTATGACGAGTCCTTCGTGATTTCGAGGCGACGCGAATGATCGAACTCGAAAGGATCAGCCCGGTGTTGCGCACCGTGCCGCGCGCGCCCGCCGACCCGGCGGCCCCGATCGCGGAATTTGTGCGCGGCTTCTCGCTCGAGGTCACGCGGCCCTCTCCGGCCGACATCGCAACGCTGGCCGGCCTCGTCCCGGCCGGCACCCATGTCTACATCAGCGCCGTGCCGGGCAAGTCGCCGCTCGACGATATCGCGAGCGCCGCTGCGCTGCGCGCGCACGGGCTTGAGCCGGTGCCGCATCTGGCGGTGCGCAACTATCCGACCATCGAGGCGCTGGATGAGGTGTTGGCGCGCTTTGCCGACGAGGCGGGCGTGCGCCGCGCGCTGGTGATCGCGGGCGACCGCGACAAGCCGGCGGGCTCGCTGCGCGGCGCCGTCGAGGCGATCGATGGCGGTGTGCTGCGACGGCGCGGCATTGTCGAGATCGGCATCGCCGGCTATCCGGACGGCCATCCGCGCATTCCGACGCTCGAACTCGAACGCGCACTCGCCGCCAAGGTCGAGGCCGCGGCACAGACCGGCCTCGCCGTCACCATCGTCACGCAGTTCGGTTTCGAGGCGGCTCCCATTTTGGCCTGGATCGCGCGGCTGCGCGCGTTCGGCATCGAGCATCCGGTACGCATCGGCCTGCCCGGCCCGACCAGCCTCGCCACATTGCTGCGCTATGCGCAGCGCTGCGGCGTCAAAGCCTCGGCGCAAGGTTTGGCACGCCACTCCGGCCTGGTCAGGCAGATGTTCGGCATGAGCATGCCGGACGCGCTGGTGCGCTCACTTGCGGAGGCCAGGACCGATGGAAGGCTTGGCGATGTCGCGCTGCATTTCTTCTCGTTCGGCGGCGCCGCCGCGACCGCGCGCTGGGTCGGCGCCGTCGCCGACGGCCGTATCGCGCTCAACCGTGACGGCGGGTTCAAAGTGCTGCCGCCGGGGTGAGATCTACAGCCCGACGAATTCCTTGATGGCCTTCAGGAACGCTTCCGGCTGTTCCAGCGGCGGGCAATGGCCGCAGCCCGGCAGTTCGACATAGCGCGCCCCTGGCACCTTATCGGCGATCAGCCGGTTCAGAGGCGGCGGCGTCGCCTGATCGAGTTCGCCGCACACCACCAGCGTCGGCACCTTCATCTTGTGCAGCACCGGCTCAAAGTCGGCCTCGACCAGGATCTTGCAGGCGGCGCGGAACGCCTCCGGGTCGATCTGCATCAAGACATCACGCCGCTCGGCGACGGCACCCGGATGGGCGTCGAGATACGGCGTCGAATAGACGCGTTTGGCCGCGATGTCGGCGATAGCCCCCATGCCCTCGCCCGATACTTTCTCGGCCATAACGACAAACGCCTGCTTGCCCTGATCTGGAAATCCGGCCGCGGCATCGCTGACCACCAGCTTGGAGATGCGATCGGGATGCGCCAGCGCGAAAGCCAGCGCCACGGTGCCGCCGAAACCGTTGCCGAGCAGGATCGCGTCATTGGCGATGCCGAACTCCTCGAAGCCGTCTTCGAGCCGCGCGACGTAAGCATCCATCAGCGGCATCACCGGCGATGAGCCGTGAAAGCCCGGCAGGTTGAACAGCGTGACGCGGAAATGCGCCGACAGCGCCGGCAGCACCGGATCGAACGCATGGCGATCCGCCAGCAGCGAATGGAAAATCACGAGATCGCGGCCGGCCCCTACGCGCGCTCCGGTCAATTCGCCGTGCGCCGCCGTCAACTGCTCCATACCGTCGCTCCCTTGGATTTTTGTTCGTGCAATGTAACGCAACGACCGAAAGATCGAAACGTTTCAGAATGCCGCGTCGAGGATCGCGCGCACGTCGGCGGTCGAGGCCGGACGCGGTTCGCGCAGGTTCAGCTTGCCGACCTCTTCGGCTGCGAAACCGATCTTGTCCTTGGCCATGCCGACTTCCGACAGCCGCTGCGGAATCGGAAAGCCGCGCAGCATCTCGGCGAGCCGTGCCGCCGGATCGGCGACGCCCATCGCCTGCGCGAGGCGCGCCTTCACGGCGGGCGCCTGTTCAAGATTAAAGCGCGTGACGTGCGGCAGGATGATTGCGTGGGTTTCGGCATGCGGGAGGCCCAATCCGCCCAGCACATGCGCCAGCTTGTGATGCAGCGCGGTGCCGACTACCAGCGCCGAGCCGGCCAGCCACGCCGCGATCAGGCACTGCTCGCGCGCCTCGATATCGTGGCCGTTGTCGACGACGCTCGTGAGGTACGCGCCGAACAGCCGCACGGATTCCGTAGATATTGCGGTAATGACCGGCGTGCAGGCGCTGATCCACAGCGCCTCGACGCAATGCGCGATGGCGTTCATGCCGCTCGCCGCGCTGATCGCGGCCGGCAGGCCAAGTGTCAGGTCGGGATCGTACAGGATGGTCTTCGGCAGCACTTTGTTGTCGCGGCCGGTGATCTTGCGCTCGCCGTCGCTGGTGCCGTAGATCGGCGTCGCTTCGGAGCCCGAATAGGTCGTCGGCAGCGCGAGGATCGGCAGGCCGGTCGACAGCGCGATGGCCTTCGCCAGCCCGATGGCGGCGCCGCCGCCGACCGCGACGAGGCCATCGGCGTTCGCCGCCCTAGCGGCGGCGAGCCCGGCTTCGGCGACCGGACGTGGCACGTGGGTCACCGCATACGCGTGCAGGCCGGCGCCACGTGGACCAAGCCGCGCCAACACCTGTTCGCCGAGCCGCTGACCGGAGCCCGGCGTCGCCACCACCAGCGCCCGCGCGATGCCAAGGCGTTCGGCTTCCTCGGCGACCTTCGCGGTCGCGCCGGAGCCGAACACGACGCGTTGCGCCGGCATGTCGTGGATGAAGGTGGTGGTCATGGCGGCCCCAGCGTTGCGGCGCGACTCCCCTCCCCCTTGCGGGGAGGGGTCGGGGGTGGGGGGAAATCTATCTTAGACAATTAATCGGGACCCCCACCCCGGCGCACATCGCATGCGCGATGTACGCCGACCCTCCCCGCAAGGGGGAGGGTAAAGAGTCGCCGATCATTCGATTCAGAACCAAGATGGCGCGAAGCGGCAGCCTTGCAAACGAAGCGCGGACTGCTTCGCCTTACTTCCCTTCGCGCCACATGCCGAGCGCTTCCTGCGCCGGCTTGTCGGAGATCGAGAACAGCACCGACTCGTCCGTGGCGTTATGCGCGAACGGCATCCAGGACGGCACCACGAACACGTCGTTGCGGCCCCATTCGACCGTCTTGTCACCGATCTTGGTCGAACCCTTGCCTTCGGCGCAGACGAAGATCTTGCCGTCGGTAGCGCGATATTCCTCGCCCTTGAAGCCCTTCGGGAACAGCGCGAGGTTCGCCCCCATGGTCGGCAGCACCGGCCCGCCATTGATCGGGTTGACGTAGTGCACGCGGGCGCCGTGGCGCTTGTCGATGTCGCCTGCGTTCTTCAGCCGCTCCAGGATCGGGCGCATGCGTGCGTAAGTGTAGTTGATCACCGGCGAACGGTTGAGCGTCATCGGCGCGCCGTCCGGCAGCACGCCCGAGCCGTAACGGTCGAGCGAATCGCCGTCCTGCTTCGGGGTCTCCTGCTCGGCATCCTCGAAATGTTCGGAGAAGGAGGTCTTGAAGAAATTGACCGTATGCATGTCGAGCACGTCGAGCCACAGCATCGGCTCCTTGGAATGATTGCCGTGATCGTGCGGCGCCCAGTTGGCCGTGATCACGAAGTCGCCGGGCGACATGATGGTCTTTTCGCCCTCGACCGCCGTATAGGCGCCCTCGCCGTCCAGCACAAAGCGAATGGCGGACGAGACGTGGCGATGCGCGCCGGCCACTTCGCCGGGCAGGATCATCTGCACGCCGGCGAACAGCGTATCGGTAGCGCGCGACTGGCCGCGCAGCGCCGGATTCTCCAGCACCAGGACGCGGCGCTCGGCCTCCTCGGCGGTAATCACATCGCCGGCTTCAATGACCAGCTTCTTAACGTCATCGAACTGCCAGACATGCGGCACCGCTTTCGGGTTCGGCATCGGGGTCACGAGGCCCTTGAGCACCTCCCACAGCGGCGTCATGTCCTTCTTGGAAATCTTGTCGTAATAGGCCTGCCGGGCGCCGCCGATATTGTGCTTCGGATCCGAGCTGCCTTTGCTTGCGGTTGCAACTGACATGATTTCCTCCTTCTGAAACGGGATGGCGCGCGTTGGCACCAAGTTGGCGCGGAATATAGGCGTTTCGGGCCGGCGCGGGAATAGCGCAAAATGCCCGGCATTGCGGTATGCATGACAGGATTCCGGCCCGTGTCGGGTTAATTATTGGTCGCGCCGCCATCCACGGCCAGGGTCTGGCCGGTGACAAAATCGCTGTCCGGCGAGGCCAGGAACACCAGCGCGCCCAGCAGATCCTGCGGATAGGCATCGCGCTTCAGGGCCCGACGGGCGATCGCCCCAGGCCGGGCGCCCTCGACATGGCCGGGATTGTGCTCGACCACGCTGTCGCTCAGCGTGAAGCCCGGCGCCAGGGTGTTGACGCAGATGCCGTGGGCGCCGAGTTCACGCGACAGCGCCCGGGTAAAGCCGGTCACTGCCCCCTTGGAGGTGACGTAATGCAGCATGTTTGGGATGCCGCGGGTCGAGGAGCCGGAACCGATATTGATGATCTTGCCGGCGCCGTTGGCGATCATGTGCGGCGCAACATGCTGGGCCATCAGGAATAGGCCCCGGACATTGACCGCCATCACCTGGTCCCATTCGGCAATGTCGATCTCCTGGAACGGCTTTTCTTTCAGCGACGCATAGACCGCCGCATTGTTGACCAGAATGTCGATCCGGCCGAACCGTTCCATGGTGTCCGCGACCAGGGCCCGGACCGAGACATCGTCGCTCACGTCCGTCTTGCGGTACGCCGCCGTGTCGGCGCCATGCTGTGCCGCGATCTCGCCGGCGAGCTGCGTGCCATCGGCGATGTCGGCGATCATCACCCTGGCGCCTTCGGCAGCCAGCGCCCGCGCATAATGCGCCCCGATGCCACGCGCCCCGCCGGTCACGATAGCGACGCGGCCTTGCAGTCTGGCCATGCGGCTTCCTCCCTTTATTGACGGCTTACGTTAGTGCAGGGTCTGCGCCTTCTCCAGTTCTTACACGAAAGCCGTCCGCGAATGTCCAGCAAGACCGACCTGCTCGAACGCCTCGCCGTCCGCGAACTGATCGAGAATTGGACGATCTATCGCGACTCGCGCGACTGGAAACGGTTTCGCACGCTATGGCACGACGACGGCGTGATGCAGGCGACCTGGTTTCAAGGCTCGGCCGACGCGTTCATCAAGGTCAGCCAAGAGGGCCACGCCAAGGGCGTGCGCATCCACCACATGCAGGGCGAGTCGTCGATCGACATCGCCGGCAAGCGCGCCATCGCCCAGACCCGGATGGTCATTACGCAGCGCGCCGATGTTGAGGGCGCCCTGTGCGACGTGACCTGCACCGGGCGGTTCTATGATTTCCTGGAAAAGCGCAAAGCGCGCTGGGGGCTGGTGCTGCGCCAGCCGATCTACGAGACCGACCGCATCGATCCGGTGACGCCCGGCGCCAAGCTCAAGCTCGATGCGAAGCTGCTGGCCAAGATGCCGGAAGGCTACCGCCACCTCGCCTATCTGCAGACCAAAGTCGGTTACGCGGTGAAGCCCGACATGCCCGGCCGCGACGGCCCGGCGCTCGACGCGCTGTATCGCCAAGGCGCGGCGTGGCTGAAGGGGACGAAGAAGTAGCGGTCAACGCTGCGTCGAAGAAAAGCGCGAGCAGCAATTTCTGCCTAACCCTCCCCCTTGCGGGGAGGGTCG
>JAQGJU010000114.1 GCA_028290465.1 Xanthobacteraceae bacterium | reverse complement strand
CGGCCCGCGCCGCAGCGCCACCGCCTGCCGCCGAGCCCGCGCCGGCCGCAGCGGCGCCATGGCCGGCGACGCGCTGACCGCACTCACGATCTGAGGCAGCGCGGGATGGACCGCCGCGGGATAGACCGCGCTGCCCTGTTCCTGCACTATCCGGCACCTATATAGAGGCTAGGCGACGAGGCCGGGTAGAACCCGGCGACCGGGCGAACCCGGGAACCGGGCAGAACCCGACGAACCGGCAGGAAGCGGCACACGGCATGACCGGCATCCATCTCCCGGCGATCGACCAACCTCAGAGCGACGCGCTGGTCGATCCGTTCGGCCGGGCGATCTCCTATCTGCGGGTTTCGGTTACCGACCGCTGCGATTTCCGCTGTGTCTATTGCATGTCCGAGGACATGGCGTTCCTGCCCAAGGCCGACCTGCTGTCGCTCGAGGAGCTCGACCGGCTGTGCACGGCCTTCATCGCCAAGGGCGTGCGCAAGCTGCGCCTGACCGGCGGTGAGCCGCTGGTGCGGCGCGGGATCATGACGCTGTTCGCTTCGCTGTCGCGCCACCTCGACGCCGGCACGCTCGACGAACTGACGCTGACCACCAACGGCACGCAATTGCCGAAATACGCCGCCGAGCTGAAACAGCATGGCGTGAAGCGCGTCAATGTTTCGCTCGACACCCTCGATCCCGACAAGTTTCGCGCGGTCACGCGCTGGGGCGAACTCGACAAGGTGCTGGCCGGCATCGATGCCGCGCAGGCCGCCGGCCTCAAGGTTAAGATCAACGCGGTCGCCCTGAAGGGCGTCAACGAGGATGAGTTTCCGGCGCTGATCGATTGGGCGCATGGCCGCGGCATGGACTTCACCGTGATCGAGGTGATGCCGCTCGGCGATGTCGGCGCCGGCCGGCTCGACCAATATCTGCCGCTATCGATGCTGCGCGCACGCTTGGCCGAGCGCTACACGATGGAAGATCTCGACGAGCGCACCGGCGGCCCGGCGCGCTATGTGCGCGTCGCCGAGACCGGCGGCAAGCTCGGCTTCATCACGCCGATGACACACAATTTCTGCGAGTCGTGTAATCGCGTGCGGGTGACCTGCACGGGCACGCTGTACATGTGCCTTGGACAAGAAGACGCCGCGGATCTGCGCCGGCCATTGCGCGCCTCGGAATCCAACGACCTGCTCGATGCCGCGATCACCGACGCAATCTCGCGCAAGCCCAAAGGCCACGACTTCGTCATCGACCGGCGCCGCAGCCGCCCGGCTCTGACGCGCCACATGAGCGTAACCGGCGGCTGACGCTGCCTACGCTTTAATCGGCTTTCTCATTGAACACCCTCTAATCCGCCTCATCCTGAGGGCGGCCGCAGGCCGCGTCTCGAAGGATGGGCGGCCACATGGTTCGAGATGCACTCCTGCGGAGTGCTCCTCACCATGAGGCCGATCAAAGGCCGCTCCGCATCTCACACGCGGTTAAAAAAAGGCCCCGAAGCTTTCGCTCCAGGGCCTTCGTTTTAGCGCTGCGCTGAAAATCAGGTGCGGCTGCGCGAGCGGATCATGAAGGAGTCGAAGCCGTATTCGGCGACCTGCCACCACAGATACTGATCGCCCCGGAACGCGACCATGTGGTCATAGATTTTCTTGAAGTCGGCATTCTTGGCCGAGATTTCCGCATAGGTTTCGTTGGTGGCCTTGTAGCAGGCCTCCATCACCGGCTGCGGAAACGGCCGCAACTGCGCGCCCGACGCCAGCAACCGCTTGATCGCGCCTGGATTCACCGAGTCGTACTTAGCCTGCGTCCAGTTATGCGCGGTCTCGGACGCCGCCTTGACGATCGCCTGATACGACTTCGGCAGTTCGTTCCACTTCGCGAGGTTGATGATGTTGTGCAGCATCGCGCCGCCTTCCCACCAACCCGGGTAGTAGTAGAACTTCGCGACCTTCTGGAAGCCGAGCTTCTCGTCGTCGTACGGGCCAACCCACTCGGCGGCGTCGATGGTGCCCTTCTCCAGCGATGCGTAGATGTCGCCGCCCGCGACCTGCTGCGGCACGGTGCCGAGCTTGGCGAGAATCTGACCGGCGATGCCGGCGATGCGGAATTTCAAGCCGCTGAGATCGGCGACTTCCTTGATCTCCTTGCGGAACCAGCCGCCCATCTGGCAGCCGGTATTGCCGGCCGGCATCGCGATGAAGTTGAACTTCTTGTAGAACTCGTTGGCGAGGTCGAGCGCGCCGGACTGCATCCAGGCCGACTGCATCCGCGAGTTCAAACCGAACGGCTGCGCGGTCATCAGCGCAAACGTCGGATCCTTGCCGACATAGTAGTACGAGGCGGTGTGGGCCATTTCGACGGTGCCGCTGGTCACCGCGTCGGCCGCCTGCAGACCCGGGACGATTTCGGCAGCCGCGAAGGTCTGGATTTGGAACTTGTTGTCGGTGGCTTCCGCGACCGCCTTGGCGAAGACATCGCTGGCTCCGAATAGCGTATCGAGCGACTTGGGAAAGCTCGACGTCAGGCGCCACTTGATCTCCGGGGCCGACTGCGCGATGGCCGGCGCGGCGACCGCGGCGCTGGCCGCGAGCCCGACGCCCGCGGTCTTCAGGAATTCACGACGTTTCATGGCGTTTCCTCTGTTTATCGTCGGCGTGCATCGGGACTTGAGCCGACCCGATTTCTTCCAGTCTATGCCGTGCGCGGCGGGAAAAATAAAGCCCCGGAGCCGAGCCCCGGGGCTTCCAACCATACGACGAAAGTCGGATCAGGTCCGGCTCCGCGCCCGGATCTGATAGGTATCGAAGGTGTACTCGGCAATCTGCCACCACAGATATTGGTCGCTGCGGTACGCCATCAAATGATCGTGCACTTTCTTGAAGTCGGCATTGGCGGCGGCCGTCTCGGTGTAGACCTCCAGCGCGGCCTGATAGCTCGCGTCCAGCACCTGGGGCGTGAACGGCCGCAGGATGGCACCGCCGGCCAGCAGCTTTTTGAGCGCCGCCGGATTGGCGGCATCGTATTTCGACTGCATCCAGGTATTGGCCATCTCGGAGGCGGTGCGCACGATCGACTTGTAGATCGGCGGTAGCTGCTCCCACTTCTCGATATTGATGAAGTTGTGCAGCATCGCGCCGCCTTCCCACCAACCGGGGTAATAATAATACTTCGCGACCTTGTAGAAGCCGAGCTTCTCGTCGTCGTACGGGCCGACCCATTCGCAGGCGTCGAGCGTGCCCTTCTCCAGCGCCGGATAGATATCGCCGCCGGCGATCTGCTGCGGCACCGCGCCCATCTTGGCCATCACGCGGCCGGCAAAGCCACCGATCCGCATCTTCAGGCCCTTGAGATCCTCGACGGTCTTGATCTCCTTGCGGAACCAGCCGCCCATCTGGCAGCCGGTGTTGCCGCACGGAATGCCGTAGATGTTATGCTTCTTGTAGAACTCGTTCATCAGCTCCATGCCGCCGCCGAAGAACTGCCAGGCGTTCTGCATGCGGCTATTGAGGCCGAACGGCACCGCGGTGCCAAACGCGAAAGTCGGATCCTTGCCGAAATAATAATACGACGCGGTGTGGCACATCTCGACGGTGCCGTTGCTGACCGCGTCGGCCGCATTCAGGCCCGGAACGATTTCACCGGCCGCGAAACACTGGATCTGAAATTTGTTGTCGGTCGCCTCGGCCACCGCCTTGGCGAAGATTTCGGCCGCGCCGTAGATGGTGTCGAGTGACTTCGGAAAGCTGGACGTCAGCCGCCATTTCAGTTCAGGCATCGATTGCGCGACCGCGGGCGCGGGCGCGGCGATCGCGGCGGCGGCCACTCCGAGGCCGGCGGCTTGCAGGAATTGTCGGCGCTTCATGGCATGTCCTCCCAGACCATAACGATGAAGATGAACGGCATTTGCCGTGCGCTGGGGTATCACGAAACGAGTTCCATCGGATGGAATTTAAGGATGCAAAGCGGCTGAAACGACCAAATTATGAGACGTACGTTTCGCTGCAATGCAATACGTGCGCAACGCCGCGCCCATCTTTTGAAATCAGCAAGGCCTTACGGCGCGATGTCGACATACAGCTCCATCTTCGGATGGATGCCGCAGAACACCAGAAAGCGGCCGGCCTCCGGGAAAGCGATCTCGACGGTCTCGCCCGGATCCTGCGCGCCGGAATCGAAATTCAGCTTCGGGTCGAACACCCGCACATTGTGCGTGCGGCTGTCGTTGTTCAGGATCCAGATGCGCTCGCCCGGCTTGAGCGCGAGATGCTTCGGACTGAACTGCGTGTCGTGCTGGGTGACGGTCGACACCCGCGCGGCCGGCTCGGTCGGCCCGGCTTCGCGCGCGACGAGGTTGGTCGGCGGCAGCGGATCGTCGGCGCTGGTCAGGGTGCCGAGAAACGCAACAAGCGCGGCGCGCTCTTTGGTGCTCAGTGAAAGACGGCGTTGCAGGTCGGACGACAGCGTGTCCCGCTCCACGACGCCGTGTTGATAGTGATCGAGCACGGCATCCAAACTGGCCATCGAACCGTTATGCATATACGGCGCCGAGCGGCCTAGCTCGCGCAGGCCGGGCGTCTTGAACGCATGCTCGACGCGCGGCAGCCGCAGCACCGCGCCGCGCCCGCGGTCGTCGTCCGGCAGGCCGATGTCGTGAAACGCGCTGTCGGTGAACGCGAAGCCGCTGTGGCAATTGGCGCAGCCGGCCTTACCGGCGAACAGGCGGAAGCCCTCTGTTTCGCGCGCGTTGAGCGCCCGCGCCTCGCCGTCGACCCAGCGGTCGAAGCGCGTCGGCGGCGAGATCAATGTACGCTCGAACGTCGCCAGCGCCTTGGCGAGATTTTCGGGTGTTACGTTGGGCTCGGCCGGAAACGCCGCCGCGAAAGCGCCCGCGACGGCCGGGTCGGCCGCGAGCCGCTCCACCGCCTGCGGCACCGGCTGCGCCATCTCGTCTGGCGACGAGATCGGGCCGGCGACCTGCTCCTCGAGGCTCCGAGCCCGGCCGTCCCAGAACACATGCGACGCGAACGCCAGATTCCATAGCGTCGGCGTGTGACGGGCCAGCGGCCGGCCCGGCACGCCCTTGCCGTGCGCCAGACCGTCCGCGAAGCCTTTGCGGCGGTCATGGCAACTCGCGCACGAGATGCTGGCGTCGGCCGACAGCCTTGTATCGCTGAACAGCCGTTCGCCGAGCACGCGCTTGGCTTCCGTATACGGATTGTCGGCCGGAAACGGCACGCTGTCGGGCCGGCGGAATTTCGCCTTCAGGGCGGCGAGATCATCGACCGGAGCCTTACGAATAGCGGCCGGCGTTTCGGCGACGGCGACGCGCGTCGCCAGCGCACCCACGCCGCCGGCCAGCGCGCCGGCCGCGAACACCGCCGTCAGCAGAAGCCGCAAGATGTGTCTCCGAAAGGCTGGCTCACATGAACTTGCCGGAATGCAGCTCGATGCGCGACACCTCGCCCAGCACCGCGCTGTGATCCAGGATCGGTTTTTCCGGCGGCATCGCGGCCGGCCAAGCCTTCTTGAGATCGGCGAAATCGGCCCGCACCTGTTTGAGCGCGTCGGCGTCCTTCTTCTCCAGCGCGGCCGCGATGCTCTCGATCATCCGCTCGGCATGCCAGACAAAGCCGCGCGCATCCTGATACTCGACCGGCTTGGTAAAGCGGCCGTCGGTGATCGCCTGCGCGTATTCGCCGGTCGCGACCTTGAGCACCTCGATGGCGTTCTCGACCACGAAATGCGGCCAGTCTTTCTGCTTGGCCTTGACGCCGGCATCGGCCGCATCGAGCGCGACCATCACGGTCTTCAGAGCCTTCTGATAATCGTCGCCGCCCTTCTTGGCCTTCACCCGGTCGGACAGCTCTTTCAGCGCCGTGGAGAACGGCGGCGTCTTGTAGGTCTTCAACTGGCCGCGGATGTTGCCGTACAGTTCCTCGACCGGATGCAGGAAATGCGGAAAGGCCGCGTTCCACTCGTCCTGCTTGACCAGCTCGTCACCGACCAGCAGATGGCCGCGCATCAGCGCGATCTGCAGCGCAAAGCCGAGATCCGGCGGCAACTGGGCGGCGGCGCCATTCTCGCCGCCCTCGCCGGCTTCGCCGACCGCTGGGGCCGCTGGGGGATGACTCATCGCCATAACCTGATAGGCGGCGGACACCGGCTGCGGGATCGCGGTGTCGCATTTGGTATCGTTGAGCAAGGCCTGGTCGATGGCGCGCAGCTCGACCGCGCGATCAACCGTTCCGGTGTAGCCGCCGATGGCCGCGCCGCTGCCCGCAACCACGAAGGCGCCGACACCGAGCCAGATTTTCTTATTTCGCATGGAAACTCCTGTGACGGTTCAAAGCCGTCGGCCGCGTCATGACGAGCCGTGTCGATGCAATCCGGCAGAACATGCCTTGGAAAGCGGTGCGACAATAAGTCCGACCGGCGCGAATTGTCCAGTAAAGTCATAGTTTTAAGTTATTCCAATGAAGAACAAGATGCGCTTGTCAACGGCCCCCGCTTCGCCCATGGATGGCCCATGCAGATCGTCATTGGAAACGTGCTGTCGGCAGCGGAAGTCGCCCTGGTGCGCGAGGCCCTGGCCGGCGCGAAATTCGTCGATGGCCGCGCCACCGCGGGATTTGCCGCCCGCATGGTCAAGCACAATACCCAGGCCGACGGGTCTGATCGATCGCTGGAGTCGGTTCGGAAATTGATCGCCGGCCGCATCCTGGAGAACGAAGTGTTTCGCTTGGCGGCGCGGCCGAAGGCGCTGACGCCGCTGCTGCTGTCGCGTTACGAGAAGGCGATGCATTACGGCAGCCATGTCGACGATGCGCTGATGCATGGCATGCGCACCGACGTGTCATTCACTTTATTTTTGTCGGACCCGGCCAGCTATGAGGGCGGCGAACTGGTGATCGAGAGCGCGGCCGGCGAGGATCCGGTCAAGCTCGACGCCGGATCGCTGGTGGCCTATCCGTCGACCGCGCTGCATCGGGTGAACGACGTCACCAACGGCGAGCGCCTTGCCGCTGTCGGCTGGGCACGAAGCTATATCCGCGATCCGGCGCGGCGCGAGATGCTGTTCGACCTCGACACCGCCCGGCGGCAGATGTTCACGATAAGCGGCAAGAGCGCCGAATACGACCTCGTGTCGAAATCGCTGTCCAACCTGATCCGGATGTGGGCGGAGGATTGAGCGGCCCCGCACGCCGCGTCGTCATCCGCCCTCACCCTGAGGAGGCCGCTTAGCGGCCGTCTCGAAGGGCGGGGGCGGCCCCATGCTTCGAGACGCGCTTCGCGCTCCTCAGCATGAGGCCGAGTGAGGTCAGTCAGCCTCACGCCTCGATCACGATCTTCGGCGCGGCGCGGCCGGTCTCGCCGCGAAGCTGGTCGCGCACCCGCGCCGCGATCTCGCGATAGGTCTTGGCGTGCGGCCCGTCGGGGTCGGTCGCCACCACCGGCAGGCCGGCATCCGACTTCTCGCGGATGTCCATGTGCAGCGGCACCTCGCCGAGGAACGGCACCCCTAACCGTTCGGCCTCGTGACGGGCGCCGCCATGGCCGAAAATATCCGAGCGCTCGCCACAATGCGGGCACAGGAAATAGCTCATGTTCTCGATGATGCCGAGCACCGGTACGTTGACGCGCTTGAACATCGCAATGCCGCGTCGCGCATCGATCAGCGCCAGATCCTGCGGCGTCGACACGATCACCGCGCCCTTGAGCGGCACCTGCTGGGCCATGGTGAGCTGGGCGTCGCCGGTGCCGGGCGGCATGTCGACCACCATCACGTCGAGTTCGCCCCACTCGACCTCGCGCAGCATCTGGGTGAGCGCCGACATCACCATCGGGCCGCGCCAGATCATCGGCGTCTCTTCCTCGATCAGGAAGCCGATCGACATCACGGTGAGACCGTAGCGCTGGATCGGTTTGAGCCGGTTGCCGCCGACGGTGACCGGCTTTTCCTTGATGGCCAGCAGCTTGGGCAGCGACGGCCCGTAAATGTCGGCATCCAGGATGCCCACATTCAGGCCGAGATCGCGCAGCCCCCGCGCCAGATTGACCGCCGTCGTCGACTTGCCGACGCCGCCCTTGCCGGACGCGACCGCGATGATGGCCCCAACCCCGGGCACCGGCGATCCGGCCGGCCCGCCACCGCCACCCGCCGCCGGCCGGCCGGCCGGCGCCGGACCATGGGAATGGCCGTGCGCATGATTGTGCCCAGCCTGCGGCTGCGGCGGACGAGCCCCGCCCGCGCCCGCCGCGCGTTCGCCGGTCAGCGCCACCATGGCCGAGGTGACGCCGGGCACCGCCTTGACGGCGGCCTCGGCGGCTTTTCGCACCGGCTCCCATTGCGGAACCACCGCCGCATCGACCGTGATCGAGAAGAACACCTTGCCGTCGCTCGCCACGATGTCGGACAGTTTGCCGCTGGCGGTCAGCGATGCGCCGTCCGGCGCCTTCACCTGGCCCAACGCGGCAAGAACGTCTTCCTTCAACGGCATGGCGTAACTCCCTTGGCCAACGGTTCAAGTCCGCCGCCTCGATCAGTTAAATAGGAGCGCGTGGGGGGCGGTCAACGGCCCTGCCGTATTGAGCATTGTCGGCCGAACCGGTATCCACTTCACCTGACAAAGTTCAATGACGGAGGAAACCATGGCGAAGGTGGCGTTTCTGGGCTTGGGCGTGATGGGCTATCCGATGGCCGGGCATCTCAAGGCCAAGGGCGGCCACGAGGTCACGGTCTATAACCGCACCGCCGCCAAGGCCGAGAAATGGGCCGCGCAGTTCGGCGGCAAGGCCGCCCCAACCCCGAAGGCCGCCGCGCAGGGCCAGGACTTCGTGTTCGCCTGCGTCGGCAACGACAACGACCTGCGCGAAGTGATGCTCGGCAAGGACGGTGCGTTCGAGGGCGTCGCCAAGGGCGCGATCCTGGTCGATCACACCACCGCGTCCGCCGAGATCGCGCGCGAATTGTTCGCCGAGGCGAAGAACCGCGGCTTCGACTTTATCGATGCGCCGGTGTCGGGCGGCCAAGCCGGCGCCGAGAACGGCGCGCTGACCGTGATGTGCGGCGGCGAAGACGCCCCGTTCGCCCGCGCCGAGAAGGTGATC
The DNA here is from genome assembly GCA_028290465.1 of Xanthobacteraceae bacterium. Taxonomy (GTDB): domain Bacteria; phylum Pseudomonadota; class Alphaproteobacteria; order Rhizobiales; family Xanthobacteraceae; genus FEB-22. The sequence goes on along the minus strand of JAQGJU010000114.1, from coordinate 110,005 downwards.
GCCGCCTACGCCAAGGCCTGCACCCTGATGGGCGCGCCCGGCTCCGGCCAGCTCGCCAAGATGGTCAACCAGATCTGTATCGCGGGCCTAGTCGTAGGCCTCGCCGAGGGACTGCATTTTGCGCTTCGGGCCGGGCTCGACATCGAGAAGCTGGTCGCCACCATCTCCAAAGGCGCGGCGCAGTCCTGGCAGATGGAGAACCGCTACAAGACCATGGCGGCCGGCAAGTTCGATTTCGGCTTCGCGGTCGACTGGATGCGCAAGGATCTGAGCATCTGTCTCGCCGAAGCCCGCCGCAACGGCGCCAACCTGCCCGTCACCGCCCTGGTCGACCAGTTCTATTCCGAAGTGCAGAAGATGGGCGGCAAGCGCTGGGACACGTCGGCGCTGATCGCCAGGTTGGAAAAGTAACGCGACGACTGCGCGTTACGACGACCGCGCTAAAGCTTTTTGCGGACTCAACCTGTGGCGCGCCGGCGCAGATCGGCGGCCATCCGCGCCGAGTCGCCCCAGGTCGAGAGCCAGATCAGCATATCGGTTAGCACCGAAATGACATTCCGCAACAGCCGGCGGAACAGGTTGGGCGCCGCGAGCTGCGCCTCGGCATGGTTCAGGTGCGAGAGCTCTTCCTCGCGGATGTCGAGGATCGCGGCGTGCAGCGCTTGGTCACGCCCCGCCAGGAAGCCAAGTTGATCCTCAAGATGGCGATGCACCGCGGCCTCGACAGCGGCCGTGCAAGCCCACAGCGCCTGGCGGCCCATCAGCGCCGTGCAGGCACCCAGCACCGAGCCGCCGAGACTCCAGAACGCCATCACCCGGCAGGGCCGCGAATGCCGCGCCGGCATCGCGTCAAGAAACACCGCGCAATGACGGATTTCATGCGCCAGAATGTCTTCCAGATCATCGACGATATCGGGAAACAGCCACCGCGAAATTCGGATCTGCGCGCGATAGATCCGAATGGCGCCGTACTCGCCCGCGTGATTGACGCGCACGATGCGCGCGATGGTCAAAGCGTCGCGCGGCCCGACAGACGGTGACAGCATGGCGCCCCCATGATCTCGCGACGGTCATACCCAGTTTAGACAGCCCGTCGAAAATCTTGGAGCCAATCGTCGCCATCACCGTATGAACTGCGGCGGATAATTCCCAGGCCGGCGCGGCGGCGGGTAATGCGGCGGCGGCGGACGGCGCGGTGGCGGGCGTAGCACAGGAGGCCGCTGGCGCACCGGCACGACTTCCTCGACGACGACTTCCCGCACCCGCGTCGGCTTGAGCGGTTTCAATTCCGGACATTCGCACGAGCGCGCCGGGCCTCTAACCGGAGTGACCGGCGGCTTGACCGGTGCGGCGGCGGTCGGCGACACCGCCGCCTGGGCGGCACCGACCGAGGCCTGCGCGCCGAGCGCCAGCCCCCGGCTGCGGGCGCGCTGCAACAGGCGCTGCGCGGTCGCGGTCAGATCGGTGTTCGGAAAGCGCAGCAGGAACGCCTCGTAAGCGGTCACCGAGTTCGTCGTGGTGGTGTTGAACCAAGCGACCATCACCAGCCGGCGGTCGAGGATGGCACGGACCCGTGGCGCCATCGGCGAAGCGCCGAACATCGCCATGAAGGCTTCGTAGGCTTCGACGACATCGGCCCGTAGCGCGATGTCGAACGCTTCGGCCGGCGAGCGCTTGACCATGCGCGATTTCCAAAACTCCACCGGCTGAGCCGCGCGCGGCTCGTCGGTACGCACGACGCCCTTGTCGCCGGGGAAGAACACGAAATCGCCGATCAGTGAGGAACTGTCCCACGGCGTCTGAGCCGCATTGGTGGCTTTGTCGACGATGGTCCGAACCCGCCGGAACGCCAATTCGATCGGCAGGCCGGGCTCGCGCGCGGCTTCGATCAAGGCAGTGGTGAACGGGCTGTTTTCGCCAGCGCCATCCGCCGCTTCCGCGCCCGGCGCCGTCGAATAGGACACGAATGAGCCGCGCGGCGCGTCGACAATGGCGAGGCCCCGGCCCATGTTCTTGGCGATAGCGGAGTACGGATTGTTGCGGCAGGCGTCCAGAATGACGATGCGGGCCTTGCTGGGCGCGGCGGAGAGCGCGTTCATCACGTCGACGAGCCGGATCGCCTCGATGGCAAGATCGGCCTCGCGTTCGATCTTGGCGTCGATGGGCACCAGGTAGTTCTCGCCGTCGACCTGCATGCCATGGCCGGCATAGAACACCAGGGCGACGGTGTCCGGCCCCTTCTCGGCAATCTTGGCGGCAAAGTCGCGGATCGCGCGGCGCATATCGCTTTGCGTGAGATCCGGCGCCTCGGTGATCTCGAAGCCGGCCGCCGTGAGCAGTCCGGCCATCGCCTTGGCGTCGTTGGCCGGATTGGGCAGGGCCGTCACCGTGCGGTAGGCCGAATTGCCGATGACCAGCGCGAGGCGCTGTTCGGCGAAGGCCATGGTCGGGCCGAACCAGGCGCCGATGCAACATACGGCGAGCACGCGGAGCAGGCTTTGGACCATTACGGCCTCCCCATGAATAGGAATTCTACAAGTCTATGTCGCAGATCATCGCCGTCAGGTTCAGTGGTCGTTCAGGCCGATGCGCTCGGCCGCGCCGCGACCTCCGCGTACCAGCGCCGCACATGGCTGAGGTCTTCCGGTACCCGGAGCTTAGCCCATTTCATGAAGTCGAGGGCGATCATTGCGCTGATGTCGGCGACCGAAAACGTGTCGCCGGCAATGAACGGCCGGCCGCTGAGTTCGCCGTCGAGAAATGTCAGCATCTTCAACACGCGGGGCTTGTTGGCCTCACCCCAGGCCGGGACTTGCGGGTCCTCGATCGCCTTCATGGCCGGATGCAGGTGGCGGAACGCGGCGGCGATGGCTGCCAGCAGGTCCAGCTCGATCTGCCGGTTCCACATCTCGATTCGCGCGATCTCAACGGCTCCCTGCCCGAACAGCGGCGGTTCGGGCTGCCACGCCTCGAAGTAACGGCAGATCGCGATCGATTCCGCGATCCGGGTACCGTCGTCGAGTTCCAGCACCGGCAGGCGCTGCATCGGGTTGATCTTGGTGAACTCGGGCGTTCTTTGTTGCAATGTCCCGATATCGACCAGTTCGGTCGGGACCGAAATGCCCTTCTCGGCCAGAAACACCCGCACCCGGCGCGGATTCGGCGCCCGCCCGCCGTCATAGAGCTTCATGTTTCCTCCGAATTCCGCCGGGGTAACTTCTCGTTAACCGTTGTTTTTAGGTCGCTCTTAAGCGTGCTCTTAAGGATTTTGCGCGAGTTTGAGCAGGATTGTCGACAGGTCAAAGTCCGCCTCAGGTCAAGTGCGTTTCATGTCCGTTTCCGCCCCAGATCCGCGCGACGCTGCCTCGGCTTCCGAGCCGGTGGCCAAGCGCCGACGCGCGGCCGCCCAGCAGGTGCGCGAGGCGCGCGACCGGCTGACCTCGACCAGCGGCACCCGTCCGTTGTTCGACTACGAACTGCTGCGCCTGTTCGCGCAGAACCGCCTGTCCGCCTCATTGGTGATCCTGCTGCTGATCGGAACCGTGGGCCTCCTGTCCAGCCTGTGGACCGGCGCCGTGATGGCCGGCACCTGGACCACCGGTGTGCTGATCGTACACGCCATCATCATCACCCAATGCCGCAAGTTCCTGGCCGAGACGCCCAACACCACCAACATCCGCGCCTGGCGGCTGCGCTTCGTCGCGCTCGACCTGCTGTTCGGCATCGCCTGGATGTTCATCCTGATCAACCAGATCGGCGTCGACGAGAGTTCCGGCACCTTCATGCTGTTCGTGATGCTGCTGGTGGTCGCGGTCTCCAGCATGCTTGCCTCCAGCCTGCCGATTGCCGTGCTGGCCTCGACCCTGCCGGTAGTGGCTGCGATCGCGCTGGGTTTCGCACTGCAAGGCACCTTGCGCGACTACATTCTGGCCCTGATGGCGGTCACGGCCGAGGGCTATTTCCTGCTGCTCGCCCACCGGCTCTATTCGACGACGCTGGCCACGCTGGAAGCCCGCGCCGAAAAGGACGCGCTGATCGGCGAACTCGAACAGGCCACCGCGATTTCCGACGAGGCGCGCCGGCGCGCCGAATCCGCCAACGTTTCCAAGTCGCGCTTTCTCGCCCAGATGAGCCATGAGCTGCGCACCCCGCTCAACGCCATCCTCGGGTTCTCCGAGGTGATGCATAACGAGATCTTCGGCGCCCACGCCGTGCCGACCTACAAGGAATATTCGGCCGACATCCATTCGTCTGGCGTGCACTTGCTGGCGCTGATCAACGAGATCCTCGATCTGTCGCGGATCGAGGCCGGGCGTTACGAGCTCAACGAAGAAGCCGTGTCGCTGGTGCAGGTGGTCGAGGAATGCCACCATCTGCTGAAGCTGCGCGCGTCGAGCCGCGGTATCGTGCTGCATGAGATGTACGAACAGGGCATGCCGCGGCTGTGGGCCGACGAGCGGGCGATCCGTCAGGTCTGCCTCAACCTGTTGTCCAATTCGATCAAGTTCACGCCGCAAGGCGGCGAGATCTGGCTCAAGGCCGGCTGGACCGCGTCCGGCGGACAATACATGAGCGTCAAGGACAGCGGCGCCGGCATTCCGGAGGACGAGATTCCGATCGTGCTCGCCTCGTTCGGCCAGGGCTCCAATTCGATCAAATCGGCCGAGCAAGGCGCCGGCCTCGGCCTGCCGATCGCCAAGAGCCTCATGGACCTGCATGGCGGCAGCTTCACGCTGAAATCCAAGCTGCGGATCGGCACCGAAGTGATCGTGACCTTCCCGCCCGAGCGCGTGATGGCCGCGCTGGCGCCGCTGGCGCAGCCCTCGCCGCCACTGCAGCCCGAGATGCCGGGTGCCGACGACAAATCGCTGCGTAAGCGCAGCATCTTCCGGCTGAGGTCCTGAGACGTGTGGGCCACTTCGCCACATCGCGTGCCGGCGGCTTTGCGCGGACCGCAATTGCGTTCCGGGCGCCGCGCACTATGTTCGCCGTTGTATCCGAACCGAAAGAGTCATGAGCGCCCTCGTCAGCCCCTGCATCAATGTCTGCGTGCTGGACCCGGTTTCCGGTCTATGTCGCGGCTGCGGACGTACGCTCGACGAGATCGCCCAATGGACGCAACTGGACAATGCCGAGCGCGCCCGCATTACCGAAGAGGCGCCGCGCCGTTTGCTGGTGCGCCCTGCCCGTCCAACGCAAGCGTGAGGAACTGACATTGCGGCGACTGCTTTGGATCCTGTTGATCGGCGTTGGCGTGGCGGCCGCGCTGTTCGTGGCGCAGAATCCCGCCATGCTGGCGCGCCTGAGCGCGCCTGAGTTCGCGTCGCTCGCCATCAAGATCGTTGTGCTGGTCGTCGTCAGCGGCGTCGTAATGATGATGTTCCGGGAAAACTTCGGGCGTGCGGTGGTGTCAGCGCTGATCTGGGTCGGGATCGGACTCGTACTGGTCGTCGGCTACACGTATCGCTTTGAGCTGCGCGACGTGGCCGGAAGGGTGCGGGCCGAACTGACGCCCGGCCATGCGAATACGAGCGGCCGCACCGTCGAAGTCGCGCGCGGCAATAGCGGCAATTTCGCCGTCGAGACAAGGATCAACGGCGCCAAGGTGCCGATGGTGCTGGATACCGGGGCGAGTTCGGTGGTGCTGAGCTACGAGGCCGCCAAGGCCGCCGGGCTGCCCCTCGAAGTGATCGCCTACACGGTCAACGTCGACACCGCCAATGGCCGCACCCGGGCGGCGGCGGTGACGCTCGACCGCGTCGCCGTCGGCGGGCTGGTCGAGCGCTCGGTGACGGCGCTGGTCGCGCAGCCCGGACAGCTCAAGGTAAGCCTCCTTGGCATGAGCTTCCTCAACCGGCTGGAAAGCTGGGAAGTGCGCGGCGAAAAGCTGATGATGCGCGGCTATCCGTAGAGCGGATACGCTAACGGGTCGCGTGCGTCGGCAGCGTCCTTCCACTCCAGCCAAGTCGACCGCCAACACCCGAATGCGCGCGCGACCGGATGCGGCCTGATCGCAGACTTTCAGCCGGCATACCCATCTGTCAGCATTCCACGTCCGTGCGTGGAACGTCGAACGGTATTGAGCGTTAGGGCTTCGTGTCGGCGCTTCGATCTATTTTTTCGCACAAAACGCGGAGTGAATTACGTGAGCATTTTCAGCAAAATCATGGGCAAGATCTTCGGCTCCGGCTCGGCCCAGGCCAGTGCCGCGCCGACCGCGACGGCGCCCGCGACGCCAGCCTCTACGGTCGATGTCGCAGCCATTGTCGACGCGGCCGCCGACAGTAAGGGCGAGGAACTGGCTTGGCGCACCTCCATCGTCGACCTGATGAAGGCGCTCGATCTCGACAGCAGCCTCACGGCGCGCAAGGAATTGGCAAAGGAATTGAATTACAGCGGCGACACCGGCGATTCCGCGACCATGAATGTCTGGCTGCACAAGCAGATCATGATCAAGCTCGCCGCCAATGGCGGGAAGCTGCCGGACGACATCAAATCGTAGAGACTCTCGGACGCTTACTCGGTGCTGGAGCGCGATACGGAAACGCCTTCGCGTTTCCGAGTCATTTTAAATGCTGATAACGAACCGCGCCGACACCAACAGCAGGAAAATGCCGAAGGCGATTTCCAGGCGGCGGCGCGGCATCCGGTGCGCGAGCCGCGCGCCATAGCCGGCCGTGAAGCTCGATACCGGCGCCATCAGGGCGACGCCCAGCAGCGACACGAAGCCGATCGACAGCGGCGGCATCAGGGCCTGCTGCGGCCAACCGGCCAGCATATAGCCGATGGTGCCCGCGATGGTGATCGGCACGCCGATGCCGGCCGAGGTCGCGACGATGTTGTGGATCGGCTTGTTGTACAGGCTGAGAAACATCGCGGAGATCGATCCGCCGCTGACGCCCATCAGCGAGGACGTCAGCCCGACCAGAACGCCGTAGACCGACATCAACGCGCGGCCAGGCAGTTCGTCGCCGAGCTTCCAGCTGGCGCGGCCGACCAGCAGTTTGGTGGCGATGATGGTCGCGACCACGGCGAAGAATATCTTGAACGCCGAAGCCGGCGCGAAGGCCGCCAGCGCCGCGCCGGCCGCAACGCCGAACACCGCCGGCAGCGCCCAGGCCCGGACCACACCTTGCAACACCGCACCCTTGGCCAGATGCGCGCGGTAGGACCGGATCGTCGTCGGCAAAATGATCGCCAGCGACGTGCCGATGCAAAGCTGCATGCGGACCTGCTCGGGCACTTCCAGCGCGCGGAACACCTCGTACAGCACCGGCACAATGATGCCGCCGCCGCCGATGCCGAACAGGCCGGCCATAATGCCCGTGACCACGCCGCCCGCCAGAATGGCCGCGGCGAGCCACAACAACTCGTTGATCGGTACGCCAAATGTCATGGAAAAATCCTGGCCGTGGACGCGGGGCTGTTGCCCTGCGACTACGCCGCGATGTGCGCCAACTGCGGCGGCCTGTCCAGGACCAGATCGAGCGCCTCGCGCAGGACCGCAATGCCGGCGCCGGGCTTGACTCCCTCCTCCGACAGATGCCGGCGGAACGCCCGCGCGCCCGGCACGCCGGTGAACAGCCCGAGCATGTGGCGCGTGATGCCGTGCAGCCGCGTGCCTTGAGCTAGCTCGCGCTCGATATATGGGATCATCGCGGCGGCGGCTTCCTTGGCGCTGGCGAACGGCGCCGGAACGCCGAACAATACCGGATCGACCGCCAGCAGGCGCCACGGCTCCTTATAGGCGGCCCGCCCCATCATCACGCCGTCGACCTGCTCGAGATGCCCGGCCGAGTCGTCGATGCTGGCGATGCCGCCATTAATGCTGATGTTCAAATCCGGGCGAGCGGCCTTGAGCCGATACACCCGGCCGTAATCGAGCGGCGGCACGTCGCGATTTTCCTTCGGCGACAGGCCGGACAGCCAAGCCTTGCGGGCATGCACGGTCAACGCATCGACGCTGGCCGCGACCACGGCCTGCGTGAGCGCGTCGAGCGACGCCTCCGGATCCTGCTCGTCGATACCGATGCGGCACTTCACGGTGACCGGCACCTTCACCGCAGCCTTCATGGCGGCCACGCAGTCGCCGACCAGTTTCGGCTCGGCCATCAGGCAGGCGCCGAAGCGACCGTCCTGCACCCGGTCGGACGGGCAACCGACATTGAGGTTGATCTCGTCGTAGCCGAACGCGACGCCGATCCTGGCGCTCGTGGCCAGATCCTCGGGGTTGCTGCCGCCCAACTGCAGCGCGACCGGATGCTCTGAGGCGTCGAACCCCAGCAGCCGGTCGCGGTCGCCATGGATGATGGCGCCGGTGGTCAGCATCTCGGTGTAGAGCAGCGCGCGGCGCGTCAGCAGACGGTGGAAGAACCGGCAGTGCCGGTCCGTCCAGTCCATCATGGGGGCGACGGAGAATCGATTATCTTTGTAGTTCAAAGGCTTATTCTATTCTCTGGCGGCCAGATCGCTGCTGCGCCGGCCGAAACGGACCTGATTTAGGCCCGTTTATACGCGTTTGGACCGGCCCGTACAGATGTGGCGGTCCACAGGATTAAGAGCCCGGCTGTCGCTTTGCTGCCTGGGCGGATATGCTGACATGACAAGAGCAGGCCGCGTTTAAGCGCGGACACTGCCGAGAAGGATACCGTTCAAGATATCCGCTCAATCAAAACACGTCAGGGAGAAGACAATGCGAGGATTTTGGACGTCCACGGCTGCGTGTCTCGCGGCCATCGCCGGCCTTACGGCCATCACGAACCCGGCGGACGCGCAGCAGTGGCCTACGCGGCCGGTGACGGTGATCGTACCGTTCGCGGCCGGCGGCAACACCGACGTCGCGGCGCGCATTTTCACCGATCGCCTGTCGCAGCGTCTCGGTCAGCAATTCATCGTCGAGAATAAGAGCGGCGCTGGCGGCAGCATCGGCATCAGCGCGATGGCAAAATCCGCGCCCGACGGCTACACGCTCGGCGTCGTCACCGCCGGCACGCTGTTCATCCTGCCGCACATCTACAAGGATAAGCTCGGCTATGACGGCATGAAGGATATCCGTCCGGTCGCGATGGTGGGCACGCAGCCGAATATGCTGATCGTGCATCCGAGCGTTCCGGCCAAGACCGTTCCGGAATTTCTCGCCTACCTCAAGGCCAATCCCGATAAGCTCGCCTACGGTTCGTCCGGCATCGGCACGTCGCAGCATCTGTGCATGGAGCTGATCGTGCAGCACACCGGCGCCAAGCTGGCGCATGTGCCCTATCGGGCGTCGAACCAGATCATCCAGGATCTGCTCGGCGGACAGATCCAGATGACCTGCGACCAGTTCTCCACCGCCTATCCGCAGGTGCAGGGCGGCAAGGCCAATGCCATCGCGGTATCGTCGCTCGAGCGTTACGGCTTCGATAAGTCCATTCCCACGCTGGCCGAATCCATTCCGGGGCTGGAAGTGACCTGGTCGGCGGTCTTCATTACGCCATCCAATGTGCCCGAGAACATCCGCAACAAGCTCGCGGCCGAGCTGATCGCGATCACCAAGGAGCCTGCGATCATCGAGCGGCTGAAGGCTCTGAGCGTGACGCCGGCGAGCCTGTCGGGGCCGGACCTGGAGAAAAATATCGTCGCCGACTACGACAAATGGCGGCCGATCGTCGAGCGCGCGAAGATTCCACAGCCGTGAGGCTGTCGCGGCGTGTCTCAGGCTAGGCGGTCGACCGGAAAACGCACCATGTCGCGCAACAGCGCGATGAAGCCATCCGCCTGATGCTCGGCGGTGGCCCGGCCCTTGGCCGCGGTCGCCGCCGAGGCATCGCCAACCGCTCCGTCCGGATTCAGATCGGGCGCGATCCAACCGAACGGGTGCGTGCCGATCGGCCGCAGATGCGTGTACTCGTTGGCCATGCCGACCGCGCTCGAGGCGAAGTTCTTCGCCTGCGTCATGTCGACGAGATCGGGCCGGAAATGCAGCATCAGCGAGGTCTCGATGTCGCCGGCATGGATGCCGTGCGTGGTGTCGAAGGCCGCGAAGGTATCGGCCGGCACGCCGAAGCGCCGCCATTGCGTGGTCGCGACCAGCATGTTGAAGCGGACGCGCAACTCGCGCGCGACGATGGCCATCACCTCTGAGTTACCGCCATGCGAGTTGGCGATCACCAGTTTGCGAAGGCCGGCGCGATGCACCCCCTCGCCGATCGCGGTCCAAGCATCGATCAACAAATTGGCGCTCAGTGTCAGCGTGCCCGGCGCGTGCAGATGTTCGTTCGATTTGCCGATGGCCTGGATCGGCAGGAACAGCACGTCGAGATCGTCGGGCAGCCGGCCGACCACGGTCGCGATCATGCCTTCCATCAGCGCGGTGTCGGTGGCGACCGGCAAATGCGGGCCGTGCTGCTCGGTCGCCGCGACCGGCAGAATGGCGATAGTCGCATGCGGGTCGAGCGCCGCGAACTCCGTAGTCTTCAACTCACTCCAGAAGTGTGTGCGCGGCATCGTGTCTCGGCCTTTCGTTCAGACTTTTTCTGGCGCTGGCTCGATCCGCCAATCCTTGAGCTTACCCGGATTCATCAGCCCGTGCGGATCAGCCGAGCGTTTGAATTCGGCCTGCGGCGCGTCGACCCGTTTCCAGCCGGCATTGTCGAGCACATAGGTGTGCGGATTGGAAATCGCGGCACCCTTGGCGTCGCATTCGGCCATGATCTCGTTCAGCCGCTCAGCGGTCGTGTAACGCACCAGCGGCAAACTTGAGCACGTCACCTTGCCGAAGCGGCGCTGAAATTCGAGATGCAGCAGCACTTCGTCGCCAAAACGTTCTGCCGCCCAATCGACCAATTCGAGATTCACCACCGGCGGGAAACGGATCTGCAGATAGGTGATCGTCGGCTCGTGGCGCAGCGCATGCAGCGTGGTGTGGTTCCAGGTGAACTCATAAAGCGGCGGCAGGTCGCCTCCGCCGTTGAAGGCCGCTTCCTGCGCCTCGGCCGCGGAACGCCGGAAGGTGACGCGGCCATGGCGTTCGGCGACCATTTCCTCGAACGCATCGGCTTGCGGTTCGGACACCATGATGATGACCATCGCCTCGCCGGCCGCCGCATAGGGTACGAGCCGTTTCAGATACGGCACGATGCGCGGGTCCAGCACCGAGACCAGCTTCTTGGCGATGCCGTCGCACTCGGTGAAAGCCTGCGCGAATGCCGCCGCCGCCGCCAGGCTCGGAAACGCCGCGATGCGCTCGCACCAGGGATGCGCCGGGGCTAGCGGCACCTCGACTTCGGTAATGATGCCGTTGACCCCGTAAGCGTGCAAAACCTTGAGCACATCGCGGCCGCGCAGTTCGATGACGCGCGGCTGCTCCTCGACCGTGATCACCTCAAGGCCGAGCACCGCGCCGGGATCGGAAATCTGCCCCCAGGTGCAGGAGCCGACGCCGCCGGCGCCGCCCGCCACGAAGCCGCCAAGCGTCGCCAGTTGCCGCGTCGAGGGATGAAAGCGCAGTTCGTGGCCCACCGGCGCCAGCAGACGGTCGATCTCCAGCATGCGCTGGCCCGCGCCGAACCGGCCGGCGCCGGGACGCTGCCAGATCGTCTGGTCGAGTTTCCCCATGTCCAGCACCACCCCGCCGGCGAGGGGGACCGCCTGGCCGTAATTGCCGGTGCCGCCGCCGCGCACGGTAACCGGCACGCGATGACGGGCGCAGGCCGCGGCGATCCGCATGACGTCGGCCTTGTCGCGCGGCACGACGACCAGATCGGCCACCTTGTCGTCCAGGCTCTCCTTCAGGACCGGCGAAAACCAGAAAAAATCACGACTCTTCATGCGAATCATGCGCTGGTCGTCGAGCATCGGAATGTCCGACAGGTCGTGGCGCAGCGCTTCGGGCAATACCATCCGGCAAGCTCCTGGTGTCTTACACACCGGTCATAGGGCATCCGGCACGGCCAATACATGTCCAAATCGACATGAAGTCCATGTGCTCCGGGGGATGCCATAATCCCGCGAAAACTGCTTTCAGATGCAGGGCAAACGGGCACAATGCCCACTTTGGTTAGGCCAGGGCGATCATGACAAAATACATCACCCCCGCCGGCATGCGGGCCCCCTTCGCGCGCTACAGCTATGGAGTTGTAGTTCCGCCAGGCCACCGCCTGCTGGTCTGCTCCGGGCAGCTCGGCATCGGCCCCGACGACGAGGTACCGCCGACCGTCGAAGCCCAGGCGCATCTGTGCTTTCGCAACATCGAAATGGTCCTCAAGGACGCCGGCATGACGCTGGCGGACATTATTCGCATCAACGCCTTCGTGATAGCCCGCGAGCACCTGCAGGGCTATATGCGGGTGCGCGACCATTATGTGGCGGACCCACCCCCGGCCTCGACCCTAATGATCGTCGGCGGATTTACCCGTCCCGACTTCCTGGTGGAGGTCGAGGTACTAGCGGCGGCGCCCTAACGGCGAACAGCTAACAGGCAAGACAGCATGGCATCCATGGACGTAAATGCAGGACTGCACGAACAGCTCACGAAATGCGGCATCACGCTGGCGGCGTCCCTGCCTGACGATTGGGTCGCGCCGCTGATCCAACGCATCGAGGGCGACAACGCCATCCGGCACGTGCCGGTCGCGCGCGAGGCCGAGGCGATCGCGATCTGCTCCGGCGCTTTTTTCGGCGGCGTGCGTTCGGTCGCGCTGATGGGCGCGACGGGTCTGCTGACCTGCACCGGCGAACTCGCCACCTTGAACCTGCGCCACGCCATCCCGGTCTTCCTCATCGTCAGCCAGCGCGGCACCATCGATGACCAACGGATCTACCAGGAGGTGCAGGGCCGGCGCACCAAACCGCTGCTCGACATGTTCGACTTCCCCTATCACGTGGTCGAGCGACCGGAGGATATCGGCTGCATCCCGGATTGCTATGAGACATCCCGCCTGCAGAAGCGGCCCTTCGTGCTGTTCCTGGCGCGGCAACTCATGAAGGGAGACGTGCGATGAAAGCACGCGAGGCGGTCGAGGTCCTGGCCCAGCATCGCGGCGATGCGGTCGCCGTTTGCGCCCTCGGCATGGCGGCCAACGAATGGTGGGGCGCAACCCACAGCGAAGACAGTTTCTACATGCATGGCGCGATGGGCTTCGCCGCGAGCTTCGCGCTCGGCCTTGCGATCTCGCTGCCGCGGGCGAATGTGTGGCTGATCAACGCCGACGGCTCGCTGTGCATGAATCTGGGCTGCCTGCTGACCGAGGCCTCGCAGCAGGCACGCAACCTCAAGCATTTCGTCATCGACAATCAGGTCTACCAGACGGTCGGCGCGCTGCCGATGGTCAACCAGGGCCGCACCGACTACGCTGCAATCGCACGCGGCGCCGGGTTCGCGCACGCGCGCACCATCGACAACCTCGAGGACCTGAAGCAGCAGATGCCGGCGATTGCCGCCGAGGATGGTCCTACTTTCACGGTGCTTCGTGTCACAGCCGAGGTCGGCTTCCTGCGTACGCCGCCGATGACCTATGAGGGTCCGGAGATGAAATACCGCTTCGGCCGCGCGATGGAAAAGAAGTTCGACATCACGGTATTCGGCCCGCAGGGCTATTGATGCCGCCCGCGCCCGAAACCGCCGCCGAAAGCCGGACGATCGACAAGATCGCCCTGCCCGGCCGCGACGGCGTGTTCAGCCTCACATTGCGGGACGGCATCGTCTCGGCCTTAACGCCCTCGCACGGGGATGCGGCCTGGCTCGCGCTCCCGTCCTTCGCCAATTTGCACGCCCATGCCGACCGCGCCTTTACGGTCGCGTCCTTCCGGCCGCGCAACTTCGCCGACGCTGTCGCGGCCGCCGCCACCGCGCGCGCCCACTTCACGGCCGACGACGTGCGCACGCGGGCGACCCGGCTCCTTGAGAAGTCGGTGGCCCATGGCGTGGCGCGGATGCGCACGCACACCGACGTCGATCCGATCGTCGAGATGCGATCGATACAAGGCGTGCTTGAAGCGCGCGCGGCGATGACCGGACGCATCGACGTCGACGTGATCGCGTTCTCCACCTCGCGCAACGATCTCGCCGACCCCAATGCGGTCGCCCGGCTGCGCGATGCGATCGCGCACGGTCCACAATTCCTCGGCGCCAGCCTGAATTCAAGCGTCGAGCCGCGACGCGCCCTCGATGCCCTGCTCGATCTTGCGGAACGCCACGATCTGCCGATCGACCTGCATCTCGACGAGCATCTCGAACCCGCACAGAGCCTTGCCGGCCTGGTGGCTGACGCCGCGATCGCGCGCGGCCTCCAGGGCCGCGTCACGATGAGCCATCTCTGCGTGCTGTCGGCGCTGCCGCCAGACGCTGCCTCAACGCTGATCGCGCGCCTTGCCGAAGCCGAAGTTACGGTCATCGCGCTGCCCGAAACCAATCTTTACCTTCAGGACCGGCGCAGCGGCACCCCGCTCCGGCGCGGCGTAACCCTGGTGCACGAATTGCTGGCCGCCGGGGTCACGGTGCGCTTCGGCACCGACAACGTGCGCGATTGGTTCTTTCCGTTCGGCGATGGCGACATGTTGGCGACAGCGCAGTCCGTCACCATCGCCGCGCAGCTCGACGACGATGCCGCGCTGATCGCCGGCCTCTGCGACGGCCGCGGCGCAATCGAGGCCGGCACACCGGCCGATCTCGTCCTGGTGCCGGCGGACTCGCTCGATGACGCCCTGGCGCGCCTGCCGGCCGGCCGGTTGGTGTTCAAGCAGGGCCGTCAGGTGGCAGGACTTGCGCATTTAAAAAGCTAGAGCGCGTCCGGACGCAAAACCGGTGTCCACTTTTGCTGGACGCGCTCAGTCGTCCTTGAGGATGCCCAGCGCCATGAAGTGCTGGCGGATGTGTTCGACGTGGTCGATGAAGCGCTTGTCGCTGCGGACCGTGCTGCGGCGCGGCCGCGGCAGATCCACCTTGATGATGTCGGCAATTTTGCCGGGACGCGACGACATCACGATCACTCGGTCGGCGAGATAGACCGCTTCGTCGATCGAATGGGTAATGAACACCACCGTATTGCGGCTGCGCAGCCAGACGCGCTGCAGATCCTGATTCATCTGCTCTCGCGTGAGCGCGTCGAGCGCGCCGAACGGCTCGTCCATCAACAGCAGGTCAGGGTCCTGAACCAGCGCCCGGCAGATCGAAACACGTTGCCGCATGCCGCCCGACAATTCGGCCGGATACCGGTCCTCGAATTCCGACAGCCCGACCGAAGCCAACAGATCTTTCGCCTTTTGCAGGTGGCTTGCGGGGTCGAGCTTCCGTATCTCGACCGGCAATAGCACATTGTCGAGCACGGTACGCCAATCGAGCAACAGGTCGCGCTGGAAGACGATACCGGCCGACGTGATCGGTCCGTTCACCGGCGTGTCGCCCACCAAGATCGTGCCGGTCGTCGCCGGGATCAGCCCGGAAACCAGCATCATCAGCGTGGACTTGCCGCAACCGCTCGGGCCGACAATGGCGATGAATTCACCCGGCTCGATCGCGAGATCGACGGTGTCGAGCGCCTGAACGTCTTCGCCGCGGAGCGTGCGATAGCTCTTGCTGACGCCCTGAATATTCACCGAAACGGCGCGATCGCCGCCGCGTTGCGCGGCGGGCGCGGGCGAACCGTCAGCGGCCACTTTCCCGGCGCCTTGGATCACTCCGTCGCTCCTGTCGCCAGGCGGTTCCAGGGCAGCATCAAGCGTTCGACCCAGGCGACGACATTGAACATCATCACTCCCAACAACGATAAGACCACCACCGCGGCAAACAGCAGCGCGGTATCAAGCCGCACCTGCGCCATCAATTGCAGGTAGCCGAGGCCGTATTCGGCCGCGATGAATTCTCCGACCACCGCGCCGACCACCGCCTGCCCGATGCCGACCTTGAGCCCGCCAAAAATGCTTGGCAGCGCCTTGGGCAATCTGATCTTGATGAACGTCGTGAGTTCGTTCGCGCCCATGGAGCGCACGAGATAGATCATCTCTTTTTCGGCGGACCGCATGCCGATCACCGCGTTGATGACGATCGGAAAGAACGAAATCAGAAATGCCACCATCACCTTCGGCATGATGCCGTAACCGAGCCACATCACCAGGATGGGCGCGAGCGCGACTTTCGGCACCGTCTGCAATGAGACCATGAACGGAAAGGCGATCCGCTCGAACAATCGCGAATAGACCACCGCGATGGCCAGCGGAATGCCGATGACGATACTCATGGTGAAGCCGAGCAGGACTTCCTGAAACGTCACCGCGGCGTGAAGCAACAACAGCCGCCATGAGGTGATCATCGTGCCGACGATCACCGATGGCTTTGGCAAAACATATTCGGGAACGGCGAAGGCCCAGCTGGCCAACTCCCACAGCCCGAAAATCGACGCGACGATGGCCAGCATGAGCCCATTGCGGCTTATCCACGCGGCAAGCCAGTTTGGGCTGGCCGACGGGATCCGAGCGCTTCCGGCAGAGGTCATCGATGCATCCTTGGGCGGGCTGACTCCGCGGCGTTTTGGCTGTGTTTCGGTTGCGTGAGTGTCGATTGCGTGAGTGTCGGTCGCATCAGCGAGACCACGATCGCCGTCCACGTGAAGGGATCATGGCCTCACCTCGTCTACCCCAGCCGGTCTTGATCAGACAAGCTGCATCCTAAAAGTGTTTATTGGTAAAATACACGTCAACGGGCTTCAGGTCGGTGATGGCATTGGTTTCTTTCAGGAGCTTCAGATTGGCATCCCAGTCCGCCTGTTCCTGCCAGCCGATCGGCTTGCCGGCCGGAGCATTGGTGTCCACGACCGTTGCTTTCACCTGTTCGACCAGCACGTCCGGATCCATCGGGACCTTAAAGTACTTCTGCATGATTTTAGCGGCGGCCACCGGGTCGGCCATGGCGTCCTTAAAACCCTTGTTGGTGGCCCGCACGATCTTCTTGACCGTCTCGGGATTCTTCGCGGCGTAGTCGGTGCCGGTGAAGATCGAGGCGCCGAGCAAGTGCAACCCGAAATCGGACACCTTCAACACGTTGAATTTGACACCGGTTTTCTTTTCAAGCTGCGGCAACTCGTTGCTCAGATAGACCGACATGATGTCGATGTCCTTGCTGAGAAACTGCGCAGACCGCGCCGCATCGGCCATCTGGACACGCTTGATCTTCTCGATGTCGACGTTGTTCATCTTGGTGAAGGTGCCGAGCATGTCACCGAAGGTCTCGCCCACGGAAATCGCAAGACGCTTGCCTTCCAGGTCCTTGGGCGACTTGAGCGACACACCGGGGAATGAGATGACCCCCATCGGGGCTTTGGTCTGGTACAGCGCGACGACAACAACCGGGATATCCTTGCTCACCGCCTGAGCCGCGGCGACCGCAGGTCCGTAACCGAATTGTTCCGTGCCGCTCGCAACGAGCTTGAGCACGGTCTGCGCGCCAGATCCCTCGGCCAGATCGACGTCGAAGCCCTCTTCCTTGTAATAGCCCTTGTCGAGCGCGACGAAGAGCGGCGCATATTCGCCCTTGAGCTTCCAGGTGAAGCGGATCGTCACTTTCTCGGCCGCTTGCGCGGCAACCGGCAAGGCAATGGCCGCCATGCTCAAAAGCGCGAACAAACCATGCGCGGCCAGCGCGGAGCGTGATGAGCGTCGATGCGGTGTCATTGTCGCCTCTCAGTGTTTCAAACAATCTTCATCGAATGCCGTTGGCCCGATCCTGGACCCACGGTCTACTCACATTGCGCCCGCCTGTATAAGACGAGAAACGGCACTGCCATAGAAGGCGGAGCCCCACATAGAGTCTATAGAGGTGTGCCTATGGCTGCGCCAAGAGCGATGATGCGATGGCCCGCGGCCTTGGACGAGGCGCGCCGGTACCGCTCGTCTCGATCGCCTTGAATTCGTCGGCGGCCGCCCGGATGAGGTCACGCAGCCAGCGATGCGCGGGCGCGCGGTGGCTTCGGTCGTGCCAGAGCATGTAGAGGTGCAGTTGGCCGAAATCCGGTGGCGCCTCAATCACCGAGAACGGCATCATGCTGGCCAGATGCTCGGCGAACGGCCGCCCTGTGGTAAAGATGAGATCGGTTTGCGCCAAGACATACGGAATGATGCCGTATTCTGGCACCACCGAAACGACACGACGCCGAAGGTTAAGTTCCGCGAGTCGGCCATCGATCGGGCTCAACCGCGTGCTATCGCCGCCCGACGGCGATATGTGGTCGAGCTGCAGATATTCGTCCATCGTGAAGGCGTGGGCAGACCCCCGTGGATGCCGCATCCCGGCGAGGCAGACGATATCCGTGGTCAGCAGCGGCGCCATGCGCAATTGGTCCGGCGGGTTCGGCCAGTCGCCGAGCACCAGATCCGCCTCGCCATCCGCGAGCGCGCGCACCATCTCATCGCTGGTTGAGACATGGCATATCTCAACCGTTGCGTTCGGACATCGCGCCCGTATCCGCTCCACGATTCGCGGAATGAGAACGATCGCCAGGCAATTCTTCGAAATGATGCGGAAGGCCCGATCGCTGCGCTCCGGTTCAAAGCCGGCAGCAGGCGTCAGATAGCGGTCCAGATCGTTGAGGATGCGGCGTACAGGCTCACGCAGAGCCTCACCGCGTTCGGTCGGCACCATGTGCGAGCCGTTGCGGACCAGGATAGGGTCGCCGATGATCTTGCGCAGCCGGCGTAACGCCAGACTTACCGTCGGTTGCGTCTGGCCCAACGCCTCCGCCGTCCTGGAAACGCTGCACTCTGTCAAAATAATAAGCAGCGTGCGCAATAGGCGCACATCCAGACCATTGATTACTTCCTTGTCCATCGGCATTACCTCGACTCAGGCAACGTCAAGCAAGTGTCGTACCATTCAGAAGGCCTGATGCGCGCGTGGCCCCGTTCCGGTCACTCCGGCTCCTTGCTGGCGAGCTGGAAACGCTCGAAACGGTGCAATTCCTCCTCGATGCGCTTTTTCCAGTCCCGGCGCGGCCCCTTGGCGACCCAGGTCCATTTCTGCATCAGCAATTCCTGCTTCTGGCGATCGGTCTTGAGATCGATGGCGGCGACGATCTGGTCGCCGACCAAAACCGGCAAGGCGAAATAGCCATACAGCCGCTTTTCCTTGGGCACATAGGCCTCGAAGCGATGCTCGTAGTCGAAGAACAGCTGGAGCCGCTTGCGCTGGATGATGAGCGGGTCGAACGGCGACAGGATGTGGACGATCTCCGACGCCGTGCCGCCGGCGACATCGAGCGCTTCGGGGCCGGCCCAATGCTCCTGCTTGCCCGCGCCCTCCAACTCGATCCGCACCAACTCGCCGCGGCGAACCCTGGCTTCGATCAATTGCCGGATCGCCGGCTTGCTCTTGGCGGCAAGGTGACAAATCGAATCCAGGCTCACGATCCCCTGCGCGCGCAGCGCCCGGTCGAGCCAATAGACCGAAGTTTCCTTCGGTGAGGCCGGCTTTGGCGGCGTGTCCCAGCCGAAGTGCCGCTCCATCAGTTCGTAGGTCTTGAGCATGCCGGCGCGTTCGCTGATCGTCAGCAGGCCGTTGTAGAACGCCAGTTGCAGCGCCCGCTTCGATGGCTTGCGGCTCGCCCAGGGATGCTCCTTGTCGACCAGCACGTCGTCATCGATGTCGCGGATCGTCAGAGCGCCCTGCTTTTTGATGAGCGTCAGAACCTTGCGCAAATCCGGTTTTGCGACCGAGCCAAACCAGCCGTTCGGCTCCTGCCGGTGGCGTTTCATCGCGCCGGTGAAAAAGCGCAGATCCCGCGTCGGCACGTAAGACAGGGCGTGGGTCCAGTACTCGAACACACTCTTGTCGACGCTCTGGGCCTGTTGCAGATGCTCGCGCCGATAGGCCGGGATGCGGGTCTGGAGAATATGGTGGTGGCACCGCTCGATGACGTTGATGGTGTCGATCTGCACATAGCCCAGATGCTCCACCACCGCCCGCGTCGCCTCCGGCCCGTCGCCAAAGGGCGCGACGGCATCGAGCCGTTGCGCGCGAAGCCAGATGTGCTTGCCTTGGGCCTTGGTCAGAGGATGGGATTTGGTCGTGGTGGGCATCAAGGAGATATAGCCGAATTCGCGCGCCCTTGAAGCGGCGTGGAAATGGCTTCAGGCTCGGCGTTGACCTTTGAGCCTATTATGGCGACGCTGTCGCGGTTATGTCGCACCGGCCGCCGCTGCCAGACGGGCACGCGCGATAAAGGACAGCGGACATGTACGCCGACCCGCAGAAGAAAGCCGCCATCGGGACCGGACCGACCGGCTTGGCCGGCGCCGAAAGCGCAAGCGTCCGCACGCCTGCGGGCGCCACTCTGCAGACGCGACTACAACCGCGCGGTCGCCGAATTCTGATGAGCAGCGTCGACGACCGCCACAAGGTGGCGCGGTTCGGCGGCGAGGAGTTCATCGTTCTATCGCATGGCGATGACTGTTCGGATCTGGCGGCGCTCGGCGAGCGCATGCGGCACGCCATCGAGTCCACGCCGGTGCCGCATGGCAACGACACGCTGACCGTCACGGTCAGTCGCGGCATCGCGCTGACGTCCGGCGCCGACCGCGACCTGCACGGGTTGATCGAACGCGCCGACGCCGCGCTCTATATGGCGAAGAATGGCGGCCGCAACCGCGTCGCGGTCGCGCCGACCAAGCGCGCCGCGTAGACTGCGCTATCCCCGCTCGGCCAACAGCCGGTCGTAGTCCAGCACCGCCTGCAACAGCACCTGGGCGCCGGCCGCGCATTGCTCCTTGGAGCTGAACTCGGCTTCGTTGTGGCTGATGCCGCCAAGGCAAGGCACGAACACCATCGCGCTGGGCGCGACGCGCGACACGTAAGCGGCGTCATGCGCCGCCCCGGACACGATATCGCGGTGGGAAAATCCAGACGCGGTGGCGGCCTTCCTGACCGCCGCGACACAGTCTGGATCGAACTGCACCGGCGGGTTTTCCCAGATCTTGTCGGCACTGGCGGTCAGGCCAAGTTGATCGCAGATCTCGGGCAGCGCCTTGCCGAACGCCTGCTCCATGGCGTCGAGCACGTCGGTGTCCGGATGGCGGAAGTCGATGGTGAAGAACACCTCGCCCGGCACGACATTCCGCGAATTCGGCCGCACTTCCACGAGACCGACGGTGCCGACCGCCAGCGGCGCATGCGCCAGCGCAATGGCATCGATGCGCTCGATCAATCGTGCGGCCCCAAGCAATGCGTTTTTTCGCAAATTCATCGGGGTCGCGCCGGTGTGCGCCTCCTGGCCGCGCACCGTGACCTCGAACCAGCGCACGCCCTGCACGCCGGTCACGATGCCGACCTCCCGGCTCTCGGCTTCCAGGAGCGGACCCTGCTCGATATGGAGCTCGAAGAATGCCGACAGCGGATGCGCGCCGCAGCGCTCGGCGCCGAGATAGCCAATGGTGTCCAGCGCGGCGCCGAACGCCATGCCGGCGCGGTCCTTCTGCGTCCATGCCCAGTCGCGCTCGAACACGCCAGCAAAGACGCCGGACGCAATCAACGCCGGCGCGAACCGCGAGCCTTCTTCGTTGGTCCAGTTCACCACTTCGATGGGCGCATAGGTCTCGTAGCCGGCCTCGACCAGCGTGCGCAATGCTTCGAGCGCGGCCAGCACACCCAGCACGCCGTCGAACTTGCCGCCGGTCGGCTGGGTGTCGAGATGGCTGCCCATCGCGATCGGCGGGAGATCGTCCCGTTGGCCCGGACGCCGCGCGAACATCACGCCCATGTCGTCGACCGTCACCGTGCAGCCCAGCGCCTCGGCGCGCTGCTTGAACCAGTCGCGCACCTCGCGGTCGAGATCGGTCAACGTCAGCCGGCAGATCCCGCCCTTCGGGGTGCCGCCGATCGCGCCGGTCTCCATCAATTCGTCCCACAGGCGCTCGGCATTGATCGTCAGGTTGCGCATATTGGACATATTGGAAATGACTCCGCCGATCCTGCCCGTCTATCATGCCGGCTTCGGTCTGCCGACAGGACGACCATGTTGCACCTCAACGTCGTCAATCCCAACACCACCGCGGCGATGACCAAAACCATCGCGCAGGCCGCCCGGCGGGTGGCGCGGCCGGATACCAAAATCCGCGCGGTCGAATCCACGTTCGGTCCGGCCTCCATCGAGGGCGCCTATGACGATGCCTTCGCGGTGCCCGGCCTTCTGGTGCGCATCGCCGAGGCAGAAGCTGAAGGCGTCGACGCCCATGTGATCGCCTGCTTCGACGATACCGGGCTCGACGCCGCACGTGCGCTCGCGAATGCTCCCGTGGTCGGCATCGGCGAAGCCGCGTTCCATGTCGCCAGCCTGTTGGCACATCGCTTCGGCGTCGTGACGACGTTGGCGCGTTCGATCCCGGCGATCGAGACCAATCTGCTGCGCTATGGCCTGGACCGGCGCTGCGCGAAAGTGCGGGCGTGTGATGTTTCGGTGCTGGAATTGGATGATCCTGGCTCCAACGCTCGCGCCCGCATTAGCGCCGAGATCGAAGCCGCGCTGCGACACGATGGCGCGGACGCCATTGTGCTCGGCTGCGCTGGCATGGCCGATCTCGCGGCCGCGCTGTCGGCCGAGTTCGGCGTGCCGGTCATCGACGGTGTCGCGGCCGCGGTCACGCTCGCCGAAGGGCTTGCGGTCCAAGGCCTTAAGACGTCGAAACGCGGCGCCTATGCGAAGCCGATCGCCAAATCCTATTCCGGCCTGTTCGAACGCTTCTCGCCGAAAGGCTAAGGAGCGCGGCCAGCAAAAGTGGACCCCGGTTTTGCGTCCGGACGCGCTCCAAGTGTTTAAACGCGATTTGCGCTTGCCTACCGTTTAGGCACAATGCGTCGCATCCGCATGTTTTTCGACACCGGCAGCCCTCCACCAGCCCATACCGGCGACTTTGGAGGCTGGCACGCTCCTTGAACTAGCTTGTCCCGAGACACCCATAGGGAGGCGAACATGAGAGAGTCCGTTGTTTTGCGTCTGGCCGGCATCTGCGTCGCTGCCGTCATACTGGCAGTACCGGCCGCCGCGTTAGCCCAAACCGTGCGCATCGGGATGACGGCGGCGGATATTCCGCGCACGCTCGGCCAGCCCGATCAGGGCTTCGAAGGCAATCGCTTCACCGGCAACACGATGTATGACGGCCTCACCCAGTGGGACCTGTCGTCGGCCGACAAGGCCAGCGTCATCATCCCCGGCCTGTCGACCGAATGGGCCGTCGATGCCAACGACAAGACCAAGTGGGTGTTCAAGCTGCGGCCGGGTGTGAAATTCCATGACGGCTCGGACTTCGATGCCGATGCCGTGGTCTGGAACGTTGAGAAAGTTCTCAAGCAGGACGCGGCGCATTTCGACCCGAGCCAAGTCGGCGTCACGGCGTCGCGCATGCCGGGCCTGCGGAGCGCGCGCGCCGTCGACAAGATGACGGTCGAGATGACGACGGCATCGCCGGACGCGCTGCTGCCGATCAACCTGACCAATCTGTTCATGGCCAGCCCGGCGCACTGGAAAAAGCTGGCCGACACGGTGCCGGCGAGCGTCACCGATCCGAAGGAGCGCGCCAAGCAGGCGTGGGACGGTTTCGCCCGCAACGCATCCGGCACCGGCGCGTGGAAGATGGACAAGTTCGTGCCGCGCGAGCGGCTCGAGCTGGTGAAATTCCCCGGCTACTGGGACACCAAGCGGGTGCCCAAGGTCGACCGGCTGGTGCTGCTGCCGATGCCGGAGCCGAACGCCCGCACCGCCGCGTTGCTGTCGGGTCAGGTCGACTGGATCGAGAACCCGGCGCCGGACGCGCTGCCGCAGATCAAGCAGCGCGGCTTCGTCATCTATCAGAACGAACAGCCGCATGTCTGGCCGTGGCAATTCAGCCGCATCGAAGGCTCGCCCTGGAACGATATCCGCGTGCGCAAGGCGGCGAACCTCTGCATCGACCGCAACGCGATGAAGGACGGCCTGCTCGGCGGCCTGATGGTTTCGGCCACCGGCACGTTCGAGCCCGGCCATCCGTGGCGCGGCAGTCCGAAGTTTCAGATCAAATTCGATCCGAATGAGGCCCGCAAGCTGATGACCGAAGCCGGTTTCTCAGCCAGCAAAAAGCTGAAGGTGAAGACCCAGACCTCGGCGTCGGGCTCCGGTCAGATGCTGCCGCTGCCGATGAACGAGTTCGTGCAGCAGAGCCTCGCCGAGTGCTTCTTCGAGGTCGAACTCGACGTGATCGAGTGGAACACGCTGTTCACCAACTGGCGCAAGGGCGCCAAGGATGAATCCGCGCGCGGCTCGCAGGCCACAAACGTCACCTACGCGGCGATGGATCCGTTCTTTGCGATGATCCGCTTCCTGGACAGCAAGATGGCGCCTCCCGTTTCGAACAACTGGGGCTACATCAACGATCCGGAATACGACAAGTTGGCCGCGGCCGTACGGGTCGCGTTCGAGCCGGCGGCGCGCGACAGCGCCCTCGCCGCCCTGCATGAGCGTTCGGTCGACGAGGCGGCGTTTTTGTTCGTCGCCCATGACGTCGGCCCGCGCGCCATGAGTCCGAAGATCAAGAACTTCGTGCAGCCGAAGAGCTGGTTCGTCGACTTCTCCATGTTGACGATGAACTAAAGACGAAGCGCCGCGCTCCTTCCAAGGGCGCGGCGCTTCTCCGTCATCCTGAGGTGCCCGGCGCAGCCGGGCCTCGAAGGATAGACGGCCACGATGTCGCAACACCTCGCCCGTCGATCCTTCGAGGCTCGCTTCGCTCGCACCTCAGGATGACGGATTAAAGGTTTTAGCTTGCTCGAGGCGTTATTCTGTAAAGTCATCGGAGAACATCATTACGATGCTCGCGTTCATCGCAAAGCGGCTGCTGCTGGTCTTGCCGGTCGTTTTTGCGGTGGCGCTGGTGTGTTTCATGCTGGTGCATATCGCGCCGGGCGATCCGCTCGTCTCGGTGCTGCCGCCCGACGCCTCGGCGCAGCTCGCCGAACAGATGAAGCGCGCCTACGGCTTCGACCGCCCGCTGCCGGTGCAGTTCGGCATCTGGCTGTGGAAAGCCGTGCACGGCGATCTCGGCACCTCAATCGCCAGCGGCCGCTCGGTCGCCGAGGAAGTCTTCCGCGCCGTCGGCAATACGCTGCGGCTGGCTTTCCTCGCGGCGTTTCTCGGCTTCGCGTTCGGCGCGCTGTTCGGCTTCACGGCCGGCTATTTCCGCGACTCGTGGATCGACCGCGTCGTCACGATCATTTCCATCGCCGGCGTCTCGATGCCACACTATTGGCTCGGCATGGTGCTGGTGATCGTGTTCTCGGTGCAACTCGGCTGGTTGCCGGCGGTTGGCGCCGGACCGGGCGGCTGGGCCTGGGACTGGGATCACTTCCAACACATCATTCTTCCGGCCGTCACCATGTCGGTGATCCCGATGGGCATCGTGACGCGCACGATCCGCGCCCTCGTGGGTGATCTGCTGTCGCAGGAATTCGTCCTCGCGTTGCGCGCCAAGGGATTGAACGAGTTGCGCGTCTTTAAACATGTCGCCAAGAACGCCGCGCCGACTACCATCGCCATCATGGGCCTGCAGCTCGGTTACCTGCTCGGTGGCTCGATCCTGATCGAGTTCGTGTTCTCCTGGCCGGGCACCGGGTTCCTGCTGAACTCCGCGATCTTCCAGCGTGATCTGCCGCTGTTGCAGGGCACGATCCTGGTGCTGGCGATGTTCTTCGTCTTTCTCAATCTCATTGTTGATGTGCTGCAAGCCGCGATCGATCCGCGCATCAAGCGAGGCTGACGCATGACCATCGTGGCCACCGACATTGTCCGGATCGCCGTCGTCGACAAGGCGCGCGGCTATTGGACGAACGTCGGACGCCGGCTGATGCGCGACCCGGTCAGCGTGCTGTGTGCGGTCGTGCTGATCCTCATCGCGCTCGCGGCGATCTTTGCGCCGTATCTCAGCCTCGCCGATCCCTTCCTGGGCAGCATGATCCGGCGCCTGCGCCCGATCGGCACGCCCGGCTATCCGCTCGGCACGGATGAACTCGGCCGCGACATGCTGTCCCGCCTCGTCCATGGCGGCCGGCTGTCGCTGCTCATCGGCCTCCTCCCGGTCGTGACGGCGTTCGTCATCGGCACGACGCTGGGGGTCAGCGCCGGCTATGTCGGCGGCTTCGTCAATCAGACGATCATGCGCACCGTCGACGTGTTTTATGCGTTCCCATCCGTGCTGCTGGCTATCGCGATCTCAGGCGCGCTCGGCGCCGGCATCACTAACAGCCTGGTGTCGCTCACCATCGTGTTCATTCCGCCGATCGTCCGCGTCGCCGAAAGCGTCACCACCAGCGTGCGGGGTCTCGATTTCGTCAATGCGGCGCGCGCGTCCGGTGCCGGCCCGCTGACCATCATGCGCGTCCATGTGCTGGGCAATGTGCTCGGCCCGATCTTTGTCTATTCGACCAGCCTGATCAGCGTGTGCATGATCCTGGCCGCCGGCCTGTCGTTCCTCGGCCTCGGCACCAAGCCGCCGCAGCCCGAATGGGGGCTGATGCTGAATACATTACGCACCGCGATCTACATCAATCCATGGGTCGCGGCACTGCCGGGCGCGATGATCTTCACCGTTTCGATTTGCTTCAACCTGCTGAGCGACGGAATGCGGAGCGCGATGGATGTCCGAAGCTGATGTCTTAAGGCAGGAAGTATTGGCGCCGGTCGCCGATGTCGGCGGTCCGCAACAGCCGCTACTCGCGGTGCGGGGGCTGAGCAAGCATTTCGCGGTTGGCGGCGGCCTGTTCGGGCGCGGCGGCGTGGTGCGGGCGGTCGATGACGTGAACTTCTCCGTCGACAAGGGCGAAGTGCTCGGCATTGTCGGCGAGTCCGGCTGCGGCAAGTCGACAACGGCCCGGCTGATCATCGGCTTGATCGCGCCCGACAAGGGCGAGATCACGCTCGACGGCGAGCCGGTCGGCCCGGCGCTGACGCTGCGCGAACTGCGCCGGCGGGTGCAAATGGTGTTTCAGGACAGCTATGCGTCGCTCAATCCGCGCCTGACTATCGAGGAAACCATCGCATTCGGCCCCAAAGTGCATGGCATCGCGCCGGCTGTGGCCCGTGCGCGCGCCCATGAACTGTTGCGAAAAGTGGGCCTCGATCCGTCGCTGTTCGCCGATCGTTATCCGCATGAACTCAGCGGCGGACAGCGCCAGCGCATTAACATCGCGCGCGCGCTGGCGCTGGCGCCGCGCCTGGTGATCCTCGACGAGGCGGTGTCCGCGCTCGACAAATCGGTCGAGGCGCAGGTGCTCAACCTGCTGCTCGACCTCAAGGAGGAGCTTGGCCTCACCTACGTGTTCATCTCGCATGACCTCAACGTCGTCCGCTTCATCAGTGACCGCGTCATCGTGATGTATCTGGGCGAGGTCGTCGAATCGGGGCCCGTCGAGGCGCTATGGACCGACGCGCGGCATCCCTATACGCGGGCGCTCCTGGCAGCGATGCCGTCGCTCGATGCCGATCATCGCACGCAGGAAGCGCCGATTTCCGGCGATCCGCCGAATCCGATCGACCCGCCGTCAGGCTGCCGATTTCATACCCGCTGCGCGTTCGCCGAGCCGGTATGCAGCGCCGAGGCGCCGCGGCTGATGCCGACCGGCAACGAACGCCACGCCGCCGCCTGCCACATGGTCGATCCTGCGTCCGGCCACAGCCGGGCACCCGTTGCAAGTCCGGAGATCCAGCATGCCATATGAAGTGACGGCCGAACGCATCCGCATCATGGCGGCGGCGGCCCGCGTACAGCTCGCCGACGAATCCGCTGCCCGCATCGCCCACGCCGTAACCCCGACCGTCGCGCGGTTCGCGAAGGAGAACCTGAGCATCCCGTTCGAAACCGAGCCGTCGACCTTCACAGTCGTGCAGCGCCAGGACATCGGCAAGTGAGCGCGCCCCTCACCGACCCTGCGCTGCTCACGTTGACGGAGACCGCGGTCGCGATCCGCGAACGCAAACTGTCGTCGGTCGAACTGACCACCGCGCTACTGAAACGCATCGACACCTGGCAGCCGAAGATCAACGCCTTCGTGCGCACCGAAGCCGATGACGCCCTGAAGGCCGCGCGCGACGCCGACGCCGCGCTGGCGCGCGGCGAGATCAAGGGATCGCTGCACGGCGTGCCGCTGGCTCACAAGGACATGTATTATTCGGCCGGCAAGATCGCTGGCTGCGGCTCGAAAGTTCGCGAAGGCTGGATCGCGCCGACGACGTCCACGGCGGTAGCGCGCCTCGAGGCGGCCGGCTCGTTCCGGCTCGGCGCACTGCACATGGCGGAGTTCGCCTATGGGCCGACCGGGCACAATCCGTATCTCGGCCATGCCCGCAATCCATGGGACGTGACGCGCATCACCGGCGGTTCGTCGTCCGGCTCGGCCGCCGCCGTGGCGGCGTGTCTGGTCGCGGCGGCGCTCGGCTCCGACACTGGCGGCTCGATCCGCCTGCCGGCGCATTTCTGCGGCGTCACCGGCTTCAAGCCGACCTATGGCCGGGTCAGCCGCGCCAATGCGATGCCGCTGTCGTTCACGCTCGATACCGTCGGGCCGCTGGCACGGTCGGTCGACGATTGCGCGCTGATCATGGAGGCGATTGCCGGACCGGACCCGCTCGATGCGACGACCATCGGCGCGCCGGCCTGGGATATGGCTGTCGCAAGCCTGTCCCCGAGGGGCCTGAAAATCGGCGTGCCGACCAGCTTTTATGTCGACGATCTGGAGCCCGATGTCGCGGCGGCGCTCGATGCCACGCTCAAGGTCTGCGAACAGCTCGGTGCCTCTATCGTGAAGGTCGATCTGCCGGACCAGACCGCCGTCGCGGCCGCCGCACTGATCGTGCTGGCCGTCGAGGCCACCACCGCGCATGCGCCGTGGCTGCGCCAGCGTCCGCAGGATTACGGCGCGCAGGTCCGCGCCCGGCTGGAAAACGGCCTCGCCTACAGCGCGGTCGAGTATCTCGAAGCGCTGCGCTGGCGCGGACCGGCATTGGCCGCTCATCTCGAGGCCATCGGTGATGTTGACGTCGTCATTGCGCCGGCCTCGCGCGCGGTGTCGCCCGGCATTGTTGAAACCGATGTCGGCGGCGGCAGCAACGCCGAAGCGACCATCATCGGAATTACCCGCTTCATGCGGCCGATCAATTATCTCGGCGTGCCGACCCTGGTCGTGCCAGCCGGCCAGTCGGCGGGCGGCATGCCGATCGGCCTGCAGCTCATCGGGCGACCGTTCGGCGACGAGACGCTGATCGCTCTCGGACGCGCCTTCCAGGCCGTCACCGATCATCATCAGCGCATCCCGGAATTGCCATGAGCGTGAACCCACTATCGGCACCGATTGTCGACATCCGCGACCTGCATGTGCGGTTTAGCGGCGAGCGCACCGTGAATGCGCTGAACGGCGTCGACATCGCGCTGGCGCAGGGCGAAGTGCTCGGCCTGCTTGGCGAGTCCGGCTCCGGCAAGAGCGTGACCCTCAAAGCGCTGCTACGCCTGTTGCCGCCGCGCCGCACCACCATTACCGGTTCGATGCATGTCGCCGGCCAGGATGTGCTGTCGATGGACGATGAGGCCCTGGAAAATTATCGCGGCGGCGTCGTCTCGATGATCTTCCAGGAGCCGATGCTGGCGCTCGATCCGGTGTACAGCATCGGCGACCAGATCGCCGAAGGTGTCGTGCGGCACAAGGGCGTGTCATGGGCGCAAGGCCGCGCGCGGGCGCTGGAAATGCTCGAAGGCGTGCGGATTCCGTCCGCCCGCCGGCGCCTCGATGCCTATCCGCACGAGATGTCCGGCGGCATGCTGCAACGCGCGATGATCGCGCTCGCCCTGTCGTGCAGTCCGAAGGTGCTGCTCGCCGACGAGCCGACCACCGCGCTGGACGCCACCGTTCAGATTCAAATTCTGCTGCTGCTACGTGAATTACAGCGCGAGATGGGCATGGCGGTGATCTTCGTCACCCATGACATCGGCGTCGCCATCGAGATCTCCGACCGCGTCGCCGTGATGTACGGCGGCCGGATTGTAGAGACTGGAAAATTGCGCGACGTGGTGAAGAACCCGCAGCATCCCTATACGCGTGGACTTTTGGCATCGACCATTCACGGCGCCAAGCGCGGCGTGCGGCTTGAGACCATTCCGGGCGCCCCGCCCCGGCTGGACCGGCTGCCGCCGGGCTGCTCGTTCGCGCCGCGCTGCGGCCTCGCCGATGCGGCGTGCAGCCAGGGCGAAATTCTCGCCGTACCGCTCGGTCCGCAGCGCAACGTTCGTTGCATAAAGCTTGCGACAAATATTGCGGTTCCGGTCGGCGTTTAGCGGATGCTCTACGTGCACGCCGTTTAATTTTTCCAGTTTGCAGTTGCGAGTGATTGGCGAAGGCATTCGCAAAGATTATCCGCATCACTGCGCTATTTTAATTACACGCCTGTCTGCTATAGCGGGCTCGAATCCGCCCCATCGTCGCGTGCCGGAACTGTCCGGCAGATCGCGTATTGAGTTTTCATCATGCAAGACACCAAGGAACAGGTTGCGCTGAGTTCGATCGCGGCATCGGCCGGATTGACCATCGCCAAAGGCGTGGTCGGCGTGCTGACCGGCTCGCTCGCGATCCTGTCGGAGGCCGCGCATTCGCTGCTCGATCTGGTCGCGACCATCATGACGTATTTTGCCGTGCGCATGTCCGGCAAGCCGGCAGATGCCGAGCATCATTACGGCCACGGCAAGATCGAGAGCGTCACCGCGCTGGGCGAAACCGCGCTGCTGTTCCTACTGTCCGGCATCGTGTTCTGGGAAGGCGGCAAGCGGCTGCTCGCGCACGACGGGCATGCGGTCGAAGCGACGCTGGCCGCGTTCGCGGTCATCGTGGTGTCGATCGTGGTCGACTTCTTCCGCGCGCGGCTGCTGTATCGCGTGGCGAAGGAAACCCGGAGCCAGGCGCTGGAGGCCGATGCGCTGCATTTTGGTTCTGATATGTGGTCGTCGCTGGCCGTGCTGTTCGGGCTTGGCGGCATCGCGCTAGGTTATTCGTGGGCGGATTCGGCCTCGGCCATCGTGGTCGCGGTATTCATCTGCGTCGCCGGTTGGCGACTCGGACGCCGCACCATCGACACACTGACCGACACCGCGCCGCGCGGCGCCGCCGAGCGAATTTCGGAAATCTCCGAACGCATTCCGGGCGTGGTCGCCATCGAAAGCGTTCGCGCCCGCCCGTCCGGCGGCGGCATGTTCGTCGAGCTTGTGGTCGCGGTCAGTCGCACGCTGCCGCTCGACCGCGTGGTGGCGGTCAAGAAGGAAATCATCGACGCCATCCGGGCCGAGATGCCGGAAGCCGAAGTGACGGTGATTGCCGGGCCGCGCGCGCTCGACGACGAAAGCGTGGCCGAGCGCGTCATGGTGATCGCCCGCAACCGGGCGCTCGCGGTGCATCACGTCACGGTGCATACCGTCGCCGGACGGCTATCGATTTCATTGGATCTTGAAGTCGACGGCCAATTGGCGCTCGGCGCCGCGCATGACATTGCGGACGGGTTGGAACAGGCGCTGCGGGATGAGTTCGGCCCCGAGGTCGAGGTCGAGACCCATATCGAGCCGCTGCAGGCCGACGGCCTGTCGGGCGAAGATGCGAGGCCTGAACGGGTCGCGGAAGTCCGCGAAGCGCTCAACACGCTGACCGCGCCGCTGTCTTCCATCGGCCAGGTGCATGACGTGCGGGTCCGCGAGACCGCCGACGGCGAAATCGTCAATTTTCACTGCTATCTCGATCCGGCGCTAACGGTTCACGACGCGCATGAACGGGTCGATGAGGTCGAGCGCGGCGTTCGCCGCCGCTTTGCGACCCTCAAGCGCGTGATCGGCCACGCCGAGCCGAGGCGCACATAAGCATACGGCCCTGCCAACGAAAAACGCCGCGACCCGAAGGCCGCGGCGTTCATTAGTTACTATCAGCCAAATTATTGCTTCGGCGCCGTATCGAGGTCCTTGAACACCGCGCCAAGCCGTGTGACGTCGCTCTTGATGATGTCATTGAACTGATCGACCGTATTGGTGACCGGCACGATGCCCTGCTTGTCCAATTTCGCGACAATGTCCGGCATCTTCATGATCTCGTTGACGTCCTTGTTGACCTTGTCGACGATCGCTTTCGGCGTGCCCGTAGGCGCCATGATGCCGAACCACGAATCATATGAGTATTCCGGCAGGCCGGCCTCAGCCATGGTCGGCACGTCCGGCAGGGTCGGGTTGCGCTTGGCCGACACCACCGCGAGAGCCCGCACCTTGCCGGCCTGCATCAGGTCGGCGCCGACATTCACCGGGTTAAAGTAGAAGTGCGAATCGCCGCGGATCACGCTGGTGACGGCTTCCGGCGCGCCCTTATACGGCACATGCTGGATGTCGATCTTGGCGGTCTGCTTGAACAGCGCCGCCGCGATGAAGGTGGTGCTGCCGAGACCCGGGGATGCGAAATTCAGCGTGCCGGGCTTTTCCTTGGCAAGGGCGATGAGTTCCTTGACGGTTTTGGCCGGCATTTCCGGATAGGCGATCAGCACCAGCGGCACGGTAGCCACCTGAGTAATGCCGATGAAATCCTTCACCGGATCGACCGGCAGGTTCTTGTTGAGCACGCCGACCACGGTGTGGCCGTTGGAGGTCAGCATCAGCGTGTAGCCGTCGGCGGTCGACTTTCCGACGCTCACGGTCCCGGCCGCGCCCGGACGATTTTCCACGACGACCTGCTGGCCCCAGCGCTCGGACAGCTTTTCCGAAACCAGACGCGCCAGGATGTCGGTCGAACTGCCGGCCGAGAACGGCACGACCATCCTGACTACCTGGTTCGGATAGGTCTGCGCGACCGCACTGGTGGTCGCCATCGCCAGGCCAAGGAGCCCAAGCGTCGTCATACGCAGCGTCTTCATAATGTGCCCTCGTTTCCTCGAACTTGTTGTTATTCGGCGTCGTACTACAGGACGTCGCGGGCGCCAAGAGCCGCAAACAAGCGCCCCGAATACGTCCAAGCGGGACCGCCGCCGCATCACACTTCTGGGGTGTCATGGCGATGCCGGATTTAAGCAGGAAGCAAGGGCGCGGTATACCGCGAAATACCAGCGCCGAAATGACAAATCGCCACATTCGAGGCCAAGAAGCCTTTCGGACGGGGCGGCCTTTCAGGCGCCCGTATGCTACATAAACCTTCGTCTTCGCCCGTAGTGTTTGCCCATACCCGGAACCGACCATGCGCACCGATCAGGCCCGCCCCATCCGCCTTCAGGACTATCGCCCGCCGGATTGGCTGGTCGAAACCGTCCACCTCGATGTGGCGCTCGATCCGACTTCGACCCGGGTGCGGGCCACGCTGGAACTCACCCCCCGGCCCGGCGCCGCGCCGGCGCCGCTGGTGCTGGACGGCGAAGGCTTCACGTTGGTGTCGCTCAAGATCGACGGCGAGACGCTGGCGCGGGAGCTGTATGCCGTCGGTGACGAGCAACTGACGATCGCGCAGCCGCCGGCGCGGCCGTTCCGGCTGGACATCGAGACGGTGCTGAATCCGACCGCCAATACCCAGTTGATGGGCCTGTATCGTTCCGGCGCCACTTACTGCACGCAGTGCGAGGCTGAGGGCTTTCGCCGCATCACCTATTTCCCGGACCGCCCCGATGTGATGGCGGTCTACACCACCCGCATCGAAGCCGATAAAGCCGACGCGCCGGTGCTGCTGGCCAACGGCAATCTGACGCAGGCCGGCGACATCGCCGGCACCAGCCGCCACTTCGCGGTCTGGCACGATCCGTTCCCGAAGCCGAGCTATCTGTTCGCGCTGGTCGGCGGCAAGCTGGCCCATATCGAAGACAGCTTCCATACCCTGTCGGGCCGCGACGTCGTGCTGCGCATCTATGTCGAGCCCGGCAAGGAGGCCCGCAGCGTCTACGCAATGGATGCGCTCAAGCGCTCGATGGAATTCGACGAGCGGGTGTTCGGCCGCGAATACGATCTGGATATCTTCATGATCGTCGCGGTGTCCGATTTCAATCTCGGCGCCATGGAGAACAAGGGCCTCAACATCTTCAACGACAAGTATGTGCTGGCGACCTCCGAGACGGCGACCGACACCGACTTCGCGCAGATCGAGGCGATCATCGCGCACGAATATTTCCACAATTGGACCGGCAACCGCATCACCTGCCGGGACTGGTTTCAACTCTGCCTGAAGGAAGGCCTGACCGTATTCCGCGATCAGGAGTTCACCGCCGATCAGCGCTCGCGTCCGGTGAAGCGCATCGCCGATGTGCGAACGCTGCGCGCGCAGCAATTCGTCGAGGATGCGGGGCCCCTCTCCCATCCGGTCAGGCCGTCGCTGTATCGCGAGATCAACAACTTCTACACCGCGACGGTCTACGAGAAAGGCGCCGAGATCGTCCGCATGATCGGCGCGCTGCTCGGGCCGGAGCGGTTCCGTAGCGGCATGGATCTGTATTTCGAGCGCCACGACGGCGAGGCTGCCATGGTCGAGCAGTTCATTCGCTGCTTCGCCGATGTCTCTGACCTGGACATGCCGCATTTCATGCGTTGGTACGACCAGGCCGGCACACCCGAACTGATCGTCACCGGCAGCCACGACGCCAAGACCGCGACCTATCGCCTTGACGTGGCCCAGACGGTGCCGCCGACGCCGGGTCAGCCGAGCAAGGAGCCAATGCTGATGCCGCTGGTGCTCGGTCTGATCGGCCCGGACGGCCGCGACCTGCCGCTGGTGCTGGCCGATGGCACCGCAGTGGAGTGCGGCGTACTCAAGCTGACGCAATCTGCGCAGACCTTCACCTTTACAGGCATCGCCCAACCGCCGGTGCCGTCGCTCAATCGCGGCTTCGGCGCGCCGGTGCGGCTGCAAGCCAAGCTGTCGGGCGACGAACTCGACTTCCTGGCGGCGCACGATGCCGATCCGTTCAATCGCTGGCAGGCGTTGCAGACCATGGCCAGCCGGCTGCTGGTGTCGGCCGTCGGTGGATCGGCCACGAACGACGACAAGGCGCTCGCCGCCGCCCTCAAGGCCTTGCTGTCCGACCATGATGCCGAGCCGGCCTATGTGGCGCAGGCCGTGATGCTGCCGAGCGAAGCCGACATCGCCCGCGAGATCGGCCGCGATGTCGATCCCGACGCCATTCTGGCGGCGCGCCGCAAGCTGCGCGCCTCGGTCGGCGAGAATCTATATGCCATTCTGTCCGACACCTACGGCCGTCTGCACGACAACGGCCCGTATAGCCCGGCCGCGCCGAGCGCCGGTAAACGCGCGCTGAAGAATGCCTGCCTCGATCTGCTAGCGGCGACCGGCCGGCCGGACGCGATCGCGCTGACGATGCGCCAGTTCGAGACCGCCGACAACATGACCGACCGCATGGCCGCACTGGCGACGCTGTCGCTGCACGACGTGCCCGAGCGCCAGACCGCGTTCGATGCATTCTATGCACGCTACGCCGCCGATCCGCTGATCGTCGACAAATGGCTGGCCCAGCAGGCTGCCATTCCGGAAGCCGGCACGCTCGACCGAGTGCGCGCCCTCACCGAGCATCCGGCATTCTCGTTCAGCAATCCGAACCGGGTCCGCTCGCTGATCGGCACCTTCGCGCAGGCCAACCAGACCCAGTTCAACCGCCCGGACGGCGCCGGCTATGACTTCGTCGCCGATACCGTGCTGGCGCTCGACGCCAAGAATCCGCAGCTCGCCTCCCGCATCCTGTCGGCGTTCAAGAGCTGGCGGGCGTTGGAGCCGGTGCGGCGCGCCCGCGCCGAGGCGGCGCTGCAACGCATCGCCCAGATACCGGCATTGTCGAGCGATATCCGCGACATCGTCGACCGGGCGCTGACCGCCGACTGAGATCTACCGATGGTAATTACCTCCGCTTGGCGGCCGCCACCGACGTTCGGATTCGATAGAACTACGTAGGCTTTCTTAAAAAATGACCTGTTCATAATTTATTAAAAAATATTGACTCCGATGAGTCATCCGACTCTCGACAAGAGTCGGCCTTTGGATTCCAATGAACGTGATTCGGGAAGCGATGCGGCACATCCTTACCGATTGCGGGTGACGGGGATTTTCCAAAGTGAGGAGGCTTTCGATGGCGCGCGCCGAGGCGGCGAGTGCGTCTGCACGTTCCGATTCCATCAAGGGATTGGCACAGTCGATCGCCAAGCCAGCATACCGTCGTCTGCTCACCGCAGAACCGGCGCTGCGCCGCGCGGTCCCAGCGCTCATCATTGCATTTCTGGTCACCATCTGCGTCGGCGCCATCGTCCAGGTGCTCGAGCACCGGCGTCTGGCCCTGGCTGATGCCGGCCATGACATCGAGGCCATCGCGGAAATTCTCATCGCGCGGCTTGATCGCTCGGCTGACGATCCGGCCGTCAGGCCGGACGCTACCGCCCGCATCCAGCAGGCAGCGCTCGAACGTTTGCTGCCCCCGCGGGCGATGAGCGGTGGCCGCCAAATTCTCCTGACACAGGCCGACGGCACCGTCGCGGCCAGCGTCCCGTGGCAGATCGGGCTGACCGGCCGGCCGCTCACCGACGTCATGGGCTCGAGCCAGCCGCTGGCCCCCGTCGAGGCGCAAGCCGGCGTGCTGGAGATGGCGCTGCCTAACGGCGAGCCGGCGCTGGTCGCCACGCGAAGCCTGTCGAGCGGACGCGGCCAGGTTACCGTGCTGCAATCGCGCGGCGACGCGCTGGCGGCGTGGCGTTCCGACACCACCCTCACGGTCACGCTGTCGGCGACCACCGGCTTCGTCGTGCTGATCCTGGGCTTCGCATTTCACTGGCAGGCGACGCGGGCCCGCGAGGCCGACTTCATCTACGACACCGTGCGCTCCCGGATCGATACCGCGCTCAATCGCGGCCGCTGTGGACTGTGGGATTGGGATCTGGCGCGCGGGCGTATTTTTTGGTCGCAATCCATGTTCGCGCTGCTCGGGCTGGAGACCAAGGACAATCTGCTGACCTTCGGTGAAGTCAGCGCGCTGGTGCATCCCGACGACATCAATCTCTATGATCTCGCGGCCAAACTCGCGGACGCCAAGACCAACACCGTCGATCACGCTTTCCGGATGCGGCATGCCAATGGCTCCTGGCTGTGGCTGCGCGCGCGCTGCGAATTGGTGCGCCAGCCGAACGACCCTGGCGTTCACCTGATCGGTATCGCGGTCGACATCACCGAACAGAAGAATCTGGTCGAAAAAACCACGGCGGCGGACCTGCGGTTGCGCGACGCAATCGAGACCATCCCGGAAGCCTTCGTGCTGTGGGATGCCGAGAACCGGCTGGTGCTGTGCAATTCGAATTTCCAGGCGCTGCACGACCTCCCCGACTCCGCGATCCCGGCCGGCATCTCCTACGAAGCGGTCGTTGCCGCCGGCCGCAAACCGGTCGTTAAAAGCAAGATTACCAGCGAAGGCGAGTTGGTGCCAGGCGCCCGCACCTTCGAAGCGCAACTCGACGACGGCCGCTGGCTGCATATCAGCGAGCGGCGCACCAAGGACGGCGGCTACGTGTCGGTCGGCACCGACATCACCACCATCAAGCAGCACGAAGAAAAGCTGATGAACAGCGAGCAGCGGCTGCTGCGCACCGTCACCGATCTGCGCCACTCGCAGCAGACGCTGGAACAGCAGACCCATCAGCTTGCCGACTTGGCCGAGAAATACGCCGAGGAAAAGACCCGCGCCGAGGAAGCCAATCAGGCCAAGTCGAAATTCCTGGCCAATATGAGCCACGAACTCCGCACCCCGCTCAATGCGATCATCGGATTCTCGGAAATCATGGAATCCGGCATGTTCGGCCCGCTCGGCGCTGAAAAGTACGGCGAATACTGCCGCGATATCCGCGAGAGCGGGCAATACCTGCTCGACGTCATCAACGACATTCTCGACATGTCGAAGATCGAGGCCGGCCGCATCCGGCTCGATCTGGAGGAAGTTTCACTCGACCGCGTGCTCACCGATTGCATGCGCGTGGTGTCTGGCCGCGCCCAGGACAAGCGCCTTGCGGTAACCTCGGATCTGGCGCCCGATCTACGGTTTCGCGCCGACCGCCGCGCCATCAAGCAGATTGCGCTCAATCTGATGTCGAACGCCGTCAAGTTCACGCCCGAAGGCGGCAGCGTTTCGGTCCACGGACGTCTTTCGGTCAATTCGGTGCTGATCGCCATCGAGGACAGCGGCATCGGCATTCCGAAAGACGCGCTCAACAAACTCGGCCGCCCGTTCGAACAGGTCGAAGGCCAGCACACCAAGACCCATCAGGGCTCGGGCCTCGGCCTCGCCATCGCCAAGTCGTTGACCGAACTGCATGGCGGCGCGATGCGTATCCGCTCGACCCCGGGCTCAGGCACCATGGTGCTGGTCCGCCTGCCGCTCACCGGCAAGCCGCGCAACAATCTCGCTGCCAGCGAAATGCTGCATTAGAGATCCAGATCCAACATTTAACCCGTCATCCTGAGGTATCCGGCATAGCCGGGCCTCGAAGGATAGACGGCCCCGATGTTGCAACTGATCGGCCGTCCATCCTTCGAGGCTCGCTTCGCTCGCACCTCAGGATGACAGGAAAATGTACGGTCCTACAGCTCCCGCCCGAGAATCTCGACAAACGTCGCCCGCACCTTCGCTTGCGTTTCCGCGACGTGAGAATCCAACGTCGCGAAGTCCGGCACGTCGGCCGCGCGGGTCAACAGGCCAAGGAGGCCAAGCCGCGACGCCTTCGGATCGAACGGCCCATTCAGGCACAGCCGCAGAATCTGCGTCAGGTCGTGGAACAGCCGCATCGCCGGACGCAGCACCTCGGCCTGCGCGGCGGTGATAATCCCGAGCCGCCACGCTTTCTCCAGCACGCGCGCGGTGGACGGATCGAGGATCTCCGGCTGCGTCGCGGCATGCACCAGTTGCAGATACTGCGCGATGAATTCGATATCGATCTGCCCGCCGGCAGCGTCCTTCAGATTCCACCGATCGGCATCGCCACGCTCGCTGGCGATGGCGCGCCGCATCTCGGCGACATCGGACGCCACCTGGTCGCGGTCGCGCGGGCGGCGCAGGATCGCCGCGATCGTCCCCTCAATCCTGGCCGCGAAGGCCGGCGAGTCCGACAACACCCGCACCCGCGTCAGCGCCATGTGCTCCCAGGTCCAGGCTTCGGTTTCCTGGTAGCTGGCAAAACTGTCGAGCTGGGTGGCCAGCGGCCCGGAGCGGCCGGACGGCCGCAACCGCATGTCGACATCGTACAGCTTGCCGTAATTGGTCTGCGCCGTCAGCGCGCTGATCAGGCGCTGGGTCAGCCGCGCGAAATACTGCGCGCCATACAGCGAGCGCTCGCCATCGGATTCAGGATGCTCGGCGTCAAAATCGTAAATCAGGATCAGATCGAGATCCGACGTCGCCGTCATCTCGCGGCCGCCGAGCTTACCCATCGCCAACAGCGCGGTCTCCTGGCCGGGCACGCGGCCATAGGTCTCGCTGAACTGCTGTCCGACGGCGCGGTGCAATGCACGCACCAATGTCTCGGCGAGACGCGCGAATACCAAACCGGCCTGTTCAGCGGTCGCCGTGCCCGACAGAATGCGGGTGCCGATCAGGAACATGTGCTCCTGACCGAAAATGCGGATGCGGTCGAGAAAGTCCTCATACGACACCGCTTCGCCGAGCGAGGCCGCGAGGCCGGCCGCGAGCTTTTGCTCGTCCGGCAGCGCGCCGAAGAAGCTCGGCTCAATCAAGGCGTCCATCACATGCGGGTGGTTGGCCAGAATGTCCGCGAGCCGCGGCGCGGTGCCGATGATCAGCGCGATCAGCCCGACCAGATCGGGGTTCTGCCGCAGCAGCGGAAACAGCCGGCCGGCGCCCGTCAAGCCGGACAAAAATCGATCGAACGCCACAAAGGCGAGATCCGGATTTTCGACCTTTGCCAGCCGCTCGATCAGCAACGGCACCAGATCGATAAGCTGCTTGCGCGTGATCTCGCCGCGCAGCGAACGATATTCGCCGGTCATCCAGCGCCGCACCGTCGCCGAGATGTCGGGCGCGCGGCGATAGCCGAGCGAGGCCAGTCGGTCCAGCGTCTCCTTGTGATCGGCGTCCTTCGGAAAACTTAGGTCCGGATGTTCGGCGCCCTGCCCCTGGTTTTCGAACAGTTGCGCATAGTGCCGTTGCACCTTGCGCAGGTGGTCGAGCAGTTCGGCCGCGAACGCATCGCGATCCTTGAAGCCGAGAAAACACGCGAAACGGCCCAGCGCGGCCGGATCTTCCGGCAGCGTATGGGTCTGCTCGTCGGCCATCATCTGCAGCCGATGCTCGACCGAGCGCAGGAAGCGATAGGCATTGCTGAGCTGGTCGCGCGCCTCAAGGCTGATCCAGCCGCCCTCCGTCAGCACCACCAGGGTCGCGAGCGTATCGCGGCCGCGTAATTCGGGATGCCGCCCGCCGGCGATCAATTGCTGGGTCTGCACGAAGAATTCGATCTCGCGGATTCCGCCGCGCCCGAGCTTGACGTTATGGCCCTCGACCGCGATCTCGCCATGGCCGCGAAACGCATTGATTTGCCGCTTCATCGCGTGGACGTCGGCGACCGACGCGTAGTCGAGATAGCGGCGCCACAGGAACGGCGCGAGATTCTTTAAAATGAAAGCCCCGGTCAGCGGATCGCCGGCGCAGGCCCGCGCCTTGATCATCGCGGCGCGCTCCCAGTTCTGGCCGCGGCTTTCGTAGTAGTCGAGCGCGGCCGGCGTCGAGATCGCGATCTGCGTCGCGGAAGGGTCGGGCCGCAGCCGCAGGTCGACGCGGAACACGTAGCCGTCGGCGGTGCGTTCCTGCAGCAGCTTGATCAGGCCGCGCGTCACCTGCACGAAGGTCCGCACCGGCTCAGCGTCGGTCGGCAGCGCGGGCGCCTGCGGGTCGTAGAACACGATGAGATCGATATCGCTGGAATAGTTCAGCTCGAAGGCGCCCATCTTGCCCATCGCCAGCACGACATAGCCGGAGCCCTGCTCCGGTTGCTGCGGATCGGGAAGTACGAGACGGCCCTGCCCGGCCGCCGCGCGCAGCAGATGCCGAACGGCGGCGCCGACCGCGGCGTCGGCGAACTCCGTCAAGGCGCGGGTCACGTGCATCACCGGCCAGACACCGCCGATGTCGGCGAGCGCGATCATCAGCGCGGCCTCGGCCTTGGCCCGGCGCAGCAGGCGCATCAGCTTTTCGTCGTTCTCGGCCCGTTCGGCCTCGTCGTGCATGCGCACCAGCAGCGTCGCGAAATACCGCTCGGGATCGGCTTCGAGCAGCTCGACGAGGCGGGCCGGATCGGTGCGGCACAGATCGAACAGGAAGGGAGAGCTTTCGGCCAGACCGGCAATCAGCGCATCGAGCGCGGGATGCTCCGGCAGCAGACGACCCAGCGCCTGGGCGGCTGCCGTACCGTCGATCTCACGCAGCCAATCGGTGACGCGCGAGCGCGCGGCCGCCGCATCGGTCAATTCCGGCGCCGCGACAATCTGGCGCGCGAGACTGATTTCGGCCGAGGGGGCGGCGTTGCCCGACTGAGTGGCGTTCATGCCTCGCTTTGTAGCGGCTCGGCTCGCGGCAACGCAATGATGGTGGTCAGGCCCGGATTGTTGTCGACCAGCTTCAGTTCGCCGCTGTGGAGACGGGCGACGGCTGCCGCCAGTGACAGGCCAAGGCCCGAGCCCGGCAGCGAGCGGCTCTGTTCCAACCGCACGAAGCGCTGAACGACGCGGCTGCGATCGGCCTCGGGAATGCCGGTGCCGCGGTCGCTGACTTCGATGAACACCTCCCCGCCATCGGTGCGGGTACGCACGACAATCTCGGCTGGGATTTCGGACGGTGCGCCTTCCGTGGCGGGCCGGCCATATTTGATGGCGTTGTCGACCAGATTGGCCAGCGCCTGGCTGATCAACTCGCGATTGCCGCGCACCGGCGCCGGTCCGTCGGTCTCGACGCGAAGTCCCAGTCCCTTCTCCTCGGCCAGCGGCTCGTACAAATCGCCGATCCCGCGCACGACGTCGCCGGCATCGAGAACCACCATATTGTCGCGCGCCTGACCGGATTCGGCTTGTGCGATCATCAGCAGCGCATTGAAGGTGCGGATCAGCTTGTCGGATTCCTCGATGGTGGTCTCCAACGCGGCCCGATAGTCGGCCTCTCCCTTGGCGGTGCGCAGCGCCTCTTCGGAACGGTTGCGCAGCCGGGTCAGCGGCGTCTTCAGATCGTGCGCGATGTTGTCGGAGACTTCCTTCAGGCCGCGCATCAGCGCCTCGATGCGCTCCAGCATCCCGTTCAGGCTTTCCGCCAGCCGGTCCAACTCGTCGCCGGTGCCGGCAATCGGCAACCGGCCGCCGAGATCGCCCGCCATGATGACGCGTGAGGTCTCGGACATCGCATCGATGCGCTTGAGCACGCGGCGCGTGACGAAGAAACCGCCGGCCAGCCCGAGCACTACCACCAGGGCAATCGACCAGCGCCCGGTCGCGATCAGGATCCGGTAGATGTGCTCGCGTTCTTCGAGATCGCGGCCGACCAGCAGCCGGAAGCCGCCCGGCATCTGCACGACCCTGACCAGCGCGCTGTGATCGGCGCCATCCTGTTCGTCGAGCCGCCGATACACCGTCTCGGCCCAGCCGGGACGGTCCAGCACGCCATGCGGCAGCGAGCCGACATTACCGGCGAGACTCTCACCGGCGAAATTGCTGACCAGGTACAGGCTCGATCCGGGCCGACGGGAACGATCGTCGATCACCGACACCAAAAGCCGGATGCCGCCCTGGCGGTGCTGTTCGCTAAGGCCGGTGATCTCGGCGTCGACCGTCTGGGTGATCTGTTCGGTAATCAGCCGGCGCGTGTTGAAGGCGAAATAGCCCAGGATCGCGACGCCGAACAGCGCGAACAGCATCGTATAGACCAGCGTCAGCTTGAACGCCGTCGTGCGAAAGAATTTGCCGAGCGCCGTCACGTACTGCGGACCATATACCCCGCACCCCGGATCGTATGGAGCAGCGGCTGTGCAAAGCCCTTGTCGATCTTGGCGCGCAGGCGCGATATGTGCACG
This sequence comes from Xanthobacteraceae bacterium, assembly GCA_028290465.1. Classification (GTDB taxonomy): domain Bacteria; phylum Pseudomonadota; class Alphaproteobacteria; order Rhizobiales; family Xanthobacteraceae; genus FEB-22. The sequence goes on along the minus strand of JAQGJU010000114.1, from coordinate 66,928 downwards.
TCGATCACATTGGTCTGCGGATCGAAATGATAGTCCCAGACATTCTCCAGCAGCATGGTCCGGGTCACCACCTGCCCGGAATGCTTCATCAGATATTCCAGCAGGCGAAATTCGCGCGGCTGCAGCACGATCTCGTCGTCGCCGCGCTTCACGCTATGCGACAGGCGGTCAAGCTCGAGATCGCCGACCCGGTACACAGTTTCCTCGCCGCGGCCGCCGCGGCGGCGGGCCAGCACTTCGATGCGGGCGAGCAGTTCGGCAAACGAATAGGGCTTTGGCAGATAATCGTCGCCGCCGGCCCGCAGGCCTTTGACCCGGTCGTCGACTTGGCCCAGCGCCGACAGGATCAGCGCCGGGGTCTCGATGCCTTTGGCCCGCAACGTGCCGATGACGGTCAGGCCGTCGAGCTTCGGCAGCATGCGGTCGACGATCAGAACGTCGTATTGGCCTTCCAGCGCCAGCGCCAGACCTTCCTCGCCGTCCGGCGCCTGATCGGCCACATGGCCGACCTCGCGAAACGCTTTCACAAGATAGTCGGCGGCATCCCGGTCGTCTTCGATGATCAACAGTCGCATGAGTTCGGACGGCCCAGGTTCGGCATGGCAGGAACAGCGGACAAGGCCAATGCGCGGTTCATTCTTTATAGCCAATTCGGAAGAAATCCGCAGCCGCGCGAAGCGCGGGTTCCGAAAAGCACGCGCGCGAAGCGCGCCTCCCGAAAAGCAATAGGGCGGTGGGATGAACCCACCGCCCCTTCACCAGGCCCCGCTCCGGCTGGGGGCAATTTACCGGAACAAGGCCCGGGTACAAGCGGGGACGGGCCGAAGCCCGCCCCGTCTAACGGGCCAAAGGCCCGTTAGGTCTAAAAGTGGGGACGGGCCAAGGCCCGTCCCCCGGGTCACACCACCGGCGGGGGCGACGATTGCCGGTAGCGCATCCCGTTCGGATCAGGCGCGGCCGACCGGCAGCGCCAGGAAGCGAGTGCCCTCGCCCGACTTCACGCGCAGCAGCACGGAACGCTTGCCGTCCTTCTGCGCGGTGGCGAGCGCGGTGCTGACGTCGCTCGGGTTCGAGACCGCCTTGCCGGCGATGTCGAGGATCACGTCACCCGTTTTCACACCCTGGCCGGCCGCGAGGCCGTCCGGGTCGATCTTGGTGACGACCACACCATCTGAACCGGCGCCCGCGACGCTACCAGCCGGCGCGAGCGTGAACCCGAGCTTGCCGATGTCGGCGGTGGCCGCCGGCGTTTCGGTTTCGGTCGGCTCGGCGCGGGCCTGACGCTGCGCCGGGAGTTCGCCCAGGGTCAGCGAGAAGTTCTTCTCGGCACCCTTGCGAACCGCGACCAGCTTGACGGTCGCGCCCGGGGGCATCGAGCCGATACGCCGAGCTAGATCGCGCGCGTCCTTGACCGGTTGGCCATTGACGCTGGTGATCACGTCACCGGCTTCGATACCGGCCTTGACGGCCGGGCCGCCGCTCTGCGGCTCGGCCACCAAGGCGCCTTCGGCGTTCTTCAGGCCGAGGCTTTCGGCGATCTCGGGGCTCACGGGCTGAATCTGCACGCCGATCCAACCGCGCGTCACCGAGCCTCTATCCTTGAGCTGCGCGATGACCGTCTTGACGGTCTCGGCCGGAATCGCGAACGCGATGCCGACGGAGCCGCCGGACGGCGAGAAGATCGCGGTGTTGACGCCGATCACATTGCCGTCGACGTCGAAGGTCGGGCCGCCGGAATTGCCCTTGTTCACCGGGGCGTCGATCTGGATGAAGTCGTCATACGGACCGGCGCCGATGTCACGGCCGCGGGCCGATACGATGCCGGCCGTCACGGTGCCGCCGAGGCCGAACGGATTGCCGACCGCCAGCACCCAGTCGCCGATGCGCGGGGCTTTCTCGCCGAGATTGACGTAGGGGAAGTTGCTGCCTTCGACCTTGATCAGCGCGAGATCGCTGCGCGCATCCGTGCCGATCACCTTGGCGTTGAGGGTCCGGCCGTCTTCCATCTTGACCTCGACGGTCTCGGCCTTGTCGACGACGTGATTGTTGGTCACCGCATAGCCGTCGGCCGAGATGAAGAAGCCCGAGCCCTGGCCGGTGGAGTACTGATGGCGGCGCTGCGGGTTATTCGGGCTATTCGGGCCATTGCCCTCCGGCGAACCGAAGCGGCGGAAGAAGCGCTCCAACTGGTCGCTGCCCGGCGCGCCGCGGCTGGACTCGCCATCGCCGAACTGCATCTGCGCCGGACCGCGGTCGACCTTGACGCGGACCGAAATCACCGCCGGCTTCACCTTCTCGACAATGTCGGCAAAGCCGACCGGGCGCGGCAGCGACTCGGTCTGCTTGGTCAGGTTCTGGGCGTGGGCCGGGCTCAAGAAATCGGCCTGCGGCGACAGCATCGGGCCGGCCACGATGGCCGCCGCGCCAATGCCCGCCACCGTCGTGGCCAACAAAGCCATCCGGAGCGAACCGAGACGGGTCTGCTTCTTTACGGGCGCACCCGAACCGTGATTTTCAGTGTCGTTCATGAAAGTCTCCAATCGATTGACCTGAAGAGAAACCGTAGACGGTGCGTTGCACCTGATCTGGACACGGAAGATGGGGATCGCCGCCTTACCGTGGAGTGGCGGCAAGATTAATAATTGTTAAGGTCGCGAGATTCAGAAACCGCAATAAATTCAAATTGTTAGCAAGAACGCGACCATATCCGTGGCGCAATGCCGGTCTGGATCAACAGAACCGTCAGTTCCGAGGGGCGCTCGCGAACAACAGATGCGGGCCGACCTGATCAAGGGTGCGAATCCCCATCAGGGCCATGGCGATGGCCAGTTCGTCGGTCAGCAGCCGGATGACGTGCGCGACTCCGAGTGGACCGGCCGCCGCCAATCCCATGATATAGGGCCGCCCGATCAGCACCGCCTGCGCGCCCAAGGCCAGCGCCTTCAACACATCGGTGCCGCGCCGCACGCCGCTGTCGAGCAGAATCGGCAGCTTGCCGTCAAGTGCGGCCGCGATGCCGGGCAGCGCTTCGATCGCCGGCACCTGCGTGTCCAAGGTGCGGCCGCCATGGTTGGACACGATGATCGCCGCGGCGCCGACCGCCTGCGCCTTGCGCCCATCGTCCGGCGACAAAATCCCCTTGAGCACCACCGGCAATTTGGTTTGCGCGATCAGCCACGCGATATCGTCCCAGACAGGGGCTGCCGCCATCGCGATGTCGAATACCGGATGCGCGTCGGCCACGGCCTGACTTCGCATATTCAGAAAGTTGCCCAGGTTCACCGCGCTGACGCCCGGCGGCAGACAAAAGCCGACGCGCTGTTCGGCGTTGCGAATGCCGCTGACCGGCGCATCGACCGTAACCACGATGGCGCGATAATTTGCGGCCTCGGCCCGCTCGACCAGGGCTTTGGTCGCGGCGCGCTCCGGCTGCATGTAGAGTTGAAACCATTGCGGACTGCCCTGCCCGGCCGCCGCGATCTCTTCGAGGCTGACGCTGGCCTGCGTGCTCGCCACCATCAGCGTGCCGGTGGCGCCGGCCGCCATCGCAGTCGCGGCTTCGCCATTGGCGTGAAACAGCTTCTGGAACGCGACCGGCGCCAGCAGCACCGGATGCGGCAGCCGCAGGCCGAGCAGCTCGATGGCGGTGTTGCCGCCGCGAATGTCGGCCAGCACGCGCGGCACCAGCTTGAGCGCGTCGAAGGCGTTCCGGTTGGCCTGCAGGGTGACGCCGTCGGCGGCGCCGCCGGTCAAATAGGCCCAGGCATTGTCGTGGAGGCGCGCCCGCGCCAGCGGTTCATAGTCGGCAAGCGCCGCGATAGTCGGCGGGATACGGTCCAGCGGCGGCAGCAGGGATGTCATGTCGGTGAGCCTATGCGGGGCTTCACTTGACGCGAAATATGATCGGAACGACAAGCTCGGTCCGCTCGGTACGCATGTGCGGCGGCAGCGACGGCAGCGGCGACGCGCGGCTCATCAGCGCGACACCTTCTTCGTCGAGCAGCGGCGATCCCGAAGAGTGGGCGACCTCGGCACGCAACACCTTGCCGGCGCGATCGAACACGAAGCGCACCATTACCTCGCCTTCGACCCGGCGCGCCCGCGCCTTCTCCGGATAGCGCTTGTGCTTGCCGAGATGCGTCATGATCGCCCGACTCCACGCTTCCTGCAGCTTGGTGGCCTCGATGGCGCTGCCCTCCGACGGGCTTCCAACCAGCGTGTCCTCAGAGACTGACGGCGGCGCCGCCTCGGCGGCCTGTGTGGCCGGCGTACTCGGCGGCGTCGGTGGCGCCGCCGTGATGGCCTCGGTGGGCTGGCCGTCCTCCTCGGTCTCGTCCTTCTTCTGCGTCTGTTCCTGCGCGACTTCGAGGTCCGGCGGCGGCCGGTATGGCGAAGCGATCGCGGTCGGCAGATTGGTCTCGGTCGGCGCTGATAATTTCTGTTCGACTTCGGGCGTGGCCGGCGCCGCCTCGGTGGGTTCGCCGGTGGCCGCTTCCTCCGCCTCGCTCTGCGGTGTCGACGGCAGCGCGGCAAATTCGACGATCATCGGCGTGCCGATATCCTCGTCGGCCTGCTCATGGTGCGGCCAGTGCCACAGCGCCAGCGCGGCCGACCCGGCATGCACGCCGACCACCAGCACCGCGACGCCGATCCAGCGCGACAGCGCGCGCCGCGGCGTCTCGTGCAGCGGTGGGTCGAACACGCTCACGGCTTGGCTTCCGGCGCGGGTGCAGGGGCGGCCGGCAGCGTCGGGCGTTTGTCGTCGCCTTCGAGGCCGACCAGCGCGATCTTGAAATAGCCCTCGACCCGCAGCGCGTTCATGATGCGGGTGAGTTCGCGATACGGCACCGCCTGATCGGCGCGCAGGAAAATGCGCTCGTCGCGATGCAGTTTGGTCGCGACGCCGAGGGCGGACGGAAACTCCTGGATGCTGACCTGCTTTTCGCCGACCAGCAGCGCGAGATCGGCCTTGAGGGTTACGAATACCGGTTTGTCGGGACGCGGCTGGGGCTTGGCGACCGACACCGGCAGATCGACCGGCGCGTCCACCGTCGACAGCGGCGCCGCCACCATGAAGATGATCAGCAGCACCAGCATCACGTCGATAAACGGCGTGACATTGATCTCGCTCATCTCTGCCAGATCTTCGCCGGAATCGAGATTTGCGGCCATCGGACTACTCTGCCGCCATCCTGGAAGCCGCCGACGGCGGATCGAGATCGCGCGACGCCAGCCGCATCACGGACGCGCCCACATCCGCGACGCCGATGCGATAGCTGGTCACCGCACGGCTGAGCTGGTTGTAGATGATGACCGCCGGTATCGCCGCGACCAGACCGATGGCGGTCGCCAGCAGCGCCTCGGCGATGCCGGGCGCGACGACCGCCAGATTGGTGGTCTGCGATTTCGAGATGCCGATGAAGCTGTTCATGATGCCCCACACGGTACCGAACAGCCCGACAAAGGGCGCGGTCGCGCCGATGGTCGCCAGCAGGCCGGTGCCGCGACCGATCGATTTCGCCGCCGCGATTTCAACGCGGGACAGGCAGGACTGCACCCGCTCCTTGATGCCGACGTTGTCGGGGCGACCGGCGGAGAGCCGCAATTCGTCAAGCGCGGCCTCAATCATCAAGCGGCCGATGCGGTGCCGGTCGCGTAGCTTTTCGGCCGCAACTTCGAGCGATGGCGATTGCTTGAGCAGACCGAAGGCGCGGCCCAGCCAGCGGTCGGCGGTGCGGATCTCGATGAACTTCACCAGACCCACGGTCCAGGTCACCAATGACGCGAAGGCCAAGCCGATCATCACCGCCTTGACGACGATGTCGGCCGACAGGAACATCGCCCACGGCGACAATTCACGCGGCAGGCCGACCACGACATCCTGTGCTTGCGCCGCCGCCGCACCGATGCCGAGCAGCAACGCGCCCGCCGACACCACACCAAGCAAACTTATCTTCGAACCATTCATCACGTTTCAGCCCACTGGCGAATGAGGTTGTGGTAGATGCCGGAAAGCCGCACCGCGGACGCATCCTCGGCGCCGCGCTCGGCCTGCAAGTCCTGAATGGTCTGGTCGAGATCGTACAGGATCGCGCGCTGACCATCGTCGCGGATCATGCTCTGGATCCAGAAGAACGAACCGACGCGTTCGCCGCGCGTAATCGGCGTCACGCAATGCAGGCTGGTCGCCGGATACAGCACCAGATCGCCGGCCGGCAGTTTGATTTCGTGGCCGCCATAGCTGGTTTCGATCACCAGATCACCGCCGTCGTATTCGTCGGGCTCAGCGAGAAACAACGTCGCCGACAGATCGGTGCGGATCCGCACCGGCGTTCCGGGCACGCTGCGAATCGCATTGTCGACGTGAACACCAAACGTCTGCCCGACCCCATAGCGGTTGAACATCGGCGGCAGGATGCGCAGCGGCAGCGCCGCCGAGACAAACAGGGGGCTCGACGACAACGCGTCCATCACGATGTCGCCGAGTTCTGCCGCCAGCTTGGAGGTCTGCGGCAGTTGGAAATTGTTCTTTACGGCAGCCGCGACCGTGCCGGCGGTGACGCGGCCGTCTTCCCACTCCGCCTGCCGCATGACTTCGCGGCAATGAGCGACCTGCGCCTTGGTCAAAACTTCCGGGATGCAGGTCAGCACTCAATTCTCCGTAGTGGAATCCGGCGCCGGAGCGCGTGGGCCGGATCGTCAGTATTTGGCCGTCACGGTCAGATAGGCGACGCGGCCCGGCGCCAGATACGCGAACGGGGCCTGGCTTCGGTAGAACGCGTCATAGATGACCTCGTCGAAGATGTTGTTCACGTTGACCTTGGCGGTCAGCCACTTGTTGACCTCGTATTCGGCCAAGGCATCGAACCGCCACGACGACGGCAACACGTTGCCGGTATTTGCCGAGAAAGTGCCGCCCAGCACATCGCTCTTGTAGGTGGCCTGGCCGCCGATGGTCAGTCGGTCGGTCAGTTTGTACTTGGTCAGCAGCGAGAACGACTGGTGCGCGACATTGGCGAGTTTAAGACCGATATTGGACGCTGTGTTCGAGTCGGTCACCTCGGTGTCCATGAGCACGACGCCGCCGAACACGCTCCATTTCTGCGTGATGTTGCCGCTTGCGCCGAGTTCGAGACCGCGAATCCGATAGGCGCCGGTGGCTGTCACCGTCGCTGTTGCTCCGGCGCCAAGGTTCTCGCGTCCGCCGGTCTTTTCGTTCTGGAACAGCGCGGCGGTCAGCAGCAGATGCCGGTCGAACAGTTCCCATTTGGTGCCGATTTCGGCGCTGGTGTTCTGCTCGGGACCGAGCGTGGCGTTAGTCGCCGTCAACCCACCGTAGTCCGACGCGCTGGCGTCGAGGTCGGAGCCCATCGGCGCCGAGGACGTGCCGTAGGCCACATAGATGCTGCCATACGGCACCGGCTTGTAGGTGATGCCGGCGTTGTAGTTGAGCAGTGTATCGTGACGCGTCAGCGCCCCGGTGGCGGCACTTGAGGCGTCGATATTGTAGTCGTCGAGACGCACACCACCGGTCAGGAACAGCCAGTCATTGTAGTTGAGCGTATCGAGGACATAGGTGCTCTTGCTGTTGACCACGACATCGGCCGGCCGGCCGGTCAAGGTCGGATCGCCGCTAAAGCTAATGGCCCCCGCGTTCGGGTTCCACAGGTTCAGAGGGGTGCCGCTATTGCTCATGCCGAAGGCTTCGGTCGCGAGTCCGTTATAAGTGTCGCGCTCCAGGCTCTCGCGGCTGATTTCAGCGCCGATAACGGCCGTGTGCTTGATGACGCCGGTATCGAACTTCACGGTGAAATCGGTCTGGTTGGCGGCGATCTGGGTTTCCTGGAACCGGCTCTTCGGGCTGGAGATCACAGTTTGGCTCGCCACATCATATCGCTCCGGTGCGCCAACCACGTAATCCATCAGCGAATATCCGAAGCGGGACTTGTTGGTCATCTTCACCGCGTCGTTGAATTCGATTTCCGTCGTCGCCGTGGAAATGTCCTGCTTGCTTCGCTGGAAGTCGCGGGCCGGAATGCCATAGTAATTGCTGCGGTCCACGCCGAATTCGGTGAACGGGCGCTTGGCGCTTGGTTGGGTCGGAACGCCCCAGTCCGGCAGTTGATCGAGGGCGATGTGATAGTGGTCGACCGTCACCTTGAAGCGGTCGGTCGGCTTCCAGGTCGCGGCCAAGAGCCCGCCCCAGCGGTTGTCGAACACGTAATCGCGGCCGGCGACATTTGCCTCCTGCCACATGCCGTTGGCGCGGATCGCGAATTGCGGCGAGACGATCTGATTGACGTCGGTGGTGAAGCGCGTCGTCTGGTCGGTGCCGAGAACCGAGGTCAGTTCGCCGAAATTCTTGTCGAAGCTCGGCTTCTTGGTGACGACATTGACCGCGGCGCCCGCGGTGCCGCGGCCGGCGACGGTCGAGGACGGTCCCTTGAGAATTTCGACCTGCTCGGTGCCGAAATTCTCTCGGATTGCGACGCCCGGATCGCGCACGCCGTCGATGAACATGTCGTTGCGGGTATCGAACCCGCGGATGATCAGGCGGTCGCCGAACGAATTGCCGCCCTCGCCGGTACCGAGCGTGACGCCCGGCATGGTGCGGGCGAGTTCGACAAATGAGGTCGCGGCCTTGTCCTGGATGACTTCCTTCGGAATGGTCGTGACGGAGCGCGGCGTGTCCAAAATCGGCTGCGTCAGCTTGGTATTGGCCGAGCGATCGACCTTGTAGGGCGCGCTGGGGTCGGCATACGGATTGGCGTTGGCGGCCTTCGGTGTCGCCGAGGCATCGCCGGCCGTCGAACCCGGTCCGGTCGGCGGGCGCGTACCGGTCGAGCGCGATGTGCTGGAACGTCGCGTGGCCGGACGGGTCTGCGGCTTCTTCTTTTTTACTTCCGCCGGTGCCTCGACGGTGAGCGAAGGCAATTGCCCGGGAGTCGACGTCTGCGCGATCGCGCTGGCCATCGGCATGCTGGACACGATGCACGCCGCGGTGATCATGCCGACCGCTGTGCTCGACGATTTATCGCGAAGGAACTCAGGTCGCGAAAAGCCGCTCGGCCGTCGCAGTGAAACCGGAATCTTCTTGCTGCCCATTCGTAGCACTCCCCACAATGCCGGCTTACGACCGGCGCAACCCAAGTGAACCTCGATCACTGGGTGGCTTGGGGGAGACGCTCCCGCACTAGCTGCCTACACGAGTAGGAATGATTTATTGAATGCATTCCCAGAGTGGGTCAACGAATATTGTCAAAATCGCGCAATATTGGAATTTCTATAATCTGAATATTGGAGCCGGCTAGTTTTACTTTCTTGGTGAGCTTCTAAAGTGAGCCAACAACTCGTGCTGAATCAATGTGCCTATGAGAGCACTTTAGAATTAGCCTAAGGCTGAAGTAGTTTGCTCACCCGAGCCTGTTCGTCTGCCGTGAGGCCATCGGCGGAAACGGCACTAGCGCTCGAACCTGTCACGCGCCGCCGGTTCATTACAAACAGCGCCAGCCCACCAACGATCAGCACGACCGGCGACAACAGCCACAGCCCCACGGTGTGCCAATTGAAAGGCGGCTTAAGCAGCACGAAGGCGCCGTAGCGCGCCACCAGAAAATCCATCACCTGGTTGTTGCTGTCGCCGGCAGTCAGCCGCTCGCGCACCAGCAGGCGCAGATCGCGGGCCAGCGGCGCATCGGAATCGTCAATCGACTGGTTCTGGCAGACCATGCAGCGCAGCTCTTTCGACAGCACGCGCGCGCGGCTTTCCAGCGTCGGATCTTTCAGCACTTCGTCGGGCTGCACGGCGAGCGCTGCACCTGCGCCGACTGCCAGGAGGATCAATCCGAGAGCAACGCCGCGACACCGGTTCACGCGCTCACTCCGCCGGCTGTAGGCTGGGCTTTTCGATAGACCTCTTGGCCTTGGCCGGCTTCGGCGCACCGACCCGCAGCCGCCGGTCCGACAGCGACAGGCCGCCGCCGAACACCATCACCAGCGTGCCCAGCCAGATCAGCAGGACGAACGGCTTGTGATAGATCCGCACCGAAATCGAGCCGTCTTCGTTGGGTTCGCCAAGCGACACATAGAGCTGGCTGACGCCACGGGTCATCAGCGCGGCTTCGGTCGTCGATGAGTTACGCGACGGGAAATTGCGCTTGGCCGGCTCCAGCACCGCGATCGTTTCCGCCTGCCCGGCGTGGCGCACGCTGAACTTCGCCAGCAGTTCGCGGTAGTTCGGGCCGGCGCGTTGCGTCACGCCGTCGAACGTCAGTTGATACGACGATATGTCCACCGTCGCGCCCGGCTTGAGCGCGGCGATGCGCTCGGTGTTCCAACTGCTTTCGCAGACGATGCCGATCAGGCAGACGCCCAATCCGGCATGCGCGAAGGCGGTGCCCCAGACCGAGCGCGGCAGGCCGCGCGCCCGCTGCAACGAGGTGCGCCATGGCGCGCGCCACAGCGCGGTACGCTCGGCAATATCGGTCAGCGCGCCCAGGATGACATACAGAGCAAGGCCCATTCCAAATGGCGCCAGCACCGGCCCGCCATGCATTATCGCGAAGGTCGCGGCCACGACCACAAGGCCAGCGCCGGCCGCCCACATCAGGCGCTGCGCCGCGCCGTAGAGGTCGCCGCGCTTCCAGGCCAGCAGCGGCCCGAACGGCGCCGCCAGCAACAGCGGCAGAAACAGCGGCGCGAAGGTGGCGTTGAAGAACGGCGCGCCGACCGAGATCTTCTCCCCGGTCAGCGCATCCAGCGCCAGCGGATACAGCGTGCCGACGAATACGGTGGCGCAGGCCGTGGTCAGAAACAGATTGTTGAACACCAGCGCGCCCTCACGGGAGATCGGCGCGAACAGTCCGCCCTGCCGCAGCAGCGACGCGCGCCAGGCGAACAGCGCCAGCGCGCCGCCGATGAATACGGTCAGGATGGCCAGAATGAAAATCCCACGCGAAGGATCGCTGGCAAAGGTATGCACCGAGGTCAGAACGCCGGACCGCACCAGGAACGTACCGATCAGCGACAGCGAGAACGTCAGGATGGCCAGCAGAACCGTCCACACCTTGAGAGCGTCGCGCTTTTCCATCACCACGGCGGAGTGCAGCAGCGCCGTGCCGGCGATCCACGGCATCAGCGACGCATTCTCGACCGGATCCCAGAACCACCAGCCGCCCCAGCCGAGTTCATAATAGGCCCAGTACGACCCCATCGAGATGCCGAGCGTCAGGAACATCCAGGCGGCGAGCGCCCAGGGCCGCACCCAGCGCGCCCAGGCGGCATCGATCCGGCCTTCGATCAGCGCCGCCATCGCGAACGAAAAGGTGATCGAGAAGCCGACATAGCCGAGATAGAGCATCGGCGGATGGATCGCCAAACCCATGTCCTGCAGGATCGGGTTGAGGTCGCGGCCCTCCAGCGGTGGCTGCGCGATGCGCATAAACGGATTGGAGGTCATCAGAATGAACAGATAGAACGCCGCCGCGATCCAGGCCTGCACGCCCAGCACATTGGCCTTCAGCGAGGCTGGCAGATTGCGGCCGAACACCGCCACCATGGCGCCGAACAGCGACAGGATCAGCACCCAGAGCAGCATCGAGCCTTCATGATTGCCCCAGGTGCTGGTCAGTTTGTAGATCAGCGGCATCATCGAGTGCGAATTCTCGAATACGTTGAGCACCGAGAAATCCGACACGACATAGGACGCGGCCAGCGCCGCGAACGAAAATGCGACAAAGCCGAACTGCGCCAGCGCGGTCGGCGCCGCGACGCCCATCAGCGTAGCGTCACGGCTGCGGGCGCCAATGATCGGAACGATGGCCTGAACCAGCGCGAGGCCGAAGGCCAGCACCAGCGCGTAATGTCCAAGCTCCGGGATCATTGCACGCTCCCCTTCGGCGTGTCGGCGACCGGCGTGGTGGCGGCCGCCTTGCCGACATCAGGTTTAACGGTCCCGGGCTTGCCGGCTTTGGCCTTCTCGTACTCGTCCTTCCAATGGCCGGTCTTCTTCAAGGCGTCCGCGACTTCCTTCGGCATGTAGTTTTCGTCGTGCTTGGCCAGCACCGAACTCGCCTTGAAGGTACCGCCCGGCTCCAGCGCGCCTTCGGTGACGACGCCCTGCCCTTCGCGGAACAGGTCCGGCAGGATGCCCTGATAGCTGACCGGGATTTGAGTTTTGCCGTCCGACACCTCGAAGCGAACCTGGAGCGCGTCGCCGCGCTGCAAGGTGCCGGGCAGTACCAGCCCGCCCAGGCGCACACGGGTGCCCGGCGCGACCTTCTTTTCGACGATGTCGGTCGGCGAATTGAAGAACACGATGGAGTCCTTGAGCGCGCTCAGCACCAGGCCGACCGAGATCGCCAGCACACCGAGACCGGAACCGATCAGCACCAGACGTCGCTGCTTGCGGGTCATCGTGTTCTTTCCTGTCGCAGGCATTTATGTTCGAGCGGCTCTCGCAGTCCCGAGCTTGTCGTGCGATCAGCCCGCAAGGCCGAGGCCTTTTACCAGTTCGTCGATCCGGCGCAGCTTGTCGGGCTCGGCCGCAAAGGCGCGGCGGGCATCGTCGGCCGCCTCCATGGCTTTTTCGCGCTGGCCCAACACCATATAGGCTCGCAGCAGCCGCAACCAGCCTTCGAGGTCGGCCGGCTCGGTCCTGAGACGGTCGGCAAGCCGCGCCACCATGCCGCGGATCATCTCGTTGCGGTCGGTCTCGGACATGTCCTTGGCCGCGGCCACATCGGCCGCGCTCGGTCCCGGCGCCGCCGGAGCCGCCATATTCGTATTCGGAGATTCGGCCGGCGCCGGCACCGTGCCGCCGACGCGGGCCAGTGCCTGACGCACGAAACCGAGCCACGGCGCGTCGCTGGGCGCATCGGCCGCCAATGCGCTCCAAATCTTGGCGGCATCGTCGCGACGGCCGTCCTGTTCGGCCGCGAGGCCAATAAAATAGCGCGCCTTGACGTCCTTGGCGTCGCGCGCCAGCGCGCGATCGAACGCGGCCTTGGCGTCGGCCGTAATGACGCCGTTGCCGGCCGCGACCAGCGCCTCGCCGAGATCGGCCTCGCGCGCGGCACTGGCGCCCAGCAGGCGCAGTGCATTCTGGCGCGCCCGCACCGCGTCGGCATAGCGGCCGAGCCGCAGATAGACCGGCGCCACCACTTCCCAGCCCTGGCCATCGTCCGGATTGCGTTCCAGGTGGCCCTCGACGCGGGTCACCAGTTCGGCGACCGGCTGCTGTCCGGCAGGCTGGGGCTCCATACGGGCGGCCAGCGGCTGAGCCGGAAGCTGGGGTGAGCCGAAGGCCAGATACAGCGCGCCGCAGCCGACCGGCAGCGCCACCAGGACGGCGACGGCTGCAATGCGGCGGCGCCACAGCCCGGCGGGGCCCACCGGCTTCGATGAAATTGGTTCCGAGGCATCGGCTGCCGCGATCAGGCGGCGCGAAACTTCGACGCGGGCGGCCTCGGCCTCGGTCTCGGCGATCCGCCCGGCCGCGCGGTCGCGCGCGATCTCTTCAAGCTGGTCGCGATACACCACAACGTCGCTAGGGTCGGCCTGAACCGCGTCCCGGCGCCGCGACAACGGCCACAGCACGGCGAAAACCGCCGCCGCGGTCATCAACAAAAAGGCCATCCAAAGCGTCATGGAGCCGGTCTGCTTGAGGATACGCCCGCAGGGGTCGCACGTCCGGCGGTGGGTCGCCGGACGCCCGTTTTACACCACGGCGCGAATGCGGCCGCAATGCGTTTGATCGAACGATTCTAAGGGACTTTCCGCCGGATCTTGAGCCGGCTGTCGGGGCTTGGCCCCGACTCAAGCCGCAACTCAGGCCTTGACGACCTTGCGCTCGGAGGCGCCGTTCAGCGCGATATCGGCCGCCTTGGTCAGCGTGGCGGCATATTCCGGCCCAAACACCTTGCCGCAGAACCGGATCGCGGCATCGACCTGAGAGCGGCGGAACGGCCGGTCGGCCTCGCCGGCGCTGCGCAGGCCCTCGATCAGTTGCTGGATCGAGCGCTCGAGATACTGCTGCATCTCGGAATAGTTCCGCATCGTCATCTCGCTGGCCGCGAGTTCCGCCGCGTAATGCCGACAGGCGCCGACGAATTCGACCAGCTTCTCGACCTCATCGACGTCGCTGGCGTCGAGCACGGCGCCCGCGACGATTTCCTTGGCGGGGCGCGGCCGCAGCAGGCGGCGCACCCGGCCCGGCATCGATTCGATTTCGGACTTCAACAGATTGGAGATCTCGGACCGGGTGGTGGCGAGTTGGCGGCCCCAGGCCTGATCGACCGGAAGGTCAAGTTCGGTGCGTACACCGCGCGCGGCATCGTGGATGGATTTGAGCAGCGCCAGCACGGCGATGCCACGGCCGCTGCGCAGATCGGAGCGCAATTCGCCGACCATGCGATCGATCTCGGCGAGCACGATGGTGACCGCGACCCCGTAGGCGGTATCGTTGATCCGGGCCGCCTTGTCGCTTTCCGCCGCTTTGGTGGCAAGGCGGATCAATTGCCAGGAATTCGCCAGCCGGCTCATCACCAGCAATAGCGCGTACAGGAACACATCGCGATTGCGGCTGAAGGTGTCGAGCAACGTCTTGACGTTGTGCAACTGTTCGTCGGCCAGATTCTTGATGTGGCCGGGCAGCCGGGCCGACATCGCATTGAGCGTATCGCGCGCCTTGAGGATCGACAGCAGCGCGTGCACGTCTTCCATCGCGCGCGGCGTGCCGACCTGGCTGGTTAGTTGGCGCAGTCCCTTGTCGTCGCTTTTGACGCGGAGGAGTTCTTCTTCGATGCGCTTGACGGCGCGATCCTGAAAGGTGCGGGCCAGCTTGTCGCAGGCCGCGGTGTCGTTCGACAGCAGTGCGTCGCTGACGGCCTGCGCAAAGGTGTTGGCCTCGGCCGGCAGCATGTCGCGTCCGATCCAGGCCCAGATCGGTTCGAGCGAGACCCGCGCGATGCGCCCCTTGTGGGTGTGATTGGCGGCGTCGTCGACCAGGAACGGCTCGACCGGCTGGAAGAACAGGCGGGCCGGATCGCCGATGCGCACGGAGCCTTGCGTCGTATCGCGGATCGAGCGGCGCAGTTCCTGCAGCACCAGTTCGGTGCCGGGATTGTCGTCGCCGCGCACCAGGCCGCGTTCGAGCTCGGCGATCAGCAGAGCGCGTGCCCCCGGCTTAAGCTCCCGGAGGAATTCCCTCAATCGCTCGACGGGCAGGCCGTTGGCCATCCCTGATCCACCCATCCCAAACGCCAATCCAGGTCCTGGGATATCCGTCGCCGCTTAAGAACTCGTTGCGTCGCCTTGAGCGCGTCCAGCAAAAGTGGACACCGATTTTGCGTCCGGATCCGCTCTAAGTGTTTAGATAGACGCGTTTTCTTTACGTGAAGTGGATTCCACTTCACGTAAAAACGCTCTAGCCGCCCAGCGGCCTCGTTTGAAGCGGGCGATGCGCTCGCTCCGACGTGGTGTACGAGGCGCTAACGCACAGTTCTAACGCACGGCTTAACCCACGGATTTCCACGTACCATCCGGGTTGCGGCACGCCGTGCCGCGGGCAACCTGCGGCTGGCCGTCGATATAGACCGTATGGGTGTATGGCCGGCACTGCATGCCGCCTTGCTGGCGGGCCGGTCCCGGCACGATCGAGCCGTAACGGCCCGAATCCGGGTTGCGCCAGTTGACCGCCGCTGCGCCGGGACTGCTCTCCAGCGCTTCGACCTGCGCCGCATAGGCGCGCTGGCGGTCCTCGTCGTCCATCGCGGCGCCGATCCTGTTACCGATCAGGCCGCCGATCGCGGCGCCCGCGACCCCGGCCGCGACACGCGAGCCGGTGTTGCCGCCGATCTGCGAACCGATCACCGCGCCACCGACCGCCCCGACCACTGTGCCGGTATTTTCGCGCGGTCCGGTGCTGGTAATTTCGCGCGGCCCGGTAGCAGTCTCAGGATTGCTGGCGCAGCCGCCGAGCACGAGGCCGGCAAGCGTCAGAGCTGCAAACGTGATGGCGATCGGCTTCGAATTCATGCTTGCCCCCGGAGTTCCCTTGTCACAGACACTAGGGGGACGAATTGGGCGAAACTCCGGCATATCGATGTCGCTGAAAATTAAGCATCGCGGGGCCGTGTTCGGCACCTGTGCCGGTATCGTTCCGGTTCTTTAACAAGCCTGGCTAATGTTCCTGGCTAATGTTCTCTTTCAATGTCAGGCGCGCTTATCGCGACAGCTGTTGCAGGAACGATTTGATGTTCTGTTGCATCGCGCGCTCATTGGCGATCCGGATGCGGTCGACACCCACCACCGAGTCCGACATCGTCGCGGTGCCGGACGCCGTGATCGGATATGTCTTGGCGCCGTCCGGGCCCGCGAGCTTGTAGGTCACCGTGGATTTGACATTGAAGTCCATTCCGATCAGCGGCTGATCCAACTCCTGCAATTCGACGTCTACGTAATACTTGGCCGCGCCCGTCGTCAGATAGCCGAAGGCCGCAAGGCTGCTTTCGAGCGCACTCTTGAAGCTGTCATTTTCAACCTGTGGCGTGGTCAGCGCATTGAGCATTTTGCCGCCGGTCACGGATCGGACCGCAACGCTGTTTCTGTATTTGGGATTGCCCTTCTCGGTCGCGGTCGGCGCCACCGTCATCGATGCCGGTGAGGCGCAGCCGGCCAGAACTGCCATCGCGGCACACAGACAACAGGCTCTCGCTACGCTTCGCAGCGCTGTCAGATCGAAATGCACAGCAGGCCCCCGTTAATTACCCCGCGCCAGCATATAGCAATGCGCAGGCAGAGACGGCGGTTCTATTCTTGTATCAACAGATTACTCGCCGCTATGGCGGCCAAAATTAAATGCCTGGACGAATCTAAAAATGACAAATCTAAAAATAACGAATCAAAAAATTAAGCCGCCGGTAGCACCAACTCTGCGCGCAGGCCGCCGATCGGCGCGGTGCCGAGATGCAGCCCGCCGCCATACAGGTTGGCGAGTTCGACGACGATCGATAGGCCGAGCCCCGAGCCCGGCTTGGTTTCGTCGAGCCGCCGCCCGCGATGCGCGACCTGCTCGCGCTCGGACGGCGACAAGCCGCGGCCGTCGTCGTCAACGATGATCCGGACCATATGGATGCCGAGCGCATCCGGCGGCGGGTCCGACACTACTTCGATGGCGACCCGCGACTGCGCCCATTTGCAGGCATTGTCGACCAGATTGCCGATCATCTCTTCGAGATCCTGCTGTTCGCCGCGAAACCGGATGCCGGCCGGCGCGTCGAGATCGATGGCGATGCCCCTGGCGCGATGCAGCTTCTCCATGGTGCGGGCGAGCGCGGTCACCACCGGCACAACTTCGGTGAGACTGCCGACCACGGTCAGCCGCGCGGCGAGACGCGCGCGTTCGAGATGGCGCGCGACCTGATCGCGCATGATCTCGATCTGCTCGCGCACCTTGACGGCGAGCGGATCGTCGCCGCGCGCCGCCGCCTCGTTGATCATCACCGACAGCGGCGTCTTCAGCGCATGGGCGAGATTGCCGACATGGGTGCGGGCGCGCTCGACGATCTCGCGATTGGCGTCGATCAGCGCGTTGGTCTCGCGCGCCAGCGGCGCGATCTCGACCGGAAACCCGCCCTCCAACCGCTCGGCGGTGCCCGAGCGGATCGCCGCCAGACTCTGCGAAATGCGCTTGAGCGGCGCCAGGCCGTAGCGCACCTGAAACATCGTGATCAGCAGCAGCACGCACGCCAATGCCGTGAAGGTGCCGAGCAGCGCGCGATCGAAGTTACGCACTTCCTCGTCGATCTCGGCCGCGTCGCCGGCAACCGACACCAGAAACCGGCCGTCGTCGCCGAGATCGATGGTGCGCTCGGCCATGCGTAGCTTCTGCTCTTCGGGACCCTTCGCGTATCCCATTCGCAACCCGGTCGTCTGCACCGGGCTGCGCTCCTCCGGAAGACGCGGCAGCGGCGAATCCCACAGCGAACGCGACGCCCGCAATTCCGGCTTGGCGCTGTCGAGCCGCGTTACCTGCCAGTACCAGCCGGACAGCGGCAGATCGAACAGCGGCTCGCCGAGCGATTGCGGAAACTTGTCGTTGGTCTCTTCCGGCGAGGCGACGTCGGCCACCAGCGTGCGCAGATAGACGTCGAGCCGGCGGTCGAAGGCGCGCTCGACGGCGCCGCGATACAGCGACGACAACGCGATGCCGGTGATGATCAGAATGACAACCGTCCAGGCGGTCGCCGACAGGAACAGCCGCAGCGCGAGCGAATTAGCGCGCATCGGCCGGCGGTGTGAGCAAATAGCCGAGGCCGCGTACGGTCTGGATCACGTCGATGCCCAGCTTTTTGCGGATGCGGCCGACGAACACCTCGATGGTGTTGGAGTCGCGGTCGAAATCCTGGTCGTACAGATGCTCGACCAGTTCGGTGCGCGACACCACCCGGCCATTGTGATGCATCAGATAGGACAGCAGCCGGTACTCGTGCGAGGTCAGCTTGACCGGCGTGCCGTCGACCGAGACCCGGCCGGTGCGGGTGTCGAGCCGCACCGAGCCGCAGGTGAACTCGCTCTTGGCATGGCCGGCGGAGCGGCGTACCAGCGCCCGGATCCGGGCCAGGACCTCTTCGAGGTGGAAGGGCTTGGCGACATAATCGTCGGCGCCGGCGTCGAAGCCCTGAACCTTGTCGCTCCAGCGGTCGCGGGCGGTCAGAATCAGCACCGGCATCGTGCGCCCAGTGCGCCGCCACGCCTCCAGCACCGTGATACCATCCATCTTAGGGAGGCCGATATCGAGAATCACGGCGTCATAGGGCTCGGATTCGCCGAGAAAGTGCCCTTCCTCACCGTCAAACGCGCGATCGACTACATAGCCGGCATCCGTCAGCGCGGTCGTCAGCTGACGATTCAGGTCGGGGTCGTCCTCAACGACGAGAAGGCGCAAACCGGGGCTCCGATCTAACTCTTTAGAAACACGCGCTTTCTTAACGCGAACCGGACTCCAGTTCGCTTGAAAACGCTCTAAAGTCCGCTGACGATCTTGCCGTTCTGGGCATCGATGGTCAGGCGCGCCACCTTGCCATCGCGCGCCAGCACTGTCAGCAGATAGACGAGGCCTTTCGGGCTCTGGCACAGCCGGGCCTTGACGACCTCCCCGGTCGCTTTGCTCCGCGACGTCCGGATCGCGGTGGCCAGCGACACCACCTGCCCGGCCGCGATCACCTCGCGGCGCTGGTCGCGCGACAGGCAGGCCGTAGCCTCATCCGCCTGCGACGGCGCCGTCGTCAGCCCCAAGGTGGTCAGCCCCAGGGACGCGCCCGCGAGCGCGATGATGAGCAGCTTTCGCATCGTCATCATGGCGTGGTAGCGAGCCGGGAGTGAACCTTCGATGAACGGCGGGCGGCATCACGGGAAATTGCCCAAAATGGCCGCCAGCACGTATCCAACAGATACATCCGGCGGTCCGGTTGACAACGGAACGGGCGCGGGCTCAACCACGCCACCATGATCCGCAAAGTCCCCCTCGCCGCCGCCTGGTTCATTGGCCACCTTGTTCCGGCCGCCGCAATGGTCGGCGGCGCACCGGCGATTCCGGCCGAACAGTCGCGCCATCTGGTGATGATCGTCGGCTCGCGCGGCACCTTCTGCACCGGCGCCGCGATCACCCGCGACCTGGTGCTGACCGCCGCGCATTGCGTCGCCGAGGGCGCCGAATACAAATTGTTCGAACGCGGCGCCGACGGTCAGCCGGTGCTGCGCGACGTCGCGCGGATTCAGCGTCATCCACAATTTTCGCTGGCGACATTGAATGCACACCGCGCCACCGCCGATCTGGCCTTGCTCAAGCTGAAGGCGCCGCTGCCGGCGAGCTTTCAACCTGCGGCACTGTCGGCTGACCGCGCGCCGGTCACCGTCGGCGAGTCGTTCACCGTCGCCGGCTTCGGCGTCGCCGCGCGAGGTGACGGCAAAACCTCCGGCACGGCGCGCAGCGTGACGCTGACCGCGACCGGCCAGCCCGGCACCTTGCAGATCCGGCTGTTCGATCCATCGACCCGCAACGAGCGCGCCGGCCTCGGCGCCTGCACGGGCGACAGCGGCGCGCCGGTGATCGATCCCGCGAGCCGCCACGTCATCGGCGTGGTCAGTTGGTCGACCGGCGCGAAGAACGAAGCCGGCTGCGGCGGCCTGACCGGCGTCACGCCGTTGACGCGCTATCGCGACTGGGTCGTCAACACCGCGCGCGGCCTCGGTTCGCCGCTCGGCAATTGAGTCGCCGAACACGCTGTCCGGCATTGCGCGAACGCGACCCTCTGTTATCGTTCGCTCATTCCAGAGGTCATCTGGGGATCGCCGGGACAATTCAAGGTCGTACGCATGCTTCGCTTCAATTCAACTGTCGCCGCTTTTGTTGCCGTCGTCCTCGCCGTCTCGACCACGGCCGTCTTAACGGCTGCCGCTGACTCGCCCAATGGCGTGAAGACGCTTAATCCGCCGGGCGCCATCAAGACCACCGGCACCTGGGATGTCGGCACTCGCGCCGGCGATTTTGTCTTCGTGGCCGGCATGCGCGGCATCGATCCGAAGACCAATACGCTGGTGCAAGGCGACGAAGCCCGGATCAAGCAGGCGTTTCTCAACATGAAGCTGATCGCCGAGTCGGAAGGCGCCGGCCTGACCGACTGCGTGCGCATCGTCGTCTACGTGACCGACATGTTCCGCTTCCGCCCGCTGGTCAACAAGGTGCAGGAAGAATTGTGGGGCAAGGCGCCCTATCCGCCGCGCACCATCATCGAGGTGCACCGTCTGAACCAGGACGACATCATGGAAGTGGAAGGCACCTTCTACGCGCCCGTGAAGAAGTAACCGATCTTATTTCATACCACAGTCATGTCAGCCATCCGCCGCGCGTATTACCGCGCGTCTGATGGCGCACGCGTGCGATCCAACCTGATGTCGGGCGCACATAAGCGCCCGCAAAGAGATCTTAACCAGGTTGTCCACCGGCTGCCTCCGGTTGTTGGACGCCGCCCGAGAACCACGCCATACTTTTGCGGTTGGGTGCTGACCTAACGGCGTCAGGGGGAAGTGGAAATGCGCGTTGCGTTGTTGAGCGTTGCGTTGGGTTTTGCCGTTTCGACTCTCATGCTTAGTACCCCGCCTGCCGCCGCACGGACGGACAGCACCGAAATCAGCCCGGAAATATCTGCCGCGACGGCGCAGGCCAAGGTCACGAAGGCCGGGAAAAAACGCCGCCACGCGAAACGCCGCGTGCGCGAGAAGCGTCCCAACGCGATCACGCTGTGGGAAGCGCAATTGCGCGAAGGCGATCTGATCATCGTCGGCCATACGCCGCGCTCCGGCGCCTCGGTCAGCCTCGATGGACAATTTACGCAAGTCAGCGACCGGCGCCGCCGCTTTGTATTTCGCGTGCCGTACCGGCCGCAGGGCTGCGCGGTGACGCTGTCGAGCGGCGCGTTGACGCGCCAAGTCGTCGTTGCCAATTGCGCCGCAACCGGTAACGCCGGTGCAACCGGACCGCAGGGTCCGGCAGGCGCGCAAGGACCGGCCGGGGCACAAGGACCGGCCGGCGCAACAGGGCCCGCGGGCGCACAAGGACCAGCCGGTGCACAAGGAGCGCGCGGCGAAACCGGTTCGCCCGGTGTTGCGGGGGCGCCAGGCCTGCCGGGGCCGGCAGGCCCAGCCGGCCCAAAGGGCGAGCCAGGTCCGGCGGGTCTCACCATTCGCGAAGCCCGCCAGGACTGCACCGCCGACGCCACCTGCACCTTGAGCTGCGCCGAGGGCGAACGCGCTCTGAATGCGGTGTGTCCGAGCCGTTCGCTCGCCGCCCTCACGTCGACGCGTGATGTATCGTGCGGAACCGGCCCGGCCGGTCCCATCGTTGCCTATTGCGCCAAGTAGCGGGAAAATATTGTCCGGCGAAGCGATCCCGGTTCGCCCGAGCTGTCTTGCAAAGCTGCCGCCCATGCTGCGTCCCGTTCTCTTCGCAGTCGTCTTGATCGCCTCGGCCGGTCCGGCCACGGCGCTCGATCAGCGCCAGCTCGCCGGCTGGTGGATCGCGATCGACGATACGTTTCCCGAGCTGTGGGCCAAGCGCGGCGTCGCCGCGATGGAGGAAATCCTGGTGGTCGGCCAGGATGGCCGCGTCGAAAACCGGGCGATGAATTTCACCGCCGGCAGCGCCAAAGTATGTGCCGAAACCCGCGTGTGCGGCGACGCGCCGCTGATCGCGACCGCGCGCGCGCAGCTCAAGGGCGACAAACTCAGCTTCGGCGAACGCCGCGACGGCGCCACCGTGGACGCGCGCGGCAATGCGCTGGTGCGAAAAACCGCGATCACGGCAACGCCAATGTGGAGCGTTGCCCAGAAGGGCGACCAGATCACCTTGCGCAGCGGCGGCATCGTGCGCACGCTGGCGCGCATCGATCCCGACCGGTTGCGCCGGCTGCGCGCAGGTCTCCGCGCGTCCACCCTGCCCCCGGCCCGGCATTGGCGTTGCTTCCTGGCCAACGCCACCGCGCGCGACGCCGCGTTCGCGCCGTTGCGCAGATCCAGCGCCGCCGCACCGGATTTCGTTCCGCGCTATCTGCACATCGCCAGCTATCTGGCGGCGATCGACGCGATGCTGGCGGTGCCGACCGCGGACGATCCGGACGCGCGGGCGCTGATCGGCTTCTCGCCCGAAACCTTGATGTTCGAACATTTCGAGGACGTGCGCGAGCCCGGCTCGCTCGCCGACAAAAAGGCCCTGCACGCCCGCATGGTCTATCTGGAGCGGCGATGGCGCGGCGAAACGCCGGAAGCCGCGCAAGCCGAAGCCGCGAAGTTCAGCAACGGCGCGCCGGTGCAAGCCGCCGTCGGCGCCGCCGAGATCGCCGCGCTGAGCAAAGTGCTGTCGGACGATCCCGAAGCGAAAAAACTGTTTTGCCGCGACTGAAGTCGCATCGTACGCTTTTCGCCTCAACCCGCTTTCGCCGCAAGACATCTTCCCGTATCGTGTGATCGCAGGCCAATCCAAAATGGCCCGATGGGAGGATCAATGTCACGGATTTCAACGAAACAAATCGTATTCGGTGTTTTGACGGTCGGCGCGCTGACGACCGGCGCGCAGGCCCAGGGCCTGATAACGGTTCAAAAACTGTCGGCCCCACTGGCCAACGAACTGGTCGGCGAGGCCGTCGCGAATTGTGCGCAGAAGGGTTACATCGTCACGGCGGTCGTGGTCGATCTCGACGGCGTTCGTCAGGCCATGCTGCGCGGCAATGGCGCCGCCATTCATACGCTGGATAACGCGTTCTACAAGGCCTACACGGCGGCGTCGCTGACACTCGGCCGCAAGGAAGACAGCACCAAAGCCGTCGTCGAACGCATGAGCAAGGCGCCGGCTAGCACGGTGCCGACGATGCCGCTGCCCAACGTCACCTATGCGGTCGGCGGCGTGACCATCATGGCCGGCGGCAATGCGATCGGAGCCATCGGCGTCAGCGGCGCGCCGGGCGGCCAATTCGACGACGAATGCGCACGCGCCGCCATGGCCAAAATCCAGGATCGAATGAAGTGATAGCCGAACGATAAATCGCGCCTCAAGGCAGTCGATCAACGGAGGACGTGGTCATGAATGTGTCGCCGAGAACTCTTGGGCTCGCTACGGTTATCGCAAGTCTTTTTGTCGCCGCTCTTGCCACCACCACTCTAACGACCGCCGCGTACGCGCAACAACCGGCCCCGCCCATCGGTCAACCGGCAAGCGGGGCCGGCACTCCGAAATTCCAGCCTGAACCGTTCTGGCCGAAGCCGCTTCCCGGCAATTGGGTGCTCGGACAGGTGTCCGGCATCGCCGTGGATCGCAACGACCATATCTGGATCGTGCATCGCCCGGCGACGCTGCTCGACGACGAAAAGGGCGCGACAAAAAATCCGCCCGAGACCACGTGCTGCACGGCGGCGCCGCCGGTGCTCGAATTCGACACCGAGGGCAATCTGCTGCGGCATTGGGGCGGTCCCGGCGCCGGCTATGAATGGCCGAAGTCCGAACACGGCGTCCATGTCGACAGCCAAGGCAATGTCTGGCTCGCCGGCAACGACAACGTCGACCATCAAATCCTGGCCTTCACCGGAGATGGAAAGTTTCTCCAGCAGATCGGCAAGGCGAACGCCACCGGCGATTCCAACAGTCCTGATAAGCTCGGTCGGCCTGCTCACATCATGCTCGATGAGCCAGCGAATGAGCTTTACGTCGCCGACGGCTACAAGAACCGCCGCGTCATCGTATTCGATGCCAAGTCGGGCGCCTACAAACGGCATTGGGGCGCCTACGGCCAAGCGCCGAACGACGAGAAGATGCCGGCCTACCGGCCCGACGCGCCGCTCTCGCAGCAATTCTCCAATCCGGTGCATTGCGTGCGGATCGCGCAGGATGGGCTGGTCTATGTGTGCGATCGAGCCAACGATCGCATTCAGGTCTTCCGCAAGGACGGCAGCTTTGTGAAGGAATTCCGGATCGCGCCGGAGACGTTGCAAAACGGATCGGTGTGGGATCTGGTGCTGTCGGAAGATGCCGCGCAAAAATACATCTTCATCGCGGATGGCGCCAACGGTCAGATCATCACGATCAACCGCGACGACGGCAAAGTGCTTTCACAATGGGGCCGCCATGGCCGCCAGCCCGGCCAGTTCAAATGGGTGCACAACATCGCGATCGATTCGAAAGGCAACATCTACACCGCCGAAGTCGGTTTTGGACGGCGCGCGCAGAAATTCCGCCGGGTGGAGTGAGCGGGGGCAGCGCATAAAGGCAGGACGTGAAAAACGAGGAGCGTCCCCGGTATTGACCGGGGACGCTCCCATCTCATCTACCCGGCCAGGACCGGATAATCCGTATATCCCTTCGCACCCGGCGTATAGAACGTGCTCGGATCCGGTGCATTCAGCGTGGCGGCGGTCTGCCAGCGCTTGACCAGATCCGGATTGGCCAGGAAGCCCTTGCCTACCGCGACCAGATCGCCCTTGCCGGCTGCGAGATCGGTTTCGGCGCGCGCTGAATCATAGCCTCCCGCCAGGATCAGCTTGCCTTTGAACTTGGTGCGGAACGTCGCCTTGATCGACGCCGGCACCGCCGGTGCGCCGCCCGCGGAATGGTCCAGCACATGGACATAGACGAGGCCCAGCGCATTCAACTGCTCAGCCAGATAGGTGTAGTCGGCTTCCATCTCGGGATAGAGCGGCATGTCGTTGAACACGCCGTACGGCGACAGCCGCATGCCGACCTTGTCCTTGCCGATCGCCGCGATGGTCGCGGCCGCGACATCGAGCACAAAGCGGGCGCGGTTCTCGATCGAGCCGCCATAGCGGTCGGTGCGCTGGTTGGAATTCGGGCGAATGAACTGTTCGAGCAGATAGCCATTGGCGGCATGCAGTTCGACACCGTCGAAACCGGCCGCCACGGCGTTCTTCGCCGCCTGGACGAACTCTGCGAGCGTCGTCTTCAGGTCCTGTTCGGTCATCGCCTTCGGGACCGGATGCGGCTTCATGCCCTCGGCGTCGGTGTACATGTCACCGGCGGCGGCAACGGCCGACGGCGCCATGACGCTCGCGCCGGCCGGGAGGTTGAGCGGATGTCCGATACGTCCGGTATGCATCAACTGCATGAAAATCTTGGCGCCGCGCGCGTGCACCGGCGCGGTGACGGATTTCCAGCCGGCGACCTGCGCGTCGGAGAAGATACCGGGGATGCGCGCATAGCCGAGCCCGTTGGGCGACGGCGAGGTGCCTTCAGTGATGATCAGGCCGGCGGATGCCCGCTGCGTGTAATATTCCGCCATCAGTTCGTTCGGCACGTTGCCGGTGGCGCGACTGCGGGTCAGCGGCGACATCACCAGGCGATTTTGCAGCGTCAACGGTCCGAGTGCCGTTTCTGAGTATAGAAGTGACATGGAAGCTCTCTCTTGGGGAATAAATTTCCCACAGCGTGGAAATGGCATGGAGAGGGTAAATGGGGGACCGCGCGCCAACCGCAAGCGCGCTAGCGCATTGCTCCTTTGCACAAACGCGTATGCCTAGAGCCTTCTCCGGTTAAGTTAAACCCGAGAAGGCTCTAGGTTCTTTATCTGGTCGCATTTCCTGAGGCGAACCGGTTTCCACTTCGCCAGGAAATGTTCTAGGGCTCGCTCGGCTCCTTGTCGGACCATGTCCAGGTCGGGTCGGTTTCCAGGACGTTTTCCGCCCGCCGCATCGCTTCCTTGTCGACGCGCGCATAGAGCTTTCCGCGCTTCCCCGTCACTTG
The DNA here is from genome assembly GCA_028290465.1 of Xanthobacteraceae bacterium. Lineage (GTDB taxonomy): Bacteria > Pseudomonadota > Alphaproteobacteria > Rhizobiales > Xanthobacteraceae > FEB-22. The sequence goes on along the minus strand of JAQGJU010000114.1, from coordinate 40,626 downwards.
CACTTTGGCGCGAACCTGAAGCCACTTGTCGCCGAGCTGACAGGAATACGGTGAGACACGAACGCCTCCCAGTTCCTTCCAGGCCCCCGGAAATCGCATGCCGTTGCACATGATTTCATCGGGCTTCTTGGCGAGCTTCGTGACCGCTTCGTCGACCTCGCCCTTAAGCTTGGGCGATTTGGCGATCAGCCCCTTCATATCGTCCAGCGGCAGGCTGCCGACCTGACCAAGCTTGCTGGTGTCGAACGCAAACGCCGGCCCGGCAAACAGCACCAACGCCACTATGATTAACCTCCGCCGCATCGAATGCTCCTTTGTCGAACAGATCGTCGAAAGTGCCGGCACACAGTTGGCCGATCTGTCCAAATGTAGCATGCGACACAGACGAGCACAGTGCCATTCGGGCTTGGCGATCTTGCCGATACACACTCCGCCGTTTTATGTTGGTTCAGGTCACCTCGTCTCCTGACGGAGTCGCCCTGGCATGGGGCGGCGCCGCCCTTTCCGCACCCATCGGAGTCCCTCATGGTTCGGGCCATTGTTGTGTCCCTGGCATTGTCGTGCCTTGCGGCCCCCGCGTGGACACAACCGGCGCCCTCGCCGCAGACTCAACGTGTGGCGCCCGCACCGGCCGCGAAGCCGCCGGTAAAAAAGCCAGCGCCGCCGAAGGCAAATTCCGCAGCCAAACCTGCGGCGCCCGCCGAAAGCGGTCCGTGCGTCGGCGTTATTTCGGCGATCGGCGACCGCTTCGGCTTGCAAAAGGTCGGCCTCACGATCCTCGGCAACGAGTACAACGAGGCCACGATCAATGCGTGGGGCTTCGACGATCTTGTCGTTGCCAAGGTCCGGTCGGCCGTAAATCAGCGATACGCGGTGCGGCGGATTGCGCATCCGGCAGATACGTTCTCGCCGAAGAAAGATCGCGAATTCGTGTTGTTTCGCAATTCCGAAGCCGAGCTGACTGCGCTCGTCAAACAGGTCGTCGCATCCACAAAGTGCGCACGCTACGTGCTCGTGACCAAAGGCTCGAGCAAGTTCAACAATCTCAATCAGTTCGTCAAAGGCATCGGCATCGTCAATTACGGCTTTACACCGTTCGAGCGAAATTACGTTTTCGCGTTATCCTATGTGCGCGTGTATGACGGGCAGACTTTCGAGGTCGTCAAGCAAGGCGCCGCGATGATCGACGAGGTATCAATCATGGGGTCGGCGATTGGGCTGCACATCATCCGCGGACCGCACAAGGAGCTCGATAAATCACTATGGCCGGGCAGCCCCGACGAAGCGGCCAAAAGCGCGTTGATGCGGGACACCGCCCGCGCACTGCTGAGCGCGAGCCTCGATAAATCATTGCCGGCGCTGCTCGCTCAATGACAGAGCTTCAAACTCAGCCTCCCCGTCCGATCGCCAGCACGAAATTGTTCGCCGGCATATCGAGCACGGCTTCAAGCTTTAATCCATGACGCCCGGCCAGCGCCGCCAGATCGGCGATGTCGCGCACGCCCCATTCCGCGTTCTCTCGGCGCAGGCTCGCATCGAACGCGGCGTTGCTGGGCGCGGTATGCCGGCCATCGCGCATGAACGGACCGTAGACGAACAGCCGGCCGTCTGGCCGCAGATGCCGCGCCGCACCATCGAACAGACCTTCGCTGACCGTCCACGACGAAATGTGCAGCACGTTCACGCACAGCATCGCGGCGAAGGCGTCCGGCCAACCGGCAGCGTCCCACGCGGACTGCGCGGCATCGAGCCGGCGCGGCATGCGGATATTCGTTAACCCTGAATGATGTCGCCAGGCCTCGATGCTGGCGACATGCCGGTCGTTCGGATCGGTCGGCCACCAGACCAGGTCCGGGTGGTCCTTGGCCAGCGCGACCGCGTGCTGGCCGGTACCGCTGCCGATTTCCAGCGCGTCGCCGGCAACACCGCGTAAATACGGCGCCAAAGCCGCCGCGAGTGGCGCCGCGTTACGGTGGAATGAGGGCGAATCCAGCCGTCCATCGGCCTCCGGCGGTCGGCCGACCTTGCCGAATTCGATCACAAAAGGTGGTGCCTGAGCCACTTGTAGGCCTCCATCTGCAAGGAACGCTGCGCGTCCATCGAAGCAAATTTAGCAGACCGGCCGCCTATTTAGCGGTTGCTAAACCTGTCCTGGGTAGCTTGGCGCGCGTTTACACGAATGATGCCGGGACAATGCTACCTCAAGGCCATCGCACCCAAGTCCGGATTCTGGTCGGCGTGGCCGCCTCGCTGATCGGCTTGGCCGTGCTGGCCATCGGCCTGACCATCTGGGCGTTGCGCGAAGACGCCGTGGCGGACGCCAAAGCCGATGTCGGCAATCTGTCGGTGGTGGTCGGCGAACAGACCAACCGGTCGATCCAATCCGTCGATCTGATGCTCAGCGAAATTCGCGAACGGCTCGAGGACCGTGGCATCACCACGCCGGACGACGTCTCCAAACTGCGCGACAGCCCCGACACCTATAAGATGCTCACGGACCGCATGGGGCAGCTCTCGCAAGCCGACGCCATTGGGATCCTCGACCGCAACGGCGAACTCGTGCTCACCTCGCGCCGGTGGCCGACACCGCAGGCCAACGCCGCCGATCGCGACTATTATCTGCATTTCAAGCACAATGCCGATAACCGCATATATATCAGCGAATCGCTGCTCAATCGCTTGAGCCAGCGCAACTCGCTTATGTTCAGCAAACGTCTCAGCGGTCCGGGCGACCAGTTTCTCGGTGTCATCCTGATCACCGTCAGGCTGGATTATTTTCAGCAGATCTACAGCTCGATCACTTCGTTTCGCGCGCAGTCCTTCATGCTGCTGCGCAACGACGGCACCATCCTGGTCCGCTATCCGAAGAGCAATTTGACCTCCGGACAGAAGCTTCCGCCGAATTCCGGCTGGTACAAGACGGTCTTGGATGGTGGCGGCACTTATCTGTCGGACGGCCGGAACAGCGACGGGCCGCGTTTCGTCTCGGTGCGGCCGTTGCGGGATTATCCGCTGGTCATCAATGCCGGCATCTCGGAAGACGCCGCCCTGACGAATTGGCGCCGCCGCGCCGGCTTCATCGCTGGCGGCACACTGCTCGCGGTGTTCTGCGCGATCCTGCTGATCAAGGCGCTGGGTAGCCAGTTCCACCGCCTGCTGGAGTCCGAGGCGTCGCTGGCCGAGCGCGAGGCACGCCTTTCCGAGAACGCCAACGCGCTGCAACTCGCCAATACGACCATCGACGCCGCCCTGAACAACATGGTCCAGGGCCTGTGCATGTTCGACAAGGACGACCGACTCGTGGTGTGCAACGAGCGTTATCTGCGCATGTACGGCTTGACGCCCAATATGGCGAAACCCGGCATATCGTTGCTGGAAATTCTCGAACACCGCAAGGCGCTAGGCAATTTCGACGGCAATCCGACGCATTATGTCACCGAATTGCGTGCCGAGATGGCGAGCGGCGCCAGCCGGTACACGATCAAACAATTGAACGATGGCCGCTGCATCGCGCTGCTGAACCAGCCGATGGCCGGCGGCGGCTGGGTGGCCACCCATGAGGACATCACCGAACGCCAGCGCGTCGAGGAGCGCATCGCCCATATGGCGCGTCATGACGCGCTGACCGATCTGGGCAACCGCGTGCTGTTCCGCGAACGGATGGACGAGGCGTTGGCCCGGCTGCAACGCGACGACGAGGCGTTCGCAATCTTCGTGTTCGATCTCGACATGTTCAAGGCGGTCAACGACTCGCTCGGCCATCCGATCGGCGACGCGCTGCTCAAGGCGGTGGCGCTGCGGCTGCGCGACGCCGTCGGCGATGCCGACACCGTTGGCCGGATCGGCGGCGACGAGTTCGCGATCCTGCAGCGCGGCGAAGGCGATCAACGGGAGACCGCGCTCCACCTCGCCGAACGGCTGATGGCGGTGATCAGCGCGCCCTACCATATCGAGGACCACCGCATCGTCATCGGCATCAGCATCGGCATCGCGCTGGCGCCGGCCGACGGCGTCGACGCCGGGCAATTGCTCAAGAATGCGGATCTGGCGCTGTACCGCGCCAAGGACGAAGGCCGCAACGGCTACCGGTTCTACGAACCGGCGATGGATGCCGAGTCGCGGCTGCGCCGGGCGCTGGAATGCGACCTGCGCAACGCGCTGGCCCGTGACGAATTCGTGGTGCACTACCAGACCCTGATCGACATCGGCTCGCGCCGGGTATGCGGCGCCGAAGCGCTGGTGCGCTGGAATCATCCGGAGCGCGGCCTGGTGCCGCCGGACCGTTTCATTCCGCTCGCCGAAGAGACCGGCCTGATCGTCCCGCTCGGCGAATGGGTGCTGCGCCAGGCCTGCGCCGATGCGGCGAACTGGCCGGACACCGTCAAGCTCGCCGTCAACCTGTCGCCGGCGCAGTTCCGCAACAGCCCGCTGGTCGAGATCGTCACCGGCGCGCTGGCGGATTCCGGGCTCAAGGCGAACCGGCTGGAGCTGGAAATCACCGAATCCGTGCTGCTGCAAAAGCATGCCGACAATCTGGCGGTGCTGCACCAGTTGCAAGATCTCGGGGTCGGCATCGTGCTGGACGATTTCGGCACCGGCTATTCGAGCCTGAGCTATCTGCGCATGTTCCCGTTCGACAAGATCAAGATCGACCGCTCGTTCGTCGCCGAACTATCCGAACGTTCCGATTGCGCGGCGATCGTCTGCGCGATCACTGGGCTTGGCCGCAGTCTCGACATCGCCACCACGGCGGAAGGCGTCGAAACGCGCCAGCAGTTCGAGATGCTGCGCGCCGCCGGCTGCACGCAGGCGCAAGGCTATCTGTTCAGCCGGCCGAAGCCCGCCGCCGAGCTGACGTTCAAAACGCCGGACACCAACGCGGCGGCGCAAGGCTGAGGGCCATCATTCAACCCGCGAGAGTAATCCTTGGCGCCAAAGCCTTTGGCGCCAAGGTCCCATACCGGAATACTCTGATTTCATCGCCGATATTATATTGCATTTCGGATACCATGCGTAACGGTACTCACATACTTAAGCTATCACTTATTTTATTCAGACAATAAATTTCTGAAATACCCAAAATTTTATTTAGCATCACTCACTATAGCACCAGATTTACTTAAATAACTTGTGTGGATATTTTGTCACTCGCCATGAATAAATGAATTTCTACCATTAATTGCATTGATTGCACGAAAATCCGAAGGTAGCGTTCCGGCAACAACGGCCCGCGGGGCATTCAATAAGTTGCGTGCGAGATGCCTGTCACGGGTCGTAGCCGCCTTCATGGGGGGCCGGTCGTGACTGACGCAGTTCGCATTGCAACGTCGAATTCGTGGCCGGCCCGAGGCCGCGGCAAACCTTCATGGCCGGAGAAGAAGCGCTCGCGCAGCGCCGCGTGGCACGCCCGAATAATTGGCGGAATGGCCGGCGCCGTACTCCTGATAAGCGTCCCCGCGAGCGCGCAGACCATCGACACCACGACGACATGGAACGGCACGCAAAGCATTTCACCCTGGGGGGCGACCGACACCGCCACTTACGGTCAGACCATCACGGCGACCGCGACGCGGAGCGCGTTGCACGGCTTCACCTTTGAGCTCCACCAGACGACAGCGCCGGCCGCGCAGTTTCAGGCGTTCGTCTACCATTGGAATACCGGCACCAGCCGCATCGACGGACCGGCGCTGTACACCTCCGGCGTCATGGTGGCGCCGAGCGGCGCGGGCTTTACGCCGGTTTCGATCGCAACCGGCACCGTCGCCCTGACTCCGGGCCAGCAATATGTGCTGTTCCTCACGACCTCCACCGTCGTGCAGGCGGACGGGCCGCGCTACCAGTTCGGGGCGGTCCCCGGCGCCAGCTATACCGGCGGCCAGTTCGTGTTCCAGAACAACGGCCAAGTGTTCGCCAATTTGAGCGCCAATGCCTGGAGCCTTCAAGGCATCGATCTGGCATTCATCGCGTTGCTGACCGGCGGCGGCGGTGTCGGCACCCTGACGCCGCAGGCGGCGCCGGGCAATCCGACCAATGTCGCCGGAGCCATCGACGGATTCACGGCGGGCGGCGGTACCCTGCCGGCGGGATTTCAGACGCTCTTCACTTTGTCGCCGTCGGAGCTATCGAGCGCACTGGGTCAATTGTCCGGAGAGACTGCGACCGGTGCGCAGCAATCCAGCATACAATTGATGAACGGCTTCCTGTCGCTGCTGGTCGACCCGTTCGCCGATACCCGCGGGGGCTTTGCCGACACCGGCCCAGCGACCGCGTTCGCGGCCGAGCCGTCACCGCTGCCGCCGGACGTGGCGTCCGCCTACGCGGCGATAACGAAAGCACCGGCCGCCGCCGCGCCCTATGTCCGACCTTGGAGCATCTGGGCCTCGGCCTATGGCGGCTACAACAAGACCCGCGGCGACGCCGTCGGCATCGGCAGCCATGATACGACCGCGCGGGCCTATGGCTTCGCCACCGGCGTCGACTACCGTGTCGCGCCCGATACCCTGGTCGGCTTCGCTCTCTCCGGCGGCGCCACCTCCTGGGGACTGGCCGATGGCCTGGGCGATGGCAACGGCGATGCGTTTCAGGCCGGCGTCCACGCGACGCGCCGGTTCGACCGGGCCTATCTCTCTGGCGCGCTCGCCGCGGCCTACCACCGCATGAGCACCGAGCGGACGGTGACGGTCTCCGGCACCGATGTTCTTGCCGCGGACTTCAACGCGTACAGCCTGGGCGCCCGGATCGAAGGCGGCTACCGCTACGCAACTCCGGCGATCGACGTCACACCGTACGCCGCATTGCAGGCGCAGCGTTTTCACGCATCATCCTTCAGCGAAAGCGCGACCTCGGGTTCCGCGCAGTTCGCGCTGTCCTTCGATTCGCGTAGCGCGACCGCGGCACGGAGCGAACTGGGCTCGCGGTTCGACAAGCGTTATGCAATGGACGGCGAGCGCGTGCTGGCGCTGTTCGGCCGCCTCGCCTGGGCCCATGACTGGGTCAGCGATCCCGCCCTCGCCGCGACGTTCCAGACGCTGCCGGGCGCGAGCTTCACGGTGAACGGAGCTGAGCCCGCTTCCAATCTCGCGCTGGTCACCTTGGGATCGGAACTGCGCCTGCGCAGCGGCTGGTCGGCAATGGCGAAGCTCGACGGCGAATTCGGCGATAGCACGCGTACCTATGCCGGCACCGGACGGCTGCGCTACATATGGTAGACGGGCTCCGGACAGCCTCGTTCGACTGACCATAATGCTGCGAAATATGGATTGTCCGCTGGAGCCAGCCGCGCGACGGCGCGATGTGCTGCCCGGCGGAGAAGTGCGCCAACTATTTCCGTCGTCGGCCGTTACAATGTGTCGCTATCCCCAGCCGTAGAGCCGCGCGGCGTTGTCGACCAGGATCTTGGTCCGGATCGCGGCATCGGTCGTCCATAGGGGCAATTGGTTGAACAGCAGGCCGTCGTCGACCGGGAACGGCGGCGCGATATCCGTCAAAGGCCGTCCGCGACCGTAGGCGGAATCTGGATGCGGCCAGTCGGTGCCCCATACAATGCGATCCGGATTTGCCGCGATCAGCGCCTGCGCCAATGCCAGCGCGTCGGGAAAATCAGGGGCTTTGTCTGACGTGCGGTAGGCACCGGAGATCTTCACATAGGCCCGGCCCGATTTGACCAGATCGAGCAACGCGTCAAAGCCATGCTGGCCGGCCCCGTCCGACGCTTTGGCGGCGCCGAAATGGTCGAACACGACCGGGAACGGCAATTGCTCGATGTGACCCTTCAACGCCGCGATAATTTGCGGCCGGGTGTAGAACTGGATGTGCCAACCGCGGCCGCGGATCTGTTCCAGGGCGCGGTCGAGCGTGCGCTTTGAGTCGTCGGCATCGACTTCGCCACTCGGCGTAGTATTGAGATTGAGGCGAATGCCGCGCGCGCCCGCGGCCGCCATCTCATCGATCTGCGTCTGCGATGTGTCCTTGTCGATCACAACGACCGCCCGCGCGCGGTCGCCCAGTTTGCGGACGGCATCGAGCGTGCATGAATTATCGGCCCCATACACACTTGGCTGAACGATAACCACGCGGTCCAGGCGCAACGCCTTCTGCAACTCAATCAGATCCTCGATCGAAGCGACTGGCGGCGTGTAAACGCGCTTGGCCACGTAAGGAAATCGAGCCGGGTCGAAAATATGGACGTGACTGTCGCAAGCGCCGCGCGGAACTTCAAAGTTGACCGGTGTGCGCGCCGTCGGCGTAGAACCGACCTGAGCGTTTGCACGAGAGGAAAGCAATGAAGCTCCAACCGCGCCAAGCCCGTAGACGACTTCCCGTCTCGTACGCATAGTCCCCTCCCCATTATTTTTACTTATCAGGGCCGACACTACCGGAACGCGTACCTTAAGAAAAGACGCCCCAGCCGGTCGAGTCACATTCCCGTCGCGCAATCGTCAGCTTCCCGTCGTCCCGCTGTCAGCCCCACGTCAGACGAAGCAGGCACCTTCCGCCGCGATTCGACGGCGGAGGTTCCATGCCCGAACGATTCGCGCCGACGCGCCGGCGCCTGTTGACCACGATGGCCTCGGCTGCCGCCATCACCCTCGCTCGCCCGGCGATCAGCCTCGCGGCCGGACGCCCCCGCATCAGCCACGGCCTGCAATCCGGCGACGTGTCGAACGACGGCGCCGTGATCTGGGCCCGCGCCGATCGCCCCGCCCGCATGCATGTCGAGGTCTCGACCACCGACAGCTTCAAGACGGTGCTGCGCACCCTGACGGCCGACGCACGGCCCGAGACCGATTTCACCGCCAAGGCATGGCTGGGCGGCTTGCCGGAAGGCCAGGACATCTTCTACCGCGTACGGTTCGACGATCCGGCCTCGCCGAATTTCACCGGCGAGACAGAGGTCGGGCATTTCCGCACGCCGCCGCGCGCGGGCCGCGACGTATCGTTCGTCTGGTCGGGCGACACCGCCGGCCAGGGCTGGGGCATCGACGAGGCGCGCGGCGGCATGCGCAGCTACGCCACCATGCTGGCCAACCGCCCCGACTTCTTCATCCATAGCGGCGATCATATCTATGCCGACTGCTCGATCGAGAAAACCTTGAAGCTGCCGAACGGCGAGTTCTGGCGCAACGTGGTCACCGAGGAGAAGTCCCACGTCGCGCGCACGCTGGCCGACTTCCGCGGCAATTATAAATACAATCTGCTCGACAAGAATCTACTCGCCTTCAACGCGCAGGTGCCGATGCTGGCGCAGTGGGACGACCACGAGGTCGCCAACGACTGGGAGCCGGACGAACCCACCACCCGCGCGCTGGTCGTGCGCGGCGGTCGCGCGTTCCATGAGTTCATGCCGATTCGCCCGCACGCCGCCGAAGCCGGGCGGGTGTATCGTCGCATCGGCTACGGTCCGCTGCTCGACGTATTCATGATCGACATGCGCTCGTACCGCACCGACCGGCACGCCGAAGACAGCCGCATTCTCGGCGCCATACAACTCGAATGGCTCAAGCGCGAGTTGGCGCATTCTCGCGCGACCTGGAAAGTGATCGCGGCCGATCTGCCGATCGGCCTGTTCAGCGAGGACGCCATCGCGGCCGGCGACGGTCCGCCGAAAGGACGCGAGCACGAGATCGCCGAACTGCTGAAGTTCATGAAACATGCCGGCGTGCGCAACGTCGTCTGGCTCACGGCCGACATGCATTACACGGCCGCGCATCTGTACGATCCGAACAAGGCGGTGTTCCAGGACTTCGACCCGTTCTACGAATTCGTGTCCGGTCCGCTGCATGCCGGCACCTGGGCGCCGGGCATTCTGGACAACACGTTCGGCCCGCAGGTGCTGTATGCCAATGGCTGCGAGGGCGAGAATCTGGCGCCGTGCTTCGGCAAACAGTTCTTCGGCCATGTGGTGATCGACGGCACCACGCAGGCGATGACGGTCACGCTCAAGGACGTCGCGGACCGCGCCCTGTGGTCGATTGAGATCCCGCCGGAGCGTCAGCGTCCGCCGGAATCGGCCCCGGCGGGCTAAGGTTAAGCGCGCGTTATGCGGGCGCGGAGAACTTCTGGGGAAGATTGCGCCGATCTGGCACGCATTATACGGTCGATGCCGGCCAGGAGGCATCATGCGCGCCACACCGACCGTCATCCGACTGCTGACGTTCTGTGCGATGCTGTCATGCGCGACGCTTGGCGTGTCGTCGCAGACCATCGACGAAGCATTGCGTTCGGACAAGCCGGACGTCAAACGGCTGGTCGGCGCCGACGAAGGCTATGGCGAGAAGCTCGGCCTGACCAAGGACTGGGCTGTGCGCGTCGTTCGGCTGGTCGGCAATTACGGCGAAGTGTTCGACCGCAACGTCGGCGGCAAATCGGAACTTGGCATTGCGCGCGGCCTGAACGATTTGTGGACCCGGGGCGGCATCCAATACGCGCCGCCGATCCGATAAGGGCGGCGGCCTTTCCCAACGCTGTTGTAGCGCAACACGCGTGTCATAATGTCGGTCTAGAGTCCGGGCTTTCAGCCCTGCGAGGTCCGCCATGCTACGCCCCCTAGCCGCCGCCCTCCTGCTGTCGTGTGCCGCGCTCAGTGCCGCGAACGCCCAAACGATTTATCCGATTGACCGGGCCGATATCCTGGTCGGGGCGAAATTCGACTTCAAGGTCGAGTTCGACGGCCTTGTCGACCGCGCTGCGTTCGCCGTGACGGTGAGCGGCGAGGACGCCGCCAAACTGTTCGGCAAGGCGCCGGAATTCGTCGCCCGTGAGGACAATAAAGACCAGTCGGCGCTGCTGCTGCGCGATGTCGCGCTGTCGAAGCCGGGCCGCTATGAGGTCAGCGTCAGCGACGGCAAGACCAGCAAAAAACTCGCCTGGAACGTCTTTGCGACCGGTCCGCGCCAGGCCAAGAACGTCATCCTGTTCATTGGCGACGGCATGTCGGGCGCGCATCGCGTCGCGGCGCGGCTGCTGTCCAAGGGCATGACCGAAGGCAAGGCGCACGGCAAGCTGGCGATGGACAGCATGCCGCGCATGGCGCTGGTCTCGACCGCCGGCAGCGACTCGATCATCACCGACTCGGCGAATTCGGCCAGCGCCTATGCAACCGGCCACAAGGCCGCCACCAATGCGATGGGCGTCTATGCCGACCGCACCGCCGACCCGCTGGACGATCCGCGCGTCGAGACCATTTCCAGCCTGGCGCAGCGCCGGCTCGGCCTCGGCATCGGTATCGTGACCAATACCGAGATCGAGGACGCGACTCCGGCTGCCATGGTGGCGCATACGCGGCGCCGTGCCGAATACGACAGCATCGTCGCGCAGATGTTCGACGCCAAGCCGGACGTGATCCTTGGCGGCGGCAGCGCCAATTTCCTGCCGAAGGGCGCGCCCGGCTCCAAGCGCAAGGACGAGACCGACTTCCTGGCGAAGTTCCGCGACGCCGGCTACACGCTGGCTTCGAACGGCACTGAGTTGCGCTCGCTCGGCCCCGACACCAAAAAGCTGCTCGGGCTGTTTCACCTGAGCAATATGGACGGCGCGCTCGACCGCAAATTCCTCAAGGCCGGCAGCGTCGGGCGCTATCCGGACCAGCCTGATCTGACCGAGCAGGTGAAGACCGCGCTGGACGTGCTGTCGAAGAATCCCAACGGCTTCTTCCTGATGGTCGAGTCCGGCATGATCGACAAGTACACCCATCTTCTCGACATGGAGCGGGCCGTGTATGAGACCATCATGCTCGACAACTCCGTGAAGCTGGCGCGCGACTGGGCGGCGGCGCGCGGCGACGACACGCTGATCCTGGTGCTGGCGGATCACACCCATCCCGTCAGCCTGATCGGCACCATCGACGACGACATGACGACGACGCCGAACGTGCCCCTGCGCGAGCGGGTGCGGGTCTACGAGAAGGCCGGCTTCCCGAATTACCCGGCGGCCGACGCGCAGGGTTATCCGCCGCGCGTCGATGTCAGCCGGCGCCTCGCGATGTTCTCGGCCAGCATGCCGGACCATTACGAGACCTATCGGCCGAAGCTCGACGGCCCGAACGAGCCGACCTCGCCCGGCCAACAGCCCGGCACCTTCACGGCCAACGAAAAGTACAAGAACGTGCCCGGCGCGGTGTTGCGGCTCGGCAACCTGTCGGCGCTGATCAATGCCAGCGTGCATTCCGGCGAGGACGTGATCCTGACCGCGACCGGCCCCGGCAGCGAGCGGGTGCAAGGCCAGCTCGAGAACACCGAAGTGTTCCGGGTGATGGTCGAGGCGCTCGGGCTCGGCCACGGCGAGCAGAATTAGAAATGACGCAGTGCCAGTGTGTAGGGCGGGTTAGCGCAGCGTAATCCGCCAGTCTGAATTGGCGCGGCGGGTTACGCCTTCGGCTAACCCGCCCTACGAAGCTAATCTTCCTCATACACCACGTGATACACGCGGCCTTTGAACAGCGGCATCGCGGCGCCGATCTGCTGGCGCACCGCTTGGCGCGTCTCACTCGCCAGCGCCGCATGCATGTCGGCCAGGCTGTCGAAATACAGATCGAACACCATGTAGATCGGCGGCGCGCCGTCGTCGATCTCGGCGACGCGCCGCAGCTTGACGGCGCGGATGCCCGGATAGGTGCCGATCGCCGCGACCACGTCGGTGCGCATCTGGCGGTCAAATTGCGCGCGGTCCTGCTCCGCGACAGTGCCTTCAAGATAGGCCGAACGAACGATCATCGCGATTTCCTTAGGATTTGATCAGGCCGGCCATACGCGGCAGCCATAGCGCCAATTCCGGCAGGAAGGTCACCGCCAGCACGATGCCCAGCATCGCGATGATGAACGGCGGCACTTCCTTGAAGATTTCCGACAGAGGTGTGCCGGTCAGGCCGCTCATCACGAACAGCAGCAGACCATGCGGCGGCAGCGTCAGCCCGACCATCATATTGACGACGACCAGGATGCCGAAATGTACCAGGTCGATGCCCAGGCTCTGCGCGATCGGTACCAGCAGCGGCACGATCACCAGCAGGATGGTGACCTCGTCGAGCACAATGGCGAGCAGCAGCATCAGCAGGTCGACGCACAGCAGAAATCCGGTCGGCGACAGATTCCAGCTCAGGAAGGTACCGCGAATGAGCTGCGGCACGCCCTCATTGGCGACCGCGTAGTTGAACACGAAGGCGCCGGCCATGATCAGCGCAATCATCGAGGTCGCCCGCACCGTGTCCGAGATCACCGTCAGCAATTGCACCGGATGCAGCGTGCGATACACCACGAACGCCAGCAGCAGTGCGTAGCTGGCCGCGATGGCGGCGGCTTCGGTCGGCGTGGTGACGCCGGAATAAATCAGACCGAGCAGAATGCCGGGCAACGCCAGCGGCAGCAGCGCGCGGCCGAAAATGGCCGGCATCTGCGCCCAGGTCGTCTTTTCCTCGCGCGGGAAATTGCGCTTGCGTGCGATGATGGCGATGACCCCCATCAGGGCCAGCGCCATCATGGCGGCTGGAATAAGTCCGCCGAGGAACATCGCGCCGACGGATGCGTTGGCGATCAGCGCGTAGAAGATCATCGGGATCGAGGTCGGCATCAGCGGACCTAACGTGGCCGACACCACCGAGGTCGCGGCCGCGAAGCCGCGCGGATAGCGGCCGTTCTTGGCCATCATGCGGGCGACGATCAGACCCGGACCGGACGCATCGGCGACGGCGCTGCCGCTCATGCCGGAGAAAATCAGGTTGGACACGACATTGACCTGCGCCAAGCCGCCCGGCAGATGGCCGACCATCGCGCCGCCGAACGCCAGCAACCGTTCGATCACGCCGCTCGCATTCATGATATTGGCTACAAAGATAAACAGCGGCACCGCGATCAAAAGGTAACTATTGTACAGCCCGTTCATGGTCTGATCGACCACCAGCCCGACGTCCTGGTGTGTCGCGATCAGATAGGCGAAGCCGGCCGCCAGCATCGACAGGCCAAGCGGCGCACCAAGAATCGCCGCGACCGTGAAGACGCCCAGCAGAACCCATAGACCTTCGGACATCGCGTCTCACTTGTTCAAATATAGCCGCGCCATTTCGCGCCAATCAGCCGATAGATGCCCCAACCCGCGCGGGCGACGACGGCGATCATGAACAGGCCGAAGCACGAATAGACGAAATCGAGACGCAGGTTCAGCACCGGCGTGCGCTCGCGCCACAAAAACAAAATGTAGTCGAGCGAGCCATGCAGCGCCCACAGGAAGATGCCGCCGATCAACAATAACCGCAGGATGGCGAACACGCGCTTCCAGCGGTCGGGCAGCGGACGATAGGCCAGATCGAAGGTGATCTGCTCCTTATCGCGCACCAGGAACGAATTGGCCCAGAAGATGATCCAGATGAACAGGATTACCGAGACTTCGTCGGCCCACACCGCTTCGTCGTGGCCGAAATAGCGCGTGACGATCTTGTAATTGAAGATCACAAAGACCAGCGCGAACATCACGCCGGATATCAGTTCGGCGACACGGCCGATGCCTGACGTCGGAGCACGGGTCGGGAAGCCATGCTGTGCAGGGTCCGCAACCTCGTGCTCCGGCGCGCTCATCTATCGTCCTCAGGCTTCGAGCAGGCGCTTGAGCAGCGCGAGATCCCACGCCTTGGTGGCGTCGGCGCCGGTATAGACCTTGTCGGCGGCTTCACGGAACGGCGTCAGGTCGATGGCGTCGACCGCGAGGCCGCGTCCCTTCAGCGCCGTCACGATGCTGGCTTCGTCGGCCAGCCGGCCTTCGTCGCCCGATTTGGCGGTCTTCAGCGCGGCGGCTTCCAGCACCTTCTTCTGCTCGGCCGACAGCTTGTCCCACACCGGCTTCGCCACCGCGAAGAACACCGGCTGCACCATGTGGCTGGTCAGCACCACCTGCTCGGTCACTTCGTGGAGCTTGGCTGCATTCAGGATCGACAGCGGGTTTTCCTGGCCGTCCACGGTGCCGGTCTTCAGCGCGAGATAGACCTCCGGCATGCCGAGCGGCAGCGGGCTGACGCCGAGCGAACGGCCGAGCAGCAGCCATTCCGGGCCGGCCGGCATGCGCAGCTTGACGCCGGCGAGATCCGCCGGACCCTTCACGGTGCGCTTCTGCCGCAAATTGACGTGGCGCGTGCCGAGGTAATGCACCGCGATGATTTCGATGCCCATCTTGTCGGCGACGATCTTGCGATATTCGGCGCCGGTCGGGCCCTCGAAGGCGCGGCGCAGATGCGCGTAATCCTTGAACAGATAGCCGCGATTGTAGACGCCGAATTCGGGGATCTGCTGCGCGACCTCGAAGGTCGTCATCGTACTCATTTCGAGGTTGCCACGCTGCAGCGCCTGCACCTCGGTACCCTGCTTGAACAACGTCGACGCGGTGTGCACGCTGACGTTCAGGCCGGCGGAGGCGCCGTCGACCTCGGCCTTGAGGGCTTCCAGCGCCTTGGCGAGAAAGTCCGACGGCGGCGCTGCCGTCGAAATACGGATCTGGGTGCCGGCCTGCGCACCCGCACGGCCGGCCAGACCGATCAGCGCGCCCGCGAGAGCGCCCTTCATCACATTACGACGCGTCGTCATTTTTGACTCCCTGTGATCCTGGTCAGTTCGAGTTACGTCACGCCTCGCCGGCGATGGTGACGGACAGAACGCCGATGCCTGAAATCTCGGCGTCGATCCGATCGCCGATCTTCAGGAAGGTCTGCTTGGGCACGCCGACGCCGGCCGGCGTGCCGGTCAAAATGACGTCGCCCGGATCGAGCGTCATGATCTCGGACGCGCGCGCGATCTGTTCGGCGACCGAGAAGATCATCTTTCCGGTGTCGCTGTCCTGTTTGACTTCGCCGTTCACCGACAGCTTGAGCTTGGCCTTCTGCGGATCGCCGAACGCCGATGCCGGCACGATCCAGGGGCCGAGCGGGCCGCAGGTGTCGCAGGCTTTTCCGGCGACCCAATCGAGCTTGTAGAACTGCTCCGGCGCCTTGTTGAAGTCGCGTGCCGATAGGTCAAGGCCGATGGTGTAGCCGGCAACATGCGACAGCGCGGTCCCCGGCGTCACATAGCGGGCGGTCTTGCCGATCACGGCCGCGAGCTCGATTTCCCAGTCGAACGCCTTGGTGCCGCGCGGCATCAGCACCGTCCGGCCCGGACCGACGATGGCGTTACGCGGCGGCTTCATGAAGAAGAATAGCCGCTGGCTTTCCTTGGTCACGCCCGGAAAGCCCATCTCGGCCATATGGTCGTAGTAATTCGCGCCGGCACACAACACCTTGCCGGGATACAGCAGTGGCGCGAGCAGGTGCGCGTCGCCGACCGATGATCCGGTGCCGGCTTTCGCGGCGAGCGCCGCCAGTTTCGGCTCGTTGCGTGCCCAATCGGCAAACAGGCCGATAATGGTGTCCGGCAGGGTGACGCCCTGCCCGGCCGCCAGCCGCGCCAGCGGCGTGATCGATCCATCGACGTTCAGAACGGCCGTCTCGGCCCCATCGATCTTCGCGGTCGCTAAAGCCCACATTCAGAAAATCCCCATCCGTCCACTTCGGTGATTGTCCCCGAGTATTCCAAGTACGTCAATATTTTGGAATATAATTTTATTTTGGAAAACAGCTGATTTCTGCGCCAATTCCTGCTAAATCGGACTCCATGAGCGACTCCCTCGTTGTTTCGGCGCCCGGCCGCACCCTGGCCGGCCAGGTCTATGAAGCCCTGAAGCGGGACATTCTGTCCGGCGCGCTGCCGCCCGGCTCCGCGCTGCTGACCCGCGATCTACTCGACCGCTATGGCTGCGGCATCAGTCCGCTGCGCGAAGCATTGGCCAAACTGGTCGGAGAAGATCTGCTGGAGGCGAGCGACCATCGCGGCGTGCGCGTGCCGATGCCGTCGGTGCGCGATGTCGAAGACGTCTACCGCATTCGCATCGCGCTGGAGCGCGAAGCGCTGACGCTGGCGATGGCGCATGGCGACGACGCCTGGGAAGGCTCGATCCTGGCGGCCGCGCATCGACTTGAGAAAGCGCCGCTGCCGGACGCGGTGCAGGACAAGGCGATGGCAGTCGAAGGCTGGGAGGCACGCCATCGTGCCTTTCACAGCAGCCTGATCTCAGCGGCGCCGGCACCGCGCCTGTTGCGGCTGATCGACCAAATGGTCGATCACACCGAGCGCTATCGCGCGCTGCGGCTGGCGCATGTCGATCAGATCAAGCTGCGCGGCGACATGGTGTCAGAGCATCGCCGGCTGATGGAAGCGGTGATCGCCCGCGATCCCGAGAGCCCGCAACTGCTCGCCGAACATTTCGACCGGACGTGCCGGGTGGTCGTGGACATTTTGCAGCAGAACCAGCCGGAACGCGCGGCGGCGGTGGGGTGAGTATCTGTCATTCCGGACGCCTTGCGTAGCAAGGCGATCCGGAATCCTACCCTCCGACGCAGTGGCTATGGATTCCGGGCTCGCGAGCAAGAGCTCGCGCCCCGGAATGACGAACGTTATTACGCGCTCTTCGCCTGGTGACAGCAGTTGTCCTGCTCGGCCGTCTCATAACGGTCGTGATGCTTCATCCAGTCCATGATGGTGTTTTCGTTGCGGCCCTTCGGCGTCATGTCGAGATAATTATGCGCACCGATCAGGATGTCGCCGCCCCGCGCATAGGTCGAATAGGTGTGGAACACGTTGCCGGCGTCGTCTTTGTAAAACACGCTGATGCCCGGCAATTCGTCGTTCGCACCGATGGTCTCGTAATTGTAGTTCATCTTGTCGGTCGCCTTTTCTTCCGGGCTCGCCGACACGTGGTAGTCGAAATTGAAATCGCTGCCGTCCGATGACACCCACTTGAAGCGCCAGCCCATGCGCTTCTTGAACGGCTCGAACTCGCGGCGCGGCGCCCGCGACACCGCCAGCAGCGTCACATCGTGATGCGCGAGGTGCAAATTAGCCCCGTCGATGTGATCGGCCAGGAACGAGCAGCCCGGGCAGCCCTCTTTCCAGCCCGGCCCGAACATGAAGTGATAGACGATCAACTGGCTGCGGCCGTCGAACAGGTCCGACAGTGTCTGCCGGCCGTCCGGCGTATCGAACACGTATTCCTTGTCGACCTTCACCCATGGCAGCTCGCGGCGCTGCTCGGCGACACGATCGCGCGCCTTGCTCAGCGCCTTCTCGTCGGCCAGCAACGCCTTGCGGGCGGCCAGCCATTCGTCCTGCGATACGACCTTGTGCGTTTCCATGTTCAACTCCTCTGATCGTTAAGCGAACAGACTTTCGAGCTTGTTCATCGAGCCGGTCCAGCCGAACTCGTGGCGATCGCGCGCCTCCTGGTCGAAGAACCGCTCATGCAACAATGTCAGGATCGCGCCGTCGCCGTCGGGCTTGATCGTCACCGTGACTAGCGACTCGCGGTCTGGCGTCGAACGCCAGGCCCAGGAGAACACCAGCTTCTCGTTCGGTACGATCTCCTGATAGGTGCCGCTGACGTAATGCTCTTCACCGTCCTCGGTGTGGAAGATCACGACATACTTGCCGCCAACCCGCAGATCGGTCTCGGCATGGGTGACCGGGCCGCAATCCGGCCCGAACCAGCGCGCTATTTTTTCGGGGTCGGTCCAGGCGGCGTAGACTGTTTCGGCCGGCGCATTGAGACGACGTTTGAGGGTGAGGCTGGGGTTGACGGCGGCGCTGGCTTGGGCGGGCATGTGTCTTTCTCCACAAAAGCGGCGAGGCGTTCGAGTTGCGCGGACCAGAAGCGCTGATAGACATTCAGCCAGTCCATGGCCTGCTCCATGGGCGCCGCGGTGAGCTCGCAAGCTACGGTGCGCCCGGTCTTGGTTCGCGCGATCAATCCGGCATCCGACAACACGTCGAGATGCTTCATGATCGCCGGTAACGACATTGCAAATGGCTGCGCCAGTTCGCTGACAGACAGGCTTTCGGCGTCGTTCAGGCGCGCGAGAAGCGCACGCCGCGTCGGATCGGCGAGCGCCGCGAAAGTGCGGTCCAGTGCTGCGTCCATATACTTAACCATCGAGTTAAGTATATGATTGAGGATTGGTTCCTGTCAAGCACCGGTCCGTGCCGACAGCGAGTCGATGCCCATGGTGACCGATGCGTTCGCGCCACACTTGGCGGCAAAACGACTTTTTGAGCGCCCTGCGCCCGCCGAGTTCACTCTCCGCCTGGATGTGGTTCGCCCCTTACCAAGATAACCGATCTGCCGCCGACTAGGCTCCGAACTGCAAAACGCTCGATTGAAGAGGCAGACATGTTTGGAACCGACATCCGACGCACGCTGATCGCAGGCTGCATCGTGCTCTGCCCGACGGCCGCTGTTTCAGCGACGGCGTATCCGAGTTGGACGGGTTTCTATATCGGCGCGAATGCGGGGGTCGGTAGCGCGCAGACGCAGGGAATTGATCCGACCGGCTTTAGTCCGGGCCAATACAGCGACAACGGCCGTGGCCGTGCAGGTGGAGTGCAGGCCGGGTTCAATTGGCAGTTTGCCCCGAACTGGGTGGCCGGCGTGGAAGCCGATATCGGGCGCCTCGGTATCGACCGATCCACTATTCTGACCTTCGAATACCAGACCGGTGTTGAGGCCAGCACCTATGGCACGCTGCGCGGCCGGTTCGGCTACGCAGCCGGACCGTCCCTGCTTTACGTCACCGGTGGCGCCGCCTTCGTCAAGCTGACCGAGCAATGGAATTATCTCGGCAATAAGTTTGTGCCGTACCCGCCCGAACCCCATTCGTCGTCGGAAACGGCTATCGGTTTGGCCCTCGGCGGCGGTATCGAAGCCATGCTGGGCTCAAATTGGTCGGCGCGCGCCGAGTATCTGTTCATCGACACCGGCAAGGGCGCCGTACAAACCATTCACGCCGATTTACCAGAACCGATCCCCACGCAGCTCGATCACAAGTTTCACGTCTTCCGGTTCGGTGTGAATTACATGTTCGGCGGCACGCCTTCCGAAGCCGCACCGCCACCGGTGGATTGGCGCGGCGCCTATGTCGGCCTGAATGCCGGCATCGGCATGTCGCTGGCGACCGGGTCCGAGCTGACCGGCGAGCGCACCGTCAACCTCAACGGAACGGGTTTCACTGGCGGCGCGCAGGCCGGATACAATTGGCAATTCGCCCGCAACGTGGTCGTTGGCGTCGAAGCCGACATCAACGGTCTGGGAATCGACGACGGCCACCCGCAGGTGCCGATCGGTCAGCTCAAGTTCGGAGTCGCCCATCATTGGTACGGCACCGCTCGCGGGCGCGTCGGCTATGCGACGGGCCCCGCCCTGATCTATGCCACGGGCGGGTTGGCCTATGCCGACGCGACGAACCTCATGGACTTCATCAACTCGCCTCAAGTGTCGACTCAGTCGCGCCGGGCCACTGGAGCGGTGTTCGGTGGCGGCATCGAGACATCCCTCGGCGGCAACTGGTCGGCGAAGCTGGAATATCTCAACGTCGATCTTGGCGGCCGCTCCAAGGTGAGCGACGGCGGCCCGATCTATCACTTCGACGACAATTTCCAAATCGTCCGCTTCGGACTGAACTATCGGTGGTCGACGCTCGCGATGGGCGCCGATCCACTATGACGCCAGCCCCTACTCGATCGGCTTGGCGCGGCTGATGCCGAGCGCCAGGATGCGATTGAGCAGATCCTTATACTTCAGCCCGTCATGCAGCGCCGCCTGCGCGAATTCCTGCGACTCGGCGATCTCGGGATTTGGATTGGCTTCCAGGAAATACGGAATGTTGTCGGCCGACAGGCGGAAGTCGATGCGCGAATAGCCGTCGAGATGCAAGTTGCGATGAATGCGCTTGGCCAGCGTCGAGATGCGGGCCGCGAGTTCCGGTGACAAGTCGTCGGCTGGCCCCTGCAGAATGCCTCGCAGCTCTTGAAATTTCGGATCGTGCTTCACCCGACTGGTGGCGATCCGGTTGGCGCGCTGCGACAGATTGCTGAATTCCAGCTCCCAGATCGGCAGCGTCCGAAGACGGTCATTGCCGAGCACGCCGACATAGAGTTCGCGGCCGTCGATATATTGCTCGGCCATCGCGGTGGTGCCGATCCGTTCATGGATGAACACCACCCGCTCGGCCAGCTTGTCGTCGCTGTTCACCAGCGAGGCCTGCGCAATGCCGAACGAACCATCCTCGCTCGCGCTCTTGACGATCAGCGGATATTCCAGATGCGGCGGCTTCTTGATTTTACGGCCGATCGGAAAAACCGCGAATTTCGGCATCGGGATGCGATGATAGGTCAACAGCTTCTTCGACAGGTCCTTGCCGCCGGCCAGGATCATGCCGCGCGGATTGCAGCCGGTATAGGGCACGCGCACCAGTTCGAGATAGCTCGCGACATTGTGGTCGTAGGCGGTCTCGCCGTGAAACGCCTCTAACAGGTTGAACACCACGTCGGGCTTGAAGCTTTCGACCTCGTCGCGGATCGGCTTCAATTCATCGCGCACGCCGAGCGGTCGCACGTCGTGCCCGGCCGAGCGTAACGTCTTGATGACGTCATACTCGGTTTTGAATTTATAGAGCTCCTGCTCGCTGAGCCCCTTGATCGAATCCGGGGGCATGAATTCCGGGTCCAGAAGCACCAGGACGCGAAGCGATTTCATAGCGCAAACCATTGTCGCCGTGACGAGCCGTACAGCGAGTGTACGGTCTTGGCCGTCAACAGCACGGTGAAATTTGTACGCAATTGCCGTTCGGGGCCGACCGCGCGCAGCTTAAGCTCGCGGCTACGCGCGATCATATCATCAAACACCGCGTCAAGGGTGAGCTGATGCTCGCCTGTCCACTTCGAAACCACCTGCCGGATCTTGGCGCGGTTGGTCCGCAGGAAGGTCGAAGCCGCGGGCGAGCGATGATCTTTCGGATCGTCGGAGAAGATCCGGCGCAGGTCGCGGTCGTAATTCTTCGGCACGTCCACGGCGTAGAACGCCTGTTTCTTCTTGTAGTGTTCTTCCAGCGTCTGCGTCAGCCGGCTCAACGGGTCGATCTTCACCCGGCGGGTCAAGCTCGGCTTCAGCGTCGCCACTTCGACCATCAACTCGTCGACATATTGCAGCTTCTTGAGCGCCGGCCATTCGGCATAGCGCTTGCGCCAGTTCGAGCGCGGCGCCAGCCAGACCGCGAAGGTCTCGGCGAAGTCCTCGTCCGGATGGGCCTGCGCGTACCACAGCCGCAGATGCTGCACGAAATCCTTGCTGGCCGGGTTCGGCTGATAATAGGTCGGATAGCGGGTCGAGGATTTACCGAACAGTTGCTGCCACTGCCGCCGGCGCTGCAACTGATAGGAATGCTGCAGCACATGGGCGGCCTCATGCCGCAGAATGCGCATGCACTCCACCTCGGTGCCGCCCTCGACGTCTAGGATCATCTTGCGCTCCAGCCGCATCAGGCGCGGATGGGCCAGATAGAACGGGATGGCGATGCCGGGGGTATCGACCGGGCTGAACCACTCGTCGGACAGCCAGGCATGGGGCCGGATCCGCAGGCCGCGCTGGTCGAGTTCGTCATACAGCACCGCGAGGCAGCCCTCGAGCCACGTGCCGTCCACACTGACCTTGAGGTCCTTGAAGCGGAGCTGGAGCAACTCCTCGTCGGGCAGGTCTGCCCAGGCAAATCGGCGCGGCATGATGCTGTGAAACCTGAGAACGGGGCGCAATGGTGGCATGGCCGGCGCGGGGCGACAAATGCGCTGGAAATAGCGGCCGAACCGCCCGTCCGGCAGTCTGTCGCGGCCGCGCGGCGCGCGAATCGCCAGCAATTACGGACCCAGCCGTTGAGGCTTGAAGTCTGCCAATAAAGGCATACCCTTTATCGATCAGCGCATGTCCGTGGGAGCTCGCTCCCGACCGGCCGGGGTCAATGAGGGGCCCGCCGACGAGGATATGCGCCACCCGGCTCCGAACGGTGGACGCATGCCGCGCTATTTCTTCAATACCCGTATCGGCGACGAGGTGCTGCGCGACCCGGAAGGCGCCGAACTGCGCGATCCCGATCAGGCCTGGGAAGTGGCCAGGACCATGATCCAGGAATTGCTGCGCGATGAGGGCGACAGCCCGCATTTGATGACGGCCATCCTGGAGGTCACCGACCAGGCCGGCGAGGTCGTGCTGGAATTTCCGTTTTCCGAGGCGTTGATCGCGCCCGCCGAGGAGCGGCCGACGCGGCATTAGAGCCTGATCGTGGAGCGCCCTACTCCGCGCCGACGCCCGCCGGTTCCACCGATGCGGCCATCGCACGGCGCAGGCACCGCGCCAACTCGTCGCGTCGATACGGCTTGCCCAGCAGGATGGCATCCGACGGCAGCGCCCCGTCGCTGCGGAACGCGGCATCCGGAAAACCGGACGTGAACACGACTTTCAGGCCACGTCGCAATACCAAAGCCTCGCGGGCCAGTTCGTTGCCGTTCATGCCGCCCGGCATGATGATGTCGGTGAACAGCAGATCGATCGTCTCGTCGCCTTTCAGGATCTCGATCGCGCCTTGCGCATGCTCGGCCTGCAACACCCGGTATCCAAGATCGGTCAGTTGCTTCACCAGCAGCTTGCGCAGGTTCTCGTTGTCCTCCACGGCCAGGATCGTTTCATGGCCGCGCGCCACGCTGTCCGCCGGCGGCGGCGTGGGCTCCACGACTTGCATCGCGGCGCGTGGCAGATAGAGCCGGAACGTGGTGCCGATACCGACCTCGCTGTAGAGTCCGATGTGCCCACCGGACTGTTTGGCGAAGCCGAACACCATGCTGAGACCAAGACCCGTGCCCTTCTCCTTGTCCTTGGTCGTGAAGAATGGCTCGAACACATGCGCCATCACCTCGGGCGTCATGCCGCTTCCACTGTCGGAAACCTCCAAGAGCACGAAGTCGCCGGCCGAAACGTCCGAATGTGTGTCGGCGTAGTCGCGATCGATTGCGACGTTGCGGGTGCCGATGATCAGCCGCCCGCCGCCCGGCATCGCGTCGCGCGCATTCACGGCCAGATTGGTCAGCGCCGATTCGAGTTGGGTTGGATCGACCAGCAGCGGCCACAGGCCCGTCGCGGGCGAAAACTTGATCTCGATATCCGCGCCGAGCGTGCGGACCAGCAGCTTCACCGTATTGGCGACGAGTTCGTTGAGATCGATCTGCCGAGGCTGCAACGGCTGACGACGGGCAAACGCCAATAGGCGCTTGTTGAGATCGGCTCCCTGCAGCGACGCATGCAGGGCCTCGTCCAGGATTTCGCCCGCGTCGGGATTCCAGCCGACGTGCTCGCGGAGCAGATCCAGATTGCCGATGATGACGGCCAGCAGGTTGTTGAAGACGTGCGACAGCCCGCCCGTGAGTTGTCCAATCGCCTCCATCTTCTGGCTCTGGCGCAGTTGATCCTCGAGCAGCTTGCGCTTGGTGATGTCTTCGTAGGCGACCAGAGTGGCACGGGTCGAACCATCCGCCGCGAATACCGGCGCGGCCGCGATCTGGACGTCGAGAATGGTGCCGTCCTTGCGCTTGCGA
Organism: Xanthobacteraceae bacterium; assembly: GCA_028290465.1. Lineage (GTDB taxonomy): Bacteria > Pseudomonadota > Alphaproteobacteria > Rhizobiales > Xanthobacteraceae > FEB-22. The sequence continues at coordinate 16,150 of JAQGJU010000114.1, read as the reverse complement.
CGCTCGATGACATTGCGAAAGCTTTGCCCCGATAATCCGCAACTATGCAAGCTATCGAAGCTTTCGAGTCGATCTGTAGGAACAATCAGATCGGCGACGCGGCGGCCGATGGCTTCTGCGGCCGAATAGCCGAACATTTCCTCCGCCGTCTCGTTCCAGATCAGAACGCATCCGGACGGCCCGGAGCCGACAATCGCAACCGGCGAAGAATTGATGATGGCTTGCAGCATTTCATTGGCCTCGAGGAGTTGCTGCTTCGCCATCCTGCGCTCCGTGACGTCGTCCATCACGGTGAGCAGATAGCGCTGTTTTCCATCCTCCTCCTTGACGACGATTCGCTTCGACACCGCATAGCGCGGGCCGCCCGGGGTAGAGATTTCGTGTTCGTCGACAAATAGGCTGCCTGCCGCGAGCAGCTGTTGGTCCTGGCCCTCGATACGGTCGATCGACGCCTGCGGCAGCGCCTCATGGATGGTCTTGCCGATGATATTCTTGCGCTCGTGGCCAAAAAATGTCTCGAAGGCGCGGTTGATCAAAACAAACCGCTTCTGGTCGTCCGCCTCTCGCACCACGATCATGGCGGGGATATTTTCGATCACCGTGTCGAGAAACGCCTTGGTGCTGCGCAGTTCATCCTCGGCCCGTCTGCGGGCGGTGACGTCGATGGCGGCCCCTAGCAAGGCGTCGCTGCCGCCGAAGTTCAGCGACTGGGTAAAGATCGCGGCTTCGATTTTGGTGCCGTTCGCTTTGACGTGGCGCCGGACCCGGCCAATCGCATTGTCGGCACCGTGCGCAACGGTCGCGCGCAAATCGTCCCAGTCCTCTGTCGGGCGGATGTCGAGCAGCGTCATCGCCATAAATTGCGCGTGGCTGTAGCCGTAATGCGTAACAGCCGCAGCGTTGACATCGAGGAAGCGCAGGCTGTTCCGTTCGACCACCCACATCGGAATCGGATTGCTCTGGAACAGTAGCCGAAACGAGGCTTCGCGCCGCTTCAATTCGGTAATATCGATGCGGATACCGATGCTGCCACCGTCGGTGGTACGGCGCTCCTCGACCCGCACCCAGCGGCCATTGATCTGCAGTTGCTCGTGACTGTTGGAGGATTGCGCCAGTTGCGCCAAGCGTTCGGAAATCCATTCTTCTTCTCGCCCGATGGCCTCGGGATTGTACGCGATGCCGTTGCGCAGCCCTGCCTCAAAGCTTCCGCCCACCACTAAATTCTCCCGACCACCGGGATAATTTTCCGCGTAGCGACGGTTCCACAGCACGAAACGATTCTGCGCGTCGAGCAAGACCAGCCCCTCGGGCACGACCTCAAACGCATCGAGCAATCGCTTATTGCTGCGGTCGATCTCGTCGATCATCAGCGCCGTCGCATCGTTGGCACGGCGCCGATCGTGGTCGACCTCCTCATAGGCGGCGGAAACCAGCGTGCCGAGCAGCGCGATGTCGACTTCGCCGTCTGGCCGCGTCGCCTCGGCCAATTGCTTCGCGAACAAATGCTTCACTGGACAATTCACCACGGTCGGGGACCGTCGCCGGTCCAGCCACATACATCGCGCGCGCCCGCGCGCAATTTTATTAACAGTTAGAGCGCGTACGAAGGTAAGCTTACGCAATCTGCGCAAGCTTGATTGCACGTCCGCAGAACCGGTATCCACTTGTGCTGGACGCGCTCTGGCGCCAACGTGTGCGCGTCGCCTTTCGTTCGGCTTAATCGACGCCCGTGCGGAAGCCGAAAGCATATCCGTGATATTACCGAGCAAGGCCTACCGCGTAGCTGCGCGGTAATCCGCGACAGTTCATCGGTATGGAAATTCTGCCGCGAAGGCCGGCTACGATGCGTAGCAACACCTACTCTGTACATTCTTTAAGGGGTGTCGATCAAACCTACAACTTCGTGGCCCCTGCAGGCTACCGAAGGTAACCGATAGATGATCGATCCGCATCCCATCAGCTCAACCGCCGACGCCATTCCGGCCGATGACGGTCATCCCGCGGCCGCCAAGCCGGCGACGACGTTCTGCCTGATCGTCGACGACGAGAAGGGACTGCGCAACATGATCGCGCGCACCTTGCGCGGCCACATGGTGATGACCGACGAATGCGGCGACGCTGGCGCCGCGCTCGAGGCGCTGAAGCTGCGCAGCTACGACCTGATCTTCCTCGACGTATCGCTGGAGCGCTCCGACGCGATCGAAGTGATCCGCGGCCTCGGAGAACTCAAATTTCGCGGCAACGTGCAATTGATGAGCGGGCGCGATTTGCCTCTCCTGGAAGAAATCAAGCGCGTCGGCGAGCGCTATCAACTCAAAATGCTTTCGGTGCTGCAGAAGCCGTTCCGGATCGACACCATCTCGGACATCCTGCGCGAAGCCGGGATCGACTCGAGGTCGGCGGGAAGTTCCAAGGTCAGTCTGTTCGAGGCGCTGTGCGCCGGCTGGATCGAGCTGTGCTATCAGCCCAAAGTCGGGATGCGCAGCCAGCAACTGGCCGGTGCCGAAGGTTTGGTGCGGGTGGTGCATCCCCAGCATGGCGTGCTGCCGCCAGCCTCGATCCTGCCGGATGCCAACGAAGCCAGCCTGCTGGCGCTCGCCGAAAGCGCGCTGCTTCTCGCGATGCGCGACTGGACCGAGTTCGCCCGCGCCGGCAGCGCGCTTCGCCTTGCCATCAACGTGCCGATGGTCGCACTGCGGAAACTATCGATCGCAGCGCTGGTGCGGGAAAACCGGCCGCAATCAACGCGCTGGCCTGGGCTGATTCTTGAAATCAGCGAAGACCAAATTCTGCAAGACATCCCGCTCGCGCACGAAATCGCCACGCAATTGGAAATTTACGACATCCACCTGGCGATCGACCGGTTCGGCGCCGGATTTTCCTCTCTGAACTCGTTGCGTGAGTTGCCGTTCTGCGAAATCAAGCTCAACGGCACTTTTGTCACCGGCTGCGCCGACGAATCCGACAACAGAATGCTGTGCCAGGCGGTGATCGATCTCGCCCATCGTTTCGACTGCAAGGCGGTGGCAGAAGGAGTCGACAATCCGAACGACATGAAGGCGCTGGTCGAGATGGGGTGCGATCTTGGTCAGGGCGGACTGATCGGCAAGCCCATGAGCCGCGAACGGCTGTGCGCCGTCATCGGGCAGCGCCACGCCAAGACGCGCGCGTCTTAGTAACGCGCTACACCGTCGGTTCCGCAGGGCCGCGCAGCGGCCGCTCCTGCATCAGTGCCATCGCAATCAGCCCGAGCACCAGAAAACCGGCGGCCGTCAGAAACACATAGCCGAAGGTGGCGACGAGATTGTCACGGCTGGCGCTTGCGACCGCGCCGGCACCATTCAGTTTCGTAAGGCCGCGTTCCGGGGTGCTGCCGAGATGCGCCAGCACGATGGCGCCCATCACGGCGACGATCAACGCGCTGCCGAGCGAGCGGAAGAAATTGGTCGCGCCGGTCGCGATTCCGACCTCGTGACGTTCCACCGCGTTCTGCATCGAGACCGTGCAGACCGGGTAAACGCTGCCAATGCCCAGATTGGCGACCGCCAGCGCGGTCACCGCAACCCAGAGCGCCGTGTCGGGCTGCCAGGCCAGACCCGCAAAGGCCGCGATGGCGATGGTGAAGCCGATCAGCGGGACCCATTTATAGCGCCGCATATGCGTCATCACCTGCCCGGACAATAGCGAGCCCGGCGTCGACATCGCCACCATCGGCACCAGCGCCAATCCGGCCATGCTGGCCGATAGGCCATGCACCGTTTCAAAATACAGCGGCACCATGATGGTGACGCCGATCGCCGTGCCGAGCGCGGCGCTGCCCGACAGCGTGCTCATGCGCATCACCGGATTGGCCAGCACCGGCAGCGGCAGGAATGGCTCGCGCGTCTGCGTCATGCGCCAGCCGAACACCAGCGACAGCAAGAGTGACAGCATGACCAGACCGCTGATCATCGGCGAGATCCAGGGGTAGCGTGCGCCGCCCCAGGTCAGCGCCAGCAGCAACGGCACCGCCGCCGCCATCAGCAGCAAGGCGCCGATGAGATCGAGCTGATGCGCTCGCCCGACCTTCGGCAGCGTGCGCAGCGTCCGGTCGGCCATCCAGATCGCCCCGAGGCCCAGCGGCACGTTGACCCAGAACACCAGTGACCAGTGCAGGTGCTCGGACAGAATGCCGCCGAGCAGCGGACCGCTGACGCCGGCGCTGACCCATGCGATACCGATATAGGCCTGATAGCTGCCGCGTTGGCGCGGTGAGATGATGTCGGCGATGATGGTTTGCGCCAGCGGCAACAGCCCGCCGCCGCCGACACCCTGCAGGGCGCGGCCGATCACCAGCACCCACAGGTTCGGCGCCACCGCGCTCACCACCGAACCGAAGGTGAACATGCCCAGCGCGACCAGCATCATCACGCGACGGCCATGAATGTCGCTGAGCTTGCCATAGAGCGGCGCGACGGCGGTCGAGGTCAGCAGATAGGCCGTCACCACCCAGGACAGATTTTCGAAATCGCCGAACGCGCGCCCGATGGTCGGCAGCGGCGACGCGATGATGGTCTGGTTCAGCGCCGCGACAAAGATCGCCAGCATCAGGCCGATGAAAATCCGGCGCACTTCCGCGTGCGACATCGACGGTTCGTCCGGCACATCGGTGTGGCTGGCATCGCCTAGGCTGGAGTCACCAGCCGCAGGGACCGAGATCAAATCGCCGGGCAAGGGTGGATCGTCCGCGGACGGTGCGACCTGCTCCGGGTATTCGACGACGTCCTGCCCGCCTTTGTCGCCCACAAATTCACCGGGTCGCGCATCGCTGCGCCGGGGCGCGTCGGAATCGTCGGGAGACAGAGCACTCATCGCGTCCGGGCGTCCTTGGGATATTGGATTTGGGCCGAAAAGCCCGGCGATTCAGCACCGAAGGCCGGTCGGAACTTCGCAAGCGCCGACCATGAACGCAATGGGGACGTGCGCAGAGGTGCTATGTGCCCGAACCGCGGAACCAGCCACAAAACCGTGATCTAGCGCCGTGATTTCATGGACCGACAACAAGACCCTTGCCTTTCGACAGGCGTAGGGCCGATGATTTCCCTTCCCGCGTGAGACAGTCCCATGTGACGGGCACCACGGCGGGTCGGTGAGACGGCATCAAAAGCTGTCCGCCCGGGAGGAATCGATGGCTTCCGTCGCGATACGCGATGTCAGGAAGGCATTCGGCGCGACGCCGGTGATCCATGGCGTTGATGTCGGCATTGGCGACGGCGAGTTCGTCGTGCTGGTCGGACCCTCCGGTTGCGGCAAGTCCACGCTGCTGCGGATGATCGCCGGCCTGGAAAACATCACCTCGGGCGAAATCCGCATCGGCGACCGCATCGTCAACGACCTGCCGCCGAAAGAGCGCGACGTCGCCATGGTGTTCCAGAACTACGCGCTGTATCCGCACATGACGGTGGCCGCCAATATGGCGTTCTCGATGAAACTGCGCGGCGCGGCGCGCAGCGACATCGATACACGGGTGAAGCGCGCGGCCGACATTCTCGGGCTCGGCCCCTATCTCGACCGCTATCCACGGCAATTGTCCGGCGGCCAGCGCCAGCGCGTCGCGATGGGCCGCGCCATCGTGCGTGATCCGCAGGTGTTCCTGTTCGACGAGCCGCTGTCCAATCTCGATGCCAAGCTGCGCGTGCAGATGCGCAGCGAGATCAAGGAGTTGCATCAGCGCCTCAAGACCACCACGGTCTATGTCACACATGATCAGATCGAAGCCATGACCATGGCCGACAAGATCGTCGTGATGCATGACGGACGGGTCGAGCAGATCGGCGCGCCGTTGGAGCTTTACGATAAGCCGCGCAACCTGTTCGTCGCCGGCTTTATCGGTTCGCCGGCGATGAACTTCCTGCCCGGCAAGCTGCGCCGCAATGGCGCGCTGACCTTCGAAGGCGCGAACGGAATCCGGCTGCCGCTCGACGCCGTGCCACTCGGCAGCGATGGCCGCGCCGCCGTGTATGGCGTGCGGCCCGAGCATTTCACCCTGGCCGACGATGGCGCCGAGGCCGAGATCCAACTGGTCGAGCCGACCGGCGCGGAGATTCAGGTGCTCGCGAAGCTCGGCGGCGCCGACATCATCGCGGTGTTTCGCGAACGCCATCTATTCAAGCCGGGCGACAAGATCCGGCTCCGACCCGACCCAAAGCTCGCGCATCTGTTCGACGCGGGCACCGGAGAACGTCTCAACATCTAGGCATGATCCCGAAAAGTGGAGCCGATTTTCGGAAAAGATCATGCCTAAACGAAAATCAAGAACATGATCTCGCAAAAAAGATCATGCCCCAACATAGAGCCACTAAAGGGAGGGAGACCATGACTTTGTTCACACGTCGCGCCCTGGTGCAGGGTGGAACGGCACTGGCCACGGCCGGCGCGCTGACGGGGCCGGCCTTACTCGACTGGGCCAAGGCCTGGGCGCAAACCGCGCCGTGGAAGCCCGAGGCAAATGCCCAGCTCTCGATGCTGCGCTGGAAATATTTCGTGCAGACCGAAGACGACGCCTTCGTGAAGCTGATGGAGGCGTTCACGCAGGCCACCGGCGTCAAGGTCAACATCTCCCGCGAGTCGTATGAAGACGTGCAGCCGAAGGCGTCGGTCGCGGCCAACACCGGCGCCGGGCCGGACCTGTTCTGGGGCCTGTATTCGCTGCCGCATCTGTTTCCGCAAAAATGCATCGACGTGTCGGATGTCACCGATTATCTCGGCAAGAAGTACGGCGGCTGGGTCGACAGCGCGGTCAAGTACGGCAAGAGCGGCGACAAATGGATCGCGGTGCCGGTCTGCTACAGCGGCAATCTGATGAACTATCGCGTGTCGCACATGCAGAAGGCCGGCTTCTCCAAATTCCCGGCGACCACCGACGAATTCCTCGAATACGCCAAGGCGACCAAGAAGAACGGCAATCCGGGCGGCCTCGCGCTCGGCCACGCGTCGGGAGACGGCAATGGCTGGATCTATTGGTGCCTGTGGGCGCATGGCGGCAACCATGTCGACCAGAACGACAAGGTGACGATCAACTCGCCCGAGACCGAGAAGGCGCTGGTCTACGCCAAGGCGCTCTATGAAAATATGATCCCAGGCACCGCGGCGTGGAACGACGCGTTCAACAACAAGGCGTTCCTGGCCGGCGAAATCTCATGGACCAATAACGGCATCTCGATCTACGTCGCGGCGAGCCGCGACCCGACCAAGAAAGACATCGCCGAGGACATGAACCACGCCTACATGCCAATCGGTCCAGTCGGCAAGCCGACCGAACTGCATCTGATGTATCCGATCCTGGCGATGAACCACACCAAGTTTCCGCAGGCCTGCAAGGCCCTGATGGCGTTCATGCTGGAGGCGAACCAGTTCAATCCGTGGATCGGCGCGGCGCAGGGCTACCTCACCCATTGCCTGAATGCCTATGACAGCAATCCGGTATGGACTGAGGATCCGAAGCGCACGGTGTATCGCGACGTGGCGAAACGCTCTCTCACCGCCGGCGGCGAAGGCTCGGTCGGCGAGAAGGCGGCGGCCGCGATTGCCGACTTCGTCATTCTCGACATGTTCGCCAGCTACTGCACCGGCCGCGAGGATGCGAAGTCCGCGATGCGGATCGCCGAGCGGCAGTTGCAGCGGATCTACCGGTAACACGTTATCCGACAGTCAAAGACGGTAAGCCATCAATGGCCGACGTCACCCTCAACGGCACGCCGACGACGCCACGCGCGCGCAGCGCGTGGCAGCGGCTGAAGGTCAACCGCAACTGGCTCGGCCTGTGGTTCATGCTGCCCGCGATGGCCTTTCTGGTGCTGTTCCTGGCCTATCCGCTCGGGCTCGGCGTATGGATCTCGTTCACCGACGCCCGCATCGGTCGCGGCGGCGCGTTTGTCGGGCTTGAGAATTATGAATGGCTGTGGGACGACTCGGTGTTCTGGCTGTCGGTGTTCAACACCCTGCTCTATACGACCGTCGCCAGCGCCATCAAATTCGCCGTCGGCCTGTATCTCGCTTTGCTGCTCAACGAGAACCTGCCGTTCAAGGCAATACTGCGCGCCGTGGTCCTGATCCCGTTCATCGTACCGACGGTGCTGTCCGCCATCGCGTTCTGGTGGCTGTTCGACAGCCAATTTTCCATTCTGTCCTGGTCGCTGCGCAAGCTCGGCCTGATCTCGACCAATATCGATTTTCTCGGCGATGTGTGGAACGCGCGCTGGTCGGTTATCTTCGCTAATATCTGGCGCGGCGTGCCGTTCGTCGCCGTCACGCTGCTGGCCGGACTGCAAACGGTGTCGCCGTCGCTGTACGAAGCCGCCACCATCGACGGCGCCAATCGTTGGCAGATATTCCGCTACATCACCTATCCGCTGCTCACGCCGATCATCGCGGTGGTGATGACGTTCTCGGTGCTGTTCACCTTCACGGATTTCCAACTGATCTGGGTGCTGACGCGCGGCGGCCCGGTCAACGCCACGCAGTTGATGGCGACGCTATCGTATCAGCGCGCGATCCTCGGCGGCCATCTCGGCGAAGGCGCCGCGATATCGACCGCCATGATCCCGTTTCTGCTGGCTGCGATCCTGATCTCCTGGTTCGGCCTGCAGCGACGCAAATGGCAGCATGGCGAAAACAATGACTGAGAGTTGCGCCGCTGCTTTTTTGGTTTGCCGCGAATGGCGCAAGCGCCACGCGCGGGTGCGCAAATGGCAACACGGCGAAGCCAATGACTGACGCCATCGTCCCCAAAGTGGCCGATCCGAAAACCGTGCTGCACGGCTCGTCGCCGTCCTCGGTGGCGGCGGCGGATCATTCGGAAGGCATGAGCTATCTGGAACGGCTGCCGAAACGGCTGGTGACCCTGTATCTGCCGCTGGCCATCATCCTCGTGGTGCTGCTGTTTCCGTTCTACTGGATGGCCCTGACCGCGATCAAACCCGACGAACAGCTTTTGAATCTCGAGAAGTTCAACCCGTTCTGGACCTGGAATCCGACCCTCAAGCATATCCAGAAGTTGCTGTTCGAAACCTATTATCCGCTGTGGCTGTGGAACACGATGCTGGTCGCGGTGTGCGCCACCGTGCTGTCGATCATCGCCAGCGTGCTGGCCGCCTATGCGATCGTGCGGCTGCGTTACCGGGGCGCGCAGTGGATCGGCGGCGCGATCTTCCTCGCCTATTTAGTGCCGCCCTCGATCCTGTTCATCCCGCTGTCGTCGGTCGTATTTCAGTATGGCCTGTTCGATACGCCGTTCGCGCTGATCCTGACCTATCCGACCATCCTCATTCCGTTCTCGACCTGGCTGCTGATGGGTTATTTCAAGACCATCCCGTTCGAACTGGAGGAATGCGCGCTGATCGACGGCGCCAGCCGCTGGCAGATCCTGACCAAGATCGTGCTGCCGCTGTCCATCCCCGGACTGATCTCGGCGTTCATCTTCTGCTTCACGCTGTGCTGGAACGAATTCATCTACGCCCTCACCTTCCTGTCGTCGACGCAGAACAAGACGGTGCCGGTCGCCATCGTCAACGAATTCGTCGACGGCGACATCTATCGTTGGGGCTCGCTGATGGCGGGCGCGCTGGTCGGCTCACTGCCGCTGGTGGTGCTGTATGCGTTCTTTGTCGAACATTACGTCTCGGCGATGACCGGCGCCGTCAAAGAATAGTCGTTGCGTCCGCAGCCGAGCACGCATCGCGTCCACCCCCGCCTTCGCCTCAACTTTCAACCCCAAACCCATCGTGACAACTTGCAGGACGTTCACACATCGCACTTGCATGCGAAAAAATAGGCAGTCGTCTGACGAATTTGCATAGGCTCCGTTGACGAGGTCCGTGCGAGCCGCTACGCCGGACGACAAGAACGCACAAGATTATCGGGGAGCGAAACATCGTGAAACAGCGGCACCAGGTGGTGATCGTGGGCGGCGGCCCGGTGGGCGTGGCGTTGGCCGTGGATCTCGGATTGCGCGGCGTGTCCTGCGCGCTGGTCGAAACCCGCCCCGGCCTGACACGGATTCCCAAGGGACAGAACCTTACCCAGCGCACGCTCGAGCATTTCTATTTCTGGGGCATTCTCGATGAGGTGCGGGCCGCGCGCCTGATGCCGAACGGCTATGCGATCGGCGAACTCACCGCCTATGACAATTTGACAAGCGGATATACGCAGGTCGTGGCGGGCCGCGAAGTCGTGCGGCCGTATTATTTCCAGGCCAATGACCGGATGCCGCAGTACCAGATGGAAGCGGTGCTGCGCGCCAGGATGGCGCGCCTGTCCAATGTCGAGAGCCGCTTCGGCTGGTCGGCCACCACCGTCGAGCAGGACGATACGGGCGCGCGCGTCACCATCGTCGAAGAAGGTGGACCGGGCCGTGCGGTGCTGGAAGCCGACTATGTGGTTGGTTGCGACGGCGGCCATTCGATCGTGCGCGAACAGGTCGGCATCGAGCGCGGCGGCACTGACTTTGATCAGATGATGGCGCTGGTGGTGTTCCGATCGCGCGAGCTTCACGAGGGCCTGAAGCACTTTCCCGAGCGCTCGGTGTACCGGGTGATGCATCCGGACTTCAAAGGCTACTGGCAGTTCTTCGGCCGGATCGATGTCGGCGAAAACTGGTTCTTCCACGCCCCGGTGCCGGCCGGCATCACCAAGGACACGCTCGACGCCAAGACGATGATCCAGAAGGCCGCCGGCTTCCCGTTTGCCTGCGAGCTGGATCATATCGGGCTGTGGGATCTGCGCGTCGCGGTCGCCGAAAAATATCAGGTCGGCCGCGTGCTGATCGCCGGAGACGCCGCGCACAGCCACCCGCCCTATGGGGCGTTCGGTCTGAATAACGGCCTGGAAGATGTCGCTAATCTCGGCTGGAAGCTGGCAGCAAAGCTGCAAGGCTGGGGCAGCGACGCCCTGCTCGCCTCGTATAGCGAGGAACGCCGCCCGATCTTCAAGGAAACCGCCGAAGACTTCATCGCGGCGCGCATCAAGAAGGACGCGGTATTCCTGGAGCGTCACAATCCCAACCGCGACCGCGCCGACTTCGAGCAAGCCTGGAATGCGCGACTGAACGAAGGCGATCTGCGCGCCCGCAGCTATGAGCCGAACTATGAGGGCTCCTCCATCGTGGCCGGGCCGCCGGGCGGCGTCTGCAGTGCGCACGGTACGCATATGTTCACGGCCCGGGCCGGCCATCATCTGGCGCCGCAGGATCTGTCGTCGGGCCGCAATGTATTCGAAGAACTCGGCGACGGCTTTGCGCTGTTGGCATTCGACGCCGACGACAAGACCGTGACGGCGTTTGAACAGGCCGCGCAATCTCTCAAAGTGCCGTTGAAGGTGGTGCGCGACACGTATGCCGATGGACGAGAAGCCTATGAGGCGCGTCTTATTTTGGTTCGTCCCGACCAATATGTGGTGTGGGCGAGCGACACGCCGCCCTCCGACACGCGCGCGTTGATGGCGAAGGTCGTCGGCCGCGCGTAGACTCTGAATGAATGTTCGCCGGACATAAAAGTCGGACGGAAAAAAAATAGACGTCGAGGGAGTACGAGCCAATGTCACATGCGATGACGCGCCATGCGCTCCGGCGTTTCTGCCTTGCGGGCATCCTGTGCATCGCCGCGACCTTGCAGGCGGCCGCACAGGCCTATCCCAACCGGCCGATCCGGCTGATCGTGCCGTTCGCGGCCGGCGGCGCCAACGATCTGGTGGCGCGCCTGATCCAGCCATCGCTGGAGCGCGCGCTCGGCCAGCCGGTCATCGTCGACAACCGCAGCGGGGCGAGCGGCATTGTCGGCACCGACATGGTGGCGAAATCGCCGCCCGACGGCCTCACGCTTGGGGTCGCGCTGGCGTCGCATTCGGTCAATCCGGCGGTCAATCCAAAGATGCCGTTCGACACCGAAAAGGATCTGACGCCGGTCATCCTGGTCGGCAAGAACCCGATGATGTTCGTGGTCAACGCGGAGCTTCCGGCGCACAACGTGGCGGAGTTCACTGCGCTGCTCAAAGCCAATCCGGACAAATACAATTACGCGACACCGGGCGCCGCCAGCCAAGCACATCTCGTCGTTTCATATTGGACCAAGCTGGCCGGCGTGAAGATGCAACACCTGCCGTATCGCGGCGGCGGACCGGCCATCATGGCGACGGTCGCCGGCGAGGCGCAGTTCTCGGTGATGTCGTCATTGATCTCGGCGCCGCATATCGAGTCCGGCAAGCTGCGCGCCATCGCGATCGGCAGCCTGACGCGCGATCCGCAGTTTCCCGACGTGCCTACCATGGTGGAGGCCGGCTTTCCGGACATCGAGGCCGTGACCTGGATCGGTGTGTTCGCGCCGGCCGGCACGCCGCGCGAGATCGTCGAGCGGCTCAACAAGGAAATCGACCGCATCATCCACGATCCGGACATTAAATCGAAACTATCGGTGCAAGGCATTACGCCGACCGGCGGCCCGCCCGAAGTGCTCGGCGCGTTGGTGTCGACCGAGATCAAGCGCTGGACTGCGGTGGCGCGGGAAAACAAAATCACGATGGGGCAGTAGAGTTGAGCCTGTCCTCCGACCGCAGACATCAATCCGCCTCATCCAGAGGAGCGCTCTGTAAGAGCGCGTCTCGAAGGATGGGGCGGCCCAAATGAAGTATTGGGCGGCCTATGGTTCGAGACGCCCGCCCCGCAGCCAAGTGTACCCAGGCTGCGCCTGCTATGGCGGGCTCCTCACCATGAGGCCGGATTAGCGCATCAAGCGCCCCTCACCCACACGTCCACCTCGGCCCGATCGGCGAGTGCTGCCAACACGGCCCGAAGATCGGGCCCACCGGGTGATTACGGTAGATCTGCCAGTTGCCGGTGCCGCCATACAGATAATAGCGCGGCGTGTTGTCATAGCGGTCGCCATAACGCGACCGGCCCTGCCGGCCGTAGATCGGCCCTTGCGGCGGCGGCGGCCGATAGCCCGGCAGGAATCCATAACCTTTCGTGACCGTGACCCGGGCGGGCTTGAGCTTCTTCTTCGGCGCCGCGTCGGCGAGCGTCGGCAGCGCCAGGGACGCCATGAGTGCGAGGATAAGGCAGAGTGAGCGGCGCATGAATGCCCTTTAGTTTGTTGCAGGCCGACAGCCACGAATTCTAAGTTCCAAATAATCTGGATCGCGTGAATGTCGACCCGCCATTTTGAAGCACGCCTACTTCGCCGGAGCCTTCATCTTAGCGGCTTTCACCTTCGCCACCGCATTCGGCTTGAACCGCGCCGCTTTCGGTATCCGGTTCGGCCAGTTGACGATGTGGTCCTGCAACTCCTCGTCCGGCACGTCGGCCTCGGAGGCCGAGATCCTGCCGCGGCACGAGATGCCGGCCACATGGACGCTATCCGGGTCGCCCGACACCAGCGGGTGCCACCAGTACAGATCCTTCCCCTCGGTCAGCAGCCGGTAACCGCAGGTCGACGGCAGCCAGTTCAGGGAACCGACGTTCTCGACGTCCAGCCGGACGCAGTCCGGTACCTGGGCCGAGCGGTTGGCGTAGTCGTGGCAGCGGCAGGCCTCGCTATCGAACAGCCGGCAGGCGACGTCGGTGAAGTAGATCTTGCCTGTGTCCTCGTCCTCGAGCTTGTTCAGGCAGCACCGCCCGCAGCCGTCGCAGACGCTTTCCCATTCGGAATCCGTCATTTGGGCCAATGACTTGGCCTTCCAAAACGGCGGCTGTTCGGCGTCACGACTCATAGGGGCTCCCGGGACCAGGACATATGTAACCACTGTCGCGGCCGGCCGCGAGGCGTGTCTAAGCGTTCGAGCGCGTCCGGACGCAAAACCGGTACCCACTTTTGCTGGACGCGCTCGGCCGTTGTCACGCCGCAATTTGGGCCCCACTTTCCGTTCACCCTGTGGCATCTCAGGCATTGGTACAGGGTAAAGGATCGGCTAATAAAGCCGGTGGCGCGAACGGGCTGCGGACCCGCGCGATTCCAGAGGCGAAACCGAGTGCGCGACCTATATCCCGAGGGCTGGAAGGCGAAAATCAACCGCTTCTTCCTGGATCTGGATGCCCGGATCGATTCCGCGGTGTTCTTTTCCGGCCGTTGGGCGCGCGAGCTTTATGAGCGGTTCTCCGCCTTCATGGACCGGTTCCACGCGGCCGGCTGGAAGCGGGTCGGCGTCGAACTGATATCCGAAGGCGCGACGCTGGGCACCGGCGGCATGCTGCTGATGCTGGCGCTGGCCATCCCGGCATTCCGCGAAACCTCGGACGAGGACTGGCTGAAGAAGTCGGAACTCGCCGTCACCGTCCTCGACCGCTACGGCAACGAAATCGGCGCGCGCGGCATCAAGCACAATGACTCGATCCCGCTCGACGCATTCCCCGACCATCTGATCAAGGCGGCGCTCGCCACCGAGGACCGGCGGTTCTACGAGCATTTCGGCATCGACGTGCCGGGCACGCTCCGCGCCATCGTGGTCAATGCCCGGGCCGGCGGCGTCGTGCAGGGCGGCTCGTCGATCACCCAGCAGCTTGCCAAGAACCTGTTCCTCACCAACGAGCGTTCCATCGAGCGCAAGGTCAAGGAAGCGTTCCTCGCGACCTGGCTGGAAACCCGGCTCACCAAGAACGAGATCCTGAAGCTGTATCTCGACCGCGCCTATATGGGCGGCGGCACCTTCGGGGTCGACGCCGCGGCGCAGTACTACTTCAACAAGTCAGCGCGCGACGTGACGCTGTCGGAAGCCGCGATGCTGGCCGGCCTGTTCAAGGCGCCGACCAAGTTCGCTCCGCATATCAACTTGCCGGCGGCACGCGGCCGCGCCAACGTCGTGCTCGACAATCTGGTCGAGGCCGGTTTCATGACCGAGGGCCAGGTGTTCGGCGCCCGCCGCAATCCGGCCAACGTGGTCGACCGCCGCGCCGAGGAAGCCCCGAACTACTACCTCGACTACGCGTTCGAGGAGATGAAAAAGCTCGTCGAGACGTTCCCGAAATCGATGACCGAGCGGGTGTTTGTCGTGCGCACCGCGCTCGATGTCGGCGTGCAGCGCGTCGCCCAGCAGGCCGTCGAAAACAACCTGCGCCAGTTCGGCAACGACTATCACGCCAAGCAGGCCGCCGTGGTGATGGCCGATCTCGACGGCGCGGTGCGGGCGATGGTGGGCGGCCGGGATTACGGCGCCAGCCAGTTCAACCGCGCCACCGACGCGATGCGCCAGCCCGGATCCTCGTTTAAGCCTTACGTGTACGCGACCGCGCTGATGAACGGATTCAAGCCGACCTCGATCATCGCCGACTCGCCGATCTGCCTCGGCAACTGGTGCCCGCAGAATTACGGCCGCTCATTCTCCGGCAACGTGACGCTGACCCAGGCCATCACGCGGTCGATCAACGTCGTTCCGGTGCGGCTGTCGGTGTTGCTCGGCAAAGGCAATGCGCGGACCGGCCGCAACATGATCGTCCAGACCGCGCGCAATTTCGGCATCACCACGCCGCTGCCCGACACGCCGTCGCTGCCGATCGGCGCCGACGAGATCAACGTCGTCGAGCACACCGTCGCGTATGCGACCTTCCCCAATCTTGGCAAATCCGTGAAGCCGCACGCCATCCTGGAAGTCCGCATGGGCGATGGCCAGACGGTGTGGCGCTTCGACCGCGACGGCACCAAGCCGAAGCAGGCGATCACGCCGCAGGTCGCGACCGACATGATCATGATGATGAACAAGGTGGTCGAGGAAGGCACCGCGCGCCGCGCGCAGCTTCCCGGCATCAAGGCCGCCGGCAAGACCGGCACCACCAATGCGTATCGCGATGCCTGGTTCGTCGGCTACACGGCCAACTTCGTCGCCGGCGTCTGGTACGGCAACGATGACTATTCGCCGCTCAACCGCATGACCGGCGGCTCGCTGCCGGCCATGACCTGGCAATCGGTGATGGCCTATGCGCATCAGGGCATCGAAGTGAAATCGCTGCCGGGCCTCGCGCCCAGCACCGGGGCACCGCAGGTCGCGGACGGCAAACCGAGCGACGTGCCGACCCGGCCCGCGTTGCTGACGCGGCGCGGCGCCGACGCGCTGGTGCGGGTCGAGAAGCTGATGGACGAAGCGGCGCGCGCGCGCGGTCCGGCGCCCGGCGCGGCGGCGTCGACCGGCGCCT
>JAQGJU010000013.1 GCA_028290465.1 Xanthobacteraceae bacterium | reverse complement strand
GGATTGTCCCGGGCGAACGTCACGCCGGTGGTCGCCGATGTAACGACGGAAAAAGGCCGCGACGCTCTTCTCAAGGCCTGTCCCGAGCCGGACATTGTCATCACCAATGCGGGCGGCCCGCCGCCGGGCGACTTCCGGGACTTGGACGAGCAGAAGTGGCTTCAGGGGCTTGTTCCCAATCTCGTCGCTCCCATCATGCTGATCAAGGCGACCGTGGACGGCATGGCATCGCGCGGCTTCGGCCGTATCGTCAATATCACCTCGCGTTCGGTGAAGACGCCGCTCTATCACCTGCCGCTGTCCAATGCGGCGCGCGCCGGCTTGACCGGCATGGTGGCTGGCCTCGCCAGACAGGTGGCGAAGGATAACGTTATCATCAACAACCTGCTGCCGGGACCGTTCGCGACGGACCGTCAGATGAATCCGCTGAAGAGCCGGGCCGCCCAGGCCGGCGTTGCTTTCGACGAATTCGTGAAACAGCAGACCGATCAGGTTCCGGTGAAGCGGTTTGGTACGCCGGAAGAATTCGGGAACACCTGTGCGTATCTGTGCAGCGTGCATGCCGGCTTCATTGTCGGCCAGAACGTCCTGATGGACGGCGGTGGCTTCGCATCCACCATCTAGATTCGGGCGCGTCGCTCGCTGCTGCGCTCACTGCCAATACATAAGACAAACAAAAACTTAGGGAGGAAATGTCATGATCAGGTATCTCTTCAATGCTGTCGCAATAGCATGCTCGGTGCTGGCGTTCGCCGGCGAAAGCCGGGCGCAGTCTTATCCGAACCGCGTGATCACCATCATCGTGCCATTCGCGGCCGGCGGCCCGACCGACATCGTTGCACGGGTGATCGGCGCGCAGCTCAGCACCAGTCTCGGCCAGCAGGTGCTCATCGAAAACGTTGCAGGCGCCGCCGGCACTACTGGTACGATCCGCGCCATCCGCGCCACGCCGGACGGTTACACGTTGCTGGTGGGCGGCATGAGCACGATGAGCTTCAGCCCGACGCTCTATCCCAACCTGCCGGTGAATTTCATGACCGGCCTGGAGCCGATCGGCATTATCGCGTCGGCGCCCATCGTACTGGTCGCCGGCAAGCAGGTGCCGGGCAACACGGTGAAGGAATTTGCCGCCCATATCAGCGCCAACGCCGACAAGTCGGCGAACGGCAATGCCGGCTTGGGTTCGAGCTCGCACCTCGCCTGCACGCTGCTGAACTTGCGGCTCGGCCTTAAGCCGTCGATCGTGCCTTACCGCGGCACGGGGCCGGCGATGAACGACATTGTGTCGGGTCAGATCCATTACATGTGCGATCAGACCACCAGCGTGATGGCGCAGGTCCAGGGCGGCGCGGTCAAGGCGCTGGCCGTGCTGGCGCCGAAGCGCTCGGCGGCGCTGCCGGACGTGCCGACGATGGCGGAAGCCGGCTACCCTGGCGCCGACATGGTGCTGTGGAACGCGATGTTCGCGCCCAAGGGCACGCCGCCGGAGATCATCAAGCAGCTCAACGCCGCCATTATCAAAGGCAATGAGGATCCGGCCGCCCGCACCAGGTTCGCCGACCTCGGCGCCGAAGCTCCGCCGCCGGACCAGCGTTCTCCCGAAGCGCTCGCCAAGATTTGGGCGGCCGACGTGGAGAAGTGGGGCAAGGTAATCCGCGACGCCGACATCAAGCCCGTGAACTAGAGCATGACACCGAAAAGCCTGCCCCGGCCTTGATCCGGGGGAGCCGGTTTTCGGACAAGATCATGCTCAAACAAGAAGCTAGACCTGATCCGATTCAATTGAATTGGATCATGGTCTAGCGGCGGGGTTCTGTACCGCACAAAAAAAGCGCGCCCGAAGGCGCGCTTAAGTTTCTTGGAGGCATGAAGAACACGATCTATCGACGGGCGACGAAGAAGGATCGCGGTAGTCTCAGCGAACGATGGTGGCGTCGCTGGTGGTCAAAACGGTGGGCTTGCCGGCCTTGATGACCGGGCCGTCGATGCCGGCGCTCATGCCGGTATTGGTGTCTCCGACCCTCGAGGCGACGCCGATGCCGGCAACCAGGGTGCCGGCGATCAAAGCAACGACCACGATCTTCAGGTGGGTCATGCGGTCCGCGGTGGCGATCGAGTGGTTCATGGGTCTTTCTCCCGGCTCTCGACTATTGGTCGCAGCCAGAGCGCGACGGGTTCAAACGTTTTTAAGGTTTGTTTAACGATTGTGACGCGATCGGTATTTCGAACTCGTCAGGTAACGTATGAAGCCAGAAGAAGTTGCCCAGACCCCTTCACGTAGAGGTGAAATTTTATTGATTTTTTCTGGGATTGGCCTGCAGTGAAGCCGTTTCCGGCGCCGGAGTAGCATCGAAATTTTAATTAAGCGATTGATATATAAGGAAATATATGGAAATTCAGGCGAAGGCTTGCGGCCTTCGCAATTTTTTAAGGCTGTCTCGGCTGTGGCAAATTAGATACTGCCAACCGTCTTCAAACGCGCCCTTGGGTGGATTTCGCCCTGGGACATGACGCTGGTCTGAGCCCTGAACCGTTCCACGATACCGCGCACGAACGGTCGCGCGGTACCGGAGGTGACCAGAACCGGAGCCTCGCCCTCGCGGGCCGCCGCCTCGAAGCGGTCGCGGATCAGGTTAATGAACTCGGTCAGCTTCGAGGGCTGCATCGCGAGGTTCTTTTCCTCGCCCTGACCGACAATCGATTCCGCGAAGGTCTGTTCCCATTTGGCCGACAGCGCGATCAGCGGCAGGTAGCCGTTCGGCGAGGTGTGCTGGGCGCAGAGCTGGCGGGCGATGCGGGTGCGGACGTGCTCGGTGAGGGTCGACGGGTTGCGGGTGAAGGCCAGCGCCTCGGCGATGCCTTCCAGGATGGTCGACAGGTCGCGGATCGAGACCCGTTCGACCAGCAGGTTCTGCAGCACGCGCTGGATGCCCGACACGGTGATGGCCGCCGGCACGATGTCCTTGACCAGTTCGCCCTGGTCCTTCGGCAGATCCTTGAGCAGCTTCTGCACTTCGCCATAGGACAGCAGCTCGGCCATGTTGGCCTTGAGCAGTTCGGTGAGGTGCGTGGCCAGCACGGTGGCGGCGTCGACGACGGTCAGGCCCCGGACCGCGGCCTGTTCTTTCAGCCCGGAATCGACCCAGGTGGCCGGCAGGCCAAAGGTAGGCTCGGTCGTATGGATGCCCGGCAGGTTCACCTGGCCGCCCGACGGGTCCATGACCATGTGATGGCTCGGCCAGATCTGTCCGGTGCCGGCTTCGACCTCCTTGATCTTGATGACGTAGGTATTGGCCTCGAGCTGCACATTGTCGAGGATGCGCACCGCCGGCATCACGAAGCCCATCTCGACCGCCAGCGAGCGCCGCAGCGCCTTGATCTGCTCGGTCAAACGATCGGTGCCGTCCGGCGAATTGACCAGCGGCAGCAGCGCATAGCCGAGCTCGATCTTGAGTTCGTCGATCTTGAGCGAGGACGAGATCGGCTCCTCGGCGACCGAGGCGGCCTTGACCTGGGTGGCGGCCGCCGCGGTGGCGGCATCGGCTTTGTCCTCTTCGGCATCCTTGACCCGGTTGTCCAGGATATAGGCCATCGCGGCGGCGCCGCCGCCGAGCACCAGGAACGGCAGCATCGGAATGCCGGGCAGCAGCGCCATCAGGAGCATCACGGCGCCCGACATGCCGAGCGCCTTCGGATAACCCGAGAGCTGGCGGACCAGCGCCTTGTCGGCGGCGCCCGACACGCCGGCCTTCGACACCAGCAGGCCGGCGGCGGTCGACACGATCAGCGCCGGCACCTGGGTGACCAGGCCGTCGCCGACCGTCAGCAGCGTATAGGTGCGGGCGGCTTCGGCTAACGGCATGCCCTGCTGGGCGATGCCGATGATCATGCCTCCGATGACGTTTAGGAACACGACCAGGAGGCCGGCGATGGCGTCGCCGCGCACTAACTTCGAGGAGCCGTACATGGCGCCGAAGA
>JAQGJU010000002.1 GCA_028290465.1 Xanthobacteraceae bacterium | reverse complement strand
GTCACGACCAACAAGACCGACTTCTTTCGTGAGCCAGACCATTTCCGATATCTCGTTGATCAGGCTATTCCCCAACTGATGGCCGCGCAGCGCGGCAATTCGCGCGCGCCGATCAAGGTATGGAGCGCGGCCTGCTCGATCGGCGCCGAGCCGTATACGCTGGCGATGGTGCTGGCCGACATGACCCGTACGTTTGCGGATCTCCGTACCCAGATCTTTTCGACGGATATCTGTACCGAAGTCATCGAAACGGCGCGGCACGGCATCTATCCCGAGAGCATGATCGCACCGGTTCCGAAGGACATGCGGCAGCGCTACCTGATGCGCGCCAAGACGGGCGCGCGTGACCGCGTACGCATCATTCCGCAGTTGCGGGCCGGTATCGGATTTGGCCGGATAAACCTGATGGAAACGCCGTATCCGATCGATACCGACATGCACATCATCTTCCTCCGGAACATTTTGATCTATTTCGACAAGCCGACGCAGCAAGGAGTGTTAGAACAATTGTGCCAACACTTGCGTCCGGGCGGTTTCCTATTCCTCGGACATTCCGAGACCCTGGCCGGATTCGGCCTACCGCTTGCGCCCGTCGCAACCACGGTGTTCCGGCGGCAATAGAAAATGGAAATAGGTGTCGTGTGAGTCGTCGAGTCCGCGTTCTGATCATCGATGACTCCGCGTCCGTCCGGCAGACCCTGACGGATATCCTGAGTTCCGATCCCGAGATCGAAGTGATCGGCACCGCGTCCGACCCATTCGTCGCCGCGCGCCGCATCCAGCAGGATCTGCCCGACGTCATCACGCTCGATGTCGAGATGCCGCGCATGGACGGTATCACCTTCTTGCGCAAGCTGATGGCACAGCATCCGATCCCGGTCGTGATGTGTTCGAGCCTGATCGAGGAAGGGTCGGCCACCCTCCTGGAGGCACTAGAGGCCGGCGCGCTGGACATCATCCTGAAGCCGAGGATCGACACCAAGCAGGGCCTGCTCGAATCCAGCGTGCGCATCTGCGACGCCGTCAAGGCGGCCGCGCGCGCGACGCTGTCGCGGATGCCCGCCCGCCAGACGCGCGCTCAAAGCGGCCGGCCACCGCCGGCCAAAAAGCTGACCGCCGACGCGATGCTGCCGCCGCCGGGCTCGCGCCGCGCGATGGCGCGCACCACCGAGACCGTCATCTGCATCGGCGCATCGACCGGTGGAACCGAGTCGCTGCGGGTAGTACTCGAAGCCCTGCCGCCGGATTCGCCGGGCATCGTCATCGTGCAGCACATGCCGGAGAATTTCACCAAGGCGTTCGCCAAACGGCTCGACGGACTGTGCCAGGTCGAAGTCAAGGAAGCGGTCGATGGCGACACTGTGCTGCGCGGCCGCGTCCTGATCGCGCCCGGCAACCGCCACACGCTGCTCCACCGCAGCGGCGCCCGCTACTACGTGACCGTGAAGGACGGCCCGCTGGTGTCGCGCCATCGCCCCTCCGTGGACGTGCTGTTCCGCTCCGCCGCGCAATATGCCGGCAGCAACGCGACCGGCATCATCCTGACCGGCATGGGCGACGACGGCGCGCGCGGCCTGCTCGAAATGAAGACCGCGGGAGCGCTGACCATCGCCCAGGACGAAGCCACGTCCGTGGTGTTTGGCATGCCGCGAGAAGCCATCGAACTCGGTGCCGCCGACAAGATCCTGCCCCTGGATATGATGGCCTCGCAGATCATCCTCGCAGGCCAGCGGTGAACCGCCTCCCGATACTCGACGACGAGGACGGCAGCGTCCTGCCGGTCGCCTTCCTGTATCCGGGCGCGTTGCGTTGCGCGCGCAGGCCGAGCGTGGTCACGACCGTGCTGGGCTCCTGCGTCGCCGTCTGTCTGACGGATCGCTCGCGGCGCCTGAGCGGCATCAACCATTTTCTGCTGCCGCGCAGCGACAGCGACAAGCCGAGCCTTCGCTACGGCGACGTGTCGATCGACCGGCTACTGAAGAAGATGCTCAACCTCGGCAGTCAAAAAGAAGATATCGAGGCGAAGATCTTCGGCGGCGCCGCCGTGCTGCCGGCCAATAATCCGGAAGAATCCATCGGTACCAAAAATGTCGCGGTCGCGGTTGAACGCCTCGGCCAGCATGGCATTCCAATCGTAGCCCGCCACACTGGCGGCACCAGCGGCATGGTTCTGCGCCTGTTCACGGCGACCGGCGACGTTCTGGTCCGCCGTGTGGCTTCGATGCCGGAGCAACGGGCCACAAAGAAGCCGTTGAAGATCAGCGCCGGTCGATAACCGGTGACGAGCGGACCTGGCAACATGCATCCTGAAAGGCGCTATCCGCGCATCACGCCGATCTCACGCAGATAACGCACCACGCCGGGGTGGATGTTGTCGACGCTTGGCGCCGCGGCGAGTGTGTTCTCCGGCCGTGTCTCGGCGCCCTGAGCCAGCCGATTGACCAGACCCGGATGACCAACGTGGAGCGCTTTCGCGAGCCGATACGCAACGCTGTCGTCGAGCGTCGGTCGCGCCAGGATGTAGCTCCAGGAGCCGACGGAATTAACCGGCTCGTTTTGGCCTTCATAGGCGCCGGCCGGCACAACGATCGGCTTGATGAAGTTATGCTTGGCGGTCACGCGCGCGACCTCTTCCGAGGTCAACCCGATCAACCGGCCGCCGGCCTTCATGATGGCCGTAAAGCCCGGCCAGCCGATGCCGGCCCCCCACAGAGCCGCGACACGGCCATCGGCCACCATGACGGGTCCGTCGCCGGCCTTATCGAGATACGAAGCCTTGAAATCCTTATCGCGATCGAGGCCCAGACCGTCGGCAACGTAGCGGCCCAGCAGCGTAATGCCGGAGGCGTGCGTCCCCCACGCGATCGGCTTGCCGACAAGATCGCTCAACGAGTGCGCCGGGCTGTCGCCGCGCACCGCGAACATGCCGGGGCTGGAATAGATCGCGCTCACGATCTTGAGCGGAGTCCTTGGCCGGCCGATGCCCGCGAAGGCTTCATAGGCCGGCTCGCCGGCCACCAGCGCGATGTCGAGATCGCCCTTTTCCAGAAGCCCGATGTTCTCGGCACTGCCCTTGGTGTTGCGCGTCGCGACGTTGAGCGATGGTTCGGTCTCGTTGATGGTGTCCGCGGCCGCGCCGCCGAACAGCGGAAATCCACCGCCCGGCGTCGCCGTGCCCAAGACGATATCGGTCGTTTGTGTGTTGTCATTTGTCATCATGAAAACCTGCTGATGCCGAAGCGCGCAATGGTAGGCGGAGACTTACATCATTACGGTCGATCAGGAAAAGCTTCCATCCGACGAATTCGTGATGTCTCCTCATGGCGTGCGACCGAGTTGCCAGAGTAAGGCCGGATAGCCTACGACTGTGGCGCCGGCAGCGCTGTCGCATAGACAGCGCGACATCGCCTTCCGCCCGCGCCAAGCGGGCCTCTTCGTTACGATCCGAATCCAACCGGACTGGGAAATTTTTAGCGCTATGACCGTCATTCCGACTTGCCTGCCGCCGGATCCCAAGCCGAAGCCGCTATCCTTCGCGATGCCGCCCGGCGCGTGCGATTGTCATGCCCATATTTGCGGGCCGGCGTCGGATTTCGGCTACATTCCCGAGCGGCTTTACACGCCAACCGAGTGCCTGATCGGCGATTATGAGCGCCTGCTCAGCGCCCTCGGGGTCGCGCGCGCGGTGCTGATTCAACCCAGCTTTTACGGCCCCGATAATCGCGCGATGCTGGCCGCCATGAAGGCCGCCACCATCCCGGTGCGCGGCGTCGCGGTGTTGCCTGACGATGTCGCCGATGCGGAACTGGAACGTTTGCACGCGGCCGGCATCCGCGGCGTGCGGTTTAACATTGTCGACATCCAGACCGCCAAGGGTGTGCTTCCGATGGACCGTATCCGGTCCATCGCCAACCGGATTTCACGCTTCGGTTGGCACGTTGAATTCCTGATGCATGTCGACGAATTTCCCGATCTCGATCGCGCGCTCGACGACCTGCCGGTCGATGTCGTGTTCGGACATTTGGGATATGTGAAGACGGATAAAGGTCTCGATGCCCCCGGCTTTCAGGCGCTGCTCCGCCTGTTGGCGACCGGCCGGGCCTGGGTGAAGTTCACCGGCCCCTACCGTATCTCCACCACGACCATGCCGCATACAGACACCGATGCCTTCGCACATCGGCTGATCGAGACCGCCCCGCACCGGATCGTGTGGGGGACCGACTGGCCGCATGTCATGGCGAAATGGTCGCTGCCGATGCCCAATGATGGCGAGCTGACGGATCTGCTGATGCGCTGGGTCCCGGATACCGCGCAGCGTGAACGCATTCTGGTCGACAATCCGACGGCGCTTTACTTTAGCAACTCATGACGTCAACGCTCACGCCAGCTCAGCTTTTGAAAGATGTCGCGCGCGCCGTCTGATCTGCCGGCGCGTCCAGATCCAAACTCCGGTGACCAGGAGCGTGATCATCGCGAGGGAAGCGACGACGTTCATCAGCGCCGACCATACGCCAGCGAAATTGCCCTCGTGCCAGAGCCGGGGCCAATTGCGCGGCATGACCGTCGCGCCTTCGCGCGTCACGGCGTACACAACATATTCGCCGCCCTCAACGACACGAGCCAGCATGCGTCCGCCTTGCGGTCTTAGCCAGACCAGCGCGGAAAGATCGTGGTCCTTGCCGAGAACCTGCACGGCTTCGGTGAGCGCCATCGGCGCGCCTTGACCGGCGGCAGCGGCCGGTGGACGGCTGGCGAAGGTGATGCCCGTGGCCATGAACATGCCTGTGAGCGGCGAGAGCACGATCAGCGGCAACAGAAACCAAGCGATGGCCTTGTGCCAGCCGCTCAACGTATTCGCGACGAGTGGCAGACCCATCAGCACGCCAAGCACGATCAGCATAAGCATCGCGCCCGTGGCGCCAATAACGATCCAACCGGCGTTGATGAGCAATGTCTCATGCAGGCGCCTTACGGTCACAAGAGTGTTCGCCAGGGCCGATGGCCCTGACAGCGCTTGCCCGGAGCCGACGTCGACGACCGTGCCGCCGCCGCGCCCGGCGCTGATGGTCAGCGCCTTGTCGTAACTGCGATAGCCAAGGGTACGCACCCGGCCGCCCGGATCGTGCTGCTTGACCAGGGCCTCGATCCTGGCCGGCGACAGTGTGCCCGGCTCAATGGCGCGATCGACCAGCCAGGGCTCGAACGACAAAATCAAACCGGTGGCAAGCAGCACGACCAGCGGAAGCGCAAAGAGCAGCGCGGTCCAGCGGTGAAACTTCAATAGCCATGCCTTCATTTGAACTCCGACGCTTACGCGGGTTGCGCCCCCTTATGGCACGCATGAATGCGACTCGGATGTTCACCCAGTTCACCGACGCAGATCAAATTTCCCATTCTTGACAATCAAATTAGATATATCTAAACGTAATATCTGATATTAATCTTCGGAGATTTTTAATGAGCGACAGCGGACGCTTCCGAGGCGGGCGCGGCGGTGGCGGCCGGTTCTTCGACCACGGCGAACTTCGCCAAGTGGTGCTGGCATTGCTCGGCGAACAGCCGCGCCATGGCTACGACATCATCCGCGCCATCGAGCAGCGCACCGGCGGTGCCTATTGCCCCAGTCCCGGCGTCATCTATCCCACGCTTCAACTGCTTGAGGACGTCGGCCATGCGATCCCCGCGACCGCTGACGGCACCCGCAATAGCTATCAAATCACGCCGGCCGGCCGCGCATTTCTCGACGAGAACAATACGCTGATCGGGGACATCATGTCCCGCGTGGCGCGAGCGGGGCGGCGGGCTCAGGCATCTCCGATCATCGTCGCCGCGATGGACAATTTGAAGTCCGCGCTGCGCAGCAGCGCCGATCCGTGGTCCGAACCCGAGGCACGCAACGTCGCTGCGGCCATCGACGCCGCGGCCAATCACATTCGCAGCCTGCGCCAAGACACTGTTAAAAACAGCGCAGGCACTGCATCGGAGAACATCGACATGGACAGCATCAACATGGAAGCAACGACCATGCTTCATTCCATCGCGCGCATCGAGAGCGAGCGGGCGAGCATCTATCTGCAGCAGCTCTGCAAGCACTTCGCTCACAAAGCCCCGGTCGAATTCACGTCGGAAAAGGGTCAGATAACTTTTTCATCCGGCATCTGTCGGCTTGAGGCCAAGGACAGCGTTTTGACGCTCATGGCCGACGCCGAGGATGAGGCCCGGATGACGAAATTGCAGGAGGTGGTCGAAAAACACCTGATCCGCTTTGCCTTCCGTGAGCCGCACAAGATCGAGTGGCACGCCGCAAACGCTGAATAATCGCTTGCGGCATGCCCCAATGATTACGTGCGCTCGACGATGGTCAAGCCACGCTGACGGTCGGTCAGGTACAGCAGTCCGCGTTCGTCCACGGTCACATCGTTGGCCTGCACGCGCTCGCAGCCGGGCGGCACATCCGGAACGAAGTAGGCCACCTCGCGCAACGCATGCGGATTGGCGATATCGATCACGCGCAAGCCGTGGGCGAACCAGGCCGCCGGAATTTCCGTGCCGGTGACGATCTCGCACGGCTGATGGCAGGCGGTCGCCAGCGGCTGCGGACCGTCCAGTCCCTCGATCTGGAAGCTGCCGACCGGCATCGGATTGCGCTCGTCGGTGATGTCGACCATCCACAGGAACGCCGGTACGCCATCGAGCGGGCGGTAGACGTCTTCGTCGGCCACCACCATGTAACGCCGGCCGCGAATGTCGAACGGGATCGGCAACGCCGTATGGGTCGGGCAATCGAACGGCGGCGACCAGTCGAGACCGGAAATGCGCTTTGGCTTGGTGATGTCCTCGATATCGAGGATGTGGAAACCGGCCTGCCAATAGCTGGTGTAGAGCCGATTGCCCATGCGCAGCGGATGATGGCAGCGGTGCGCGGTTTTATCCCAGTTCGGGGTCTCGCCGCCCGCGGTCCATTGGCCCGGCATCCACCACCGGCTGACTTCCACCGGGTTACGCGGGTCCTGAAGATCGAGGATGACCATCAGGTGGCCGACATAGCCGTCCGAGGTCGCGGACAGATAGGCATAGCGTTCGTCGAGGTCGAACCGGTGCACGCCCTGCCCGCCGGTTTCCCAGCGGCTCAGCAGTTGCGGCTCGCTCGGCTTCGAGATGTCGTAGACGCAGATGCCGCCACGGAAGTCAGGAGACGGCTTGTTCTTGTCGTTGTTGTTGATCTCCTGATTGATCACCATGATGTTGCCGGCAACCCGCACCTTGTGCGAGTGGGTGCCGGGCGGCATCGGCAGTTCGGCAAGAACTCTTGGATTCTTCGGGTCGCGGACGTCGACGATCGAGGTACCGTGCGGCGCTCGCATGTGGCCCACATACGCGATCCCGTTCTGGACGATGATCTGGCCGCCCCCCGCGCAATCGAAATAGCCCGCCTGATTCATGCGAAGGGATTTTGCCATTTCTTCTTTCCTTTCCGTTGCTATTCCGGCCGGTCGTCCGCGTGTGATGGCGCTGTGTTAGCGCTTCAGCCCCGCCGCATTGACCACTTTCGCCCACTTGTCGATCTCGGATCGCACGTAGATCGAGAACTCTTCGGGCGTGCTGCCGATGACGTCGATGCCCTGAGACGTGAAAGCCGTGCGAACGTCCTCAGCCTTAAGCGCCTCGTTGGCGACACGCGCCAGTTGATCGATGATGGGCTTCGGCGTACCAGCGGGAGCATAGAGTCCGAACCACACGCCGGTATCGAATCCCTTCAGCCCCAGTTCGTCCATCGTCGGAAGATCAGGCGCAGCTCCGGCGCGCTTGAGCTGCGTCGACGCCAGCGCGATCAGACCGCCCGACTTCAACTGCGAGATCGCCGTGGGCGCGGGTACGAACATCATATTGGTGCGGCCGGCGATCAAATCCTGCATCGCCTGCGCGCTCCCCTGATAGGGGACGTGCACCAGCTTAACGCCGGTCATCAACTTGAACAGTTCCGCGGACAAATGCGGCGACGTTCCGTTGCCCGATGACGCATAAAAGATTTCGTCCGGTTTGCTGCGCGCTTTGGCGATCAACTCTTCCAGGGTCTTCACTCCCAGGGAGGGATGCACCACCAGGATATTCGGAACGGTCGCCAGCAGCGCGACAGGCGCGAAATCCTTGACCAAATCAAATCCGGTACTCGGCGCCAGCGTCACGTTCACCGTGGTCGCAGCCGACCCGAACAGCAATGTGTAACCGTCCGCGGTCGCATTGGCGACGAAGCCGGTGGCGATATTGCCGCCCGCCCCGGTCCGGTTCTCGACGACGAAAGTCTGGCCGAGCGCCTGGCCCATCTTCTGCATAATGATTCGCGCGGTGACGTCGGTCGACGATCCGGCGCCAAGCCCGACGATCACCCGGACCGGCCGATTTGGATAAACGTCCTGCGCCAACGTCGACGTGGCGAACAGCACCGATATGAGCGACGTAACAAGAACTCCCCAGCGCATCATCGTTCCCTCCTTCGATTTTTAGTTCTTGCACCCACACGGCCGACGCACAGGCCGCCGCGCGGTTCGCGCCAACACTGGTATGCGGGAAAGTGCATCTCTCTCTTGAGAGCTGATCGTGCTTGAAAACGTCCGTACCTTTGCAGCTTCGAAGGCCACATAGCCGCTTGCATCCATTAGCGATAGGTGGAAAACCGTGATGGGGCTATAAGGAAACGCTAATGACCACGGATCAGGACTGGGAGGGAAGGATCGGTCGCAGGCTGCGGCTTCGTGATCTGCATATCGTTTTTACGGTGGCAGAGCATGGCAGCATGGCGAAGGCGGCCGGTAAGCTTGGGGTGACCCAATCCGCCGTTTCACAAATGATCGCAGACGTGGAGCAGGAACTTGGCGTGCGGCTGTTTGATCGAAGCCGCCGCGGCGTTGAGGCGACGGCATACGGCCTGGCGCTGATCCGGCGCGGCAAGGCGGCTTTCGACGAGTTGCGGCACGGCATCCAAGAAATCGACTATCTCAAAAACGAAGGCATCGGCGAGATCCGGATCGGCTGCCCGGAGACGCTCGCGGCTTCCGTGCTTCCAACCGCCATCGACGTCTTCTCCGGCCGATGGCCGGGTGTGATCTTCGAAGTCGAGACGTTCACGGGGGCAGATGCAGCCGCCAAGCTGCGGGACCGGAGCATCGATCTGGTATTTGCCCGAGGTGGCCCCAGCCTCGACGCACTGGCCGCCTCCGAAGACTTCAAGATCACAACACTTTTCGAGGATCAGTTGAGTGTTGTCGTTGGCCAGAACAGCCGCTGGGCCAAGCTCCGGCGTGTCGATCTGGCGGATCTGGCGGACGCGCCATGGATCGTCCTCCCTCACGGGTGGGGTGAAGAGGTGATCCCGGAAGCGTTCCGATTGCGCGGCCTTCCGCCTCCGCACATCGCCCTGAAGACGTTTTCAATTCACTTGCGCCTCCATCTCCTGCTAACCGGAAGATATGTGAGCGCGTTGCCTGCATCCGTGCTTCGCTTGCACCAGGACCGCTTCGACTTGAAAGAGCTCCGAATTGAACTTCCCGAAATCCCGTACGCGGTCGCCATCGTGACTCTGAAAAATCGAACGCTCAGCCCAGTGGTGGATCACTTCATTCGTTCTACGGCGGCTCAATTTGAGAAACATCGCGGAGCAACGTCGAGCGCTCCACGCAGCCGAAATGGGGTCACGCCAGGTGGTCAGACACTCATCAGCGAAACCGTAGACGTCAAGCCGTAGTCCAGCGCAACGAAACCATATGGCATAGCGAGACACGGGAGCAGTCATGAACGCACCAGTTGAGCCGACCGCACAGCCCAGGTCGACGAGCCGTAACCTCGTTCGACGCATCGCCGTCTCGGTGATCCTGAGCGGGCTTGTCTTTCTCATGCTCTGGATCATGGCGTTCAGCTTCGCCACTTCATTGCTGATCGGATCGGGTATCTGCGTTGTCATTATTGCGGCGAGCGCAACCTTGAGCCTCATCGAAATGGTGCTGGATGCCATTGCCACCATCGTCTTTGGGGTGCTAGCAGCCATCGCCGCCGTCGTTGCCGCAGTGTTCAGTCTGTTCGGCAACTAGAGCGCGATGCGCTTGAGTTGAATCACCATCGCGCCCTAGTCTTTTGTTTGAGCATGATCTCTTCCGAAAACCGGTTCCCGCTTTTCCGGATCATGCTCTAGACAGAAAAGCTCGCGCGATCATCGCGCGGGCTTCCTACTGTCGATCACAGCCGATAAGTTTGAGCCGCTGCAACGCGCGATGGCCTCGAAGTTGAGTTAGAAGATCTGCGAGAACAGCACGTACAGGCTGGCCGACAGCGTGATCGCGGAATCGCGCATGCAGGCGACGACCAAGCCCTTCGACAGGGAAAATATTTCTGATTTCAATGGGATTAGGCAGCAATGGTGCCCAGGGGATCACGCCCTCTGAAGCTGCATCAATCGACTGGTGCGCCGGGCGTCGCCGGGAGTGCTCCGACCGGCACGAAAATCGCCGCGATTCCGGCCGGCTTGGCTTCGGACGCGGGCGTTTTATCCATGCGATTCCACCAGCCGCCGCCGAGCGACTGGTACAGCGCAACAGTGTCCGCATAGCGCATCGCCTGCGCCTTCACCCGATTGGTTCGCGCGGTGAGCAGGGTTTGCTCGGCATTGATGACGGTCAGGAGCGTCGTCGAACCGGCCTTGAATTGCGCCTGCAAGATCTTGAGGCTGTCGGCGGCCGCTTTCTCCGCCTCGACCTGGGCCCTCAGCAGCGCGGCATCGAACTGAATCGCGCGCAGCGAATCCGCGACATTCTGGAACGCGGTCATGACGGTGGAGCGATACTTCCAGCTGGCCTGCTCCAGCGCCGCGACTTTCGATTCCTTGGTGTGGAACAGCGAGCCGGCGTCGAAGATTGGGCCCGCGACGCTCGCGGCCATGCTCCAGACTGTCGTCTGCGGGCCGAACAGCGACGCCAGCGCCAGCGACTGGCCGCCAACGGACGCGGACAATGGCAGGTTCGGCAGCATGTTGGCGGTAGCGACGCCGACATTGGCGCTCGCCTGATGCATCTGGCTTTCCGCAGCACGGATGTCCGGCCGCTGCCGCACCAGCAGCGACGGCACCGTGACCGGCAAATCGCGCGGCAATTGCAATGCCCTCAATTGGACGGACTCGCCCTTGTCCTGGCTCGGCAACCGCCCGAGATAGGCCATAAGCTGGTTGCGATTCTGCGCACGGGCCTTCTGCAGCGGCGGCAACAGTGCCAGCGTTTGCGCCAATTGTGCCTTCTGCAAGAACACGTCGGCGTCGCTCACGGCGCCGAGCGCAAATTTCTGTTCGAGCAGCGAGACCAGTTGCCGCTGCCCGTCGATCTGTTCCTGCGTCACGCGAATCTGCGCCGCATAGGAGGCGTCGTTGATGGCGGTCGTGACGACATTCGACGTCAAGGTCAGATAGGTCGCCTCCAGCTGGAAGCGCTGATAGTCGGCACTGGCGAGATCGGCTTCGATGCCGCGAGCCTTGCCGCCGAACAGATCCGGCGTGAACGAGACCGGCACCGAGGTGCCGTAGAGCGTGAACAGAACCGCTGGTCCGGTCTCTCCGAACTGCGCAAGCGACAGGCGTTCCCGGGTGACGCTGGCGCTGCCGGTCACCGATGGAAACAGCGCGCTGGTGTCGGCCGCGGCAACCTCGCGAGCCTGACGTAGCGCCGCCTGTGCGGCCGCAAGATCCGGATGGTTGTCGAGCGCCTCCTTAACGAACGCATCGATCTGCTTCGACCGCAACGTGCGCCACCAGACGCCCGACACGTCCGCGCTGCTGACGAACCGTTGGGCTGCTCCGCCAGCGACACCTGCCGATCCGGTCGAAGCCAGGCGGCCGGCCGTATAGCCGCTCACGTCCGGCGCCGATGGCTGCACGAAATCCGGGCCGACCGCGCATCCGCCAAGGCAGAATCCAAGGCTGATCGCACGTGCAACTGCCTGGAGCATCGGCGTTCTCATCAGTCTCACATGCCTGTAAACTAGACCTAGAGCGCGTCCAGCAAAAGTGGGCACCGGTTTTGCGTCCGGACGCGCTCAAAGTGTTTAGACAGACGCGTTTTCTTCAAGTGAAGTGGATTCCACTTCACTTGAAAACGCTCTTGGATCGCGATCTATGGTCACGGTTCCGGCGACA
>JAQGJU010000153.1 GCA_028290465.1 Xanthobacteraceae bacterium | reverse complement strand
ACTTCGGCTTCGTTGCGGCCATTGATGACGACGTCGACGCCTTCACGGGCGAGCGCTTCCGCGCATCCCCGACCGAGCCCCTTGCTCGACGCGCAAATGATTGCGCGCCGTCCCGCAATTCCGAGATCCATTAAAATTCTCCACTACCAAATTTGATTACACAGGGATCCACGCCAGCGCGCGGGTTTCCGTCAGGCGGCGCGGCAGCGCTTCCCAACTCTCGCCGCCGTCATCGCTGCGAAAATATTGTCCGAGCGCGCTGGAAGCGAAGAGAAGGTCGGGATTGGCGCGGTTGGTCGCGACCAGCCACGCGGAGCTTTGCAGATCGCCGGGCAATCCGGCGTTCTCCCAGTGCTTGCCGTAGTCGCGGGTCCGCAACAGGCGCCCCCAGGATCCAGGTGGGCCGTCACCGTTTGCTACGAAGGCGACCCCGACGTCGTCGGCGCGCGGCGTGACCGTCCTGGTGTACGGCTTTTTGGATGCGAACGGCTGTTGCTTCCAGCTGTCGCCGTTGTCGTGGCTGATATTGAGGCCTTCATTCGTCGTGGCGAACAGAACGCGGCCACCGTTGTGCATCACGCCGACATCATGAACGTCATCGGAGATCAGGCCGGCGGATGCCATCTTCCAGGTCTCGCCGGCGTCTTCGCTGCGGTACACGCCCCCGACTTCAAGGCTCAACCAGACCAGATTGTTGTCTTTGGGATCGAACAGGATTTTCGTGACCCGGGGATAGGTCACATAAAGACAGGTTTCGGGAATCCCGGCATCGATCTTCTTCCAGGATTTTCCGGCATCGGTCGAACGAAACACTGCGCCAGGGCGCGTGCCGGCCAGAATAAGATCCGAGTTGCTCGGGCTGCGCGCGATCGACCAAACCTGCATGGCGTCCATCGGGGACGGCACATGCTGAAACTTATGGGAAGCGACATCGAGCCGGTGAATGCCGCTGTCGGTGCCGACCAGCACTTCGCCCGGCTTGTCGGGATGCCAGTTCAGCGCCCAGATACGCGTCTCGCTGTACAGGCCGGTGGAGCCCCATAGCCGGTCGAACGTCTGACCGAGGTCGTTGCTGTACCAGACCGAAAATCCGCCCGTGCCGATGTATAATCTTGGTGTCACCGTCTTCCACCCTGTTGTTTTGACCGTCTGTTTGCGCAACATTGCGATCGTTATGGCGACGAGTAAACCAATCGATCCGGTAGGTCAATTTTTTTGGGAGTAAAATCGTGCATAATCGACCTTCTGGCAAACCAATCGCGAGGATTGGTCTGCCTTCGGGCGGCGGCTCTGCTGACCTTGCGCTGCGGCAAATGCGCGGCATGATCGAAGGCGGCCGCTTTGGAAACGAGAGTCGCTTGCCGCCGGAGCGCGAACTTGCCGCGGAACTTCACGTCGGCCGATCGACGTTGCGCAAG
This sequence comes from Xanthobacteraceae bacterium, assembly GCA_028290465.1. Classification (GTDB taxonomy): domain Bacteria; phylum Pseudomonadota; class Alphaproteobacteria; order Rhizobiales; family Xanthobacteraceae; genus FEB-22. The sequence goes on along the minus strand of JAQGJU010000153.1, from coordinate 35,176 downwards.
GCGCTTGAGGTGCTGGAAGCGGAAGGCCAGATCTGGCGGCACGTCGGTCAAGGGACCTTTATCGGGCGGCGCTCCTCCAAGGGACCAACGAATTCATTTCTGAATCTCGCGACCGTCTCGCCGAAAGAACTGCTCGACGGGCGTCTCACGCTCGAGCCGGCCATCGCCGCAAGCGCGGCGGTGGCAGCGCGGCCGTCCGATGTTGCTCGTATGAAGCTGTGCGCGGAGAGACGCGAGACGACGAAGCAGCCGGAAGCGTACAATCTGTGGGATCACCAATTTCACCTGGCGATCGCGGAGGCGACCCAGAACCCAATTCTGATCGAGCTGATCCAACAGCTTAACAGTTTGAGACGCGCGCCAACCTGGGCTTCCTACAAGAAGGACCGCATGGTGGAGCCGTATTATTCAATCTCCAAGCGACAGCATCGCGACATCATCGCGGCCATCGAGCGTCAAGATGCCGGCGCTGCTTTTCGTACGATGAAAGATCATATCTTGGGCGTGCAGGATGGATTTTTTGCCTGGTCCGAGGACCCGAAGTAGCTGGGTGCTTGAGTCCTAGCGCGAACCGTCTTCGTCGTCGGCGGTCGATCGTATTCTTCATGTCTCCAAGAAACCTAAGCACGCGTTCGGGCGCGCTTTTTTTTGGCGAGTGATGGAGGATGGCATGATTTCAACCGTCACCCTGAGGTGCCCGGCCAACGGGTCCGGCCTTTGGCCGGCCCGATGATAGACTAAGCCGGGCCTCGAAGCGTGCACGCCCTGACGCAACATACCCGGGCCGTCGACCCTTCGAGGTTCGCTTCGCTCACACCTCAGGGTGACGGATCGAGCGTTGAATTCTCGGCTCAAGGCTTCGTGGCAGGCTCCGCCGGCGGTTCGGCCTCGATCAGCTTGCCGGTCCACAGGATCGGGCCGGTCGCCTCCCCGGTCGGCGAACCGCCCTGGGGCTCCAGCGTCACCGCATAGGTCGCCTGGTTGATGGTGTCCGGATCGTAGCTGGCGAGCGCGGGCGTACGGTCGAATTCACCCGCCCCGATCACGCCGAGCGAGCGCGGCTTGTCGAATTTGTCGGACACCAGCCACAGTTCGTAGCTCTGCCCACTCAACGGTTCGGCGCCGACGCGACGCGCCGTCATGGTCCGGGTCGCGACGTCGACCGTGAGCAGGAACGCCGGCGATGCCGCGTCCTTCTGCAGCACCGCCACGAAGCGATCGCCGCTCTTGTCGATAGCCTTGGCCGGCACTTCGACGACCTGCACCGGCGGGCGCAGCTTCGCCGGCAGCACATCCGGCCGGAACTGCTGCACGACCACGAAAGCGGCGAGCGACGCCGCGATCGCGCCGGTCAGGATCGACGCGGCGCGCCAACGCCGCGCGCTGGCGAAGTCGACCACCTCGCCACTCGGACGCGACACCGGCGGCGGCGTCGGATCCGGCAGCCGGAAGTCGCCGGTCGGGGCTTCGCCCGCCACCTGCCCGATGATCTGATTCCAGACCTGCGGCGGCGGCTCGACCGGCACCACCATGGTGTTGAGCTCGCCGAGCCGGCGCTCCCATGCGTCGATCATGCGGGCAAAGTTCGGATCCGCGATGCGCAGCGCAGCGGCCTGCGCGCGCTCGTCGGCATCGAGCGTGCCGAGGACGTATTCGGCGGCGAGCGCTTCCTGGTCTTCGTCTTCGATCATGATCCGAGGCACTCCCGGATTTCGATCAGGCTACGGCGCAGCCATGTCTTCACGGTGTTGATCGGCTTGTCGATCTTGACCGCCAATTGCTCGCGGCTCCAGCCGTCATAATAGGCGAGCAGCACCAGGCGCTGGCGCTCCGGCTCCAGCTTGCCGACGCAGCCGAGCAGGCGCTTCAATTCTTCGGTGAGTTCCTGGCCAGCCAGCGGGTCGGGATTGTCGCCCGCAACCTCCATCGCCTTCGGCTCGTCCTCGATCGAGGTCTCGGACTTGCGGCGCACATGATCGATGGCAAGGTTGCGCGCGATGGCGACCATCCAGGTGATCGGCGACGACACGGCCGGGTCGAACCCACCGGCATTGCGCCATACCTTGAGGTACGCCTCCTGCATCACTTCCTCGGCGAGATCGTTTCGCCGCAAGATACGCAGCACGACCCCGAAGAGTTTCGCGCGGGTAGCCGCATACAGTCGCTCAAACGCCGCCTGATCGCCTTTGGCGGTCGCGGCCATCAGCCAGACCAATTCCGGCGGCGTCAAAATGCTCAAGGTGCGTCCCTACCCGTTCCGGCGGCGATTATCGCCCTCAGAATCCCTCAGGTCGAGAGTGGAGTACCACACGCCGTTGGGCGCGGACTCACAACCTCGTCATGGTGATGATGGAGACAGGCGGGATGATCGAATGTTGCGGCTCGCAAGTGCGCCGGGCACGGATGGGCCAGGCCGTCTGGCCAAGCCGCGAAGCGCGATATGAACGGACGGGCTCTCAGCCCGTCGCGGTGCGCGAACGCCCCAGCGCGATGGCGTCGAGTTCGGCCTGCTCGCGGGCGGCCTCTTCGGCGCGTTCGCGGCTCTGGTCGCGCTCGTCGAGCAGTTCGACCTTCTTGAGTTCTTCGAACGCCTCGGTCAGCGCGTCCTTGGCGGCGTCAAGCTGCACTTTCAACTCGTCAGCCGAACGCTTGAGATTCTCGCGCCGCTGAATCGCGGCCTTGGCATAGGTCGGATAGGCGTAATGCGCCGGATCGCTAATACCGGCGCGCTCCTGCTCAGTACGGATTTCGCGCTCGAGGTCGGTCCCCATACGATCGAACTCGGCGATCATGCCTTCGATCTGCGCCACCTTGCGGCGCATGTCATCGACCTGGAACTTCTTCAAACGGATCAAGGTATCGCGCGACTTCATCGACTCATACTCCCCAGAAGCCCCGAATACAGGGCCACCGCGCCTCGTACGGAGACTTGGCGGCCGCGGAACGATCCTCAACCTGGCACGACATCGTTAGTTTTCGGTGTCCGTGCCGTTGAGGATGCGCTCAAGGCGTTGGTATCCTTCGTCGATACTGGTTGCTTCTTCCTTACGTTGAGAGAGAAAACGCTCAAAAGGCTTGTGCAAAGCGATCGCGGCGTCGACTTCCGGGCTGGTTCCGGGCCGATAGGCGCCCAATCGGATCAGTTCTTCCATATCCGCATAGGTCGCCATGTTCTGCCGCGCTTTATAAATGGCTGGCAGATGATCGGGCGCCGCCGCCCGCGGCATGGTGCGCGAGACCGATTTAAGCACGTTAATGGCCGGGTAACGGCCGCGCTCGGCGATGCTACGCTCCATCACGATATGGCCGTCCAGAATGGAGCGTACCGCGTCGGCGATCGGCTCGTTGTGGTCGTCGCCGTCGACCAGCACGGTAAAGATGCCCGTGATGGTGCCTTCGCCGGCGCCCGGCCCGGCGCGCTCCAGCAGCTTCGGCAATTCGGTGAACACCGTCGGCGTATAGCCCTTGGCGGTCGGCGGCTCGCCGGCCGACAATCCGATCTCGCGCTGCGCCATCGCAAAGCGGGTAACCGAATCCATCATCACCAACACGTCTTTTTCCGCGTCGCGGAAGAATTCGGCGATCGCCATCATGAGATAGGCCGCCTGCCGGCGCATCAGGGCCGGTTCGTCCGAGGTCGCGATCACGACCACCGAACGCGCCAGACCTTCCTCGCCCAGATCGTCCTGCAGAAACTCCTGCACCTCACGGCCGCGTTCGCCAATCAGGCCGATCACCGCCACGTCGGAATTCGCGTTGCGGGCCAGCATCGACAGCAATACCGACTTGCCGACGCCCGAGCCGGCGAAAATGCCCATGCGCTGGCCACGGCAGCAGGTCAGAAAGGTATTGAGGGCCCGCACGCCGAGATCGAGCGGCGCGCCGACCCGTTTACGCGAATGCGCCGGCGGCGGCGAATTGCGATACGAATAAGGCTCCGGCCCGGCCGGCAACGGCCCCTTGCCGTCGATCGGCTCGCCCATCGCGTTCAGCACCCGGCCGAGCCAGGCATTCGAGGGCCGCACCCCGGGCGCGATGCCGGTTACGATGGCACGGCAACCGCGCCGCACGCCTTCCAGCGCCCCGAACGGCATCAGCAGCGCATGATTGCCGGAAAATCCCACCACTTCGCACGGAATATTGGTCTCCGTGCCGGACTCGATGATGACCCGCGAGCCGACCGACATCGCATGCAGCGGTCCGGCGACCTCGACCATCAGGCCGCGCACGCCGACCACGCGTCCGTAGATTTCCGCGCCGTCGAGTTCCCCGATCTGCGCCGCCAACGCTTTCATTGAGATTCTCTTTCCAAGCCGACTTGGTAAACGTTAAGCGGGCCGATTTTAACTTCGTGTTTACCCGCATCGTTAATCATTGCGTCACTGTCCTTGGAATTAAGGCAGGCGCGGCCCACGCCAGAACGGAGGGTCGAGTCTGGAGAGTCGCTTACCGGCGTCTCTTAAAGCGGTACATGAACTAACGGCTGGGTGAATAACCACTCCCGACCAACATCTTAGGGCGATTCGACAAAAATTGCCCAGGGAATGCTTGCTTCCGGGAATCAGTGTTTGTTAACCATGCTTAGTTAATGTCCCGAATCAGTTCGTTCCGAGGCGTAATCGAGGGCCGCCGCGCCGGCGTGCCGACCTTAAGCCCGAAGCGGCGAGGAAGGGGATTGGCATGCGCGTTTTGCTTATCGAAGACGACAGCGCAACAGCGCAGTCGATCGAGTTGATGCTCAAATCTGAGAGCTTCAACGTGTATACGACGGACCTCGGAGAAGAGGGCGTCGATCTCGGGAAGTTGTACGACTACGACATCATCCTGCTGGATCTAAACCTTCCGGACATGTCGGGCTTCGAGGTGCTGCGTTCGCTGCGCGTCTCGAAGGTCAAGACGCCGATCCTGATCCTCTCGGGCCTTGCCGGCACCGAGGACAAGGTCAAGGGTCTCGGCTTCGGGGCCGACGACTACCTGACCAAGCCATTCCATAAGGACGAGCTGGTCGCGCGCATCCACGCGATTGTGCGCCGTTCCAAGGGTCACGCCCAGTCGGTCATCCAGACCGGCGATCTGGTGGTCAATCTCGACACCAAGACCGTCGAGGTCAACGGCCAGCGCGTGCACCTGACCGGCAAAGAATACCAGATGCTGGAGCTGCTTTCGCTCCGCAAGGGCACCACCCTCACCAAGGAGATGTTCCTCAATCATCTCTATGGCGGCATGGATGAGCCCGAACTCAAGATCATCGACGTCTTCATCTGCAAGCTGCGCAAGAAGCTCGCCAACGCCTCCTCGGGTAAGAACTACATCGAGACCGTGTGGGGCCGTGGTTACGTGCTGCGCGAGCCGCTGGAAGACGAATCCCGCATCACCGCCTGATCGAGACTTTCGACGAACTCAAGGTCTTCCGCGTTGAGACTTTCTGCGTAAAGGCTGTCCCCTCTACCCAACTTTTCAAACCCCGCCCTCACCGGCGGGGTTTTTGTTTGGCCCATACCGTTGAGAATTTAGCGGCTTGCTTATCCCTCTCCTGAAAGCGGGTGAGGGATAAGCGCCCGCCAACTTGCCGGCGCTATGCCGCCGTCAGGCCGCCAAGCTCCGGTACTAATGCACTTATTCAATGGAACCCGAGGCCGGCCATGCCGTTATCGCACTGCGGTAGGGCGAGCGGCGCGCCTCGATATTCAGATGTCAGCAGCATGGGAGCTTGCGCAGTGCGTCGTCGCGATATTCTGGTTGGAGCGTTGGCGTTGCCGGCGGCAGGCAAACTGTGGCCCGAGAACCTGTTTCCGTCCGCGTTCGCGCAGGATAAGGGTCAGGACAAGCCGCAGGATAAAGCCGGCCAACCATTCGACGCCTCGAGCGTGCAGCAGCAGGCCCGCGAACTGGCGCAGAAGCCCTATAAGGCGCCGGATCTCAGCCTGCCGGACTCGCTGAAGAAGCTGAACTACGATCAGTACCGCGCCATCCGGTTTCGGCCCGACCAGGCGCTATGGCTCGCCGACAAGCTGCCGTTCCAGACGCAATTCTTCCATCGCGGCACGATCTTCGCGAACCGCGTCGATATCTACCAGGTGCGCAACGGCCGCGCCGAGCCGGTCCCCTATTCGCCGTCGCTGTTCTCGTTCGGCGACACCCCACCGCCCGAGCCGAACAGCAATCTCGGCTTTTCCGGTTTCCGCGTGCATGGCCCGCTCAACAAGCCGGATTACTACGACGAGATCGGCGTGTTTCTCGGTGCGACATATTTTCGCGCGGTCGCGCGCGGCCAAGTCTACGGCCTGTCGGCGCGCGGCCTCTCGATCAACACCGGCAATCCGAAGGGCGAGGAATTTCCGGTCTTCAAGACCTATTGGATCGAGCAGCCGGCTAAGGCGGCGACGTCCATCGTCGTCCATGGCTTGATCGACAGCGAAAGCGCCAGCGCGGCCGTGCGGTTTACGATGCGGCCCGGCGAGACCACCATCTACGACGTCGAACTGACGGTGTTTCCACGCGTGCAGATCGCCGAGCCCGGCATCGCGACCTTGACCAGCATGTTCTTCTTCGGGGCCAACGACCGGGCCGGCGTCGACGACTTCCGTCCCGCGGTACACGATTCCGACGGGCTCGCGATTCAGAACGGCCGCAGCGAATGGCTGTGGCGGCCACTGAATAATCCGCGCGACCTGCAGATCAGCACCTTCGCCGACAACAATCCGCGCGGCTTCGGCCTGATGCAGCGCCAGCGCAGCTTCGGCGCCTATGAGGATCTGGAATCGCGCTACGAACGGCGGCCGAGCGCCTGGATCGAGCCGATCGGCGACTGGGGCGAAGGCGCGGTGCACCTCGTCGAGATTCCGACCAAGAGCGAAGTGCACGACAATATCGGCGCGTTCTGGCGCCCAAAGGAGCCGCTGCGCGCCAAGGGCGAATATCGCTACACGTATCGCATCCATTGGGGCTGGGGCGCCAAGCCCGGCCTGGTGCCGGTGGCGCAGACCCGCATCGGCGCCGGCGAGGAACAAACACGTCTGATCGTGCTCGATTTCGCCGACGAGAAGCTCAAGGCTACGCCGCTCGATCAGATCCGCGCCGACGTCAAAGCCGACAAGGGTGAGATCAAGGACATCGTGCTGCATCCCAACCCCGAACTCGGCGGCGCGCGGCTGAGCTTCCGCCTCGCGCCCGGCAACGAATCCGCCGTGGAGCTGCGCGCGCAGTTGATGCGCGGCGACACCGCGCTGTCGGAAGTCTGGGTCTATCGATGGACGCTGTGACGGAAAGGGGGCCGGCAGCAGCGATGTCCTCGCGGGTCTACCTGCCAGCCGAAGCGCCGCTGACGATGCCGACGCAATCGCTGTCGGCGAAGACCGACCGGCCTCCCCGACCCGACTCCGCGCCGCCGCTGCTCGGCCTACGGCGGCTATTTCTGTTCGGCGTCACCATTGCGATGACGATCGCAGCCGCGCACGAGATGTATCTCGTGCTCGCGGTCGGCGGCCTGACCGTCCTGGAAATCGTCGTGATGGCGCTGTTCCTGACGCTGTTCGCCTGGATCGCGTTTTCGTTCGCCAACATGCTGTGCGGCCTCATCGGCCTCACCTTCGGGCGCGGCCCAATGCTCGGCATCGATCCGACCGCGCCGCTCCCCGCATTGAGCGTCCGTACTGCTTTGCTGGTGCCGACCTATAACGAGGAACCGCATCGCGTCATCGCGCGCATTCATGCCATCGACGAGTCGATCGCGCAGACCGGCGCGCAATCGCATTTCGACATCTTCATTCTCAGCGACACCACCGATCCGGACGTCTGGATCGCCGAAGAAAAGACCTTTCTCGAACTGCGCGCGCGCACCGGCGGCCAGGGTCGTATCTTCTATCGCCGCCGCCCGGACAATCACGCCCGCAAGGCCGGCAACATCGCCGAATGGGTGACGCGGTTCGGCGGCGCCTACGAGAACATGCTCATTCTCGACGCCGACAGCCTGATGACCGGCGACACCATCGTGCGGCTGGCCGGCGCGATGGAGCATAATCCCGCCGTCGGCCTCATCCAGACGCTGCCGGTGATCGTCAACGCGACGACACCCTTTGCCCGCATCCAGCAATTCGCCGGGCGCCTGTACGGTCCGCTGATCGCGCGCGGCATCGCGTTCTGGCACGGGCCAGACGGTAATTACTGGGGCCACAATGCGATGATCCGCACCGGCGCGTTCGCGCGTTTTGGCGGACTGCCGGCGCTGCGCGGCCCGCGCCCGATCGGGGGACATATTCTCAGCCATGATTTCGTCGAGGCGGCGCTGATGCGCCGCGGCGGCGTCGGCATCCACATGGTGACCAATATCGGCGGCAGCTTCGAGGAATGCCCGCCGTCGCTGACCGAATACGCGGCGCGCGACCGGCGCTGGTGCCAGGGCAATTTGCAGCACATGGGCGTGCTGCCGGCGCGCGGACTGCACTGGATCAGCCGGCTGCATTTGCTCACCGGCATCGGCTCTTACATCGCGGCGCCATTGTGGCTGATCTTCCTCTTGGTCGGCATCGTGATCTCGTTGCAGGCGCAGTTCATCCGGCCGGAGTATTTTCCGAAGGAGTTCTCGCTGTTTCCGCAATGGCCGGCCCAGGATCCGGTCCGCGCCGCCTTCGTGTTCGCCGGCACCATGGGGCTGCTGCTGACGCCTAAACTGTTCGGCTGGCTGGCGAGCCTGTTCGTCGGTTCGACGCGGCGCGGCTTCGGCGGCGCGGTGCGCGGCTTTTTCAGCATGCTGGTCGAGGTGCTGGTCTCCGGCCTGATGGCGCCCGTGATGATGCTGATCCAGTCGCGCGCGGTGTTCAGCATTCTGCTCGGCCATGATGGCGGCTGGCAGCCGCAACGCCGCGACGATGGCGGCGTGCCGGCGGGCGCGCTGCTGCGCATCTATGGCGGCTACACGCTGTTCGGCGTGGCGCTGGCGATCGCCGCCTATCAGGTGTCGTTCTATCTGTTCGCCTGGATGAGCCCGGTGATCGTCGGCCTGTTGCTGACGTTCCCGCTGGCGCTGTGGACTTCCAGCGCGCGCGCCGGACGATGGCTGCGCCGGCTTGGTCTCCTCGTGGTGCCGGAAGAGCGCGCGCCGCCGCAGGTTTTGCTGCGGGCCAATGAACTGGCATCGGTCTATGAGCCGTCCGCCACGCCGACGCCGGCGTTCGACCGGCTGCTGCACGATCCGGAGCTGCTCGCCGCGCATCGCAACATGCTGCCCGAGAAGCCGTCCCGACCGCGCGGCGATGTCGAGGTGCCGCTGGTGGTCGGTCTGGCGAAACTCGCCGACTGCGTCTCGCTGGAGGAAGCACGCGGTGTGCTGAGCCGCGCGGAAAAGCTGGCGCTGCTCGGCGATGTGCGAGGCTTGGAGGAATTGCAGCGGATTTCGGAAACGAACACGCTGACGTAAATCAGCGCGCTGGTTTTGTCCTCAGCGCGCGGACGCCAGCGCCGCGACGCGCATCTCGGCCGGCTTGCCCTTGGCGCCCTTGTTCGGCACATAGAGCCCGCGCTTGTCGGCCATGGGCCGGAACGCGTCGGTCAGGCCGACCACCGTTTCGGCGGCGCCCAGCACCAGATAGCTGTCGGCTTCCATCAGGCGGGCGATACGATCGAGCACGCCGATCTTGGTGTCCTGATCGAAATAGATCAGCACGTTGCGGCAGAACACGGCATCGAAGGTGCCGAGCTGCGCGAAATCCTGCAGCAGGTTGAGCGGACGATACTGCACCATGGCGCGGATTTCCGGCGAAATCTGCCACATCTCGCCGACCTGCGTGAAATGCTTCACCAGCAGTTGGATCGGCAACCCGCGCTGCACCTCGAACTGGCTGTAGATGCCGGCCTTGGCCTTCTCCAGCACTTCGGTCGAGATATCGGTGCCGATGATCTCGACGCGCCAGCCGGCCAGCTTGGCCGACATTTCCTTCAGGCACATCGCGAGCGAATACGGCTCCTGTCCGGTCGAAGCGGCCGCGCACCAGATGCGGATACGTTTCTGCGAGGCCCGCGCCGCGAGCAGCGACGGCATGATGTCGTCGCGGAACAGGTCGAACGGGACTTTGTCGCGGAAGAAAAACGATTCATTGGTCGTCATCGCTTCCACCACATCGGTGATCAGCGAGGTCGCGCCGGGAGTCTTCAGCTTGGCCACCAGGTCGACCAGCGACGCCAAGCCGGCCTTGCGGGCGACCGGCAGCAGGCGGCTCTCGACCAGATATTGCTTGTCGGCCGACAACACGAGTCCGGACCGCTCCTTCAGTAGCTTACGAAGGTATTCGTAATCGAGCGGGGTCACGTGCGGTCTCCGGAAAACATACGAACGATTTTGGGGGCAATCTGATCGAGCGGCAGAACCGCCGCGCAAACGCCGGCATTCGCGGCGGCACCCGGCATGCCCCAGACCACGCTGGTGGCTTCGTCCTGCGCGATGATGTTGCCGCCGGCTGCCACGATGGTGCCGGCGCCCTTGGTACCGTCGGACCCCATGCCGGTCAGGATCACGGCCAGGATGGCGCCGTTCCAGATTTCGCTGGCCGCATTGAACAGCGGGTCGACGGCGGGCCGGCAGAAGTTGACCAGCGGGCCTTCGTCGATGGTGATGACCGGCACGCCATTGCGGCGCGCGACGCGCATATGCTTGCCGCCCGGGGCCACATAAATCTTTCCGGCGACGATCGGCTCGCCGTCCTCGCCTTCCTTGGCCGGCCGGCCGCTGGCTCTCGCCAGATGTTCGGCCAGGATGGTCGTGAAAGTCGGCGGCATGTGCTGCGTGATCAGCACCGGCACCAGATCGATGACCTTGGGGATCTGCGCGATCAACGCGGTCAGCGCCTGCGGGCCGCCGGTCGATGAGCCGATCAGCAGCACGCGCGGCTGCGTCGCCGAGAACGGCCGCAGCTTGATCGCCGTGCTGGGATGACCGGCGTGGCCGACATGGCTGGGCGCCGTATCGCTCGGACGGCGGAATTCGGTGACCGACGGACGCGGAGCGGCCTGCGGCACGCTGAACGGCACCCGCGCACCCGGTATCGCGGGCGCAGCCGGCATCGGGCGGCGGCGCCGCGCACCGAGATGCTTGATCTTTTCGATGAGGTCATGCCGAAACGTCGTCGAGGTCGTAACCTCGCGATTGGTCTCCGGCTTCGGGATATAGTCGGCGGCGCCCAGCGAGAGCGCCTTCAGGCTGATTTCGGCATTGCGGCGCGTCAGCGTCGACGCCATGATCACGATCAGATCGCGCCGCTTCGCGAGCATCAGCGGCAGCGCCGAAATGCCATCGAGATCCGGCATCTCGATGTCGAGCACCACGACGTCGGGCTTGGTGCGCTCCAGTTGATCGACTGCCTCGCGGCCGGTGCGCAGCGATGCCACCACCGTCATGCCGGGTTCTTCATCGACCCAGCGCGACACCAGGCCCCTCACCACCACGGCGTCGTCGACGACCATCACGCGAATTGGACCGGCGGCAGTAGCCGGTGGCACGCTAGCTGCGGCGCTGATCATGGCGTTACTTTACCTGGCGATACGCTGCCAACCGGCACATGCCGATCAGATCAGGCCGACTTCCTGGAACTTGGCTTCGACGATGTCCTTGTCGAACGGCTTCATGATGTACTCGTTGGCACCGGCATGAAGCGCGCGCGCGATATGCGCGACATCGTTCTCGGTCGTGCAGAAGACGACCTTCGGACGATCGCCGCCCGGCATGCGGCGCAGCGAGCGAAGAAACTCGTAGCCGTCCATCTTGGGCATGTTCCAGTCCAGCAGCACCGCTTCCGGCAACTGCTTTTGGCACTCGGCCAACGCCTGCTCGCCGTCTTCGGCTTCCAGGATATTGAAATCGAGCCCTTCCAGGATTCGGCGCGCGACCTTGCGGATCACGCTCGAATCGTCGACCACCAGACACGTCTTCATATCAGCCTCACTTGTGCCTAGGCGCGGATAACCCCGCGCCTACCGAAACGCGATATCGCTGGACGGTCGTCGGCCGTCAATTTCAAGCGGCCGTTCGAGCCGCCAATTCGCGCGGCCGGATCAGGCCGCCATCGCTTCGTGGCCCATGTCGAGCACGCGATCAACGTCGAGGATGACCATGAGCTGGCCTTCCAGCCGATGCACACCGCCCGACACGCGCGCCAGACGCTGGTCGAGGTTGACCGGGTTCGGCTCACGGGTGTTGTCGGAAAGCTTCATCACCTCGCCGACCGAGTCGATCAGCAGGCCGTAGGACTCGCCCTTGAACTCGATGCCGACCGCCATCGCCGGCCGGCCGTCGTCGCGCTTCGGCAGACCGAGCCGGCAGCGCATGTCGACCGCGGTCACGATGCGGCCGCGCAAGTTCAGCACGCCGGCGATTTCCGGCGCCGACAGCGGCACGCGGGTCAACCGGTCCGGCATGAACACGTCCTGCACGCGCGAGATCGGCAGTCCGAACAGTTGCTCGCCGATCAGCACCGTCACGTATTCGATGACGTTCTGGTCGAGATTGTCTGTGGTCATGGTCATGTCTCTCACGCCGCCTGGTTCATGTCGGAGGTCTGCTCTTTGAGCGCCGCGATGAGACCCGGACGATCGAACTTGGCGACGTAGTCGTGGAACCCGACCTCACGCCCGCGCTCAATCGCTTCCGGCGACACCATGGACGACAGCGCAATGACCGCCATATCGGACGTGCGCGGATCGGCGCGCAGCGCCTGCGCGAATTCGAAGCCGTTCATCTCCGGCATCTCGATGTCGGTCAGAATGACGTCGAAGGTCTCGCCGGCCTTCATCATGGCAAGGGCTTCCTGGCCGGAGCCGACCGCCGTCACCTGATAACCGGCCGCCTTGAGCACCGGGGTCAGCATGTTGCGGAAGAACGGCGAGTCGTCGACCAGCAAAACCGTGCGGGTCTTGGCGATCTGCGCTTCCTTGCGGCGGAACCAATCCTCGAAGGCCAGCGGCAGGAAGTGACCGACATCGATCACCTCGGTCGCCTGGCCCTTGATCACCGCGGAGCCGAGCACGCCCGGGCGATCGCTGACCACCTGGATCTCGAGACGTTCCTCGACGATGTCGATGATCTCGTCGACCACCAGCGCCATCGAGCGTCCGGCATCCGAGAACACCAGCAACGGCTGGGCGCCTTCGCTGCGGATCTTCACTTCGTCGTCGACCCGCACCAGCGGCATCAACTGACCGCGATACTGGACGAGATGGCGGCCGTTCGACAGTTCGATCTTCTTGCCGTCGATCTCTTCGAGGCGCGTGACCAGCGACAGCGGCACCGCCTTGGGCTGCGCCGAACCGGCGCGGAACACCAGGAGCGACATCTTCTGTTCGTCGTGATGATGGGCCTCAGACGCGGCGTCTTGATGCACCGCGGTGGTGCCGACGCCCTGCGCGATGCCGTTCGGATCGATGATCATGATCACCGAGCCGTCACCCAGGATGGTATTGCCGGAGAACATCGCGATGTGCCGCAGCTTGGTGGCCATCGGCTTGACGACGATTTCCTCGGTGTGGAACACGCCGTCGACCACGATGCCGAAAGTCTGGTTGCCGACCTGCGTAACCACGATGAAGCCGTTTTCCGGATCGATCTCGGCACCGGCGTCGATCTGCAGCAGCGTTTTGAGATGGATCAGCGGCAGCAGCTTGTTGCGCAGCCGCAGTACCGGAGTGTCCTTGATGCGCTCGATGCGGTGTTCGGAATTGCTGCGCGCGCGCACCAGTTCGACCACGGCGAGCTGCGGGATGGCGAAGCGGTCGCCGGCGGCCTCGACGATCAGGGCCGACACGATGGCCAGCGTCAGCGGGATCTTGATGATGAAGCTCGATCCCTCGCCGACCGCCGACTTCAGGTCGATGGTGCCGCCGATCTGATCGATATTGGTGCGCACCACATCCATGCCGACGCCGCGGCCGGACACGCTGGTGACCTTGGCGGCGGTCGAGAAGCCCGGCGCGAAGATGAATTTGTGGATCTTCGCTTCCGACATCTTTTCGATTTCGGCTTCGGAAACGATGCCGCTGGAAACCGCCTTGGCCTTGATGCGGTCGGTATTCAGACCGCGGCCGTCATCGGCGATCTCGATGATGATGTGACCGCCCTGGTGATAGGCGGACAGCCGGATCGTGCCCTTCTCGGGCTTGCCGGCGAGACGGCGCTCCGCGGTGGTCTCCAGACCGTGATCGGCGGAGTTGCGCACCATGTGGGTGAGCGGATCCTTGATCAGGTCGAGCACCTGGCGGTCGAGTTCGGTGTCGGCGCCGTGCATCTCGAGCTCGATATCCTTATCGAGTTCGGTCGCCAGATCGCGGACCACGCGCGGCAGCTTCTGCCAGGCGTTGCCGATCGGCTGCATGCGCGTCTTCATGACGCCTTCCTGCAGCTCGGCGGTGACGCTGGACAGCCGCTGCAGCGGCGCCTTGAATTCGGAATCCTCGTGACGGCGCACGATTTCCAGAAGCTGATTACGCGTCAGCACCAGCTCAGACACCATGGTCATGAGCTGTTCGAGCGTGTCGACGTTGACGCGGATCGACTGGTTGGCGACCTTCAGGTCGACGCGGTCTTCGTCCGACGAGGAGCGCTCGGCCGCCGCTTTGGCGTTGGCGCGTGCCTTGGACGCCGCGGACGGACCCGCCTCGACATCCGCCTTGGCCTTGGCGCTCAGCGCTTCGGCCTTGGCATTGATGGCCGCATCGGCCGCCTTGGCAGCTTCGCTCTGCACCGGCGCGGGCGCCGGCACTTCGACTTCGCACACCGTCTCGCGGAAGGCGCGCTCGAGTTCATCCTCGGAAACCTCGCCGATGCGCACCGCGCGCGCCGGGGTAGCGACGACCACCGGAGCTTCCGGGGCCGCGGCGGGCGCGGCGGTTTTCGATGAAATGCCGTTCTCGGTGACCATGCGCTCCAGTTCCTCGATCAGATCGCGGTCGGCGCCGGTCGGCTCCTCTTCCTTGCGTTCCAATTCGTCGAGAATTTCTTTAATGCGGTCGATTGTCGACAGGATGATCGTGACCGCTTCGCCGGTAACCGGCAGGCCATCGCGGAATTTTCCCATCAGGGTTTCGGCGGCGTGCGCCAGCGCCTCGAGGCGCGGCAGGCCGAGGAAGCCGCAGGTCCCTTTGATGGTATGGACCAGGCGGAAGATGTTATCGAGAATCTTCGCGTTGTTCGGATCCTGCTCGAACCGGACCAACTCGACGTCGACGGTATCGAGACTTTCGTTCGTCTCGGTCAAAAACTCACGCAGCAAATCGTCCATGGAGAATCAGCCTTCGTGCGGCACGGCCGAGGGGACGTGTCTTTACGGGAACCGCCGCAGTGTGTTGGCAAAGCGTTTAATTTTTGGTTGCAAATGCGCCGGCGCGTGCCGGTCCACGTAGGAGTGCGTATGTCGGGCGGCGCAATAACGAGGCAAAAAGACTCGTATTGGGGCGCGTTTCACGCGGGCGGACACCGACTTTGCGCAAAAGTGATCGCGTTTGCCCCAGCGGTTTAATTTACCGACGGGCGATGCAATAAATGGTTAACTATAATCGTGGCGCAGCTGCACAATACCGACGGGTAAACTGTGCGGTAATTCCTATTGAGCCGTCACCACGACGCTCTCGCCATCGAGCGCCATGTCGACCTTCAACTCGCAACTGCGGGCCAGCAGGCCGGTATAATGCGCCTGGATGCCTTGCGCATCCACCGGTGCCTCATTCGTGCCGGCCAGCAGCGGCGGCAGGGTCGGCGGCACGCGGAAATTGGTGCCAGTCGTCGTCACCTTGAAGCTGATGGTGTCGCCGCTGCCGATCGGATCGACCGTGATGATGCCGCCGCGCGGAATCGTCTGCGTGGCGATCACCAGCATGTTGAGCAGCAGCTTCACCTTGTTCTTCGGCAGCAGCAGCCGCTCCAGATTCCAGGTCAGCTTGGTCTTGTCGTCCTCGATGAAGCCGCGCGCCATGGTCTGGGCGTCGCCGGTGTCGACCTGCGCGCCGGCCGATCCGGCGGCCCCGAACGCGATGCGGCAGAACTGCAGCCGGGCCGAGGCGGTGCGCGCGCTCTTGCGGATCAGGTCGAGCGCGAACGTCTTGGTCTCCTCGTCGCTGTCCTTCTCGTCGAGCACTTCGAGGCCGTTGACGATCGCCCCGACCGGGCTGATCAGGTCGTGACAGACCCGCGAGCACAGCAGCGCGGCAAGGTCGAGCGGGGAAAGGGCACTCTGTCCGGACATCGTCGGGTCTCCGGTGGCGGGAAGCGGGAATGGCGAACGCACGCGGGACCACATCACGGGAGGCAGAATCAGGACACTAGCGCCCAATGCGTGATACACCGCGCCGCCACGACCTGCCAAGGTAACCCGCCAAATGACCGAAAATGACGCCCGGCTGCTCGACGATGCGACCGACCTCGTCTCCCGGGCGGCGGCGGCCGTCATCGCGGCGATTGCCGGCGGTCTGGAGACCCGCGCCAAGTCCGACGAGTCGCCGGTGACGCGCGCCGACATGGCCGCGCAGGGCGTGCTGATGGACGGGTTGGCCAAGCTGCGGCCCGGCGTGCCGCTGGTGTCCGAGGAGGCGCTCGACGAGGCGCCGGCTGAACTCGGCGACCTGTTCTGGCTGATCGATCCGGTTGACGGCACCAAGGAGCTGATCGCCGGGCGCGACGAGTACACCATCAATGTCGCGCTGATGCGCGATGGCGCGCCGTGGCTTGGCATCGTCGCGGCGCCGGCGCGCGGCGAAATCTGGCGCGGTATCGTCGGACACGGGGCGGAATTCCTTAAACTCGCGCCGGGTCGCCAGATTGCGCAGGCCGAACAGCGAAAGCCGATCCGCACCCGCCAGCGGCCGGCCGGCAGCCTGGTCGCGGCGTGCAGCCGCTCGCACTACGATCCGAAATCCGAGGCGCTACTGGCCGAATTCGGCGACGTGACCAAAATCGACTGCGGGTCGGCGCTGAAGTTCTGCCGGGTCGCGGACGGCACCGCCGACCTGTATCCGCGGCTGGGCACAACTTGTGAGTGGGATATTGCGGCCGGACATGCGGTGATTGTCGCGGCCGGCGGCGCCGTCGTGACCCCGCAGGGTGGCGCCCTGCCCTATGGTCAGGTCGAGAAGGCGTTCCGCGTTCCGGGATTTGTGGCTGTCGGCGATGTAGCGCTGCTCAGTCGCCTTTCCGGTAATTGATTACCGATAACATGTTCTACGGCGACAGCTCACGCAGCACCGTCGGCCATTTGCGCTCGGCGCCCTCGATGAAACGGGCCGGTTCGGCCGTGAAGGCCGCCAAGGTCATGCCGTCATAGAACAAATACAGCCGGTTGTTGACGATCATCCAGTGGTCGGGATTGCCGGCGACCGCGACGCCGCGCGCCGCGCCGACCGGGTCGTAGCCGCCGAAGCGCGGCATATAGATGTCCGGACGGGCCATGAAGGCGCCGAGATTGCCGGCGTTGCGGAACCGCCAGGTGGCACCCGCCAAGCTGTATTCGTATTCCGCGCGGCCCTCGGTGGCGGTGCCTTCGGTAAAATAGCCGACCGGATCGTAGCCGCTGATCGCGAGGCCGGAATGCAGCTCCATCACCACCTGTTCGGTGCTGGACATGCCGGCGCGGGCCGGCCCGGCAGGCAGACCCGCTACAAGGACAGCCACGGCGGCCGTCCAGACAAGCGTCAAAAAGGCTGTCGCCTTTTGCCGCCGCCGTGGTGCCGTCATAGTCCTCATGGATGGTTCGTCGATTCGAAGTGGTGGTTTCCGGGGATTTTTAGCTCCTTCCCATGAGCAACGGGTTAAGCGCCTGGTGAAAATGCCGGCGATTTGGAGGGTTTGATGCTGCGGGTTTCGAAGATCCAGGCGGTAGTGTTTCAGGCCGCAACATTCCGGGCCGCGCGTAAATGGGCGGCGCTGGCGGCGCTCGGCGTCGTGCTGACCGCCACGCCAACCATGGCGCAGTACGCGCAGCAGCAACCACCGCCGCAACAGCCGTATCAGAGCCAGGCTCCGGCGGAATCCCGCTACGCGCCGGGCGAGATCGTCGATGCCGGCCACAAATTCTTCGGCGGCGTGTCGCGCGGCCTCGCGCAGATCGTCGAAAAGGCCTTCAGCCAATGGGGCCAGCCGAACGGCTATATCCTGGGCGAGGAAGCCAGCGGCGCCTTCGTCGGCGGCCTGCGCTATGGCGAGGGCAAGCTCTACACCAAGAATGCCGGCGATCTCCGGGTGTACTGGCAGGGCCCGAGCATCGGCTTCGACTGGGGCGGCGAAGGCGCCCGCACCATGATGCTGGTGTACAACCTGCCGTCCACCGAGGCGATCTATCAGCGCTTCGGCGGGGTCGACGGTTCGGCCTATTTCATCGGCGGCCTCGGCATGACGGCGCTGACCGCGAATAACATTCTGGTGGTGCCGATCCGCACCGGCGTCGGCGTCCGGCTCGGCGCCAATATCGGGTATTTGAAGTTCACCCCGGAGGCGACCTGGAATCCGTTCTGAGGCCGAGGCACGATGACTCCAAGTCGTCATTGCCGGGCTTGACCCGGCAATGCATCTAGAAAAAAGAGCCTTGCTGAGAAGATGGATGGCCGGGTCAAGCCCGGCCAAGACGCTGAGATTGTTGGCCACCCGCCGGGTTTAGGTTAACGAGCGGTTACGGTGGCGGTTACACTTGGCGCATGGCATTCTGGCCGCCTAGCAACATATTTGTAGTGCGGTAGCGGAGGCGCGTCTGATGATCGAACCGATCATGTTTTTCGGGATCGGATTTCTGGTGGCCGGCCTGCTGGGCCTGATCATCGTGCCGCTGGTGCATAACCGCGCGGTGCGGCTGACGGCCCGGCGATTAGAAGCCTCGACCCCGCTGTCGATGGCCGAAATCCAGGCCGACAAGGACCAGCTCCGCGCCGAATTCGCGATGTCGACGCGCCGGCTCGAAATGAGCGTCGATCAGATGAAGGCGCGCACCGGCACACAGCTCGCCGATCTCGGCAAGAAGACCGACGCCATCAACCGCCTGCGCACCGACCTCACCGAAAAGACCGCCAGCATCGCGTCGCTGGAATCCCGCGAGAAGGCGCTCCAGGACCAGTTGCGCGTCACCGAGGAAGAATTCGCCGCCAAGACGCTGGCCATGCAGGACGCCGAGCGGGCGCTGGCCGACAAGAAGGCCGCGCTCACCAAGCTGACCTCCGAACTCGACGACCGCTCGGTGACGGCCGACAGCCAGCGCATCGAGATCGTCGCGCTGCGCACCCAGGTCGAGGCGCTGCGCAATCGGCTCGGCGATACCGAGCGCGAGGTGAACGAGACCGAAGGCCGACTGACCCGCGAGCGCCAGGCCACCAAGACGGCCGGCCAGGAACTCGAAGACGCCCGCGCCAAGCTGGCCGACCTCGGCGGTCGCATTACCGAACTGGAAAAGCAACTCGTTACGCAGACCGCCGAAGCGCAAGCGCTGAGCAAGCGCGGGCTGGAGCTGGAAGCGCAGCTGGGCGAGCAGAGCCGCCTGCTGGCCGAGCGCGGCTATGAATGCGAGCGCCTGAAGACCGACATCACGGTGGCCCAGAAGGTCGCTGAAGATTTGCGCGCCGAACTCGGCGACAAGTCGAGCCGCGCGCGCGCCGCCTCCGAAACGCTGCGCTCCGAGAAGGCCACGCTGGAAAGCCAGCTCACGCAGGCCAAGGACGAACAGACCAAGCTGAAGAACGAGATCGCCACTATGCGGCGCGAGGCCGAGGCCACCTGGGCGTCCGAGCGGGTCGAGAACGCGCTGCTGCGCGAGCGCATCAACGACATCGCGGCCGAAATCGCCCGCCTGACCATGACGCTGGAAGGCCCGAACTCGCCGATCGAGTCGATCCTGGCCCAGCACGCGACGCCGCTGAACGGCGCCGCCAAGGGCGGCTCTGCGCCGGGCACCCAAGGCGGGTCTCAAGGCGCGGCCCCGGAATCCGGCGGCCTTGCCGACCGCATCCGGGCGCTCCAGGCCAGAAGTTCAAGGGCGGTCGCGGCGACCTAGTTTCGCGCTCCGTAGCGAAGACTCATATTCTGCGTCATTGCCGGCCTTGACCCGGCAACCCATCCTTCTGGAAAGACTACGCTTTTAGGATGGATGCGCGGGTCAAGCCCGCGCACGACGCATCAGAAAGACTGCCCAAGCAGCAAATACCATCCGATTTGCCGGAAAAGCCGCTGCCGGCCCCCTCCCCACCAACGAAGCTGACGGCCGCCCGCCTTGACACCCTTTCGGTCGGCTCCTTATATCGCGCCGTCCGGTACGGTTCGGGCGCTTAGCTCAGCGGGAGAGCGTCCCCTTCACACGGGGAAGGTCGAAGGTTCGATCCCTTCAGTGCCCACCATTTTTTCAAGTCCCGTTCAGAGTACTCACAGCCTATCGCGGGGGCTTTGCCTTTATCGCTTGTAGGATGGCTTCGCCCCCAAGCGTATCCGGCCCTAGATGCGCGCCGCGCGCCTGCGAAGGCCCGTACACAACGATGCTTGGTACACGCGGCGGCAACTCAAGTGTCCCGATCTGACGCGTTGCAATGAGTGTGACTTTGCCCTTTCGAACCTTTGGAACGAGCACGCCTTCAACGAAGGTTTTCGCCGCGACAGCGGATGGCATCCGTTTCAGGAGCCGGTGAGCCCCAAAACTCCTGGAATGGTACGGCACCAGCTCTATTGCGGCCATGCGTTGAGACAAGTGCCTCAAAGCTTTCGGATAGCTTCCATCGAAATAGCTGTCGGCGACCTCGTGCAAGATTTTTCTCAGCTTCTTTTCCCACCACATAAACCCGCCCGACCACGCAAAATTTGGATCGAGAAACATGAACGGATATTCGACTCCTTTGTAGTCTTGCCTAATGTTTTCTACGAGGCGCCGCGAATGCTCAGCATCTTCCTGAGTGTAGTAATCGCTCAAGCCGAGGCCTGGGTTTAGCATCAACACAACAATGTCGGATGTATCTAGATTACCGATATATGGGACAGGTAGCAGCGAAAGGTGAAACGCCTTGTCCGCATCGTTGCCGAATCTGTCTGACAGCACAAATTCTCGATGGCCGATCAACTGCCTTGTTGAAAATTCCCTTTCACGACCAAGAACCCTTTGATCTTCAGGATGAACAAACGGCGGTTTTAGCAATTCACATTCGTTCCAGAATTTAACCAAGCTGTTCATGTGGCTGCCCTTGAGGACTTGTTGACTGACAAGCGCATCCAGGAAGAAGCGTAGCGCAATCCGGGATTAATCATGCGCCATCACCCGGATTTCGCTTCGCTCCATCCAGTCTACACACTCTCGTCAAACCGGACGCACCCACATGCCCGACGCCTTCGTCGCCATTCTGCTCGGCCATCTGGTCGGTGACTTCATGCTGCAAAGCAAGCACATGGCGCTGACGAAGTTCGACCGCGCTTGGTCCGGCTTCGCGATGTGCACGCTGCATGTGGCGATCTACACGGCGACGGTCTGTGTGTTCGTGTGGACCATCAACCCGGTCTTTATCGCGGCCGTAGCCGTGCCGCACTGGCTGATCGACCAGCTACTCGCTGGCCTCGTTTTGGCTGAAGCTGATTCGAGGGCGGACGTTCGAGTCCGCGTATCTTTCGACCGACAAGTTCCGTGAGTTCGATATCGCCTTTACGAGCATCGTCTACACGGTGACCGACAGCACCATGCATCTGCTGTGCCTCTGGGCGGCGATCAAGTTTCTGATGTGAGATGGAAGCACAGGAGTCTACGACGAAATTGAGCGCCTGCGGACTGCGTTGAAGCTTCTAGCCGCATATGACCCTGTATCCCCGAACGACGCGGCCGGCGCCGCGCTCGATGACAAGATGACCGACCTTCGTGGACACCGAGAACGCGTAGCCATCCCCGATTTCACTGCGCTCCATCCGGGCTACTTGCTGCGACCGGCGCGCGCGTCACCACAGGAGCGAGGTCGCGCTCGGTCCACAGACAGTCCGGGCCGAGATCGGCGATCGTCGGGCAGCCCATCTGCCCCATATTGAGGTCGAGCTCGGTGCGCAGGATGTCGATCACGCGCTTGGCACCGGCCTGCCCTCCGGCCGAAACCCCATAGAGACCGGCGCGGCCCAGGAAGGTGAATTTCGCGCCGACGCAGAGCGCGGTGATGATGTCCGAACCACGCCGGATGCCGCTGTCCAACATCAGCGTGGCGCGATTGCCGACCGCCGCGTCGATGGCCGGGAACACGTCGATCGGCGCGGGGGCGCGATCGAGCTGCCGTCCGCCGTGATTCGACACCAGGATCCCGTCGGCGCCAAGCGCCACGGCACGCTCGGCGTCGTCAGTGCGCATGATGCCTTTGACGACGAGCTTGCCGGGCCAGAGTTTGCGGTAGGTCTCGAGATCGCGCCAAGTCTGCGACGACGCCGGCACCTGCGTGTTGAAAAATTCGGCGACCTCCATCGCGTTCGCGCCCTGGGCGGCATACGGCGCCCAGTTGTCGAGCATCGGGGCGCCGCCATGCCGGAGATATTCGACGATCCAGGCCGGATGCCGCAGCGCCTCGGCGACGATCGACGGTTTCAGCTTGTGCCGGAAATTGAAGCCGTTGCGAATGTTCCTCTCGCGCCGCGTGCGTACCGGCACGTCGACCGTCACCATGAGGACGCCGATGCCGACGTCGCGTGCCCGGCGCAACAGGTCGGCGCAGATGGCTCCATCGGTCGCGGCGTAGAGCTGGTACCAGAGATGATCGGGCGCAATTCGTGCGGCGGCTTCCATCGTGGCGTTGCTGGCGCCGGACATCACATATGGAATATTGGCCTCGCGCGCGGCCTGCGCCAGCATCAGTTCACTGCCGCGCCGAAACAGGCCCATCGTGCCGGTCGGCCCGAACCCGAACGGACTCGAATAGGTCCGGCCGAACAGCGTGACCGATTGGTCGCGCTTGCTCACGTCCACGAGGTAACGCGGCAGCAGGCGGTAGCGCAGGAATCCCGCCTGGTTGGTCGGACTGCCGCGCTCATCCTCGACGCCGCCTTCGATGTAGTCGAAGGCGATGCGCGGCAGCCGCCGCCGGCACATCCGCCGTAGATCCTCGATATTGATTGCCTGCTCGACCGTCATCTCATCTCACACTGTGGCCCAATTCGATTCCCCCGCATCCCGCTCATTGAGCAACTTTGATGTTTTGAGCGCGAACCAATTCGCCGAGCCGCTTCACTTCGCTGGCCAGCAGCTTGGCGGCGGCTTCCGGACCGCGCTGAGATTCGGGATAGAGAGTCATTCCGTTGGATTCAAAGACCTTGAGCACACGGGGGTCCGAGAAGCTTTTGCGCAACGCCTCATTGAGGCGATTGATCACCGGTTGCGGCGTGCCAACCGGTGCGAACAGCGCGTGCCAATACGGCAAATCAAGATCCGGATAGGCAATCCCCAGCGGCTCAACCTTCGGGGCGGCCGGGAAAGGCTCGCGACCGGTGATGCCAAAACCCTTGAGAGTTCCGGCCTCCATCTGCTCGACACCGAAATTGATTCCAACGCAGGTCAGGTTGATATGTCCGGCGATGGTGTCGGCCATCGCCGGCCCACCGCCGCGATAGGGGACCAGGTCGATCGGTGCCTTGAGGGCCTGCTCCATCAGCGCACCGCAAAAGTGTCCCATCGAACCGGCACCGGGATGACCGAATGTGAGGCGCTTGCCGGTTCGCTTCGCCCAGTCGACGAGATCCTTGGCCGTCTCCGCCGGCAGAGATTTATGACCGACGATCATCAGGGAACCGACGTTGACCAGGCCGACGCCGACCAGATCCTTTTCCGGGTTGACGCCGAAATTTGGATAGAGCGCCACGGCGGCCGCGAGACCGGGCTGATGCAGCAAGATCGTGTAGCCATCCGGCGCGGCGCGGGCGGCGCGAACCGCTCCGATCGTGCCGCCGCCGCCGCCGGCATTCTCGATGATCACCGGCTGACCGAGGGTGGCTGCCATGCTCTCGCCGATGGCGCGGCCGATGGCGTCCGTGCCGCCGCCCGCGGCATACGGCACGATCATCGTGATCGGCCGCTGGGGAAAGCCCTGCGTGTGGCCGGCTGAGTTCCAGGAGACGGCTGCGGTAATGAGCAGCGCAGCGACAACAAGGACGCGTGTCTTCATCGTTCTCTCCCAGATATTCGTTCTTATTTCTTAGTGCGAAATCGCCAGCGGGCCTTACGGCAGCCCGTCAGCGTTTGCGCACACGCCCACCTTGGGTCCGATGTTTGCAGAGATTTGTCAACGATCGGCCAGGAGAGGAACCGGTTCGCGTGAAGAAAACGCGTCAACTAATATGTTAGAGCGGTTCGGACGCAAAACCGGTGTCCACTTTTGCTGAACGCGCTCTAGAAGCGGCCGCCACCGATGCAATAGGTCAGCGTGAAGCCGACTGACTTGCCGCCCCTGGTGCATGTCCTGGCACCGGTCGCGCGATCACGCTCGCAGACCTGGGTCGACGGGCAGCAATCCTGAAGCTGCAATGAGTTCGTGGCGTCCAGGCACGTCGAGAATGTCGAACCGCTCACGATGCAGGTATGGCCGCTGTCGTTCTCGCCGCTGCATTGGTGCGTGCCGCCGGCCGTGTAGGTCGAAAGCTGCGCGAGCGCGGCCGGCGCGCCGATCGCCGATATCGCGATGACGATAAGACAGGACGTTGCAAACCGCGTCATATTAGCCTCCACGTCGCGCCATCCGGGATCACGAGCGCCGCCGCGTATTTCACGGTGCTCCATCCGGACTACTTGCAGTCACGGATGCTTCAAAAGTCCAAACCGTCGCATCGCCTCCGGCGAATTGTGCGCCGCCTGCCACGCGGCGAGCTCAGCAGAATGGCGCGAAAGGCCCCCGCCCTCTTTGAGCCAATCGTCCTCATATGCATCCATGCCGTCCGGCCAAACTCCGTCGCGTTCGATGCGCTCAAGATCGCCCGGCTCCAGCAGCACATAATGCTGGCGCGCCCAGCGCATATCCTTGCCGCGCAGCCACACATCGCCGCAGGTATCGCAGCGCAGCAGATCAATGTCCGGCGTGCGGTAGAACATCGGCGTTGTGGTGCGTGTGATGCATTCGTCGTTATAATACAGGCAGCGATAGACGTTACGCCGCCCGAAATAGATCTCGTTTTCGTCCATCGGGCTATCTCGCCGGCAGAAACAGGTGCGCTGGAATATCGCCGCATGGATGGGCCGCATATCGAGAACGGTCTCGTCGAAGCACGCCCAGTCAAACAGCACCTGATAAACCTCGTCGCCGGCGAGCGCTTGCAGATCGTCGGAATGTAGCACCGCCTGTTCGAGCTCGGCCGGGCGCCCCAGGTGTTGCGCCGCCTGCCACAACAACCGGTCCCAAAAGGCGCGGCGAACCGCCGGGTCGGCGGTTGCCGGTCCGGTGTCGGCTTGGTTCGTGGCGTCCTGCGGCATGGCTCACTTCACCTGGGTCGGGCCGTGAGGCTCGCACACCGACAGGTTAGCTGTTCGGCATGAAATTTCCACCACCGATTGCCGTCGCGGTTGGTGTGCCGAACGCGTCGCTCCCATAAAAAAGAGCCCGGGAACGCCCCGGGCCCTTTGTTCAATACAGCGTTACTTAGTAAAGCGCGCGCTGACGGCGGACTTCGTCGGCCGTCAGCGGCTTCGAAGCCGGGTCGAACGACGTCCAGCCGCTCTCTGAGTAGGACTTGCGCAGATCGGCGGTGCGCAACGACGCGCGATCCAGCACGCCTTCCAGGCGCGGGGCATCGATGTCGTTGACGCGCGCGGTGAGCAGCGTGCCGCCACGGCGCACGCCTTCGGCGTACACGTGCGCGTCTTCATCGCTGACGCCGGCCTGCGTGAGCGCGCCGACGATGCCGCCCGTCAGGCCGCCGACCGCCGCACCGGCCGCCGTCGCGACCAGCCAGCCGGCCGCTACCACCGGGCCGACGCCCGGAATCGCCAACAGGCCGAGGCCCGCCAGCAAGCCCGCCGTGCCGCCGACACCCGCGCCGATGCCGGCACCGGCGCCCGCGCCTTCGGCACGATCGTCGACGCCGTCGCGGTCGCGATCGTGCTTGGCCGCGCCATTGCCGTTCTTGTTGTACCAGCTGTCGGAATTATTCGCGACGATGCTGATGTCTTTATGCGGCACGCCGGCGGCTTCAAGGTCACGAACGGCCTGCGTGGCACGGTCATAGCTGCTGTAAAGTCGAGAAATCGTCTTGGTCATTGTGGAATTCCTTATTTGGTGACGACGTTGCCCTGGAAGTCGAGCTTCACGCTGGCTTTCTTTCCGCCTTTCGTGGCGGAGCCATTCCAGATGCCGTTGTCGTCTTTCTTGAGATCCGACACGGCGGTGTAGCCGGCCGCCTCGATCTTAGATTTGGCCTGGCTTTCGGTGAAGCTGTTGGCTCCCGCGACAGGCGCTGCCGGATTATTGGCGTTCGGATTCTTGACTGCCGGAGTCTGAGCCATCGCGGCCGTGGTAGAAATGGCCAGCGCGGCCATGAGCGTCAGTAGACGCATGGGTGTCCTCCTCTGGTTTTGGTGCCACTTTAATGCGGACCGCTCAGAAACGTTCCAATGTGCTTAATCCGCGCACATGCGAACGCGCCCAGATGGAACCTGCTGGGTATGACTTCGCTCAAGCCGCGAGATTTTTTGTCAATCCGTTCATCCTGAGGAGCATCGCGATGCGATGCATCTCGAAAGATGTGGCCTCACCGTTTCGGCGGCTACGCGCACTGCGCGTCTACGTCATCGCCGCTCGAAATCGAGGCGATCGGGCCAAGACGCTTCGGCCAATACATGATGGCTTCGCCAGCCTGATTGAGCACAATGACACGTTGCAAGCCGCTCCTCGCCGCGAACGCAATGCGCGAAGCAAGCCTTAGATTAAAGTAGGGTCCCTGCCGCACTTTGCCGTTGAGTATCCACCAGTCGGCGTTATGCGGAACTATTTGGATGTCGTGCATGGAACCCTCGCGTGCTGCGCTTTTTATTTGGGCATGATCTTTTCCGAAAACCGGTTTCCACCTTCGGATCAAGTCCGAGGGCATGCTTTTTCGGGATCATGCTCTAACTCCGACGCCTCGCATGGGTTTCCATTCCGCGCCCGGAATGGCGCGCACGGTTAATGATGTGTGCCGTGATGGCGCGGAAGTTACGCACAGGACCGTGCCAATGACAGACACTCGGTTTCGCGCTATCCGGCTCCTTGCTATGATCCGCTCGGGACGGAACGCAAAAAACAAGCAGGGATCAAGATGCATGTCTTCAGCCTTGAGCGCGAGCAGGCGTGGGACCCGAAGCACCATGTCGAGAAGATTCTCGGCACGTTGGACGGCGGCGATTTCACCGTGGCGTGCTGGGAGCCCGGCCAGATCAGCCCGTATCATTGTCACCCGGATGCGACGGAGATCTATTTCTGCTTCAGCGGCGGCGGCGTGATGCGCACGCCGGACAGCACCGTCGAGGTGACTCCGGGATCGTTCGTCGTGCATCCGCCGGGCGAAGTGCATGAATACGCCAACGGCGCGGAGCGCACGCTGCTGTTCCGCGTTCGCTATGGCGACGACATGGCGTCACGGCATTATGCGTGGCGGGGCAATCCCGCGTGGACGCAATCGCCGGAGGATGCCGCCTATTATCGCGAGCATGTGGTGGCGAGCGCGTGAGCAAGCGCGGCCCGGACGCGCGAAGCTTATCCTATCCGTAAAACGCGGCATGGATCGACAGCGCGGCCATGCCGAAGCCGGCCGCGCTGAACAGATATCTGGCCACAAAGGGCGCCGCCATTTCGCCGACCAGCCGTTTCCACATCTGGCCCTGCCACGTAACATTATACGCGAAATCGCCAAAGCGCCGGCTGAACAGGAAGGCGAGACCCAGCGCGATGAAGATCGCGCCGAAGATCAGATTCACTACCCCGTATTCGGCTAGCATGAACAACCTCTTTTGTTGGCTTTCGCTTCGCCGACCCTACACCTTAACGGCCGCGCGCGGGCGCAGCCCCGCCCGCCGGTCGCAGCGTCGCAATGGCCGGGTTCGGCTGGTGGTCGAAAGCCGCGCCCGTCGCGGCGTCCGTGAACACGCCGACGGCGCCGCCGACCACCACATTGCCGGCGACCCCGAGCGCGCCGGTTCCGGCCATCACGGGCAGGATCTGCATCGTCGCCGGATGATACCCTGCTTTGGTGAAGGTCGCGATGATCCGTTCGCCGCGCTTGAAGGTCATCGCACAGGGTGTGTTGCAGGCCGGGCCCGGCTTCGATGAAAAGTCGGCGGCCGCGTATTTGCCGTCCGCGTCCGCCGAGTCACAAGGCTTGTCGCCGCATGGCGGCTCAATGACGGTACGGACAACGGCGCCGCTCGGTACGCTGTCGAATTGAACCTGATCCGTCGTGCCGCGCGTCACGGTCGCGCAAGCTCCCACGATCACGGCGAGCGCCGCGATCCAACAACCTCGTTTCAACATTGGCTTCCCCCGCTCCGGCCCATTGGCCGGCCCCGGCGCACCATAAGCATCGCCATCGAGAAGGAAAGGACTTTGGCTTACGAAGCTCACATTCATCGCAAGTGCTTGTGCCAAGTGCTGTCACCGCAACACTGCACAACCATGCAACCTGTTATGTCGCTATTGACGCGACGCGAGTTGTCACGCCCGCTCGCCTAGTCGGGCACGCAATCCTTCAAAAGCTGTCGCGTAAGCTCGACGCCTTCGCGCGCAACGTCATAGGGCGAGCGCTCCCATTGCGCGGGGTTCGGCGCCTCGTAGCTGAGATACCCGGTGTAGCCTTTCTCCTTCAGCAGGCCGAGCATTTCGCGCCATTGCACCACGCCCTGGCCGGGCGGCAACCGGTCGGTCGGGCGCCGCACGCCGGTCACCGGGTTCGGTGACAGATCGCTGTACTGGAAGCAGAAGATCTTGTCGGCCGGCACGCTTTCGAAGCCACGTCCCCCGGCGCCGCTGCGGGTGAAGTGATACGCGTCGATCAGATAGCCGCAGTTCGGCCGGTCGGCACCTTCGATCAGGCGGGTCAGCACTGCGAGGCAGTTCAGCCCATCGTGCTGCGAATTGAATTCGATGGCGAGCCTGAGGCCGAAGCCGGACGCGATGTCGCCGGCCTGCTGGAGATATTTTATCGCATCGTCGATCGGACCGTTGATCTGGCCGGGCGCGCTCATCAGCGTGTCGCAGCCGAGTTCGACCGCGTATTCGCAGGACTCGCGGAACACATCGAACAGGCGTTGGCTTTCATCGCCGGTCGCGAACAGGAAACCATATTCGACGCCAAGCACGCCGACCGGAATGCGGCTGTTGCGAATGAGATCCAGCACCTGCGCGCTGGTCATGCCGGCATCAAAGCAGCGCTTGAAATCGGTGCGGCGCAACTCGACGGCGTCAAAGCCGGCCTCGCGCGCCGCATCGAGCGCGGTCGCCAACGGCGTCGTGTCGATGGTCCATAGATGCAGGGCCAAGCGGCCGAATTCGTTCGTCATACTGGTTTTTCCCCCGGCCGGAATCTTATGAAATGATTCTTGAGCGTGCGGCCGGAGGTTATCGCGCGGTGGCTCGCCTTGCCACTGCCGGTCTAGAGCGCGTCCAGCAAAAGTGGACACCGGTTTTGCGGAAAAGCAATCGCAGATTGCGTACACTTATCTGCGTAAGTGCTCTAACTCTATAGAAAGACGCGTTTTCTTCACGTGAAGTGGATTCCACTTCACTTGAAAACGCTCTAGCGAAAGTGGCGAAGGATTAGGCCTCTTCTTCCATCGTAACGGCGACATCGCCGTTCGCCGACAGCCTGACCTTGTTGCCTTCTATATCGGCCACCAGGCCGAGTTCGATGAAGTGGTGATGGCCCTTGTGCGCGCCTTGGCCGCTATCGGCCTTGGTCAGCTTGATGCGCTTGCCCTCGACGCGGTCGACCGTACCGACATGGGCGCCGTCGGCCCCGATGACTTCCATATGCTCGGTAATCTTGCTGGTGTCAGCCATAGCGGACCTCCTTCTAAATGCCCGGGTGCCATTGATCGCAACAAACGTGGCGGCGTGTAGCAACGGCCGGCCGATGCCTAAGTTCCACTACCTCAGTTCGACCACCGTGCCCTTGCCGACCATGCGGGACAGCGCCAGCACATCCCAATTAGTCAAACGGATGCAGCCATGCGACTCGGTCTTGCTCACTTTGTCGGGATGCGGCGTGCCGTGGATGCCGTAGGTCTTGGCCGTCAGCGCGATCCATACCGCGCCGACCGGATTGTTCGGGCCGGACGCGATCTCGACCGGCTTGTCGGCTTTCTGACCACGAAAGGCGAAGTCCGGGTTGTAGCGATAGGTCGGATTGGGCGCGACTTTGGTCACCTTGAAGCTGCCGGTCGGCGCCGGCTTTTCCGAACTGCCGACCGAAGCCGGATAATACGCGAGCAGCGATCCATCGGCTGCAAAGGCTCGCACCGATGCCTCGGCCTTGTCGACAATAAGCTTCGCGACTTTGGGGGATTTTTCTTTAGTCGATTTTTCTTTTCGCGACTTTTTCCCGGCGGATTTGTTCTCGGCCGGCTTTTCGTTTGACGCTGCGCCCGGCTGTCGCACATTGGTCACGAGGATACTGGCGCCTTCCTGCTCGAACGAAGCCTTCGGATTGAGCGTGGTCAGCAAGTCCTCGACCATATGAAATTTCTCGGCCAGCGCCTCACGCGGCCCGCGATAGCCAAGGTGTTTCAGCTTGGCCATCTTGCGATAATCCTTCGGGATCTCCTTCACGAACGGACCCTTCAGATCGCCGGCCGCGATCGTGTAGGTCGTCACCACCGGCTCGGATATGTTTTGCGTCAGCTTGGCCCAGGTCGGCTCATCCAGCGCGCCGGACCCAGCAAGGCCGTTGGACTGCTGGAAGACGATCAACGCCTTCCTGAAATTCTCGCCGTTCCGGGCGTCGATGGCGCCGGGCGAAAAGCCGGCGCGGTCGAGCAGCACCTGCGCCTTCAGAATGCCGGGGTTGAGCGCCTCACCCTTCGGCGGTGTCATCTGCGCGGCATTGAGGGCGTCGGCCGTGATCGGCTCGCCCTTTTTGGGCGCAAGTTGCGCATGAGCCAAAGTCTGTCCATGAAAAATGCCGGTGCCGAGCACCACCGAAAGCAGCAGAGCGAATTTTGCAGACATGGTGCACCGCCGGAGGGAAGCTGAAAAACAACGGACATTGCGACTGAACGTTCCGGTTCGCGTCGACAGATGCATGACAAAGATCGTTCGCCCGCGCGCGACAGTCTGCCGTCGCGACTAAAGCGCAACCAAATCCATTTGGGTTCGTTGATCACGACACGAATTCAGGAGACCAAAATGGCGCGCGGATTTCCCTCGATGACGGCCCTGCTCGGGCTTCTGGCGGTCGCCGGATATCAGAACCGGGATAAGCTGGGAGAATTGCTCGGCGGTTTGGGCCAGGGCCGGAATCCCGCGCCCGGTGGATCGGCAGCTGGACGGACGGGCGGCGAACCGCTCGCAAACGGCCCACTAGGCGGTCTGGGCGGCCTGCTGGGCGGTCTGGGCGGCGGCGGTGTCGGCGGGTTGTTGAATGGCGGCCTCGGCGAGTTGCTCGACCGTTTCAAGCAGAACGGCCACGGCGAGGCGGCGGAATCCTGGATCGGGACCGGCCCCAACAAACCGTTGCCTCCGGACCAGCTCAAGACCGCAATTGGCCCGGACGTGCTGGCTGACCTGGCGCAGCAGACCGGCCTGAAGCCCGAGGAGATCCTGGCCCGGCTGAGCCGCGACCTGCCCAAGGCGGTCGACCAGTACACGCCGCAGGGCCGGGTGCCGGCCCTGAACGAATATCCGGCCAGTTAGCGCGCGATGCCATGTGGCTGACAGCGCTCGGACTGCTGGCCGCCGCGCTGACCACCGCGGCCAACATCCCGCAAGTCGTCAAATGCTGGCGCACGCGCAAGGCCGACGATATCTCCCTGGCGATGATCGTCACGCTCGGCAGCGGCCTCGCGCTGTGGACGGTATACGGCGTGTTGCGCGGCGACCTCGTCGTCGTCATCGGCAACGCGGTCGCATTCCTGATCGCATGTGCGTTGCTTGGTTTGAAATTGCGGTTCGGGTGATCGGGTTCCATCGGCTCGCACCCAATTACCACGCCGAGTTATCGCAGCGCGACGATATCTGCGTCGATTTGACCACAAATACCATCCAACCATGCCACGTGAAATGTGCCGTTTTGCTCAGACAGCGACGCCCGGATTTCTATGATTCCGCCATAAGCTAACGCGGTGAAACCAATGCGGCGCCAACACAGGGAGGCATCCATGGCACAACGATCCAAGCCGTCCGCGATCATCAAGCGCTCGATTGTGATCAGCGGCCACAAGACCAGCGTCAGTCTGGAAGACGAATTCTGGGCGCGGTTAAAGGTCTGCGCGGCCGCCAAGCAGCAGACGCTGTCGGTCTATATCGGGGCCATCGATGTCGACCGCGAAGCCAGCAATCTGTCGTCCACATTGCGCCTGCACGTGCTGGCGCAAGTGAGCGCCGAGCGCGACGACCTGCGCCAGATGCTGTCGAACGGGACGCCTGCCCAACGAAGTCCCGACGAGCGTTCGGGCCAGGGCCGCTGGCGCCCGGACGAGACCGCCCGCCGGACGTCCTGACCGCCACCCTCGCGCGGCAGCCAAAGGCGACTGGGAAAATGCATCCCGGGACATAGCGCGCAGCTATCGCCCCGGCCGACCCGTAGGCCTGCTCCTGCCGCAGCGGCGCCCCTGCGAGAAAGCGCCAGTCCACCGCTCACAACTATGTGAGCGGGTCGCGCCCCATCTGCCAATTCAACCGGCTTCGTTCTGGCCAGCGAAAACGCGCCGGTTCCCCGCGTCTGCCGCAGTGCACCCCTTTTCCGGTTGCCGACGCGGCAATTTTGTGGCCTCTGGATGGCGCCGGCACCGCCGGCTGAGGCCATGAACCTGAGCACAAATCCAACCCACGAGGGCCTGCGATGAAGTCGCGTCTCCTCGCCGCAATCGTTGCCGCCGCCAGTCTCCTGGCGATGACGGCAGACGTACTCGCGGCGTCCAATAATCCGATGGATCCTGAAGAACGCCTGACCGGCGGCAATCCGATAGGACGTTTTTTCGGTTTCGGCAGTTCTTCCCCCGTCCCGCGCGAGACGGTGAATTTCGCCAACGCCTCCTATAAGCCCGGCACCATCGTGATCAGCACCAAGGAGCGCCGGCTGTATCTGATACAGGACGGCGGCCGTGCGCTGCGCTACGGCATCGGCGTCGGCCGGCCGGGCTTCGCCTGGTCGGGCGTCAAGACCGTGACGGCCAAGAAGGAATGGCCGGGCTGGACCCCGCCGTCGCAGATGCTCAAGCGCCGGCCCGACCTTCCGCGCTACATGCCGGGTGGCGAGTCCAATCCGCTGGGCGCGCGCGCGATGTATCTCGGGTCAACGCTGTACCGCATCCACGGCTCGAACGAGCCGGAGACGATCGGTCAGGCGGTGTCGTCGGGCTGCTTCCGCATGACCAATGAAGACGTCACGGACCTGTACGAACGCGTCCGCGTCGGCACCACGGTCATCATCAAGCAAGACTGAAGCATGTTGCAAAGTAAGGGCCGGCGGCGCGCGAAAGCGTGTCGCCGGCCCTTTTTTATGCGCGCCTTTAGCAATGCCGTGAACAATGGCGCCCTACTTCCCGTCACCCTGAGGCGCGAGCGAAGCGAGCCTCGAAGGGCGACGGCCCGTTCGATCCAGCGTTACCATCAACGCCGCGCGGGCGAGCGCGACAGGTTCTTGGCCGCGAGTTCGTCGAGATATTCCTGCCACAGCTTGGCGTGGTCGCGGCCGAGTTCGCGCAGATAGGCCCAGCTGAAAATGCCCGTCGAGTGCATGTCGTCGAACACCAGCCGGACGGCGTAATTGCCGATCGGCAGCACTTCGAGGACCATCACCTGTTCCTTGCCCGGGACGGTCTTGCGCTCCTCGGCGGAGTGGCCCTGCACCTCGGCGCTCGGGCTTTTGACCCGCAGATATTCGGCGGCGAGCGCATAACTCTCGCCATTGTCGAACGCGATACTTAGCGTCCGGCGGTCCTTGGCGAGCCGCAGTTCGGTCGGCCACATCTCGCCGGAAGTGTTGGGACTTGCTGTTGCGTCGGTCATGATGCTCTCGTCATACTCCGGCCGGCGCCGTTGCGCCACCAACCTGATCGGTGACCCATTATCCGCTGTCCGGCACTCACGCTGACCTTAGCTTTGGGCTTTGCCCTGACGGTTCTCGGATCGGCGCAGCCCCAGAACCGCGCTGACAACCGCGCCATCGCGGCGCTGCGGGCCAAGGAGCGCAAGAGCTTCACGGACGCGCAGATCCTCGACGGCTTCTTCAAGCTGGCGCTCGGCGCCGAACTGCGGCTCGCCGGCCAGAGCGACCGCATCCGCAAATACGATCGACCGGTACGGGTCTATGTCGACAACCGCGTCGAAGCCCGCCCCGGTGGCTCCGCTCGCGTCGACCGCGCCGCGCAGGTCGCCGCCGTGGTGGCCGATATCGGCTCCAGGGTGGCGCATCTCGACATCGCGATGACGAACGCGCGCGACGCCGCGCAGGTCATCGTCACACTGGTGCGCGACCGCGACCTGATGCCGACGCTGCGCAAGATGTACGGCGCTACGCGGGCGAAACAGATTGAGCGGTCGCTCAAGCCGCAATGCCTGTCGAGCTTCAGCAAGGACGACAGTTACCGGATCCTTCGCTCCGACGTGGTCGTGGTCGGCGATGCCGGTGACTTTATATTTTACGACTGCATCTATGAGGAACTGCTGCAATCGCTCGGGCCGATCAATGACGATGCCAGCGTGCCCTGGACCATGTTCAACGACGACGTGCAGAAAGGCTTCTTCGACGTCTACGACCAGTACATCCTCAACCTGCTGTACGATCCGCGGATAAAGCCCGGCATGACCGGGCCGGAACTGCGCGCGATCCTACCCGAGGTGCTCAAGACCGTGCGGGCGCATGTGGCGAAGACGAATGGGTTAAAGTAGTAGTCGCGACGGTAGCGACGATCGCTCACTCTCTCCGTCATCCTGAGGTGCCCGGCGGAGCCGGGCCTCGAAGGATGAACGGCCCATGTTGCAAACCCTGGCCGTACATCCTTCGAGGCTCGCTACGCTCGCACCTCAGGATGACAGTTGTTGGCTGTGGGAG
>JAQGJU010000145.1 GCA_028290465.1 Xanthobacteraceae bacterium | reverse complement strand
GCACGAGGTGGCGTGCGACGCAAAATCCGATCGACGATGACCCGCGAGCGCGCCGCACGCGCGCGTCGCCAGGGGCATCGCACCTCAGCATCGCACCGCTCATAGCGGCGACGAGCGACCCGATGATGTTAGTCGGCGATGCCGAGCTTGCGCTTGAGCAGATCGTTGACGGCCTGCGGGTTGGCTTTGCCGCCCGACGCCTTCATCACCTGCCCCACGAACCAGCCGATCATCGCCGGCTTTTCTTTCGCCTGCGCGGCCTTGTCCGGATTGGCGGCGACGATCTCGGCGATCACCTTCTCGATCGCGCCGACATCCGTCACCTGCTTCAAACCGCGCGCTTCGACCAGTTCTCGCGGGTCGCCGCCTTCCGACCACAGGATTTCAAACAGATCCTTGGCGATTTTGCCGGAGATCGTACCTTCACCGATCAGATCGAGCAGCGTACCGAGCTGCGCGGCGGACACCGGCGAGGCCGCGATGTCGCGGCCTTCCTTGTTCAGACGCCCGGTGAGTTCGTTGATCACCCAGTTCGCGGCCGCCTTGGCGTCGCGCGGGCTGCCATCCTGTTTCACCAGCACGGCTTCGAAGAATGCCGCGTTGGCACGCTCGGCGACCAGCACGTCGGCATCGTAGACCGACAGGCCGAGCTCGCGCACGAAGCGCGCCTTCTTGTCGTCGGGCAGTTCCGGCAGTTGCCCTCTCAGGTCTTCCACGTAGTCCGGCGTCAGTTCCAGCGGCAGCAGGTCCGGATCCGGGAAGTAACGGTAGTCGTGCGCCTCTTCCTTGCTGCGCATCGCCCGCGTCTCGCCCTTGTTCGGGTCGAACAGCCGGGTTTCCTGCACGATGGTGCCGCCGTCCTCGATAATGTCGACCTGACGGCGCGCCTCGTGCTCGATCGCCTGACCGATGAAGCGGATCGAGTTCACGTTCTTGATCTCGCAGCGGGTGCCGAGCGGTTCGCCGGGGCGGCGCACCGAGACATTGACGTCGGCGCGGAGACTCCCCTTCTCCATGTCGCCGTCGCAGGTGCCGAGGTAGCGCAGGATGGAGCGCAGCTTGGTCACGAAGGCCTTGGCCTGCTCCGACGAGCGCAGATCCGGCTTGGAGACGATCTCCATCAGCGCGACGCCGGAACGGTTGAGGTCGACATAGGACAGCGTCGGATGCTGGTCGTGCACGCTCTTGCCGGCGTCCTGCTCCAGATGCAGCCGCTCGATGCCGACCGTGATGCTCTCGCCGTCCGGCAGGTCGACGATCACCTCTCCCTCCCCGACCACCGGGGATTTGTACTGGCTGATCTGATAGCCCTGCGGCAGGTCCGGATAGAAATAATTCTTGCGGTCGAACACCGAGCGCAGATGGATCTGCGCGTTCAGGCCGAGGCCGGTCAGCACCGCCTGTCGGACGCACTCGGCATTGATCACCGGCAGCATGCCGGGCATCGCGGCGTCGACCAGCGAGACATGCGAGTTCGGCTCGCCGCCGAACGCGGTCGCGGCCCCGGAGAACAGCTTGGCCTGCGAGGTGACCTGCGCATGGATCTCCAAGCCGATGACGATTTCCCAGTCGCCGGTGGCGCCGCGAATGAGCTTGTCGGGTCGTGCCGGAGCGTTCATGTCGGTCCTCGAACAAAGAGATCGGTGTGCGTCAGCCTGCCTGACAATCTTGTCTGATCGCATTTCCCGCGGCGAACCGGTTCCCGCTTCGCCTGGAAATGCTCCGTGGGCATGAATATGGGGTTGCGTGCCCCCCGCCAAGGGGGGCAACGCCGAGTTTAGTCCGGGCCAACTCCGCTCAAAAGCGGGCGACCCGCGCCGTGGTGTTCTGATGAAGCTTGATCAGCTCTTGATCGTTGACGCCCTTGGCGCAATCGGTCGCCGCCCGAATTCCCGCGCCCGCCAGGCCGTGGTGATCCTTGTCGCTGGCATCGGTCAGAAGATGCAGGATCGATGCGTTATGCAGCTTGGCAAGCGTCACGAAGGCCGCCTGCGAGGCATATGACACAATGCGGTCGTTAGGATCGGACATTACGATCATCCGCAGTTTTGGCGGGTATGGCTTGTCCAGAATCTGATCATAAGGGTCATATTTCGACCTGATGATGTCTCCGACCACGGCCCCGCGATAGAGATGCGACAGCTTCACCGCGATCGCGCCCGAGGCCATCACCGCGCAGCCGATATCGTCGCGCTGGCGCGCCAGCCCGGCCACCGTATGTCCGCCGCCGGATTGACCGACCACATGCAGCCGGGTCCAGCCGAACTTCGCCTTCAGGGCGTCCAGCGCGGCCATCGCCACACGAACCTCGAACAATGTGCGTCGATCTTTCGTATGCGAGCCAGACGAGCCGAGGGTGCCGACGCGGGCCAATTCCACATAGGGACCGCCATAGTTGCGCGACCAGAGATGGGCAATGCGCTGTATCTGTCCGGCGCTGACCCGTTCGGCGGCTGGATTGAGCGCCAGCCGGCCGTTGTCGTTCGAGCCGAGATCGCCATCGAAGAACACCAGCGGTTCGGTCCTGGTGCTGCCCGCCGCCGACATCCAATAGCGAATGCACAGCTTGCGTCCGTCGACGGTCAGCCACAGCGCCGTCTTGAGCGCTCCACATTGGGCCTCACTGATGGAGAGTTCGCGGCGCAGCGTGTCGGGCCGATGCAGCGGCGGGTCATCGGCATCCGGCGGCTCCGCCGGCACTTTGTTTTCGTATTTTTGCCGGATCGAATCGTCGGAGAGGCCTTTGGCGCAATCGGCCGTCATCTGCCGCGCCTGATTGAGCAAACCGTGGGCCCCGGGATCGGGCGCGGCGCTGAAAATCTGTCGGATCGGCAAACCGTCCAGATGGCGGACGTAGGCGGTCTGCGAACGTGCCGAAATCACCAGATCGTCGGGGTCGGTCATGACCAGCACACGCAAGGCGGACTGGCGCACGATCCGGTCGCGCGTCCCGGCCGGATCGAGCGGATTCTTGTTGCCGGTCCAATCGGCGGTGCGGCCTTGTTCGGCCAAGTATTGTTTGATCGACAGGAGACCACTGGCCAGCACCACGCAGCCCAGATCGTCGCGACGTGTCATCAACATCGCGGCCGTATGCGCGCCCTCAGCATAGCCCGCAAGGTGCAGGCGCTGATAGTTATGGCGTGCCTTGATGGCATCGAGCGCGGCCGACACGACGGCGATCTCACGCTCGCTGCGCCGCTCCACGTGATTCCCGGACGACCCATAGGTGCCGGGCCGGGCAATCATCAGATACGGCAGACGCAGGCCGCGCGACCAGTTGGCGCTCTCGACCTGCGTCCGGTTCGGCGTGGTTTTGGCGTAGAACGAGAATGGCTTGACCTCGCCACGTCCATTCACCAACACGACGTCGCTTGAGATGAAGACGATGACAGAGCTGGGCGCATCACCGCCCGTCGCGCTGGCGGACGTCGCGCTACCGGCCGCCGCATTGGCGGTCGCCGCACTGGCGGTCGGAGCGCCGCCCACCGCGCTGGTCGCCACAGCGGCGGGCACCGCGTGATAATACGCGATGCATTCACCGGTCTTGCCGACCATCACCCAAACCGCGCTCGGCTGCGCCGTGCATTCGGCTTCGGTCATCCGCTTTCCGGCCAGCAGCTCCGATTCTGAAAACGGCTGTTCCGAATATCCGCCGGGGGCGGCGGGTGGCGTCACAAAGATTCGCTGCGCGCCAGGTTGCGGCGTCGCGCGCTTTCCGGCGGCCTGGGGCAAGATCTCGGGCAAGGATTGTGGAGCGCCGGGTTGGGGCCAGAGAGATTTGGTACCGCCAGCCTGCGGCCCCGGAACGACGTTTGGCGGCGCACCGGTTTGCGCCAGGACGGCAGAGCCCGTCACGGCCATCAAAATCGCAAACCCGCAAACCATCGCCGCTCTGAACATGGTTCCTCCCGGTCCTAGCCTAGGCATTTTCGGAGGATGGGGGAACTAGAGACTGCCGACGAAGCCGCGGAAGGTCGGGCTGGCCCGCAGCGCCTCGCCGCCGGCCTCGATCAGCGCATCGACCTGGTCGGGCGGCAGCTTGAAGCGCGTCGGCACCTTGTCGAGTTGCGCGGCGCGCTGCGGGCCCAACTGATCGAAGCCGACACGCCCGACCACGAAGCGGATGTCGCGGCAGTTCCAATTGGCCGGCGCGCCGAGGCGTCTGCGCTCGGCCGCCGACAGACCGCAGCGCCAGCGGATCAGTGACGACTGCCACTCCACGGTGGTCTGCGAGAACGCCGTGAAGCTGGAGCGCACGCTGGCATCGATCGCGGTGTCGGCCGCCGCCATCACCAGATCCGGGCCGCTCGGCCCTTCGACCGCCTGATTCCAATTGCCGGACGGGCCGCGCCCCGCATCGATCACCATGAACAGCCCGCGGCGCAGTTTCACGGCCTGCTCGGGCGTCAGCGGACCATACGGCGTATCGGCCGACAGCCGCGCGATGGTGAACCCCGACAGGCCGAAATTGTCGACGAGGCCGCCGTCCAGCAGTTTGATGTAGGGCATCGAGCCGTCATGGTAGCGCGTGGTTGCTTCGGCGAAAGCTTTCAGCAGCGGCGGCGATGCCGGGTTGGTGCGCGCGCGCTCGACCCAGGGCGGCAGCGGTACCGGACATTGCCCCGGATAGGTCTTGATCACGATCGGCGCGAACACCACCGGCACGGCCGCAGACGCGGCGACCGCATCGGCCAGCGGATAGGCGCCGAGATCGCTGCACATCGCCGCGAAGGTGGTGCGCCCGAACACGAACGGCGTGCGATTGTAGATGTCGGAGGCATTGATCCACAGGCGCGGCCGGCGTTCGCCGGCGAATTCCATGAAGGTCGCGCCGTGGAACAGGCTTTCGTCAAGCCAGCGTGTGAAGCCGGTGGAATCGTTGATGCCGCCGCCCAGCGCCCGCGACAGGTTGACCACGCTGACCCGCGTGCGCAGCGCCTCCTCGGCATCGCGCAGCAGGAATTTCTCGCGGAAGTCGGCCATCGCGTCGCGCTTCTTCAACGCGAAATAGGCCGCCGACACCGAGCCGCCGGAGACGCCGGACACGAAGTCGATACGGTCGAGCAGCGAGCCCTGCCCCATCCGGGCCGGCAGCCGGGTGCGTTCGAGTTCCTGCAGCGCCCCGAACGAGAATGCCGCCGCGCGGGTGCCGCCGCCCGAAAAGGCGAGCCCGATCATCATCTCTTCGGCGTAGGTCGAGCCTTCGCGGCCGATCAGCGCGGCCTGCGCGATGCGTTCGGCGCCCAGCGGCACATTGATTGGCTCGTTATGAATCGACGCGCAGCCGCCGACGAGCGCCGCCAGCAGCAAGCCACGAACGCCTGTGACAACCCTACGCATCGCCGGAACAAGCCCCGTTCCGATCTATATCGGCGCACGGGTCCAACCCCGTCAAGCAAGCCAGGGGTGGCTATTTTTGAGCGCATCCGACAAGGTTAACACGCCGCGCGCCAAAATCAGCTCGGATAAGCGGCCGGAATTTCCACTTCGCGACCCAGCGTTTGCTGCAATATGTCGATGCCGTCGGCGAAGCCCTGATATTCGATGATCCGGCCATCGCGGAAGCGATGAAAGGCGGCTATCTTGTAGCGCATGATGCGGCCGGTCGCACGCTGGCGCAGGGTGCGGTCGCAGATCACCGCGGCGGTTTCGCCATCGACCGCCATGAACACAAGTTCATTGCGAACGATCTCGACGACCTCGTCGATCCGCTTCAGCGCTTCAAGCACGGCCACCTTGCCGCGCAGCCGGTTCGGAATCGGCAGCGCCTCCTGCGGACAATGCATGGTCCACTCAATGTCATCGTCGAACAGTTCGGCAACGAAACCACGCAGGCCTTGATCGTAGGCATCGTACGCGGTGATCAAAAGTTGGCGGAGAACCTGCGTCGGCATCGTCGCCCTACCACCATTTCGTCGGCGTGAACCGCCCGGCGGCGTCTTCGATCACCTGGCCGAGCGAGAACAGGCTCTCTTCGTCGAACGGCCGGCCGATCAGTTGCAGGCCGAGCGGCAGGCCCTGCACATCGACGGCGCCCGGCACCGCGATGCCGGGCAAGCCGGCCATGTTCACCGTCACCGTGAACACGTCGTTGAGATACATCTCGACCGGATCGGCCCCGCCTTTTTCGCCGATGCCGAATGCGGCCGACGGCGTCGCCGGTGTAAGCATCGCGTGCACGCCGTTGGCGAAGCAGGTCTCGAAGTCCTGCTTGATCAGCGTACGGACTTTTTGCGCGCGCACATAATACGCATCGTAATAGCCGGCCGACAGAACATAGGTGCCAATCATGATGCGGCGGCGGACCTCTTCACCGAAGCCTTCGCGCCGGGTTTTCTCGTACATCTCGGTGATGTCGCGGCCGTTGACCCGCAAACCGTAACGCACGCCGTCATAGCGCGCGAGATTCGACGAGGCCTCGGCCGGCGCCACGATGTAATAGGCCGGCAGCGCGTATTTGGTGTGCGGCAGCGACACCTCGACCAGTTCGGCACCGGCTTCCTTGAGCCACTGCTTGCCCTGCTCCCACAGCTTCTCGATCTCGTCCGACATGCCGGGCACCCGATACTCTTTCGGGATGCCGATCTTCATGCCCTTCACGGACTTACCGATCGCGGCTTCATAGTCCGGCACCGCAATATCGACCGAGGTGGTGTCTTTCGGATCGTGGCCGGCCATCGAGCGCAGCAGGATCGCCGAGTCGCGCACGGTGCGGGCGATCGGCCCAGCCTGATCGAGCGACGACGCGAACGCGACCACGCCCCAGCGCGAGCAGCGGCCATAAGTCGGCTTCACGCCGACCGTGCCGGTAAACGCCGCCGGCTGGCGGATCGAGCCGCCGGTGTCGGTCGCGGTGGCGCCGAGGCAGAGATGAGCCGCGACCGCCGCCGCCGAACCGCCGGACGAACCGCCTGGCACCAGTTTGGTGTCCGACCCCACGCGCCGCCACGGCGACACCACGGACCCGAAATATGATGTCTCGTTCGACGAGCCCATCGCGAACTCGTCATTGTTCAACTTGCCGAGCATCACCGCGCCGTCGCGCCACAGATTGGCCGTGACGGTCGACTCATAGGTCGGCACGAAGTTTTCGAGAATGCGCGAGCCGGCGGTGGCGCGGACATCCTGGGTGCAGAACAGATCCTTGATGCCGAGCGGAATGCCGTCGAGCGCCCTCGCCTCGCCCGCGCGGAGGCGCACATCGGCCTGGTCCGCCATGGCGCGCGCCTGATCCGGCGTTTCCAGGACATAGGCATTCAGCGGACGCGCCGCCTCCATCGCACC
The DNA here is from genome assembly GCA_028290465.1 of Xanthobacteraceae bacterium. Lineage (GTDB taxonomy): Bacteria > Pseudomonadota > Alphaproteobacteria > Rhizobiales > Xanthobacteraceae > FEB-22. The sequence continues at coordinate 107,304 of JAQGJU010000145.1, read as the reverse complement.
AAGATGCGCGTCGGTCAGTTCGCGGGCACTCAGTTTCTTGCCGCGCAGGGCGTCGCGGGCCTCGGCCAGCGTCAGGGAGGTCGGATCGGTCACGATGGGCTCAATTGTTCTTGGGTGGTGCGGCGGGTGGCGCGTGAACCAACGTCAATTCGTCCGGCCCGTCGTCCTCGATTGCTTCCGCCTTGAACGACACGTTCTTTGAAGTCTTGCCCTTGGCGGCCGCCTCGGCTTCCTTGCGGGCGACATATTCCTGGTAGGCGTCGTACAGGGCTTCCTGCTCGCACATCATGCACATGTCATTCGACCACCTTCGGCACCACGAAGAAATGATCCTCGCGCGCAGGTGCGTTCCTGACGATATCGTCCGGGATTTCGCCGTCGGTAATGACGTCGTCCCGCGACTTCATCCGCATCGGCGTCACCGAGGTCATCGGCTCGACGCCGGAGACATCGACCTCGGACAGTTGTTCGACGAAGGCCAGCATCGCATTGAGCTCGCCGCGCAGATGCGCGACCTCGTCCTCGGCGACCGCGATACGGGCCAGATGGGCAATGCGGCGAACGGTCTTGTCGTCGACGGACATGGGTATCCCAATGTGCTGCGCGACTGGCGCTGGCTACAAGCGGCTATAGCAGAGGCCGTTTTAGCACGGCAATGGCCCGCCGGAGGCATTACCAGACGTCAGCCCTGCCCGCCGAGGCCGCGCATCCGGTCCAGGGCCTCGGCTGCCAGCGTCCGGGTCAGTTCGGCGGCCGGCAATTCCCGGCCCAGGGCCGATGCCTGACCCGACCATAGCGGCGAGAAATCGCCGGAACCCTGGCTTTCCGCCTTGGCGCGCAGCGGCGCCAGCGCCACGGCCGCCAGCGGGAATTCCGGCGCCACGTCGGAGATCGGGCCGATGTCGCGCATCACGCGGTTATAAAAGCCGCGGGCGGGACGGCCAGTCATCAGATTGGTCAGCGCGGTGCCGTCGTCGCGGCCCGCTTTCAACGCCGCGCGATGCGGCGCCGATATCTTGGCCTCCGGACAGAACAGATACGCCGTGCCGATCTGCACACCGGCGGCGCCGAGCGCGAACGCCGCCGCAATGCCCCGCGCATCGCTGATCGCGCCGGACGCGATCACCGGCACATCGACGGCATCCGCGATCTGCGGCACCAGCGCAAAGGTGCCGGCCTGACTGGCGATATTGTCGGTCAGAAACATGCCGCGATGACCGCCGGCCTCATAGCCCTGCGCAATGATCGCATCGGCACCATGCGCGACCAGCCAGCGCGCTTCTTCCACCGTGGTGGCCGAGCTGAGCACCACGCAGCCGGCGCGCTTGACCCGGTCGAGCAGCGCCGGATCAGGCAATCCGAAATGAAAACTCGCGACCTTCGGCTGCAGCGCAACCACCGCGTCGCAGAGCGCGGTGTCGAACGGCGCGCGAGCCGCCACCTTGACCGGGGCGTTCGGATCGAGGCCCAACTGCGTATAATAAGGTGCGAGCCGATCCCGCCACGCGGCCTCCCGGGCGTTATCCGGACGCGGCGGCGTGTGACAGAAGAAGTTCAGATTGAACGGCTTATCGGTGCGGGCGCGGATTTTTTCGACCTGATCGTACACCTGCTCGGCCGACAGCATCGCGCAGGGCAGCGACCCGAGCCCGCCCGCTTCAGAAGCGGCGGCGACCATTTCGAAATCCGTCGCGCCGGCCAGCGGCGCCTGGATGATCGGATGCTCGGTTTGCAGCAGCGCCAGCAGGCGGCGATCCGGCCACATTCAACTCTCCCCGACTTATCGTGAAACTGGCGGTTACAGCCGGTTGGTTTTACCGATGATGCAGTGACCTGGATACGGCGTAACGCGCATAGCACCGGCTTTCATCTACCCCAATACCTTATTACGATCGCGAAGTTTAGCCGCCGACATGCCGCGAAAATCCTTGCCGACGCTATGGAACCGACAGCTCGCGCGATCATTGTTCCAGATCGAGGGCACCCCCAACACGGAGGTCGCGATGGAACGTCTCGAATTCGAATGCCCGGCCACCGGGCAGGAAGTCGATGTCGGTATCGAATCGGAGATCGGCACTCTGCTCCGCATTCGCATGAACAAGTTGCGGGCGCGCTGTCCGGCCTGCGGGCAGGTCCATGAATGGATGGTCCGCGACGCGCATCTGAAGAAGGCCGCGTAGCGGGGCCTTTTCAAAGCTTCCGGATTCGATCCGCCCTCACCCTGAGGAGCATGGCGAAGCCATGCGTCTCGAAGGGCGGGGGCGGCCCCATGGTTCGAGACGCGCTCCTTCGGAGCGCCCTCACCATGAGGCCGATTGAAGGCCGAAAACGTTTGAAGATCTCTAAGGCTTTAACTATCGCGCGTTCTCCACCACCGTCCATCCGAGCTGCTGCATCTGCTTCTTGGCGGTCGCGGTGGCCTGCCCGGTGATGCGCAGTTCGGCGCGGGCGGTCGGCGCCATTGCCTCGCGGTCCCGGCTGGCATTGGTAAAGCCGGTCGCGGTGCCCTGCGTCCATGACAGCGCGTCGACCGGCATCAGTCCGGTGATCCGGCCGTCGCGGGTGACATTGAACGGATAGCCGCCGAGCGACACAAACCGCGTCAAGGATCGCGTGCGCGCGTTGTCGTCCGCGAGCAATTCGGCCTGCCGGCGCATGAAGTAGGCGATGGAGCGGCCATTCGCGGCCGCGGCCCGCGCGACGAACAATTCGCGGCCCGGCACGCCGGTCATGCTGTCCAGCGCCGCCACCATCGCGGCGAGGTCGATCGGCGTATAGGCGCGGTTGGCGAGTAACTCCTCGGCCAGCGTACGATCGACGCCCATCGCGTTAAGACGCTGCCGGTTCAGATCGAGGATCTGCGCCGCTGTGTAATTGCGCGCCAGTTCTTCGATGCCGATGTCGCCGAGCTTGTAGGCCGTCGACAGATTCGACACCACGACGCCGGCGGCGCCGGGAATCGCCATCAGGGCGCCGGTGACCACCAGTCCGCCCAACGCGGCGGCTTCCGATAATTGGTTGAGCTTGGCGTTCAGCGGCACGAAATCGGTGTAGGGATCGACGCCGAATTTTGCCGCGAGTTGCCGCTTCTGGGCGGTGACACCGAGCAGACCGGCCATCGGATCGTCCTGCGTCTTGCCTGCATTGGCGACGCCCGACCCAAGCCTGCCGAACAGCGCGCCGACGCCGGCCAGCGTGTCGCCGACGGTGCCGATCGGATTGGTGATCAGCCGGCCGGTGTATTTGACCGGCGAGATGCCGGCTTCAACCAGCGCCTTGGAAAACGATTCCGAGCCGCTGACCTTTTCCAGTTCGGCCAACGCGACCAGCTCGTTGAGCCGCATCCGCAGCATCTGGTCGCCATGCACGGTGATGTCGCCATAGGACGTGGCCAGCACATAGACCCGCAACAACCCGTCGCTGCGCACCGGACTCTTGACCGTATAATTCGGACCGCTCGGCCGCAGCCCGGGAATCTTGTCCGGACTGAAGGACGGCGGCTGCTCGAAACTCTGGGCCAGCGCGCCCAACGGGCCGCCAAGATACAGCAAGCCAAGGCACAGCAAGGCAGCGCCCGGCGCAAACCTGCGCGAAATGCTCATGTCAAATTCCCCCGTCAGCAGAGCCCGCCCGGCAATGTGCGCCGGCCGGCCACCGCCGCGCAAGCCGGCCCCGTTCAGATCGGGAGCTAAATCAGATCTATCGAGGCCGGCATCTGGTCGGCGAAGCGATCAACCGGTTGACGTATGAGCATCTATCGTGTCCGCGAAACGGGCGAGATTTTCAGCCAATGCATTGCGATTTTCACTGTCGAGCGCCGACAATAATTGCCACTGGATTTCAAAGACACGAGGGATCGCCGCGTTAATGGCCCCTTCTCCCGAGACGGTGAGCTGAATCCGCAAGCTGCGACGATCAGAGGGTTCAGGCAATCGAGCAATATAGTGCAGCCGTTCCAGCTTGTTCAGGCGACTATTCAGCCCGGCACCGCTTAACAGCAGAAACTGCGTCAATTCCTTCGGCGACAGGCTATACGGCGCACCGGCACGACGAAGAGCGGTCAAAACGTCGAACGTTCCTCGCACAAGCTTGTAGGGCGCCAGCACGTCATCGATGCAGGCCGTCGCCTGGGTCTGAATGCGACCGATCAGGCCGTAAATCCGCACCGGATCAGGATTGATGTCCGGCCGTTCGGTCTGCCACTGGGCGACGATCTTTTCGACGTGCGCCCGCGCGGCATTTTCCGGAATCCTCCGTTTGCGCCCGCCCCGCGGCTCGGTCTCATTCCCCATGACGTGCTCGACCCATGTCGCAAGAGTGGCTGTTCGTTAGCAGCCGAACAATAGGACTGCCCTCCCGGAGGGCACAATATGCGTGAGGCGAGTTTAACGCGGCAATTGCCGGCCTGGCCGCCCGGGCACGATCCCACTGTCGCTGACAGCCGGTCATTACACCATTGGGGTCATAGAGCTCCTCGAAATGCGCCATCAAATGGTGCACCGCCTGCCCAGAATCGAGGCGTGACGGACTTTTGTGCAGCGCATATGATTTTTATTCGATAGCGAACGGTCGTCGCTGGCCGCGCCAGCACACCGGTTCCATCCGCGGCAAAGGAGCACCGATCCATGACCAAGAAATGCGTTGCCACGTTCATGGGTGCACTCACCGCCCTCGTGACACTCGCGGTGCCCCAGGCACCGGCCGCGGACATCAGCCTGATTACCGATTTCGGATTCAATGGCCGGCATTCGTACTTCTACGTCGCCCTCGAAAAAGGCTTCTACAAAGACGAGGGACTGAACGTCACCATCCTGCGCGGCCAGGGTTCGGGCGACGCGATCAAGAAAGTCGCCGCCAATGCGGCGACCATCGGTTTCGCGGACGCCGGATCGCTCGTTCTTGCCCGCGGCAATGACGGCGTGCCAGTGAAGCTGGTCTCTGTCGTTTATGTGCAGCCGCCGCAGGCCCTGTTCGTCCTGGAAAGCAGCAGCATCCGGACGCCGAAAGATCTCGAGGGCAAGACACTGGCCGAGACGGCGGCGGGCTCCATCCGCCTCATCTTCCCGGCCTACGCCAAGGCGGCCGGCATCGACGAAAGCAAAGTCAAATGGGTGGCGGCCGACAGCGCCGCCCTGCCCTCGATCCTCGCATCGAAGCGCGCGGACGCCATCGGTCAGTTCCTGGTCGGCGAGCCGCTTCTTGCCGCCGCGACGGCGCCCGAAGGCGTCAGGGCGCTCGCCTATAAGGATGTCGGGCTGAGCTATTACGGCAACGGCCTGATCGCCACCGAGAAGACCATCGCGGAAAATCCTGCGATGGTGCGCGCCTTTGTCCGCGCCACGATCAAAGGCATGAAGCAGGCCTTCGCCGATCCGGCGGAAGCGGGCGTCATCATGAACAAGCACCAGAAGCAGCTTTCCGTGCAGGTGATCGAAGGCGAGACGCGGATGGTCGCCCAATTGGCGACCATCAAGGACTACCCGATGGGCAAGATCGATCCCGCGCGCGTGCAGGAAACCGTCAACGTAATCAGCACGTACTTCAAGCTCAACAACCCGGTGGCGCCCGCGGACCTCTTCGTCGACGGATTTGTTGAATGAGCCTGCAAGACGGCCATGCGGCAAGTGGGCCACATCTAGCAAAAGGGGAGACAGGCGGAGTGCCTGTCCTCTCGTTGAAAGGGGTCACCAAAGTCTTTGATGACAACCGTGGTCAGCGGGTCGACGCGCTCGGTCCGATCGATCTCGTCATCGACAATGGCAGCTTCGTCTCGGTGGTCGGCCCGTCGGGATGCGGGAAGTCGACATTACTGCGGCTGATCGCCGGCCTGGATCCGGCGACCAGCGGAACGATGCTTCGCTATGGAACGCCGCTCGAAAGCCCGACGTATGAAGTCGGCATCATCTTCCAGGACCATGTACTGTTTCCCTGGCTGACGGTGCTGCAGAACGTCCTGCTTCCGGCGGACATCCTGAGCTTGCCGAAGCAGGCTTCGGAAAAGCGCGCGCAGTATCTGCTAGAGCTGACCGGCCTGAAGGACTTCGTCCATCACAAGCCGCAGATGCTTTCCGGCGGCATGAAGCAGCGTGCCGCGTTCTGCCGTGCCATGCTGGCCAACCCGCGCTTCCTGTTGCTCGACGAGCCGTTTGGCGCCCTCGACGCGCTGACGCGCGAAGAGCTGTCGCTGGAGCTCTCCCGATTATGGGACGAGTTGGGCCGCACCGCGTTCCTGATCACACATGACATCGAGGAGGCGATTCTGCTCGGAGATCGCATCCTGGTCATGTCGCACCGGCCGGGGAGAATTGTGGCGGACATCCCGATCAAGCTGCCGCGGCCGCGAACGATGCGAACGTCGCAGGACCCCGTATTTCAGGAGATCAAACAGCAAGTGCGCCAGCTCATCTTTGGCCGCCAGGACGTGTCGTGACGTTCCCTGCGATCGCAAATCGCGTCGTGACGCCGCTGGTCTACATCGCGGCCCTGGTCGGCTGGGAAGTTCTCGTGCGCACGCTCAAAATTCCGCTCTGGATGCTGCCGGCGCCAACGACGATCGCCGCCGCCGCCATGCAGTGGGCGCCCGAGCTTTTGTCGCATTCGATCGTGACCACACGCGAGACCATCCTCGGCTTCCTGCTCGCGCTGGCGCTGTCGCTGCCTCTGGCCTGCCTGATCGCCTTCAGCGCGTGGGGACGGAAGCTGCTTTACCCGGCCATTCTCGCGCTTCAGTCGGTTCCCAAAGTTGCACTCGCACCGCTGGTGACGCTTTGGTTCGGCTTTACCGAATGGCCCAAGATCGTGATCGTGGTTCTGGTGTGCTTCTTCCCCGTCCTCGTCAATGTCGTGGCCGGATTTGAGAGCGTGCCGAAGTCGATGCTGGACCTGATGCGCTCGCTCGGCGCTTCGCAGCGCGCGATCCTATGGCGCCTGAGGGTGCCGGCGGCTCTGCCGGCGTTCTTCACCGGCTGCAAGGTTGCCATCACTTTTGCGGTCATCGGCGCGGTGATCGGAGAGTTCGTCGCCGCACAGGAAGGATTGGGCTATCTCATCCTCATGTCGACGTCGCAGTCGCAGACGCCGCTGGCGTTCGCAGCGATTATCGCGCTGACGATTATCAGCATCCTGCTGTTCTACGCGCTGGAATTCCTCGAACGCAAAGCCGTCACCTGGACGCCCTGACGATCCGTCTTAAGGCGCCGATACCTCGTCCCAGATCGGCCGGAACTCGCTCGTCACGACATCTTCGTATTTGGCCGGCGCGGTCAAAAGGCCAAAGCCGGCCGCGAAGCGATTGAGGCCTGCGAAGGACTTCTCCGAGATATGCGGTGCGTAATACGGCAGATCGCGCTGGATCACGTCCGCGATCATGGCGGCCTCAGCTGCCGGAAACAGCGCCTCACCGACTTTGGTGGCCAGACGGACGTCGGCACGCAGCGCGGCTTGCGCCGCCGTGATCGCGCGCACACCGGCGGCGATCAGTTCAGGGTCGGCCGCCAGCGCGGCTTCGCTGGTGACAAGCGCCGGAAACGTGTAATCGAACGCCGCTGCGGGTCCCAACCCTCGCCGAACATCCAGAACGACACTGCCGACGCCGGCGCGTATTGCGGTCTCGGCGCCGAGGCCATTTGCCCAGAATCCATCCAGCTTGTCCGCCTCAAGGGCTTGCGCCGCCGCGATCCCGAACGAGACGCCGGGCTCCTTGGCGCCCGGGACCTCGACGATCTGGATGTTGTCGCGCTCCAGCACGTAACCTTCATCGATCAGAAGCTGACGAAACGAAAGCTCGACAAAGGGCGCGGCGCCGATGCGAAGCCCCTTAAGAGCATCAAGATCACCCGGCGCAATGCCAAGTTTCCGGTTCATGATGAGCAGCCAATATGTCCCCTGCCCGACAGACGCGATCAGCTTCGCTCCCTTCCAGTTCGGGAAAGCTGCCAGCACCGAATGCGCAGGCGCCGCGACAAAATCCACCCTGCGATTTCGCAAACACTCGAACGTGCGATTGCTGGGATAGATCAGGTCGATTTCAGCGTCGACGCCTTCACGCTTGAAGAAGCCCAGTTCGACGGCCGCGATGGCCGGAAAGTACGAGTTGGACACGAGATCGGGGACACCGAGCCTTGCTTTGATCATTCGCACACCCTTGAGGTCGCCGCTATTCGCTACCGAACAAATCGACTTTAGTTGCCCTGATCGGGAACGCAAACCACCAACCCAGCGGCCAAATGTGCGCCGGAAAGGGCACTATTTCGTTTTCGGACGGCATAATCGCCACCGAAAGAGCTTTCGACCCCATCGAATTAGCCCTTGAAGCCGGCATATCGTTCTATATAGAATAATCAAGCAGCGGCGAGAATTTAATGGATCGAGAAGCGAGAATTGCGATCGTCGGCGCCGGCCTCGGCGGCTTATGCCTGGCCGGCCTGCTGCAACGGCAGGGCTATCGCGTCACGGTGTTCGAGCAGGCTTCCCAGTTCCACCGCATTGGCGCCGGCATCGTTCTCGGCGCCAGCATTGCGCGGGTGATGCGGCGCATCGGCATTGAAGCGCCCTATGTGGCCAGCGGCATCAAGCCGGACGCCTTCGTCAGTCGCAAATGGGACACCGGCGAGGTCCTCAACGAACTGCGGTTCGACGCCGAGACAGAAGCGGAGTTTGGCGGCCCCTTTGTCAACATCCATCGCGCCGATCTTCATGACGTATTGAGGTCGGCTCTTCCGGACGGCACGATCCGTTTCGAGCATGCGCTCACCGGCGTGGAGCCGGCCGGCACCGCCGTACGGCTCGTCTTCGCCAATGGCCACACCGAGGAGGCCGACATAGTCGTCGGCGCGGACGGCATCCGCTCGTCGCTGCGCGATGCCGTGTTTGGCCGCCGGGAGTTGCGCTACACCGGCCGCATCGCGCAACGGGCGGTGTTTCCGGCGTCGCGCGCCAACGGCATGTTCATGCGCGACTGCACGAAATGGTGGGGCCCCGACCGGCACGCCCTCGCCTACTACATGACCTCGCGCCGCGACGAGATCTACGTCATGGGCGCCACCCCGGATCCCAACTGGACCGCCGACAGCGAGCCTTCGCTGTGGACCCATGACCAGTTCCTGGACGCGTTCGCCAGTTTTCATCCGGATCTGACCGGCCTGATCGAGGCCGCCGAGGAGGTGCAGATTCTTCCGATCTGCGATATCGCGCGCAACGACACCTGGAGCCAGGACGCTGTCGTCCTGCTCGGCGATGCCTGTCATGCCGTGCGGCCGTTCATGGCCGCCGGCGGATCCATGGCGATCGAAGATGCCGCGATCCTGTCGCTCGCCCTCGCCGCGTATGACACGCCGCAACGGGCGTTCGCGGCCTATGAACGCATTCGCATCCCCCGGGTCGGCGAGATCCAGCGCATCTCCGAGGAAAATTCCTGGCTGAAGCATCCGACCGACACCGGCTGGTTCTTTGGCTACGACCCGTTCGCGGAAGACCTGAAACGGGCGGCGTGAAGGCCGTCACGGAGAATGACGCATGGCCGATAGGCAAGACAACGGCTCCGGCCGCGATTTCGTCGGCTATGGCGAGCATCTGCCGGATCCGCGCTGGCCGAACGGCGCCGTCATCGCGGTCAATTTCAATCTGAACTTCGAGGGCGGCGGCGAACGGACCCTCGCCAATGGCGACGATGGTTCGGAGGGCATGCTCAACGACATCTGCGTGCCCGAGAAGCCCGGCCGCAGCGACCCGTTGGTCGAATCCGTCTTCGAATATGGCAGCCGTCGCGGCATCTGGCGCGTTCTGGACATCTTCGCGAAGTATGACGTGCAGGTCAGCGTGCTGGCCGTCGTGCGCGCCTTGGAGCAGCACCCTGCGCTGGCGCAGGCGTTTCTCGCACGCGGTCATGAGATCGTCAGCCATGGCTACCGCTGGATCGACTATGGCGAAGTCCCCGAAGACGTCGAGCGCGAACACATCCGTCGCACGGTCGAAAGTCTGACCAAGCTGGCGGGCGAGCGCCCCTTGGGTTGGATGACCGGCCGCCCCGGTACCAACACGCGCCGTCTCCATTTGGAGCAAGGCGGCTTCTTGTACGATCGCGATTCACTCGCGGACGAATTGCCGTATTGGGTATCCGGGCCGGACGGATCGCATCTGGTGATCCCCTACTCGTTCGAAACCAATGACAACCGGTTCAATGAGAATTCTGGATTCTCGACGGCGGACGACTTCTTCAGCTACATGCGCGACGCCTTCGATCTCCTGGTCGACGAAGGCCGTGCCGGTTCGCCGAAGCTGCTGTCGATCGGCCTGCACGACCGGTTGATCGGACGGCCGGCGCGCGCCGTCGGACTCGTCCGACTCCTGGAGCATATGCGCCGCACCGACGGCGTGTGGTTCTGCCGGGGAATCGATATCGCGCGGCACTGGCGCGAGCACTTTCCGGCGGAGCGCCCGGCATGACCGCGTCCGCGTTGCCGCGCCTCGCGCGGGCGTGATCTTGCGCCTGGCTTGGCCATTGTCCCAGCCCAAGAGCCCATCCATATAGACGGAATGGACGCACCCAACCCCTCCACCCTGCCCACTTTCGCCAACCGCACCCCGCTGCGGATCGGCGCCGTCAGCCTGATCGTGCGCGACCTCGACCAGGTCGCGACCTATTACAAGCAACTGCTCGGCCTGACGGAAATCGGCCGCACGCCGAATGGCGTGAAGCTCGGCGCCGGCGGCGTGCCGTTTCTGGAACTGGAGCACCGGCCGGACGCCAAGCCGGACGATGCCCGCGAGGCCGGACTGTTTCACACCGCCTTCCTGATGCCGACGCGGGCCGATCTGGCGCGCTGGATTCTGCATATCTCGCGCGACCGGACGCCGGTCAGCGGCGCGTCCGATCACGGCGTCAGCGAAGCGTTCTATCTGGACGATCCCGAGGGCAACGGCGTCGAGGTCTATGCCGATCGCCCGCCGGAGAAATGGTCGTGGAAGGACGGCAGCGTGAATATGCCCACCGTGGCGCTCGACGTCGAAGACATCGTGCAAGAGGTCGAGCCGACCGCGACCTATGAGGCGGCGCCCGGCGGACTGCGCATCGGCCATATCCATCTGCGGGTCGGCGATCTCGCCAAGGCGCAGGCCTTTTACACGGGGGCGATCGGCCTCGACGTGACGCGGGCGCGCGACGGCGCTGCCTTCATGTCATCGGGCCGCTATCACCATCACGTCGGCACGAACATTTGGCGCTCGAACGGCGCCGGCGTGCGCGATCCGGACCGCGCCGGCCTCAACTGGTTCGCGCTGGAAGCGGCAGACGATGCCGCAAGCGGTGCGCTGCGTGCGCGTCTGCAAAAGGCCGGCGCGCCGCTTGAAAAAACCGCGCACGGTGCCGAAACGGTCGATCCGTTCGGCAATCGGATACGTCTTACAAAGGCGTAGTTATTTAATCCACTCGATGATCACGGCAGTTTCGAGCATCGCCCAGGCGTTGAGCAGCGCGTGCAGGCCCATGGTCAGCAGCAGCGATCCGCTGCGCCAGCGCAGCCAGCCCAGCATCAGGCCGATGACAACGATGTGGCCCATGAAGAACCAATCGTATTGCATGTGAAGCGACGCCCAGAGCGGCGCCGTCAGCAAGGTGGCGAGCACGGCACCGAAACGGGTCTGCGACCAGCCGCGAAACAGGAAGCCGCGAAAAATCAGCTCTTCGGTCAGCGGCGCCGCGATCACGATGCCCAGCAGCAAATAGATCAACGTGCCGCTGTCGCGCGACGTCACATACATATCGACGACGGCCGGCGGCACGATATTCCGACCGCTCAAATGCGTCACGATATCGACCACGACCGCAAAACTCGCGGTGGCGGCCAGGCCGATCAGGAGATCGCGCCGGTTCGGCGGCACCAAGGCCAGATATTCCGTCAGCGAACGCCGTGCGAGCCGTACCGCACCCCAGATCACCAGGAAACATCCCGGCAAGGTGCCGAAAGCTGCCAGCGCCAGCATGTCGCCGCGCATCAGCAGCTTTTCGGCGCCCGAGAGATCGGTGCCACCGCCCTGCCATATCATCAGGCCGATCGCGACCGCGGTCTGGCCCAAAATGAAGGCCAGCATCAGAAGGATGGCCCACGCCGTCGTGCCCCAGAAACCCCAGCGCGGCGCGCGAGCGGGCTTGGCTTCAAGCACGGGCGATACCGGTACGGCCGGCGGTTCGGCAAGCTCTGTTGGACTGGGGGGAGACGGAATCACCGCGCTATCTTACAAGAGCCATCGCGCCGGTGCACGGGTGCGCCAGACGCAGACATCGATCGTGCTAAATGAAACCTTCCTGCAAAAAGGCCCCCATGTGACCGCAACCGTGCTGCCGCTCATCGAAGTTCATCCGCTGCTGCCGGCACGCGGCGCGCTGATCGGCCTCGATCTCGGCACCAAGACGATAGGCGTAGCTGCCAGCGATCCCGACCGGCGCCTCGCCTCCGTCGTCGAGACCGTGGCCCGCACCGCGTTCACGGCCGACGCCAAGCGCGTGCTGGCGCTGGCGGCCGAGCGCCGCGCGATCGGCTTCGTACTCGGCCTGCCGATCAACATGGACGGCTCGGAAGGTCCGCGCGCGCAGTCGACCCGCGCCTTCGCCCGCAATTTCGCCAAGCTCACCGACCTGCCGATCGCGCTGTGGGACGAGCGGCTGTCGACCGCTGCCGTCGAGCGCGACCTGATCGCGACCGACATGAGCCGCGCCCGGCGCGCCAAGGTGATCGACCAGCATGCCGCCGCGTTCATCCTGCAGGGCGCGCTGGACCGCTTGATGAATATGCCTCCCATTCCAGTCCGGTGAACAGATATGCGGCGTATGCTCCGGCTCGTGCCCCATGCTGTCCTGTTTGTCTGTTTGACCCTCGTGACGCAGATCGGCGGCATCGCTTATTTGATGGGTCTTGCCCTCGCGACGGTGATTTCTGCGCGGCGCCCGGCGTTTTATGTGCAGAGCGTCATCGCGCTTGTGATCGCGGCGCCGCTTTATCTGGCGATGACGTTTTTCGTGGTGCCGCCGCTGGCGGCCGCGATGGGACGCGTTCGCCTGCCTTGTGAGACGAGCGGATCGAACCCCGTGGTGGCCGCCAGCCAACTCACCTGCGTGCTGAACAGAAGCTACGTGCGGCCTGAGCTCCGCGACTTGATCATGGGTTTGGGCGTCGAGGCCGGAAAACGCTTTCCGGGAAGTCAGGTCACGGCACTGGAAGGAAACTTTCCGTTCGCCGACGGGTTCCCGCTGCTGCCCCATCTCAGCCACCGCGATGGCAAAAAACTCGACATCGCGTTCTTTTACCGAACGCCCGACACCGCGATCTCCCATGGCTCACCGTCCAGGCTCGGCTATTTTGTCTATGAGCCGCCGCGTCCGGGCGACCCAACACCCTGCGCCGGGCGTTGGACGCCGTTACGCTGGGACTTCGGCGTCTTTCAGCCGAAGCCAGCGGTCTGGCAGGTCGACGAAGAGCGAACGGGCTGGATGCTGCAATGGCTGAAGAACCATCCGCAGGTATCGCGGATTTTCATCGAGCCTCATTTGGCGGATCGGCTGAATGCTACCGGCGGTAAAGTTCGTTTCCAGGGCTGCCAAGCAGCGCGGCACGACGACCACATTCATTTCGAGATTCCTTAGATATGACCGCCGCCATCCTCGCCCTCCTCCCGGTGTTCCTGCTGATCGTCCTCGGCATCGTGCTGCGCCGCACGTTGATGCCGGACGACTCGCACTGGATCGGCCCGGAACGGCTGGTCTACTACGTGATGTTTCCGGCGCTGCTGATCGACACGCTGGCGCGCGCCGATCTGAAAGGCGTACCGGTCGCCGGTGTCGGCGGCGCGCTGGCGGGCGCGGTTCTGTTGATGGCGGCGCTGTGCCTTGCGCTACGGCCGCTGCTGATGGGACGCGGCCGCATGAGCGGACCATCCTTCACGTCGCTGTTTCAGGGCGCGACGCGCTGGCAGACCTTTGTCGGCCTCGCGGTCGCCGGCAATCTGTTCGGCGATCCCGGCGTGGTCATCGCCTCGGTCGCCATGGTGGCGATGATCCCGCTGCTCAACATCCTCTGCGTCAGCGTTTTGGCGCGTTACGCGACGGACGTGTCGCCATCCTGGCTCGGCATCACCCGTGCGCTCATGGCCAATCCGTTCATCTGGGCGTGCTTCATCGGCGTCGCGCTGAATCTGGCGGGCGTGCCGATTCCGGCAGCGCTTCATGCCTTCGGCGATGCGCTCGGCCGCTCGTCGCTCGCGCTCGGCCTGCTGATGGTCGGGTCCGGACTGCAATTGGGCGCACTGCTGCGCCCGGCGCCGGCCACCGTGATTGCGACGGTGCTGAAGCTGGCGCTGATGCCGGCGATGGCGATCGGCCTCGCCGTGCTGTTCGGGCTGAGCGGCATTAACCTCGCCGTGGTGGCGATCTGTGCGTCGGTGCCGTCGGCGTCCAATGCCTATGTGCTGGCGCGGCAGATGGGCGGCGACGCCGAACTGATCGCGCAAATCCTGACCGTGCAGACGCTGCTCGCGGTGCTGACCATGCCGATCGTGCTGGCGCTGGTCGGTTCCTGAACGGTACCGACCAGCGAAGCGAAACCTAACTTAGCAAACACCCCAATAGCCGTAGCCGCGATCGCGATCCGTCGCGACCCAGCAGCGGCGCTGCGCACCGTGCGGATCGACCGGCACGGCGTAAGCCCCCGAATACGCCCGCGAATAGGCCCGCGCCGGCGGCGCGTAGACGACCGCCGGCTCTTCATAGGCCGGCTCGGCGTAGGCTGGCTCGGCATAATAGACCGGCGGCGCATAGCCGTAATTGTAACCGTAGCCGCGCGTGTAATAGGGGTCGCCGTAATAGTAGCCGCGGTTGGAGTTCGCCACTGCCGCGCCGACCAGCGCGCCGGCCGCGAGGCCTAGCCCGATGCCAACGGCGGCACGGCCGCCACGCGAACGCACACGTCGATCACGTCGGTGTTTTCCGCCTGCGCGCTCTTGAGCACCGCCGTATTGGTCATCACCGGGGCCGACCAGCCGGGCGCCACGGCGCCAAACAATATTGCAGCCGCGAGCCCGACCGCCGTCGCCCGCTGCAAGGTCTTCATCACGACATCTCCCTCATGCGCCATGGCGGCGAAAATTGCGCGCCGACTGGCGCCGTATAATGCGACCAGCGTTCCAAGTTCCGCGGCCCGAATCAAGGCGGAACACGGCAGCACCCAACAAAAAGGGCGGACCCTGCGGCCCGCCCTTCGTGGTCGATGTCATTTGCTGCGGCTGCAGATTAGCAGCGGCCCCAGTAGCCAAAACCACGGTCACGATCGGTCGCGACCCAGCAGCGGCCGCCACGCGGCTGCGCGTAGACCGGCTCCT
Source organism: Xanthobacteraceae bacterium (assembly GCA_028290465.1). GTDB lineage: Bacteria > Pseudomonadota > Alphaproteobacteria > Rhizobiales > Xanthobacteraceae > FEB-22. The sequence continues at coordinate 91,938 of JAQGJU010000145.1, read as the reverse complement.
GCGCATACACAGGCTCCCGATAGACCGGCGCCGGCTCGTAGGCGTAGCTGTCGTTGTAGCCACCGTAATAGGCTCGGTCGCCGTAATAACCGTTGTTGTAATAACCGTTGTTCGCGCTGGCCGCGATGCCGGCGCCGACAATCGCGCCTGCCGCTATACCGACACCCAGCGCCGCGTTGCGGCCGTTACGCGCTTCACTTGGTGCCGCTGCGCCGATGATCATCGCGCCGGCCATTCCCAACGCCAAAGCACCCGCCGTCAATTTGGACCTCAACATGGCTGTCTCCTTTTTTGAAATCGTATGCGGCGCCGCAGTACTGCGGCATGCCGGTGTCTGTGTGAATAAACACAGCAGCACGGCCGAGGTTCCTTGATCCGAGATGTTTTGGCGCGACCATCACCCTCTTAGGTTGCTAATATTTGAAATTGCGCAGTATATAGTGTATTATACAACTACAGGTATATACTTTCTCGGCTGTAGGCCGCTTTTCAAAGGGGGAAGTCATGCCACGCGCCAAGAATGCATTGATGTTTGACCGCAAGGATCTGCTCGACCAGATTCAGGCCAGCGACTATCTCACGCAGATTTTGCTGCCGGAAAAATACATCTTTCCGCTGTTCCGGCCGGTCGAGGTCAGCATCCTGATCGTCACCGACGCCTCCGGCGGCTTCGACGGCCGCTCTTTCGGGCTCGCCGAACTTCTCAACGTGTTGGCGGTCGCGCCCGGCCCGTGGGTGCGCTTCGTGGTCACCACCGCGCATCGCAACAACGACGCATCGGCGGCGCTGAAGAACTTTCGCTTCGACGCCGAGGATCTGACGCAATACGACGAGATCTGGCTGTTCGGCGTCGAACGCCAGCCGAGCTATTTGTCGGACCCCGAATTGAAGGCCATCGCGCAATTCATGGCCGGCGGCGGCGGCGTGTTCGCCACCGGCGACCATGAGGATCTCGGCGCCGGCCTGTGCTCGCGGGTGCCGCGGGTGCGCAACATGCGCATGTGGTACTGGCCCTCGCCCGGGCCGAACGGCGAGCCGGTCGCCCCGAAGGTCGATACCGCGACCCGCCACGATACGCTGACCCGCCGCGGTGCCGAAACCATCGCGTTCGACCATCAGTCCGACGACGTGCCGCAGGAAATCCTGCCGGTGATGTATACGCGGCCGATCAACATCGTGCGCCTGCAAGCCTACCCGCACCCGGTGTTGTGCGGACCGCGCGGCATCATCCGCCACATGCCCGACCATCCGCACGAAGGCCAATGTTACGAGCCGACCGATCTCGACCGCACCTTCACGTTCAGCGGCACCGCTTTCATCGAATATCCGGTCGCCGCCGACGGCACCAAGCCGGCGCCGCAGGTTATCGCGCAGTCGCACCACGCCCACCGCAACCCCGCCGACGTCAAAGGCGCGCTCAATGCCAAAACCTTCGGCAGCATCGGCGTGTATGAGGGGCACAAGGCCAATATCGGCCGCATCCTGGTCGATTCGACCTGGCATCATTTCTTCAACATCAACCTGACCGGCAATCCCGGCTCGTCCGACCCGCGCGCCGTGCAGGGCTTCTACGGCAGCGCCGCGGGCCTCGACGTCTATAAGGACATCAAGGCCTATTTCCGCAATATCGCCGTCTATCTGGCGCGGCCGGCGCAGATCGCCGCGATGCGCATCCGCGCGCTGTGGTGGGCCCGCTTCGAACATCGCATCGCGATGGATCTGCGGCTCGACCAGATCAAGCAATGGACCGGCACCGATCGACTGGTCGAATACATACGCATCGGCACCGTGGCGCGCGACGTGCTCGGACTCCTCGCCTCGCGCTGCCAGATCACCCAATGGGTGTTCGATATTGGCAAACTGCCGATCCTGGTACGCGAGTTCATCCCGCCGCTCGATCCGGTGGCGGAGCTCAAGCCGCGCGGCCCACTGCCGCCGTCGGAACTGATTGAGATTCTCGAGCCGGCGCTACTCGGCGCGGCGATCTACGGCGCGGCGCTCGAGGTCAGGGGATTCCAGGACCGTGCCCCGGTCGAACGTCTCGGCGACAAAGGCCTTGCCGAAATCTTCAACAGATATTCCGGCGAGGCGCTGCAACTCAGCATCAAGCATGTGCAGGACACGCTGGAACAGGGACGCAGCTTCATGGCCGGCTTCGAGCGTGGCCTGCGCTAATACATAAATGCTTCACGCCGGCAGCGCGCGGTCGAGCAGCAATTTTGCCTGCGCGTCATCAAGCGCGGCGCTGCCGTAAAATCCGTGCGGCGCCTCCAGCCGGGTGCGGGCGAACAGTTCGGCCACAACGGGCGCGTGGCCGGCGAGCGCTTCGACGGCGGCCAATTGCGCCAGCCGCCCGACGATCGAACGCGCCTGCGCCTCTGCGTCGGGTGCGGCCAATTCCGCGGCGACCGCTGAAAGTGTCGCGGCGACGCCGGGCAGGCCTTTGGCTTCGGCCAGCGAGCGCAGTACCGCCCGCGAGGCCTCGCCTTCGCGGGCGACGGCGCGCAGCACGTCGAGGCACATCACATTGCCGGCACCTTCCCAGATCGCATTGACCGGCGCCTCGCGATACAGCCGCGCCATCACACCGTCTTCGACATAGCCATTGCCGCCGAGGCATTCCATCGCCTCATAGACGAACGGCGGCGCTGCTTTGCATACCCAATATTTCACCACCGGCGTGAGCAGCCGCGCATACGCCGCCTCGGCCGGATCGTCCGCCGCGCGATCGAACGCGCGGGCGAGCCGCATCACCAGCGCGACCGCGCCCTCGACCTCCAGCGCCAGATCGGCCAGCACGCTCTGCATCAAGGGCTGGCTCACGAGCGGTTTTCCGAACGCCTGACGGTGCCGCGTATGGTGCAGTGCTTGCGCCAGCGCCATCCGCATCATGCCGGCGGACGCGATCGCGCAGTCGAGCCGCGTCAACTGCACCATATTGATGATGGTACGCACGCCCCGGCCCTCGTCGCCGACCCGCCACGCGAAGGCGTTGACGAACTCGACCTCCGACGAGGCGTTGGAGCGGTTGCCGAGCTTGTCCTTCAGGCGTTGCAGCCGCAGGCCGTTGACGCTGCCGTCCGGCCGAAAGCGCGGCATCAGAAAGCACGTGAGACCGCCAGATCCTTCCGCAGAGCGCGCTTGCGCCAGCACCAGAAAGGCGTCGGACATCGGCGCCGACAGGAACCATTTGTGGCCGTCGATCCGATACCCTTCGCCGTCCGGCTCGGCACGCGTGGTGTTGGCCCGCACATCGGTGCCGCCCTGCTTCTCGGTCATGCCCATGCCGAGGGTGATGGCCTTCTTGTCGAACCACGGCCGGAAACCTCCGTCGTAGGCCGACGTGACGATCTTCGGCACGAATTGCGCCGCCAGATCCGGCTGCACATTGAGCGCGCCGACCGCCGCCCGCGTCATGGTGATCGGGCACATGTGGCCATTTTCGGTCTGCGCCACAAGATAAAACCGCGCGGCGCGCGCGACCTCGGCCGGCGCCGGGGCGCGGCTTCCGTCCGCCAGCCAAGTCGAGCCGTGCAGGCCGGCCGCGGTGCTCTCCGCCATGAACCGGTGATAGGCCGGGTGAAACTCGACCTCGTCGCGGCGGAAGCCCTTGGCGTCAAAGATCTTGAGCTTCGGCGGATATTCATTGGCGAGCCGCGCCAGATCGAACATCTCGGCCCGGCCCCAGTGTCGGCCGAAGGCCGACAGCGCGTCGGCCTCGCCGCCCGCGCCATTCGCGGCCACCGCCTCGGCCAGCGGCCGGTCGAGCGCATAGAGGTCGACGTCAGCGAACGGCGGCGACTGGTTGAAGACGTCGTGCGTGCTTTCGGAACCGGCCATGAAATCAGTCCTCTATCGTCTCATGGTAGCATGTCATGGGGTACGGTAAGCCTCGCACTAACCTGAACTGGGGATGGCGCGTCAGCGGCCTTGCCCCACCCCGGCGATGCGCCTATAGATCCACCTTTAATGAACATCGCTCCGAAATCCGCGTTTGTGCTCCATCGCCCACACCTGCTGGGGATAGAGGGCCTGTCCCCCGACGAAATCACCGGATTACTCGATCTTGCCGAGGAATTCGTCGAACTCAACCGTCAGGTCGAGAAGAAACGCGCCTCGCTGCGCGGCCGCACCCAGATCAATCTGTTCTTCGAAGCCTCGACCCGGACCCAGTCCTCATTCGAGATCGCCGGCAAGCGGCTCGGCGCCGACGTGATGAATATGTCGGTATCGTCGTCGTCGATCCGCAAGGGCGAGACCCTGATCGACACTGCCGTCACCCTGAACGCCATGCACCCGGATATCATCGTGGTGCGGCACCATGCGTCCGGCGCGGTGGAACTGCTGGCCCGCAAGGTCGACTGCTCGGTGATCAATGCCGGCGACGGCGCCCACGAGCACCCGACCCAGGCGCTGCTCGACGCGCTGGCCATTCGCCGCAACAAGGGCCGCATCGACGGACTGATCGTGGTGATCTGCGGCGACGTGCTGCATTCCCGCGTCGCCCGCTCCAATATCCTGCTGCTGAACGCACTCGGCGCGCGGGTTCGTGTGGTGGCGCCGTCGACGTTGCTGCCGGCCGGCATCGACCGGTTCGGCGTCGAGGTTTTCCGCGACATGCGCGAGGGCCTGCGCGACGCCGACATTGTGATGATGCTGCGGCTGCAGCGCGAGCGCATGAACGGCTCGTTCGTGCCCTCGACCCAGGAATACTTCCATTATTTCGGCCTGGATCAGAAGAAGCTGAGCTATGCCAAGCCGGACGCGATGGTGATGCATCCGGGGCCGATGAACCGGGGCGTCGAGATCGATTCCATCGTGGCCGATGGCGCGCAATCGCTGATCCGCGAGCAGGTCGAAATGGGCGTCGCGGTCCGTATGGCGGTGCTCGAAGCCTTGTCGCGGAACCTGCCAAATGCGTGAAGCGGTGAACAAACGGTCCAACCGTTTTCTCGACGCGTTGTTTCTATTCATCGTCGTTGATTGCACACGAGACCCCGTCAAACGCGCGATGAGCGCCGTCTGTTTGGCTGTGATGGCAATCGTCGTCATTTTTGCCGTTGGCGAAATTTCCTGGCGGAATGTTCTGATCGTCGTCGGCACCGCCACGTTGTTTTGGCTGCTGCTGACCATCGTGGACAAATCGCTCAGCCTGCTGACGCGACGCGGGAAAGCCCATTGATGCTGTCCGACCGCCGTCCCATTCTGCTGACCAACGCCCGGATCATCGATCCGTCGCGCGACCTCGATTTCGTCGGCGACCTGCTGATGGCCGACGGCGTAATCCGCGAGGCCAAGCGCGGCATCGGCGCCGCCGGCGTGCCGGAAGGCACCGAAATTCTCGATTGCCGCGATAAGATCGTCGCGCCCGGCCTGATCGACATGCGCGCCTTCATCGGCGAACCCGGCGCCGAGCACCGCGAAACGCTGGCGACCGCCAGCCAGGCCGCCGCCGCCGGTGGCATCACCACCCTGATTTGCCAGCCCGACACTTCGCCGGTGCTCGACGATCCGGCGATCGTCGATTTCGTGCAGCGCCGCGCCCGCGATACCTCGATCGTGCATGTGCACCCGATGGCGGCGCTGACCAAGGGGCTCAAGGGCGCCGAGATGACCGAGATCGGTCTCCTCAAGGCGGCCGGCGCGGTGGCGTTCACCGATGGCGCCCATAGCGTCGTCAACGCGCAGGTGATGCGCCGGGCGCTGACCTATGCGCGGGACTTCGATGCGTTGATCGTGCACCACACCGAAGACCCGGATCTGACCGCCGACGGCGTGATGACCGAGGGCGAATTCGCGGCGCGGCTCGGCCTGTCGGGCGTGCCGACGGCCGCCGAGACCATCATGCTGGAGCGCGACTTGCGTCTCGTCGCGCTGACCGGTGCGCGCTATCACGCGGCTTCGATCACCTGCGCCGGTTCGCTCGACGTGCTACGCCGCGCCAAGGACGCCGGTTTCCACGTCAGCGCCGCCGCCTCGATCAATCATCTGACGCTGAATGTCGGCGACGTGCAGAGCTACCGCACGTTCTTCAAGGTGTCGCCGCCGCTGCGCAGCGAGGACGACCGCATGGCGTTGGTCCAGGCGCTCGCCGACGGCCTGATCGATGTGGTGATGTCCGACCACAATCCGCAGGATGTCGAGACCAAGCGCCTGCCGTTCGCCGAGGCGGCGCCGGGCGCGATCGGCATCGAAACCATGCTGTGCGCCGGGCTGCGGTTGGTGCATGACGGCACGCTCAGCCTCTCGACCCTGCTGCGCGCGATGTCCAGCCGTCCGGCGGACCTGCTCGGACTGCCCGGCGGCACACTGCGCAACGGCGCGCCGGCCGACATCACGGTGATCGATCCGGACATTCCGTGGATCCTGAATGCCGAAGACCTCAAGTCGAAATGCAAGAACACGCCGTTCGACGAATCCAAGCTGCAAGGCCGCGTGGTCCGGACCTATGTGGCCGGCAGGTCCGTCTACGAATATCTTTGATGATCGCGTGACCCCGGGCGTTTTCCAATAGTTCAGCGGAGCGTTCGATGCTGCATCCGATCAACTGGTCGCTGGCCCTGCCCTACTACACGGCCGCCTTCGCGTTCGGCTATCTGTGCGGCTCGATCCCGTTCGGCATGATCGTGACGCGGCTGGCCGGCACCGGCGACATCCGGGCCATCGGCTCCGGCAATATCGGCGCCACCAATGTACTGCGCACCGGCCGCAAGGGCCTCGCGATCGCGACCCTGCTGGGCGATCTGCTGAAAGGCACGCTGGCCGTGCTGCTGGTCTATCGGCTGTACGGACAGGATCTCGCGGTGCTGGCCGCGCTCGGCGCGGTGCTGGGCCATGTGTTTCCGGTGTGGCTCCGCTTCAAGGGCGGCAAGGGCGTAGCGACATTTCTCGGCGTGCTGATCGCGCTGTCCTGGCCGGTCGCGCTGGCGTTCTGTGCGATCTTTCTCGCAATCGCGGGGCTCAGCCGCTATGCGTCGCTGGCCTCGATGGTGGCCTGCATCGCGACGCCGGCCCTGCTGTGGTGGCTCGGCGACCGTCAGGAAGCGATGTTGTTCGCACTGCTCGCGGCATTGGTCGTGGGCATGCACCACGCCAATATAAGGCGGCTGATCGCCGGCACCGAGGGCCGGATCGGAGTAAAGGCCTAAGACCTTCCCGGCCGCGCCGCCACCTCGGCTTCGGCGGCCTCGCGCGCCATCTCGAAAATCAGCGCCAGGGCTTCAAGTTCATTCTTGTGGGCGAGCGCCGACAGTTCGGCGCTCATGGCGCGGATGAATTCGCGCACATTTTCCTGCTGCGTCACGGCGTCCATCGGGTCGGACGGCATTTGCGTCGAACCAACAATCACGCCGGTGCGGGTTTCCGTCATCCTTGGTTTTACATGCGCTTTCGTCATGACACTGTCTCCGCTACTTCGAATGGAACGAATTGCCGAACCGGTCGCCGCTCGCGGCCGAGGAGCGAACCCGCACTGCCATCAACGAATATCGCGGACGTTCTCGCCTTTGTTGGCCGTGTCCTCGACCAGAACCGCGATGGCATCCTCCAGCAGCTTGGTGCTGTGCGGGCTGAGCACCCGAACATCCGCCACGGCATACTTGAGATACGCAATCACCATTTCCGGACGCGGACGTTTTACGCGCGCCTTGGTGTTGATGTCATCGACCGCACTCATCGTACTCTCCCCTGAAGGCGACGGACCTATGGCCGGCGCCTGTGACTGATCTAGCTACGGATCGCCGCCGACGGCTCCGCCCGTCGATGCCGCGCCGCCCGCTTCCGCGACGTCGTCTTCCACGACGTCGTCTTCATCGACCGCCTGTTCCAGGCTGTTGGTCAGCTCCTCGCTGGCCACCCGCAACAGGAAGACGAATTTCGGCAGCTTGAGTTCGGCGCCGCCGATCATCGCGTAGTCCAGCATGTCGATCAGCGGCTGGATCGCCATCGACCGGTCCGCTGGCGTATCCTCGTCGCTTGCAGCCAAGATTTCTTTCGTCATTGCGCAGTCCCGGGTTGTTGGCTTGGGCCGGTTGGTGATGCCTGCCCAAGCCAACGGAACACTCAAGCCGCTTCCTGTGAGTGACGGCGGCTCCACACCACCGGAAAGTCGGGCCCGCCGAGCGGATCGCCGTCCTGGAGCTGGTGCGTATGATGCAACTGCTTCGGCGCCCAGGGCCGCGTCTGGAACCGCATGTCGTCGCCGCAATAGCGCAGCGACGCGGCCCGGCGCACCTGGTAGCGGCTGTGGTTGCCGCCCGAGCCGTGCAATGTCTTGTAGTGGTGCACGATCATGTCGCCGGGCTCGACGTCGAAGTGGATCAGGTCGTAGTCGCCGAGATGGCCTTCGATATCGGGCATCGGCTCGCCCTGCGCGCCCGGCAGCGGCGTCTGCGCCACGAACACGTTGGGCTGATAGAGTTTGCCCCAGCGGTGCGAGCCGCGCACATACATCATCGCGCCATTGTCGAGTGTCACCGGATCGACCGGCACCCACATCACACAGCACTGTTCGCCTTCCATTTCGAAATAGGTCGCATCCTGGTGGAAGGCGGTACGTTCGCGGGTCTGCGGCTCCTTGACGAAGATCTGGTCGCCGAAGAAATTGACCTTCTCCGAATCCAGCAGCGCGCCGGCGATCTCCGGCAGCGCGCCGCGCACCGAGAAGCGTTTGAAATCGCGCAGCCGGGCCGCGATGCCGGTATCCAGCAGGAAGCTGCCCTTGCCCTGCTCGGCAGCATCCACCAGGAACGGTTTGCCGCTCGATTTGATGTAATCGATAATTCCCGAGACATCGTGCTGGCCGCCGCTCTGCTGCTGCAGCAGTTCCCAGTCGCCGCGCTCGGCCGCCTGGGTCAGCGAACTCAGGTCGTAACCGGCCGGGCTTTGTTTCAGCGTCGCGACCGCCTCATCGATGCAGCGGCGCAGCGTATTCACGCCGGCAAGATCGAGAACGCCGCGCAACAGCACGACTCCGTTGATCCTATAGGCGGCGACTTCATCCGGTGTGATCGGTCTGGCGAGTCTGCTCATCGGGCTAACCCTTCTGGTTATGAGGTAGAGATCATGTGAACATTGTCAGTGCAGAACCGGCTGCGTTGGAATGCTTCCGCGATTGGATGGGTCGGGCAGCGTCCACTGGGCACGATCCAGTCCGCCATAGACCCGGACGTCGTTCAGAACCTCGTGGGTGATCGGCCAGCGGAACGCCACGCACTCGCCGCCACCCGGCGCGCCGCGCCCGCCGCCATACGGATACGACAGGCCGAGCGGCATGGTGCGATGCGTCATCTCGACGAAGCTGGACAGGGTTGCGGTGTCGACGACCGCCTGCAGGTGCGACAGCTTCATGCCGAGGCACCATTCGACCACGGCATTGATCAGTCTGGCCTTGCCGAGCCGGACCCCGGACGGGTTGGTGCGCGCCGGCAGCACGATATAGCGCGTGGCTTCATAGATCAGCGGCGAACGCGGCGAAGATCCATTCTCGATCAGGTGCGGGAAATAGTCGGCCAGCAGCGAAGACCGGTCGGTCGGCGTCATCCTGACGCTGCCGCGGATCTCGTCATTTTCGTCAAGGTCGAAGAAATAGACCGCTTCGTCAACGTCGTACTGATCGATTTCGAGCGGTCCCTGCACCGACGGCAGCGCCCAGCCACGTCCTTTCACAAAGATTTGGTAACGGAGACTGAACAGGCGGTCGAAATATTCCTGTTTCTCTCGCCGCTGAGTTCCGTTCAACACGATGACCATAACGTCCTCCGCCCGTTGACGGAGGAAGTGTCGCCATCGCCGCGACTTGCGGTATCCTAAGTTCTTAGGAGAGACTTCGGCGCTAGCGCCTACAATGATATCTCGCCGCTGCGAATGGCCTGCACGACCGCGTAGGTACGCCGAAATGCGTCGAGTTTTTTCTTAGCGTTTTCAACATGGCTGGTGACGGTTGAGGTGCCCACCGACAAGATGTCGGCGATCTCGTCGTCGGTCTTACCAGAAGCCACCCATTGCATGATTTCACGCTCGCGGGGCGTTAGCGGCGTATGCGCGGCTTCCTCGCGTTGTTTGTGGACCAGCGCCCGTTGCAAGGCATGATGGCTGTAGATGCCGATGATCTCGACAGCGGCCCTCGCCCTTGGGCTCAGATCGGGTTCCAATCCACAGGGACAAAACAGCGCGGCCGAGCCGGAAATGGTGACGATCGGGATGATGAAGCCATCCCGAGCGCCGAACTCGGTGGCCTCGTCCATGATGAGCTTCTCGGATTTTTTCAAAACCCGACGTTTGCGAATGTCGCTCCACGAGTAAGGGTGAATTGTCTTGCGCAACTCGGTAACCGCCGGATCGTGCACGACATAATTCTTCTCTACATATCGCTCGGTGTACTCCTGCGGCCGGTTATTGAGCTGGATGCTGGCCTTTAAATTTTCACCCGGCCCTGGAATCGAGAAGCTGCTGACGCAGCTAAAGCCGAACCACTCCATCTCCTTCATGATGTGCTGACAGATTTCGTCGTACTCGGTCAGCTGTTGCAGCCGCTCGACAAAATCCAACGTTCGCTGGCCGTAAGTATCGCCTTCGAAGGCCATAGAACCTTACTCCGGTGACGCGACGCACGTTTCCAGGCGATACAGTGTATTGCCGGTAAAACAGCACTGTCCATACATATCGGCACTGGAGCATTTCGGCGAAGTGGGACGGCCGGAACGCGACCCGTAAATAGATCGAATGCCCCTCGGTCCAACTTGACCGAAAGTTCTAGAACGCGATTCCGATGAATCACGTTCCAAGCTGTTCGTTTCAGCATAATTTTTCGAAAAGCCGGCGCCTACGCCGCCAACATGCTGGCGGCGTCACTCCATGGAACCGGCCGACCGGGGGCTCGCTACTAATGCAGCGACAGCGCGCGCTGATAGAGCTGGTCCTGCGACAGACGGTGGGTGCGCAACAGATGCCCGACGCACTCGTCGAGCATTTCGGCGCAGGTCGCGTCCTCCAGCCGCTCGATCACCTCGGCCTTTGCGTAAATCAACAGCCGCAACAAGGACGGGACGTCGACAAGGTCGCTGGTGGGTGCGCCGCTGGGTTCGGGACGGGTCACGGCGTGACGGTGCATCAGCCGCGCAATGCTCTGCTCGATTAGATTCCCGCACAGCCGGTCGGAACCATGGACCTTGACGGAAGCCTTCGCGGACACCAGCAATTGCACGACGCCTTGGACGTCCGCGCCGACCCGCTCAGGCGTTCTGGCCGCCCGCGCCCGTATTCCAAGCCTCGAACTTGCAAGCCTTGAACCTGCAAGCCTTGACCGTGCAAGCCTTGATCCCGCGCTTTTGGAACCTGAGCCCATAACTTCCCCCTTGGATCCGAAGTCCTCCGTGGGTCCGCGCTCCTAGCCTGGCGCTGGCCCGAGCCTTCTGAACCATTTACACGAAAAGGTTCACCCCACCAAGCAACCGCCACAACCGCGCAAAGACCGAAATGTGAGGATTTTGGGTCAATTACGCGTCAACCTGCAATCTGAACGCGAGTATCATCTGTGAAACTCACTTTATGATCGATTGTTGAACTCACGTTATGATCGATGGAGGGTCGTTTTGAGCAACCGCGGGTCAACCGACCTCGTACTGACGGACGCGCAGCGCATCGACTGGCTGCGGCTGCTGCGCAGCGACAATGTCGGGCCGCGCACATTCAGGACGCTGATCCGTCATTACGGCAGCGCCGGTGCGGCGCTCGATGCCTTGCCGCATCTGGCGCGGCGCGGCGGCGCCGCGCGGCCCGGAAAGATCTACTCAAGCGCTGAGGCCGAAAGCGAGATCGCATTGGCTGGCGCCATGGGCGTCTGTCTGGTCGGATTCAATGAGCCGGCCTATCCGGGCCGGCTGCGCATGATCGACGATGCGCCACCCTTGCTTTCGGTGCGCGGCCTTGTTGCCGTCCTGGCTCGCCCGATGGTGGCGGTGGTCGGCTCGCGGAATGCCTCGGCGGCCGGCCTGAAATTCGCAAGCCAAATCTCGCGCGCGCTCGGCGAGGCCGGCTTTGTCATCGTTTCGGGATTGGCACGCGGCATCGACGGCGCCGCGCATCGCGCCAGCCTGTCGACCGGCACGGTCGCGGTGCTGGCCGGCGGCCAGGCCCGGCTCTATCCGCCCGAACATACGGAGCTTGCCGCGGCCATCACTGAGGCCGGCGCGGTGGCGTCCGAGATGCCGCATGAATGGCAGGCGCGCGCCCAGGACTTTCCGCGCCGCAACCGGATCATCTCCGGCCTCGCGCTCGGCGTCGTGATCGTCGAAGCCGCCGCGCGTTCCGGTTCGCTGATCACCGCGCGCTTCGCCGGCGAACAGGGCCGCGAAGTTTTCGCGGTGCCGGGCTCGCCGCTCGATCCGCGCGCTGAAGGCACCAACGGCCTGCTCAAGCAGGGCGCGACGCTGGTCACCGAGGCCGACGACGTCATCGCCACATTGCAGCCGATCATGGGTCTTTCGCGTGGGCCCTTGCTGGCCGAAGAGCCGGTGCATGAGCCACCCTCCGCGACCGACCCCGGTGCCGAACAACGTGCCCGCATCGTGTCCCTGCTCGGCCCGACGCCGGTCGCGATCGACGATCTGGTGCGCCTGTCGCAAAGCCCGCCTTCGGTCGTGCGCACCGTGCTGCTGGAACTGGAACTGGCCGGTCGGCTGGAACGACACGGCGGCACGAAGGTGTCGCTGCTTTAGAGCGCGTTCAGCCAAAAGCCTGCCCCGGACTTGATCCGGGGGCAGACACCGGTTTTGCGCAACGCAATCAAGCTTGCGCCGATGGCGCAAACTTCCCTGCGAACGCGCTCCAGCTCTTTAAGGATAGAGCGTTTTCATTACGCGAACCGGTTCCAGTTCGCCGGGAAATGCTCAGCACGGCGGCGGCGGCGCCACGTTCATCTTGGCATCGATCGCCGCGAAGCCTTCGGTCCAGGTCAGCTTGGTGAAATCAATCTTCTCGGTGGTCAATTGCTCGCCCTGGGCCCAGCGGCTGAGACTGCAGAAGTCCTCGTAATAGACCTTGTCGAGTGCGATGGGCCGCTCATAGGTGCTCCACTGGTCGCGCGTCGCCTTCTCGGTCAAATCCAGCTTGGCCTTGGCATAGGCCGCGACCGCGCCGAAGTTCTTTTCCGCGAACGCCTTGCCCTTCAGCGTGGCGCGCAGCCAGCGCGTGGCAATCTCCTTGCCTTGCGGCGTCGCCAGCCATTCCGGCCGCGCGCCGGCGACCAGATAACCCTGGATGTAGCCGGTCGCGTCGCTGAGAATGTGCGCTTGGTCCGGACAAATCTCGACCGCGCGGGAGCCGATCGGCTGCCAGATGAAGAACGCCGAAATGTCGCCGCCGCACAGCGCGGTCGGCAGCACCTGGGTGTCGAGGTTCTTGACGGCGACGGTCTTCGGATCGACCTTGTTCTTGTTCAGGTATTCGGAAATGAACCACGAGCCGGTTGAACCCACCCGGGTTGCGACCGTCTTGCCGGCCAGATCCTGCGGCTTGGTGATGTCCTTGCGGGCGACCGCGACGTAATTGCGGGCGTCGCGCTCGGCCACCGCGATGATGCGGAAATCGCCCTTGGTGCGGAAGAAATACTGCACGCTCGGCAGGTCGCCGGCCAGCACGATATCGCCCTGCCCGGTCTGAAACGCCTGGAACGCCGTGGTGCCGGATGGGAACAGCCGGTACGTCACATCGAGCCCCTCCTCCTTGTAGAACCCTTGTTCGATCGCCATCCAGATCGAGTCATTGTTGACCGATGGCTGGCCGAACAGCGTCATCTTCAACGGAGCCGGCTGCGCGCTGGCCACGTGGCCGGCGAGCATCAGGCCGGTGGCCGCGATCGCGGCGGCGGTGAGTGCCTTGGTGACGATGGACATGGGTCCTCCTGTCTTCTGGGGTCTGGGTGTGGGGGGGTGTCAGGTGACCGCCACGAACGACATGTAGCGGGCGAGAACGCGATCGACGAAAAACCGGAATATCCGGTCGACGATAAATCCGAGGACGCAGATCGTGATCAGCGCCACGAAGATGCGGGGGGTCTGGAGCAGCATCGACGATTTCTGCAGCAGATAGCCGATGCCGGAATCCGCGGCGAGAATCTCGGCCGGGATGACGCTCATGAACGACGATGCCATCGCGATGCGCATGCCGGTCACGATGTAAGGCACCGCCGACGGGATCACCACGAGCACGAAAATCTGCAGCCGGGTGGCGCCGAGGCATTCGGCGGCGCGCTGCCGCGCGATTGGCGTGCGGCCGACGCCCGCGATGGTGTTGATCAGCACGATGAACAGCGTGCCCCAAAAGATCAGGAAATATTTCGACATCTCGCCGATGCCGAACCAGATCACGGCGATCGGAATCATCGCGGTCGGCGACAGATAGCGCAGCAGCTCGATGATCGGGTCGAACAGGTCGTGCAGCACGCGAATGCGTCCGAGCAGCACGCCGGCAACGATGCCGACCAGCGAGCCGGTCAGGAATCCGACCAGCACCCGCGTCGTGCTGATGGCCACGTCAGCGAAAATCTCGCCGCTCTTGATCATTGGAATCGCCGCATAGAACACTTCCAGCGGCGGCGGGATCAGGAATGGATTGAACACGAAGGTCGACAGCAGGTGCCAAATGAGGCCGGCGAACAGCAACGAGACCATCGAGAGGATCAGGGACTGGCCACGGCCGGCGCCGATACGCGCCCGAAGCCAACGGAATGGGCTCGCGATTCCGGGCTTGATCCCGGGCTTGGCGGCCGGGGCGGCGGAATTGCTGTCGCGAACGTTCGCCACTTTCACGCTGTCCTTGTCAAAATAGCTTCAGTGCGGCACGGCAAATCTATTCGGCCCGCGCCAGGTCCGGCGCCAGCAGAGCCTCGATCTCGTTGAACAGCTGCGCCACCCGCGGATTGGTCAGATCGCGAGGCCGCGGCATGTCGACGTCGATCATCTTGGTGATCACCGAACGCGGTCCGACCGACATCATACCGATGCGGTCGGCCAGTGAAATCGCCTCGGCAATATCGTGAGTCACGAACACGATGGTCTTGCCGGTGCGCTGCCAGATTTCGAGCAGCACGGCATGCATATGCCGCCGCGTCAATGCGTCGAGCGCGGCGAAAGGTTCGTCCATCAACAGAACCTGCGGCTCGACCGCCAGCATGCGGGCGATCTGCAGCCGTTGACGCATGCCGCCCGACAATTGGGCCGGAAACTTCCGGCGATGCCGGTCGAGATCGACCATGCGCAGGTATTTGTCGATGATCGAATCCCAGCCGGCTTTCGGAATTTTGCGAACACGCAGGCCGAAGCGGACGTTTTCCTCGACCGTGAGCCAGGGAAACAACGCAGAGCCGGCATCCTGAAAACACATGACGCGATCACGGCCGGCGCCGGTGACCGGAGCCCCGTCGGCCGTCACACTGCCGGAGGTCGGCGGTTCAAAGCCGGCCAGGATATTGAGAAGGGTCGACTTGCCGCAACCGGACGGGCCGAGCAGGCACAGGAATTCGCCGTCTGCAATATCGAGGGAAACGTTGTCGAGCGCGATGTAGGTGTCGTGCGCCGTACCGAAAACCTTGCGCACGTCGGTTACTCGCAACAACTGCGCCTCCAACCACTTGCCGTACGCATGGCGACGGTGAACATAAGAGTCGCGCTGCGCAGTGTCAACGAAGCGACTCCTTTGCACGAAGCGGCCGCTTTTGCACGAAGCGGCCGTTCGTTCCGCGCTCATCGAAGAGCGCGGGTGGACTTTGCAACGGATGGCGGTTCTAGACTTGCATGGGCGGCTTTGGCAATGTCCCGCGCGACGCGAGTTGTTCGTTTGATGGATCAACGAATGTATGTTCGGGGATTGGTCAAAAAATGATCAGGCCGCGCCTACGATGACGGCAATTTTACAGGAGATTGTTAATGCCGGACGTAACGCATATCGCTCCCGTACAGATCGGCGATACCGACATTCAATACGCGCAAGGCGTTCGCGCCGGATCATGGTTGTTCTTCACCGGCCACATGGCAACCGATTTCAAGAACGGCTTGGCCGCGCCGGTCGCCGGCCCGCCGGGCCTGCCGCTTGGCAGCCCGCCGCGATATCGCCGCGAGGGCGACTTCATCATCGACCGCTTCGCCAAGCTCATCGCGGCCGAGGGTGGCGATCTGCGCCATATCGTTCGCGTCGATCAGTATTACCCGTCGGCCCAGGTCGTGAACGCCTATCAGCGCGCGCGCAAGGCGGTGCTCAAGGACTTCGTGCCGCCGAGCACCTCCGTGATGATGGAAGAGTTGCTGGTGGACGGCGCCACCATGGATGTCTCGATGCTGGCGGTGTTGCCGGGAGGCGATCGTCAGCCGCGGGCGGCGCAGCCGGACGGCGTGCCGGTGCCGCTCCATTCCGGATTCATCGCCACGCTGGTCACCGGCGACTACGTCTTCGTCGCCGGCCAGATGCCGAACAACGAGGCGATGACCGGCATCGCCGAGCCGGCGTATCGCGCGCCCAACGCGCGGTGGAACGGCACCGACATCCGGCTGCAAACCGAGTTCCTGATCACGTCGCGGCTGAAGCCGGCCCTGGAGGCGGGCGGAAGCTCACTTAAGAATGCGGTCAAGGCGCAGGTCTATCTCACCAACATCGAAGACCTTCCGGAATTCATGGACGTCTGGAACAGTCACTTTGGCGCTAATCCCTGCGCGCTGACCGTGGTGGCCACCAAGGGTCTGGCGCTGGCCGAGTCGATCATCGAAATCAACATCTTCGGCGTGCGCGACGGCGGCGCCGTGAAGAAGGAGATCATCGACCACAAAGCGTCGTCGGCGATGCGCCTTGGACCCGCGGCGGTGCGGGCCGGAGATTTGCTGTGCCTCTCCGCGCTTTATGCGGCCGACGAAAGCGGCGCGCTGCCGGCGGTGCGGGCCGGTGCCGGGCTCAAGCATTTGGGTGTGCCGGTGCGCCGCCAGATGGACGCGATTCTGGCCGCGGCGGAGGAGATTTGCCGCGCCGGAGGCACCTCGCTCGACAACGTCGTTCGGGCCACGCATTTCGTCGGAGATATGAGCGTGGTGTATCCGTCGTTGCAGGCCTGGAAGGCCAAGCTCGCGGATGTTCCGTTGCCGTTTGGCGCGGTCCGCACGCCGTCGCCGATGCCGATCCCGGGATGCGACGTGATTCTCGACATGTGGGCGTACCGGCCCGGGTCATAGTTAGTATCCCGATTCCGAAGTTCGCCATACCTTGCGGCATCCGCAACGCGGGCTTCGGAATCAAAGGGACACTAGCAAGCTAATGTTTCTAGTGTGGTTCTGGATTGGAAGTCCGCCTGCGAGCCCGCCGCGATAATAGGGCGAACTTCAAATCCACCACTGGCACCGTATGTCGGCGCGCGTCCGTCGGCTCGCGATGAACGTGCGAGACGACGGCGTGCGAGACAGTGGCGCGTGAAGCGATGGCGCGCGAAAAACACGGGCCTGCAACCCGCCCTCATTTCCTTTGCAGGACGGTTCCGCCGACGCGTATGATCGCGGCACCGGTCGGTATCGGCGACGGGCTGCGACGCCATAACAACACCAATAACAACACGGAGAAGAATCCATGGAGCCGCATCCCGATCTTGCGAAAGCTGCCGCCTACATCACGCCGGATGCGGTGCGCCAGACGCTGTTGGATATGGTCGATATCCGCAGCCCGACCGGCTACGAGGCCGGCATGGCCGACTATGTCGTCAGCCGCATGACCAAGCTCGGCATCGAAGCGGCGCCGCAACTGGTCGAGGAAGGCCGCCCGAATGCCGTCGCACATCTGCGTGGGCGCGGCGACGGCCTCAACCTGCTGTTCACCGGCCACATGGACACCTCCTACAGCGGCGACGAGCCGCATCTGGTCGGCGAAGGTTTCAAGCCGAAAGGCATCTTTCGCGACGGCTGGATCTGGGGCCTCGGCGCCAACAACATGAAGAGCGGCCTCGCCGGCATCGTGGTGGCGATCGAAGCCATCGCCAAGGCCGGCATCAAGCTTCGCGGCGACATCACGCTCGGGGCTGTGGTCGGCGAAATCGAGAAGGCGCCGGTTGAGGAATTCCAAGGCCGCGACTATTCGGGCTACGGCATCGGCACCAAGCATCTGGTCGCGCACGGCATCACGGCTGATTACGCCATCCTGGGCGAGCCGACCAATCTGCGGGTCTGCACCGCCAATATGGGCTGCCTATGGGTCCGCATCGGCGTGCGCGGCACGGTCGCGCATTCAGCGCTGACCAACAAGCCGGGCACCATCAACGCCATCGCGGTCGCGCGCGACCTGATGAACGACCTTGATGCTTGGGCGGCGCGCTTCCAGGCCGCGAATGTCTATCGGGGCGAGCCCGCCAACGTCACCGTCGCCTGCATCCGCGGCGGCGCGCCGTGGCGGGTCTCCCGCAACCCGTACGAATGCAACGTGTATCTCGACATCCGCACCGTGCCCGGCCAGAGCGCCGACCAGGTGAAACGCGAACTGCGCGCGGTGCTGCGCGGCTTTGCGGAGAAGCGCAACATCGCCGAGCCGGCGCTGGATTTTCTCGTGACCGATCCGGCGCTGGTGATCGGCGAGGATCTGCCAGTCGTGCAGGCGATCAGCGCGGCGCGCCAATCGGTGATGGGCGAGATCAATCCGCCGTTCATCCGCCGGCCCGGCGCCGACGCCGTGCACCTGACGCGCTACGATGTGCCGTGCGTGCAGTTCGGTCCCGGCGGCCGGCTGCATCCAGACGCCAAGGGCGGCATCTCGATGCATGATCTCGGCGACCATGTGGCGCTCGACGACGTGGTCACGGCATCCCGCATCTACCTCGCGGCGGCGCTCGATCTATGCAGCCGACCAGCGCCCGCCAAATAAGGTTTTTCACCGGATCGCGGCCGGGCCGGACGGCATCGATCTTCTCGACTATGTTCGAACCACTCCCATCCGAGGACACATGATGACAAGCCACCTGCCTGCCACTCGATTGTTCGGCGCCTTGTTGCTGAGCGCCGCCGCCGTCGCTGCCGCCGCGCCAGCGCAGGCGCAGACCTATCCGGACCGGCCGATCACTTTCGTGGTGTCGTTCGCGCCCGGCGGACTGTCCGATGTGCCCGGCCGCATCGTGGCCGCCGAAATGCAGCAGCGGATCGGCAAGTCCATCATCGTCGAGAACAAGCCGGGCGCCTCCGGCGTGGTTGGCGCCACGCAGGTGTGGCGCGCGGCGCCGGACGGCTACACGATTTTGGTGAACGCCGTCGCCGACGTGCAGAATCGGCATTATCTCGCGGTTCCGTACGATCCGATCAAGGACTTCACCATGATCGGCAAGGTGACCGACGGGCCGCCGCTGGTCCTGATCGTGAACGGCAACTCGCCGTACAAAAGCGTCGCCGATGTGATCGCCGATGCCAAGGCCAACCCGGCCAAGTTGAGCTTCTCGACCTCGGGCCTCGCGACCTCGCCGTCCATCGCGGTCACGCAGCTCAACGCGATCGCCGGCATCAAGATCACCGAAGTGCCGTATCGCGGCACCGGGCCGGCGGCCGCCGCCGTGGTCAGCGGCGAGGTGCAAGGCGGCTTCGTGTTCTATTCCAACGCCAAGGCGCTCGCCGACGGCGGCCAAGTGCGGCCGATCGCGATCGCCGGCCCGAAGCGGATCGAAGCGTGGCCGGACGTGCCGACCATGGCCGAGATCGGCATGCCGGGCTTCGACCACAGCGGCTTTGTCGGCCTGGTGGCGCCGCCGAAGACACCGCCGGAAGTCATCGCGTTCCTGAACAAGCACTTGAATGACGCAGTGAAGTCGGAGTCATTCCGCAAGCGCATCGCGCCGCTCGGCATCACGGCTCCGGAGGGCGCTAACACGCCGGAGGATTTCGCCGCGTTCCTAATCAAGGAGAATGCCCGTCAGGCCGAGATGGCGAAGCTGTCAGGTCATGCGCCGCTCGAGGCGGCGAAGCCGTGAAGCCCAAGCCTTCCCCGGTTAACAAGCCTTCCCCGGTTAAATTGAACCGGGGAAGGCAGTAGCCCGTCAGACTATAAATGAGCGACACATATCCATCTATTTAATTGTGAAATTTAGTTTTAATATCTCTAGATTGCACTCCTGTGAGCACGCCCGAACGGTAAAACGGACCGGATGGCGGGCGGCGGCGGCCGGTAGCCGAGGCGATTTGGCCGAATCGCGATTTGACAGCCGGGGTCGCATTACCCATGTTCGCGGCGGCGTTGCGCGTCGATTCCGCTTTGTCGACCCCCTAGCCCAGTCATAAACCGTTGGATTTCCATGAAAATCGTCGTTGTCGAGTCGCCTTCCAAGGCCAAGACGATCAATAAGTATTTGGGCGCCGGCTACGAAGTCCTGGCGTCGTTCGGCCATGTCCGCGACCTGCCGGCCAAGGATGGATCGGTCGATCCGGAACAGGATTTCAAGATGCTCTGGGAGGTCGACGCCAAGTCGCAGAAGCGGCTTGCCGACATCGCCCGCGCCGTAAAGGGTGCCGACACTCTAATCCTGGCGACCGATCCGGATCGCGAAGGCGAAGCGATTTCCTGGCATGTCCTGGAAGTGCTGCGCGAGAAGAACGCGATTAAGACCCAGACCGTCCAGCGCGTCGTCTTCAACGCGATCACCAAGCAGGCCGTCACCGAGGCGATGACGCATCCGCGCGACATCGATGGCGCGTTGGTCGATGCCTATCTGGCCCGCCGCGCGCTCGACTATCTGGTCGGTTTTAATCTCTCGCCGGTACTGTGGCGCAAGCTGCCGGGCGCCCGCTCGGCCGGTCGCGTGCAGTCGGTCGCGTTGCGGCTGGTGTGCGACCGCGAATTGGAAATCGAAAAATTCGTTGCCCGCGAATACTGGTCGCTGGTCGCCCAGATGGCCACCTTGCGCGGCGACGCCTTCGAGGCCCGCCTCGTTGGCGCCGACGGCAAGAAAATTCAGCGTCTGGACATCGGCAAGGGCGAGGAAGCCGCCGCCTTCAAGGCCGCGCTGGAAACCGCCAATTTCAAAATCGTCTCGGTTGAGGCCAAGCCGGCGCGGCGCAATCCGCCGCCGCCGTTCACCACCTCGACCTTGCAGCAGGAAGCCAGCCGCAAGCTCGGCTTCGGGCCGGCCCACACCATGCGGGTCGCGCAGCGGCTCTATGAGGGCACCGACATCGGCGGCGAGACCGTCGGCCTCATTACTTATATGCGTACCGACGGCGTGCAGATCGCCCCGGAAGCCATCACGGCGACCCGCCAGGTGATCGAAGCCGAATACGGCAAGAAATACGTGCCGGACGCGCCGCGCGTCTATCAGACCAAGGCCAAGAACGCGCAGGAAGCCCATGAGGCGATCCGCCCGACCGATCTGGCCCGCCTGCCGAAGGACACTAAGAAGTACCTCGATAACGATCAGGCCCGGCTCTATGAGCTGATCTGGCTGCGCACCATGGCCAGCCAGATGGAATCCGCGGAGTTGGAGCGCACCGTGGTCGACATCGAGGCCAAGGTGGACGGCCGCGTGCTCGAATTGCGCGCCAACGGTACCGTGGTGAAGTTCGACGGCTTTTTGGCGTTGTACCAGGAAGGCCAGGACGACAGCGCCGACGACGACGAGTCCCGCCGCCTGCCGCAGATGGCCACCGGCGAGAGCGTCGAGCGCAAATCGATCGAAGCCGACCAGCATTTCACCGAGCCACCGCCGCGCTATTCGGAAGCGTCCTTGGTCAAGCGCATGGAAGAGCTCGGCATCGGCCGGCCCTCGACCTATGCGTCGATCCTGCAGGTGCTGCAGGATCGCGGCTATGTGCGCATTGAAAAGAAGCGCCTGATCCCGGACGACAAAGGCCGGGTGCTGACCGCGTTCCTGGAAAGCTTCTTCGCCAAATATGTCGAATACGACTTCACGGCCGGGCTGGAAGAACAGCTCGACAAGGTCTCCAACAACGAACTGGCGTGGCGTGAGCTCTTGCGTGATTTCTGGAAGGATTTCGCGGCCGCGATCGGCGAGATCAAGGATCTGCGCGTCGGCAACGTCATCGACACGCTCGACGAGATGCTGGCGCCGCATCTGTTTCCGGCGCGCGCCGACGGCACCGATCCGCGCAAATGCCCGAACTGCGAAACCGGCAAGCTGTCGCTCAAGCTCGGCAAGTTCGGCGGCTTCATCGGCTGCACCAATTATCCGGAATGCCGTTACACCAAGCAGCTTTCGACCACGGCCGAAGGCTCGGCCGATGGCGGCATGCGCAAGCTCGGCCTCGATCCGGTCAGCGGCCTTGAAGTGACGGTGCGGGCCGGCCGGTTCGGTCCCTACATTCAGCTCGGCGAGGCGGTCGACGGCGAGAAGCCGAAGCGGGCCGGCCTGCCGAAGGGCCTCGCGCCCGACGATGTCGATCTGGAGCGCGCGCTGTCGCTGCTGTCGCTGCCGCGCGAAATCGGCAAGCATCCGGAAGACGGCGAGCCGATCAAGGCCGGCATCGGCCGCTTCGGTCCTTACATCCAGCACAACAAGACCTACGCCAATCTCGAGCCCGGCGACGACGTGCTGCATATCGGCCTCAACCGCGCCATCACGCTGATCGCCGAGAAGATCCTCAAGGGTCCGAGCGGCCGCCGCTTCGGCGCCGATCCCGGCAAGCCGCTCGGCGACCATCCGACCCAGGGCGGTCCGATCGTGGTCAAGAACGGCCGCTACGGGGCTTACGTCAGCCACGACGGCGTCAACGCCACGCTGCCGAACGACAAGACGCCGGAGACCATCACGCTGCTCGAGGCGGTCGATCTGATCGCCGCCCGCATCGAGGCCGGCGGCGGCAAGAAGAAGGGCAAGAAGGCCGCGCCAAAGAAGGCGGCGGCCAAAGCCGCGCCGAAGGCGGCGAAGCCGAAGGCCAAGGCCAAGGCCGGCGCTAAGCCGTCCGCTGTTATGTCGTCGGAGGGCACTTTCTCCAGCAAGTCGGATGGCGCGCCCAAGGCCGCGGCGAAGGCTCCGGCCAAGAAGACCACTGCCAAGAAGACAGCCGCCAAAAAGACCGCCGCGAAGAAAGCCGCCACACCCAAGGCAGCGGCCGAATAGCCGCCCGTCTCACTCGCGTGCGGGCCAAGTGAACCTCGCACGCCGAAATCGGATCATCCGTGGCCAAAAAGAGCGCCAAGCCGCCCGCTTCCAAACCTCACAAGAAGCTTCGCGTGAAAGCGGGCGCGCCAGCGCTGGCGCTGCCGTCGAAGGAAGAGTTGCTCGCTTATGTGAAGGCGCAGCATGGCGAGACCGGCACCCGCGAAATCGCCCGCGCGTTCGGCGCCAAGAACGCCGACCGCTCGCAACTGCGCAAGATGCTGCGCGAATTGCAGGACGAAGGCGCGATCGAGAAGAAGCGCGGCGCGTTGCATCATCCGGGCACCCTGCCCTCGGTGGTGCTCGCCGACGTCACCGAGCGCGACAGCGACGGGGAGTTGATCGCGCGGCCGACCGAATGGGACGAGGACGAACACGGTCCCTCGCCGAAAATCCGCATCAGCGTGCCGCGCCGCGCCAAGCCGGTCGAAATCCCCGGCATCGGCGACCGCGCGCTGCTGCGCGTCGAGGAAGCCGGCGAGGAAGGCGAGACGATCCGCCACCACGGCCGCGTCATCAAAATCATCGACAAGGGCCGCCAGCGCATGCTCGGCGTGTTCCGCGCGCTGCCGGGCGGCGGCGGCCGGTTGATCCCGGTCGATAAAAAGCGCCTCGGCAAGGAGATCGCGGTTCCGCCGGGTGCGACTCTCGAGGCCGTTGAAGGAGATCTGGTCGCGGTCGAACTGTCGCGGCCCGGGCGCTTCGGCCTCCCCCAAGGCAAAGTCGTCGAGCGGCTCGGCTCGCTGAGCAGCGAGCGCGCGATCAGCCTGATCGCGATCCACGCCCACAACATTCCGAACGTATTTCCGCGCGAAGCGCTGGCCGAGGCCGAAGCCGCCAAGCCCGCCGTGCTGGCGGCCGGCCGCGAGGACTGGCGCGACCTGCCGCTCGTGACCATCGATCCGCCGGACGCCAAGGATCACGACGACGCGGTCCATGCCGCGCCCGACACCGATCCGGCCAATCCGGGCGGCTTTGTTATCACGGTGGCGATTGCCGACGTCGCGCATTACGTGCGACCGAATTCGGCGCTCGACCGCGAGGCGCTCAATCGCGGCAATTCGGTGTATTTCCCGGACCGCGTGGTGCCGATGTTGCCGGAGCGGATCTCCAACGATCTATGCTCGCTGCGGCCCGGCGAGGCGCGCGCCGCGCTCGCGGTCCGCATGGTGATCGGCGCCGACGGGCGCAAGCGCCGGCATACGTTTCATCGCATCCTGATGCGGTCGGCCGCGCGCCTCGCTTATGCGCAGGCTCAGGCCGCGATCGACGGATATCCGGACGACACCACCGGCCCGCTACTCGACAGCGTCTTGAAGCCGCTCTACGCCGCCTATGAATTGCTGAAGAAGGAACGCGACGAGCGTCAGCCGCTCGACCTCGATCTGCCCGAGCGCAAGATCGTGCTCAAACCGGACGGCACCGTCGACCGCGTGCTGGTCGCCGAGCGGCGCGATGCCAACCGGCTCATCGAAGAGTACATGATCCTGGCCAACGTGGCGGCCGCCGAGACGCTGGAAAAGGCCAAGCTGCCGCTGATCTATCGCGTACATGACGAACCCGGCCCGGAAAAGGTCGAGGCGCTGCGCGAATTCCTCAAGACGCTCGACATGTCGCTGCCGCAGGGCGCGCTGCGGCCGGCTTTGTTCAACCGGATCCTGGCCCAGCTCAAGGGCCACGACATGGAGCGGCTGGTCAACGAGATCGTGCTGCGCACGCAATCCCAGGCCGAATACACCGCCGAGAACTACGGGCATTTCGGCCTGAACCTGCGCCGCTACGCCCACTTCACCTCGCCGATCCGCCGCTATGCCGATCTCGTGGTGCATCGCGGGCTCATTCGCGCCCTTGATGCCGGCGACGACGGTCTGCCCGGTTCGACCGATGTCGCGATGCTGTCGGAAGTCGCGGCGCGCATCTCGGCGGCGGAGCGCCGTGCCATGGTGGCGGAGCGCGAAACGAACGACCGGCTGATCGCGCATTTCCTCGCCGACCGGATCGGCGCCAGCTTCGAGGGGCATATTTCGGGCGTGATCAGCGCCGGCCTGTTCGTCAAGCTGGACGAGACCGGCGCCGACGGCTTCGTGCCGGCCCGCACCATCGGCCAGGAGTATTTCCGCTTCGAGGAAGCCGGCCATGCGTTTATCGGCAACGATTCCGGCGCGACCTATCGGCTGGGCGATGCCGTCACCGTGAAACTGGTCGAAGCCGCGCCGGTCGCCGGCGCCTTGCGTTTCGAGTTGATGTCGGAAGGCACCCGCGGCGGCGCTCGCATGCCGCAGCGCCGCGCCTCGGGGCCGCGATTTGGAAAACCCGGCAAGCCCGGTAATCCCGGCAATCGACCCGGCAACAAGCCGCCGCCAAAGCCGCATCGCGGCGGCAAGCGCAAAACCGGCCGCCCGTCGCGCTAGAGCATGATCCCGGAAAGTGGGAAGCGGTTTTCGGAAAAGATCATGCTCAACTAGAATCTAGACTGGCTGAGAGAGTACACATGGACGCTGCGCGAAAAGCCCGCCAGGAAATCCATACCGACCGCGAAACCCGGCTGACCGCCGTCGAGCGCGACAACAAATTGCCGACCGTGCGGCCGCGCGACGCCGCGACGCTGATCCTGGTCGATCGCTCCGGACCGGTGCCGAAGGTGCTGCTGGGGCGGCGCCATGCGAATCTCAAATTCATGCCCGGCAAGTTCGTATTTCCGGGCGGCCGGGTCGAGCCGAAGGACTCCGCGATGCCGGTCGCGCAGCCGCTCCATCCGCAGGACGAAAAGCGGCTGATGACGAAAATCAAACGCCCGAGCGCGCGGCGCGCGAGAGCCATCGCGCTGGCGGCGATCCGGGAGACTTTCGAGGAGACCGGCATGCTGCTCGGCTCGCGCGACGGCAACGGCCAGAAGATGCCTGCGACCCCCGGCGGCCCGTGGGAAGGCTTCGTGCAGGCCGGGCTGTACCCGGATCTGAGCGCCATCCAGTTCATCGCCCGCGCCATCACCCCGCCGGGCCGGCCGCGCCGCTTCGACACAAGGTTTTTCGCGGCCGACTACACGTCCGTCGGGCACAAGATCGAGGGCGTCATCGGGCCGGACGCGGAACTGGTCGAACTGGTATGGCTACCGCTCGGCGAGGCCCAGCACCTCGACATGCCGCAGATTACCGCCGTGGTGCTGGAAGAGCTGGAATCGCGCATCGCGGATGGCTTCGGCCATGCGCTTCCGGTGCCATTTTACCGTATGGTCCGGCGCTACTTTCACCGGTTCGAGCTGTAAAACGGGCTTTCTGCGGGCTCTTCGCGCGAATTCTTGACATTCGCGGCCCGGTGGCTAGGTTGCGCCCCAATCGGCCCGCGCCGAACCCCATTTCGTTTCGAGGTATCCCATGGCTAAGGCCGTCACCATCAAGGTCAAGCTCGTGTCGAGCGCCGACACCGGCTTCTATTACGTGACCAAGAAGAACTCGCGAACCATGACCGACAAGCTGGTCAAGAAGAAGTACGACCCGGTCGCCAGGAAGCACGTCGAATTCCGCGAAGCCAAGATCAAGTAACGCGACGCGTATCGCCGTGATGCTTCGGGCGCCCTCTGGGCGCCCTTTGCATTTGTGGCTCATAAGAATCGGGAGGTTGCGATGACTGCCCTGCTCCGCACGATGCTGCTGATGCTCGCGCTGCTGCCGTTCACGTCCGGCGTGAGTCTCGCCGAAGGGCCGCACCGGCTGGCGCTGCAGATCAGCGACAACGATCCCGAGAAGATGAACGCGGTGCTCAATGTCGCGGCCAATGTGTCGCGTTATTATTCCGACAAGGCCGAAGAAGTCGAAATCCAAATCGTCGCGTTCAATGCCGGCCTGACGATGCTGCGCGACGACACCTCGCCGGTGAAGCCGCGCATCGCCTCGTTCAAGGACAGCATGCCGAATGTCAGCTTCATCGCCTGCAAGAATACGCTCGACACCATCGCCAAGCGCGACGGCAAGGTGCCGCCGCTGGTCAGCAATGCCAAGCTGGTGGAAGCCGGCGTGGTGACGCTGATCGAACTGTCGGAAAAGGGCTGGACGATCGTGCGGCCGTAGCGCGCGGTCAACCGCGCGACAAAAAGGTGGCCGGCCCGAGGCAGCATGAGGAGGCCACTCGTCACCGCCCCCAGGCCGGCCGAACCCCACGGACCCAGGAGATGCGGCGGACCCGAGCACTCCGTAGGGTTATCTCGCACGTTAGCGGGCGCGCCATATGACGCGCTTCTCTGACTGTTTTTAAGAATTCCCACCGTCGGTCTCGGGCTGCCGCGATCGCCCCCCGGCGATATTCCCGCAGCGCCATGCCGTCGTATGCTAAAGCGTTTTCAAGCGAAGTGGAAATCCACTTCGGTTTAGAAAACGCGTCTTGCCAATCAACTAGAGCGCGTCCGGACGCAAAACCGGTACCCACTTTTGCTGGACGCGCTCTAAAGGCTATCGCAACGGTTGGGAAAATCAACACCTGCAAGGCGTTGAAGGCCGGTCACTTTTTCGACAGGCCGAGATTCATGCGCAGCGCGGAGCATACGCCGCAAGACTTACGCAGCGGCCGGCACCACCCGGTTACGGCCATCGCGCTTGGCCTGATACAGCGCCTGGTCGGCGCGCTTGAGCACGTCGGCGGCGGTGTCGCCCTCGCCGCCCAGCGCCGCGATGCCGATCGAGATCGTCACTTCGATGGCGCGCGTGCCGCGATCGATCGGGAACGGCTCGGCCGCGATACGCCGGCGCAGCCGCTCGGCCACCATGGTGGCGACCGCGAGATCGGTCTCCGGCATCACCACGACGAACTCCTCGCCGCCGTAACGGCAGGCGAGATCGATGCCGCGGATCGACTTCTTCACGCGCATCGCGAATTCGCGCAGCACGTCGTCGCCGGCTTCGTGGCCATGGGTGTCGTTGACCGCCTTGAAGTAGTCCATGTCGAGTATCAGCACGGACAGCGGCTTGCCGCGCACCATGGCCTGCTCGATCAACGAACCGAGATGGCTTTCCATGTAGCGGCGATTGAACAGGCCGGTAAGCGCGTCGGTGAGCGCCAGCTCGATCGACATCTGCATGTTGTCGCGCAGCCGCTCGGTATAGCGCTTCTTGCGCACCTGGGTGCGGGCGCGCGCCAGCAATTCGTTCTTGTCGACCGGGCGCATCAGAAAGTCGTTCACGCCGATTTCGAGGCCGCGCACCATGCGGGCATTGCTCTCGGAATCCGCGATGGCCAGGATCGGCACGTTGCGGGTGCGCTCCAGCGAGCGTACCTGACTGCACAGCCGCAGCCCGTCGAAACTCTCGAACGACAGCGACACGATCACGAGGTCGTAGTCGCCATCGGCGGCCGTGATCAGCGCCGCTTGCGGATCGGGCTCGATCTCGACGGTCTGCTCGGTGCCCAGCATTTCGGCCATGCGCTCATACGAGGACTGCCGGTCGTCGACCAGCAGCACGCGGCCGCCGCGGCCGGCATCCGCCATCGCTTCGAGCTCGGGCGACTGCATGCCGATCTCGCGCGAGGTCAGCGCGCGCATGCGCAGTTCGTCGGTGACCATCTTCAAGCGCGTCAGCGAACGCACTCGCGCGATCAGGATCACGTCGGAAACCGGCTTCGTTAGAAAGTCGTCGGCGCCGGCCTCCAGGCCGCGCAGCCGGTCGGACGGCTGATCGAGCGCCGTCACCATCACGACCGGGAGGTGATGGGTCGCCGGATGGGTCTTGAGGCGCTTGCACACCTCGAAGCCGTCCATCTCGGGCATCATGACGTCGAGCAGCACGATGTCGCACTCGGAGCGCTCGCAGATCGCCAGCGCATCACGGCCGTTCATCGCGGTGACGACGTCGAAATATTCAGCGGACAGCCGCGCTTCCAGCAGCTTCACGTTCGCCGGAATGTCGTCGACGACCAGAACACGGGCGCTCATCGACGCTCTCCTTACGCGGTGCCGAGGAAATGGCGGATGGTCTCGATGAACTTGCCGACCGAGATGGGCTTCGACAGATAGGCTTCGCAGCCGCCTTCGCGGATGCGTTCCTCGTCGCCCTTCATGGCAAAGGCCGTGACGGCGACGACCGGAATGCCCTTGAGCTCCTGGTCGTCCTTAAGCCACTTGGTGACTTCGAGGCCGGACACTTCCGGCAATTGGATATCCATCAGGATCAGATCGGGTCGATGTTTACGGGCAAGATCCAGCGCCTCGATGCCGTTGCGGGTGCCGACCGTGTGGTATCCGTGCGCTTCCAGCAAATCGTGAAAGAGCTTCATATTGAGCTCATTGTCTTCCACGATCAGGACGGTTTTAGCCATTCCCCGCCCCTCCCGGCGTCCCCGCGTCGCCGCGAGCCCACTTTTGCGCTACTCCATGATCTGGCGGACTGAATCGGTCCTCCAGCCAGATCATGCGCCATATCATCAGGTTAGCGCGCACGCGTTAGATCCCGTCGCGCGGTCCGGCATGATGTGATTGAAATTAGCGTCGATTTGTTACGGAAAGGCAAACAGGCCCGATGGCGAGATCTCCGGTTGTAAGCTTCGAGACGGCCGAAATGCTGGCTATTCAGGCCCTCGCCTTCCTGGCGGCGGACCCGGAACGGCTCAACCGGTTCCTGGAGCTGACCGGACTCGGCGTCGACGAGATTCGCGCCGCGGCCAGTGAGCCGCATTTCCTGGCTGCCGTGCTCGACCATATCGCCGGCTATGAACCGCTGCTGCGGGACTTCGTCGCGGAAACCGACATCGATCCATTGAGCATCGCCCCGGCGCGCGCGGCACTGGGCAGCAAAAATTGGGAACGAGAGGTTCCTTGATACCGGGATTCTGCCGGGACTGTCTGACCGACGCGCCGCCTGCCGGGGCGCGCTGTACGGCCTGCCGTTCCCCGCGCCTGATCCGGCACCCGGAAATCGATACGCTGGCCATCGCCCACATCGACTGCGACGCGTTCTACGCCACGGTGGAAAAGCGCGACGACCCGTCGATCGCCGACAAGCCGGTGATCATCGGCGGCGGCAAGCGCGGCGTGGTATCGGCGGCCTGCTACATCTCACGGACCTTCGGCGTACGCTCGGCGATGCCGATGTTCGAGGCGATGCGGCTGTGTCCGCAGGCCGTGGTGATCCGCCCGGACATGGCAAAGTATGTCGCGGTCGGCCGGCAGGTCCGCGAAGCGATGCGGGCCCTCACGCCATTGGTCGAGCCGCTGTCGATCGACGAGGCGTTTCTCGACCTGTCGGGCACGCAGCGCCTGCACGGCGCCAGCGCCGCCAAGACGCTGGCGAAGCTCGCCATCGAGGTCGAACGCGACATCGGCATCACGGTATCGATCGGGCTGTCGGGCAACAAGTTTCTGGCCAAGATCGCGTCCGATCTCGACAAGCCGCGCGGCTTCGCGGTGCTGGGTCTTGCGGAAGCCGCCGCGTTCCTGGCGCCGCGTCCGGTGTCGTTCATCTACGGCGTCGGCAAGGCGATGGAAGCGCGCCTGCAAAATGACGGCTACCGGCTGATCAGCGACCTGCAGCGCGCCGACGAGATCGACCTGATGCGCCGCTATGGCGTCGAAGGCCGGCGCCTCGCCCGCCTCGCGCACGGCACCGATGTGCGGGTCGTCGATCCGAGCCGCGAGACCAAGAGCGTGTCGGCCGAGACCACGTTCAACAAGGACATCGCCGACTTCACGGCGCTGGAGCGCATCCTGTGGGCGTTGTCGGAGCGCGTGTCGCGGCGGCTGAAGAAACAGGAACTGGCCGGCTCGACGATTAACGTGAAGCTGAAGACCGCCGACTTCCGGACCCGCACCCGCGCGGCGTCGCTGTCCAATCCGACACAGCTCGCGGCGCGCATTTTCGACACCGGCCGCGAACTCTTGAAGCGCGAGACCGACGGCACGTCGTATCGCCTGGTCGGCATCGGAGTCAGCGCGCTGGTGCCGGCCAATGAGGCTGATCCGGCCAATTTGATGGACCGCCGCACCGTGGATGCCGAACACGCGGTTGACCGGCTGCGCGCCAAATTCGGTGACGCCGCCGTGGTGCGGGGGTTGGCGTTCGATAAGGAAGAGGAATCTTGAGAAGGCGCCGAACGCCGTTCTGAGCGGTCGCTAAAAAGACCTGCCGGAACGAAGCCTTGGCGCATCATCGAGCACCCGCCTCGATCACCTTTGAAGATTTGCGCAATCTATAGTAGACTACCGCTACGACAAGCATGCCTTGCAATGCGCGCTGGGCCTCTTGCACCGGCCGCTGAATTTTTCGGGGGGCAAGATGCTTCGCTATGGCAGCGCACCGCAGACGACGTTGCTCAACACCACAGTGGTCGGCCAGGCTTGGCTGAAAAGCTTTCAGCTCGGGCTCGGTGTCGACGCCATCACCGGTCAGTTGCGGGCCTCGGCGGTCAAGCCCTTTCAGGTCACCCCGTCGAAATATCAAAGTCCGGAGTTCTTGTATTCGCTCGTGCAGTCGGAGAGCGACCTGGAGACGCTGGTCTCAGGCGCTGCCTCGGGCTCCTATAACCTCGAAGGGGTAACGATCTCCGCCAGCACGTCGTTCCTCAACTCCGTCGCCGCGTCTGAACTCGCGGTCACGCTTGTCGCGCAAGTTTCGGTTCCGGAAAGTCAGTACTCGCTGGCGCCGCGTTACGAACTGTCGGTGCAGCCCGGCGAGCATTTCCGCGACAAATACGGCGACTATTTCGTCGCCGGCTATCGGGCAGCCTCTTCGCTCTACGTCAGTTATCAATGCCGCTTCTCGAGCGCCAAGCAGCGCGCCGAATTCGCGGCGAAGCTGGCCGCCGAAGCCCCGGAGGTTTTCAGCGCCGAGGGCAGCGTCAAATTCGAGCAGACCGCGAAGCAAAGCAGCGCGACCGTCACCATCCGAATTTCGGTGCAAGGCGTTTCAAGTCCGATTCCGACACCACCCTCCTGGACGCCGGAGACGATCGTCACCGTGCTGCTGCCCTGGTTCAATGGCGCGATGTCAATGGAGCCCAAGGAGGTCTATCTTGAGCATTACCGCATCGTCGACCCGAACATTTCCAACGAAGTCCCGATCAGCCCGAACGTGTTTTCGGATCTGAGCTTTCTTTACAATCGGTTCTGGCTGGTCCGCGCCCTGTTCAACACCTGTCCGGATTTCGGCCATCGTCTGGTCGAGGAAAAATTCCACAGGCTTGCGGCCGATATCGAAGCCTATCAGGCATCGCTGCCGTCGGACCCGGAGAAGATCGCCAAGCTGACCGAGCAGACCAAGGAAGTGCTGCAGACGCTGCGTGAGATCAACAACCGGCTGGTGTTCTACACCCAGGTCATCGCCGCGGCGCTGACCGAACCGGCGGCCAGCCAGAACTTCGACGCCGACAAGGGCGTGATCCGGTGGGGATATGGCTACAACAAGTCCAACCTGCCCGGCGTCACGATCTCGAGCGTCTCCGATAGTGTTTCCGACACTGCCCATATCGGCTGGCGCGAGCACACCTTCAACTACCGCGACTCGAACAAGGTCATCGTCGGGTGGGATGTGGTGTGCAATTGGGACACCTTCGGCGGAGACTGGCACAAGGTCAGCGACCGGATCATCGGTCGCTCGGCCGGCGACATCTACGTCAAGGGCGACTACGACCGCGGCTATAACTGGACCGTCGTGTGGTACGTCGTCGACGCAAGCCTGTATCCGGCCGGCCCATGGACCGCGGATGCGGTCCCTGCCGCGCTGGCGCCGGCCGACGAAGCCACTCGGCCAACTTGATGGACCGCCGCACCGTCGATGCCGAACACGCGGTCGACAGGCTCCGCGCCAAATTCGGCGACGCCGCCGTGGTGGGGAGGCTGGCGTTCGATAAGGAGGAGGATGGGTGAGCAGAGGTGCGTGCTGGAACGGGCTGCCCCAGCACCAGCGATAATCAAACGCAATATAGCAGTGACTGTCATTAAAGAACGAAAAGGGCAGTGGTCACAGGGCCGGTGACAACGAGACAAGAAGCTCTGCCTTCACCCCGCAAACTAATCGGCTCGCGCAAATTAGGCTTCAAGAACGACAATAAATCATCAGTGATAACGACTCCCCCTTCCGGTGCAATCCAAGCACCTTTCACTCGGATAAGCCCCGGCTCCACGACTTCGAGATCTAATGACGTAATTCGGCCATCCGTTGCATATCTATGCACCTGTTGCCGCATATGTTCTATCATCCACGGATAGATATACCTGTCCGAACTTGGCACCGTGATCGAAATGCGTCCTGGACGCTTGTTAAATTCAATTTGTTCATCTCGACGTGATCGAACGCGATTATCGCGAACCTGCAAAACTTGTTCTCCCGAGAGGTCTATGAGATCACTCTTAAGCAAAACAATCTCAGAACCCTCGACGCGAAATGCCAAAGTATTAGTGTTCGAAAGTTGAAAAGTAATCAATTCTGGGTTCACTATTGAAAGCATTATAGACCCCGTCAGAAGCCCAACTTCTTTGTTTGGGGCTACCTCCAAAGTTGCGTAAAGAAAATCTGATTTTTCAGTCGGGCGCCTCCACGAATGAAGGATGCCGTCTGTAATCTTTAGAACTCCGTTATGAGTGGCATCGTGGCAGCTCGGACAAAGGGCGATCATCTGCTTAGGACTATGCGTCTTATATACGGCCCAATGATTTATGTGGTGAAACTGGACGCGGGTGTTCGAGCAGCCAGGGTTTGAGCATTTCCCCCCTGCCTCCTCGATCAATCGCAGCTTGATACTCCTCGGAATTTTGCGACTATGTTCAGCCATAAGCAATCCAATAGAACCCGACGACCGCTAGTGATTACTATATCAAAGATTGCGCTAAATTCGGCGATGCCGTCGTGGTGCGCGGGTTGGCGTTTGATAAGGAGGAGGATTGAGCGGAATTGAGAAGCGCTGCTTCTTCCCTCGCCCTGCTCTTGCGGAGAGAGGGTGGCGAGCATCGCAGAATGCGAGCCGGGTGAGGGGCGAGCGTGCCGCACACTCAGTGTCGGCCCCTCACCCGACTTCCTCGCTTTGCTCGGAAGTCACCCTCTCCCCGCAAGAGCGGGGCGAGGGAAAGAACGCATTTGCGCTCAGCGAAAAGTCACGGACACGGCTTCTCGGCCTTCAACTCCAGTGAGGTCATTTCGCCCGAAATGACGAAGTCGTTGTAGTCCAGCGTCAATGCCCGCGACACGCCGTTCTCGTACAGCTCGAACGCGATCGAATAGACTGGCGTCTGCTCGCCGCCACCATCCTTGCTGCTGCTATTGGCGCGATCGAAATAGCTGATGGTCACCGGCCAGCGCACTAGGCCGTCCAGCACCGTATTCTTCGCCGCGGCGTCTTCCGGCTTGCGGGCGCCCGGCGCGATCGGGCGGCCGATCACGGTCAGCGTGTTGTAGACCTTCTCGCCGGTCTCGGCGCCGTCATAGACCGGGAATTCCAAAATCGTCTTCTCGGCTTTCGCTGCGTCAATGATACGGCGCATGTGCTCGGTCGGAAACACCATCGTGGCGTCGAGCGGAAACTTCTTGGCCTGCGGTTTGCTGAGATTGACGTCGACCGCCTGACCGCTGCGCTCGGCCTTGCCGTCGACGGTGTCGACCAGCTTCTGGTCGACGAAGTTCTGCGAGTTGAAGCGGTAGTTCTTGGCGCTGCCGTCCTCCCAGGTCGAGGTGCGCAGGTCGCTCATCGAGGTCTTGCCCTCGCCGCTGTCGAGTTCGGACAATTGGCGGAATTCGAGCTGGAAGCCCTCGCAGGCATTACCGCTGAAATCGTAGACGATGCGGCCGCGTACCCCGGACATCGACGACGAGCCGCGCGTCTTGGACAGCTTCAGGTCATAGATCGCCCGGTGCGGGGTGAGCTGCGCCGCCGCGCTCGCGGCGGTCGCGAACCCGGCCAAGCCTAATCCTGTCACGCCGAGCCCGAGCGAGACCGGCAGCAGCAGCGCCAAGGCGGCCTGGATCAAGCCGGCGCGGGCAAGGCCCGCAGATGCGTGATGCTGGCGCATTGAATCTCCCTGGTAAGCAACCGAATCATACCGGACCCGGCCCCACGGCCGCAACCGCTAGGTCCCTTGCATGCTCGGGCATGATCGGCCAAGAAATGGCGGAACAGATGGCTGCTTCGCGGCTAAATGGTTCCGAAATAAGGCAGGAGGCTAGCATGTCCGGTACGGTCGAGAAGAAACTGGCGGATCTGGGGATCACGCTGCATACGCCGGCGGCGCCGGTTGCCAATTACGTCCCTTTCGTGCGCACCGGCAACCTGCTGCTCATCTCCGGCCAGATCTGCCTCGACGCCGAGGGCAAGATGATCGCCAAGGGCAAGCTCGGCGCCGACGTGACCATCGAGGACGGCCAGAAGGCGGCGCGCGCCTGCGCGATCAATCTACTGGCGCAACTCAAGGCGGCGCTCGGCGACCTCGACAAGGTGCAGCGCGTGGTGCGGCTCGGCGGCTTCATTTCGTCGGTGCCGAGCTTCGTCGACGGCCCGAAGGTGATGAACGGCGCCTCCGACCTGATGGTCACGGCGTTCGGCGACCGCGGCAAGCACGCCCGCACCACCATCGGCGTCTCGGTGCTGCCGGGCGATGCGGCGGTCGAAGTCGAAGGCATGTTCGAGGTCTCGTAACCGAAGGACCGACGCCGATGCCCGGCCTCGACTGGTTGACCGCGCGGCCGGTGGCGCATCGCGGTCTGCACGATGTCGCGGCGGGCATTATCGAGAATACCCCGTCGGCGTTCGCGGCCGCGATCGCCGGCGGCTTCGGCATCGAGTGCGACGTGCAGCTCACCGCCGACGGCGACGCGATGGTGCACCACGACGAGGCGCTCGGCCGCCTGACCGAGGGCAGTGCCGCGCTCGACACGATGACGGCGGCCGATCTCAAGCGCGTGCCATTCCGGGCCACCGCCGACCGCATGCTGGACCTCGGCGGGTTGTGCGATCTGGTCGCCGGCCGGGTGCCGCTGGTCATCGAACTCAAGAGCCAATTCGACGGCGACCGGCGCCTCGCCGCCCGCGTCGCGTCGGTGCTGCACAACTATGCCGGGCCGGTCGCCGTGATGTCATTCGACCCGGCGCAGGTCGCGGCGTTGCGCGACCTCGCGCCCGGCCTGACGCGCGGCATCGTGGCCGAACGGCATTATGACGACGCCGGCTGGGGGCCGCTGCCGGCCCCGCTGAAGGGCCGCATGGCGCACCTGCTGCACATCCCCGAAACCCGGCCGCATTTCGTCGCCTATGCGGTCAACGATCTGCCGGCGCTGGCGCCGTGGGTTGCCCGCAACCTGCTCGGGTTGAGCCTGCTGACCTGGACGGTGCGCACGCCGGAGCAGCGTCAGCGCGCCGCGAAGTGGGCCGATCAGGTGATTTTCGAAGGCTGGCGACCGGACTGATACGCCGAAAGTTTCGCCTTGGTTTCGCCGCCGCCACGCTGGATGATCCCACCCTGCTGACCCCGATCCCACCGAACGTGCGCCGCCCTGCCCGATGAGTGATTCCGAACTTCAGTTCCGCACCGTCCGGTCGATCGGCGATATCGCGGCGTCCGCCTGGGACGCCTGCGCGGGCGTGCAGAACCCGTTCACGTCGCATGCCTTCCTGTCGGCGCTGGAGCGCTCCGGCTCGGTCGGCGGGCGCTCCGGCTGGCAGGCGATCCATCTGGTGGCGGAGGACAAAGGCACGCTGGTCGGCGTGGTGCCGGTCTATCTGAAGACCCATTCGCGCGGCGAATACGTGTTCGATGCCGGCTGGGCCGAAGCCTATGAGCGGGCCGGCGGCGACTATTACCCCAAACTCCAGGTCGCGGTGCCGTTCACCCCGGCGACCGGAAACCGGCTGCTGGTCCGGCCCGGCCCGGACGCCGACACTATCCGCGAACATCTGGCCGACGCGCTGATCGCGATGTGCGGCCAGCTCGAAGTGTCGTCGGTGCATGTGACGTTCATGACCGAGACAGAATGGCAACTCGCCGGCCGCAAGGGCTTTTTGCAGCGCACCGACCAGCAATTCCACTGGGCCAATGCCGGCTACCAGAGCTTCGATGACTTTCTGGCAGCCCTGGCGGCGCGCAAGCGCAAGGCGATCAAGCGCGAGCGGCGCGACGCGCTGGCGCCCGGCATCGAGGTGCACTGGCTGACCGGCAGCGATCTCACGGAAGAGATCTGGGATGCGTTTTTCGGCTTCTACATGGAAACCGGCTCGCGCAAATGGGGCCGGCCCTATCTGACCCGCGAATTCTATTCGATGGTCGGCGCCGGCATGGCCGATAGAATTGTATTGATGATGGCCAAGCGTGCCGGCCGCTGGATCGCCGGCGCCATCAACTTCATCGGCAGCGATACGCTATTCGGCCGGCACTGGGGCTGCAACGAGCAGCATCCGTTCCTGCATTTCGAGCTGTGCTATTACCAGGCCATCGACTTCGCCATCGCCAAGGGCCTCACGCGCGTCGAAGCCGGCGCACAGGGCGAGCATAAATTAGCGCGCGGCTATCTGCCGAATACGACCTATTCGGCGCACTTCATCGCCGATCCGGCGCTGCGCCGCGCCGTCGCCGATTATCTGCGCGGCGAGCGGGCCTACGTCGAAGCGGTCGGCCACGAACTCGCGGCGGCGGCGCCGTTCCGCAAGGATCTGCTGGTCGAGAAAGCTTGACGAGCGCTCTGCGGACTGAACAGATTCACGGCCCCGGGGGAGTTTCAATCATGCCGAGCTACGATCCGAACAACATCTTCGCCAAGATCCTGCGCGGCGAGTTGCCGTGCTACAAGATCTACGAGGATGACAAGACGTTCGCCTTCCTCGACATCATGCCGCGCGCGCCCGGCCACACCTTGGTGCTGCCCAAGGCACCGGCCCGCAACATGCTCGACGTCGCGCCCGAAGACCTCGGCCATGTCATCGGCGTCGCGCAGAAGATCGCCAAGGCCGGCATGAAGGCGTTCGCGGCCGACGGGATCACGATCCAGCAATTCAACGAAGGCGCCGGCGGACAGGTGGTGTTCCACTTGCATGTCCACGTCATCCCGCGACGGGAAGGCGTGCCGATGAAGCCGCCGGCCAGCGAAAAGGAAAAGCCCGACGTGCTGGCGGACCACGCGAAGAAGTTGGTGGCGGCATTGGCCGCCGGATAAATTGATTAAGGCCCGGCGACCAGCCCGCCGCCGATCAGGACCGCCTCTCCGACCAGCACGCCGGCGAACACCGAGCGGCGGATCAGCAGAAACGCGATGAGCCCGGCCGCCGCCGCCGCGACCCGCACGCTGAGCGGCACCGTGAGCAGCGCGCCGGATGGCGACACGATCAACTTGGCCACCACGCCGGCCAGGATCGCGGTGGCGACGCCACGCACCCATAGGATGACCTGCGAGTCCTCGTCGAGGCCGCGCGCGAACACGAGACCCAGCACGCGCCAGACCTCGTTCGGCAGGAAGCCGACCAGGATCAGCACCAGATAGGGCCAGAATTCGTTGACGAGGCTCATCGCATCGCCTCGCGCAACCGATGCGCCGCGAAGCCGAGCGTGCCGCCGACGATCCCGGTCCATAAAAGATCGAGTTCGATCTTGTAGGCGGCGAGCAGCGGCGCGATCACGAAGCCGAGGCCGAAGGCGGTCCGCTCGACCAGCGTGCGGCTGTTGCGGGCCACCGACACCAGGAACGACAGCGGCGTCAGGAACAGCAGTCCGGCCGCCAGCACCACCGGCAGCCCGGCGGTCAGATAGAAGCCAACCAGTCCGCCGATCACGGCCGCGCTAATCAGCCCGGTGCCGAGGCCGATACAGAACGCAGCACGCTGCTCGCGCGGCATCGTGGGCAGCAGGCGCAACGATTCGACCCACATGCTGATCGCGGTGAAATGCGCGATCAGCAGCAATTGCCAGGTCCGTGTGCGCGGCCCGCGCACCACCGGCAGCAGCGCCACCACCATCGGCAGCAGGCGTACGGCACTCAGGGTGACGGCCAGCGCGACCTCGATCAGCGAGGCGCCGCCGCCCAGGCCTGAAATGATGATGACCTGCGCGGGCGCCGCCCACACGAAGATCGTCGACAGCGTCAGCCATTGCACCGAGAAGCCGAAATCCAGCGCCAGCGCGCCGAGGCCAACGTAAGTGCCGAACAGCACATAGGCGAATACCGAGGTCCAGGCGGCCTTCAGGCCGCCCTGGAACGTGGCTTCCGGCATATGCGTGGGGCTCGTGTCCGTCGCCGACATGGCGCATGGCGTGTCACGGCGCGCGCGTCCGCGCAACCGCTGACCGGTATTTTTCAACGCATGCGCGCCCCGCGAAAACCGGGGGGCGCGTTTAGCTCAGCCGGCCGCCCGGCCGGACCAACGATAAGGGCCGGGCGCAACCGCCCGGCCCTTTCACGACGCCGACATGGCGTAGATTTTAGACTTTTAACGGCACCTTTGGCACCGAGCCACGGCCCGGCGCGTCGCCGTCGTTGCCCTTCGAGCCGGACGGCTTGCGCTTGGCCGAGGAGCGCCGCTTCGGCTTGTCGGCCGGCAGCTTCTCCGGCTTTGGCGTCACCGGCCCGTCCGGATATTCGAAGCCGAGCTTGGTCCGGCCGGTTGTCTCGTCGGTGACCAGCGCCACCCGCACATGGCCGCCATCCTTCAGCTTGCCGAACAGCACCTCGTCGGCGAGCGGCTTCTTGATGTGCTCCTGGATCACACGGGCCATCGGCCGCGCGCCCATCTGCTCGTCGTAGCCGTGCTCGATCAGCCATTTCGCCGCGTCGTCGGCCAGTTCGATGGTGACGTCGCGGTCGGCCAACTGGGCCTCGAGCTGCAACACGAACTTCTCAACCACCTTGGCGATCACGTCCTGCGGCAGGTGGCCGAAGGTGATGATCGAGTCCAACCGGTTGCGGAATTCCGGCGCGAACATCCGGTTGATCGCCTCGACGTCGTCGCCCTCACGCTTGCCGCGCGTGAAGCCGAACGATGCCTTGGCCAGATCGGCCGCGCCCGCATTGGTGGTCATGATCAGGATCACGTTGCGGAACTCGACCTGCTTGCCATTGTGGTCGGTCAGCTTGCCGTGGTCCATGATCTGCAACAGCACGTTGAACAGATCCGGATGCGCCTTCTCGATTTCGTCGAGCAGCAGCACGCAATGCGGATGCTGGTCGACGCCATCGGTCAACAGGCCGCCCTGGTCGAACCCGACATAGCCGGGAGGCGCGCCGATCAGCCGCGAAACGGTATGGCGCTCCATGTATTCCGACATGTCGAAGCGGATCAGCTCGACGCCGAGCGACAGCGACAACTGCCGCGCCACTTCGGTCTTGCCGACGCCGGTCGGGCCGGAGAACAGGTAGCAGCCGATCGGCTTTTCCGGTTCGCGCAGGCCGGCGCGGGCCAGCTTGATCGACGCCGACAGCGCCTCGATGGCCTTGTCCTGGCCGTACACCGTGGTCTTGAGCGTCTTTTCCAGATGACGCAGCACCTCGGCAACGTCCTTCGACACCGCCTTTGGCGGAATCCGGGCCATGGTGGCGATCGTGGTTTCGATCTCCTTGATGCCGATGGTCTTCTTGCGCCGGCTTTCGGGCAGCAGCATCTGGGCCGCACCGGACTCGTCGATCACGTCGATCGCCTTGTCGGGCAGTTTGCGGTCGTGGATGTATTTCGCCGACAGTTCGACGGCCGCCTTGATCGCCTCGTTGGTGTATTTGAGCTTGTGGTATTCCTCAAAATACGGCTTCAGGCCGCGCAGGATGCCGATCGCGTCCGGAACCGTCGGCTCGTTGACGTCGATCTTCTGGAATCTCCGGACCAGCGCGCGGTCCTTTTCGAAGTACTGCCGATATTCCTTGTAGGTGGTCGAGCCCATGCAGCGCACGGTGCCGGAAGCCAGCGCCGGCTTGAGCAGATTCGACGCATCCATGGCGCCGCCGGAGGTGGCGCCGGCACCGATCACGGTGTGGATCTCGTCGATGAACATGATGGCGCCCGGCGTCGCCTCGATTTCCTTGATCACCTGCTTCAGGCGCTCTTCGAAATCGCCGCGATAGCGCGTGCCGGCCAGCAGCGTGCCCATGTCGAGCGAGAACACGGTGGCATTCTTCAGCACTTCCGGCACTTCGCCGTGCACGATGCGGCGCGCCAGACCTTCGGCGATCGCGGTCTTGCCGACGCCGGCATCGCCGACGAACAGCGGATTGTTCTTCTGCCGACGGCACAGCACCTGGATGCAGCGGTTGATTTCATGGTCGCGGCCGATCAGCGGATCGATCTTGCCGTCCTTGGCCTTCTTGTTGAGATTGACGCAATAGGCGTCGAGGGCATCGCCCTTCTTCTTCGGTTCGTCCCCGGTCTTCGTGTCGGTCTCCTCATCGACCCCGCGCACCGGACGCGATTCCGACATGCCGGGCCGCTTGGCGATGCCGTGGCTGATATAGTTGACCGCGTCGTAGCGGGTCATGTCCTGCTCCTGCAGGAAATAAGCGGCGTGGCTTTCGCGCTCGGCGAAGATCGCGACCAGCACATTGGCGCCGGTGACTTCCTCGCGGCCCGACGACTGCACGTGGATCACCGCGCGCTGGATCACGCGCTGGAAGCCGGCGGTCGGCTTGGAATCCTCCGCGCCGTCGGTCACCAGGTTTTCCAGTTCGGCTTCCAGGTAAGCGACCAGCGAGCGGCGCAGCTTGTCGAGATCGACATTGCAGGCGCGCATCACGGCGGCGGCGTCCTGGTCGTCGATCAACGCCAGCAGCAGATGCTCGAGCGTAGCGTATTCATGGTGGCGCTCATTGGCGAGCGCGAGCGCCCGATGGAGCGACTGCTCAAGACTGCGCGAGAAACTAGGCATTCAGGCTCTCTTCCTGTCCGGTTCCGGCCGCCCGGCCGGTGTCGGGCTCATTTCTTTTCCATGACGCATTGCAGAGGATG
This sequence comes from Xanthobacteraceae bacterium, assembly GCA_028290465.1. Classification (GTDB taxonomy): domain Bacteria; phylum Pseudomonadota; class Alphaproteobacteria; order Rhizobiales; family Xanthobacteraceae; genus FEB-22. The sequence continues at coordinate 49,949 of JAQGJU010000145.1, read as the reverse complement.
CTGATGTTTGCGAGCGAAGTCCATCACCTGCGTCACTTTGGTTTCCGCCACTTCGTAGGTAAAAACCCCGCATTCGCCGATGCCATGGTGATGGACATGCAGCATGATGCGTGTGGCGGCTTCGTGATCCTTGTTGAAGAAACGCTCCAGCACATGCACCACGAATTCCATCGGGGTGTAGTCGTCGTTCAGGACCAAAACACGATACAGACTCGGCCGCTTGGTCTGCGGCTTGGTCTTGGTGATCACCGACGTGCCGGGCGGACCCGGGTCGGCGGACCGGCGTTTGCGCTCGTCTTCGCCCGAACGTGGCGGGCCCAATTTCGACCGGCTCCGACCCGAGGCGTTCAAATCCAAGGAGTCCCAATGCGGGGCGCCCGGCTCGCTCTCGACGGTCAACCGGAGCATCGGTTCGTCGATGTTGCGGATCATGGTTAGTTCCAAGGGTACAATCTGGCGGTTCTGAGGCTGAGACATTTGGCCTTCGACCGGAAGGCGACGCACGCATCATAAGGCCCGCCGGTCGCCCATTCCAGAGCGCCGAATAGGCCGGTTCCGCGTGGCGGCCAGACATTCGTAACATGGCCGACATATGGGGGGTGGTTAACGGGAGACAACCAAGATAGCCGCAATTCGCCGCAAATTCTCGTGAAAACAGCGGGATAAGCCTCACCGAATCTCAAACCTTACCGGACATCATCGCAAAAGCACGTACCACGCGTGCGCCTGGATGGTGGATGTCATGTTGCTTGCCCGCTTTTTCAAGGACCGCCGCGCCGGCGTGACACCGCTGGTCGCGTTGGTAGCGGTTCCGCTGATGGGCGCCGTCGGCGCCGCGGTCGACTACAGCCATGCCGCCACGGCGCGCAACGCGATGCAGAACGCGGTCGATTCGACCAGCCTGGCGATGTCGAAAGACGCCGCGAAAATCTCACAGGCACAACTGAGCACCAATGCGGACGGCTATTTCCGGGCGCTGTTTACCCGCACCGATGTGGAGGAAGTCTCGGTATCGTCGGTCTATTCGTCCGCCAATGGCTCGCAGGTCGTCACCACGGCCAGCGGAACCGTCAAACCGTATTTCGTCAACCTGCTCGGCTGGTCGTCGATTCCGATCTCGGCCACCGCGACCACGGAATGGGGCAACAAGCGACTGCGCGTGGCGCTGGCGCTCGACAATACCGGTTCGATGGATGCCGCCGGCAAGATGCCGGCTCTGAAGACCGCGGCGAAGAACCTGATTACGTCGCTGAAGGACGCCTCGGTCACCGACGGTGACGTCTACATTTCGATCATCCCGTTTAACAAGGACGTCAATGTCGGCACCACCAATGTGGACGCCACCTGGCTCGGCTGGTCCGAATGGGAAGACAACAACGGCACCTGCAGCGATACAAGATATAAATCCGGGGGGAACTGCACCGGTAACGGCAAGATCTGGACGCCCAAGGCGCACAGCACCTGGACCGGTTGCGTAACCGACCGCGACCAGAATTACGACGTGTCGAACACCACGCCTTCGAGCGGCGGCACCCTGTTCCCGACCGAGCAATATTCCTCGTGCCCGACCCAGATGATGGGCTTGAGCTACGATTGGGCCGCGCTGAAAACCAAAGTCGAAGCGATGGCGCCGCTTGGCGGCACCAACCAGCCGGTCGGCCTCGCCTGGGCCTGGCAGTCGCTCACCGAAGGCGCGCCGCTGAATGCGCCGCCGCTCGATTCCAAATACAAGTATGAGAAGATCGTCATTCTGATGAGCGACGGCCTGAACACGCAGGATCGCTGGTACGGCAATGGCAGCAGCGTTTCGACGTCGGTCGACAACCGCATGGACAAGGTCTGCGTCAACGCCAAGGCCGCCGGCATCACCATCTATTCGATCCAGGTCAATACCGGCGGCGATGCGACCTCGACGGTGATGAAGAACTGCGCCAGCGACAGCAAGAAGTTCTTCATGCTGACCACCGCCGACCAGATGATCACCACATTCGATCAGATCGGCACCCAACTGTCGCAGCTCCATCTGTCGAAATAGCCCCCAGCATCGCAGGCGAAAGCCCGCCTCTGCTTGAGACGGATGAGAGACGGGCCAGCCCCCCGATCGACACCAAGAGTTCGAGCGTCGCGCCCTGCCCTGGCCGGCAGGAGCGACCGGGGCACGACCGGCTTGCATCGCATTTTAGTTTTTCTTTTTAGAATTCGTTCATCACGAATGGCCATGGCTACAACCAGGCGCCTGGCATCCCTGGTTTCTTCAATCAACTTCATTCCGTTTTTACGACTGACGCTTAAGTATTTTTGCCAATCAATTAGCGTTTCGGGGTGCAAACCATGAACCCGTTCGTCGCCAAGATAAACCGCCGCCTCAAGGATTTCGCCGCCGCGCGCGACGGCAACGTCGCCGTCACCTTCGCGATCGCGCTGCTGCCGCTCCTCGGCTTCGCGGGCGCGGCGGTCGATTACAGCCATGCCGGCTCAGCCCGCGTCGCCATGCAGTCCGCCCTCGACGCGACGGCGTTGATGCTGTCGAAAGACGCCGCGACCTTGACCACCACCGAACTCAAGACCAAGGGCACAGCCTTTTTCACGGCGCTGTTCAACCAGAAGGACTCGCAGATCCTCGACATCGCGCCGGTCTATACGGCGACCGGCGGCTCGACCCTGACGGTCACCGGCTCGATCAAGGTCAAGACCGACTTCATGGGCGTGCTCGGCATCAAGGATTTGACCATCGGATCCACCTCGGTCGTGAAGTGGGGCAATACCCGGATGCGGGTCGCGCTGGCGCTCGACAATACCGGCTCGATGGCTTCGGACGGCAAGATGACCGCCCTGAAGACCGCGACGAAAAATCTTCTGGCCCAGCTCAAGGCCTCGGCCACCGTCGACGGCGACGTTCTCGTCTCGATGATCCCGTTCGGCAAGGACGTTAATGTCGGTGCCAGCAACTACAACCAGACCTGGGTCGATTGGGAAGACTGGGACGACGACAACGGCCACGACGCCAGCACACAAACCTGCACCAGCAGCAAGGTCGGCAAGAGCGGCAAGACCAAGAAAAAATGCACCACGACCACGTCGTGGGTGCCGGACAATCACAACACCTGGAACGGCTGCGTCACCGACCGCGACCAGGATTACGATATCAAAAACACCACGCCGACCAGCGACAGCGCGACCATGTTTCCGGCCGACCAATATAACAGCTGCCCGGTCAGCATGATGGGACTCGGCTACAACTGGACCGCGATGAATTCCAAGGTCGACGCCATGATCCCGGTCGGGACGACCAACCAGCCGATCGGGCTGGCCTGGGCCTGGCAATCGCTCTCCCCGGGCGCGCCGCTCAATGCGCCGGCGATGGACCCGAACTACACCTATCAGCGCGTCATCATCCTGATGAGCGACGGCCTGAACACCGAAGACCGCTGGTACGATGGCTGGGGCGCGCAGTCGCAAATCGATGCTCGAATGGCAAAAATTTGCACCAACGTGAAGGCGGCCGGCATCACCATCTGGGCGATCCACGTCAACACCGACAACGATCCGATCTCGACGGTGCTGCAGAACTGCGCCAGCGACTCCAGCAAGTTCTTCATGTTGACCTCAGCGAACTCGCTGATCGCCACGTTCAACCAGATCGGCAGCCAGTTGTCCCAGTTGCGCATCGCGCAATAGTCAAAGCCCATGGACTAAGAACCAAACCCGGCCTTACGGCCGGGTTTGGCATTTAAGAGAACGGATAGACGCCGATACCCCCGAGTTTACGCAATCGGGTTCATTTCGCTTTTACGACTGAAGCCTAAGCATTTAATCAATCCATCCCTTGTCTTGAGATCAGCCATGAACGCGCTTCTCACCCGTCTCGGCCACCATCTGCGAAAATTCGCTGGAGCGCGGGACGGCAATGTGGCCGTCATCTTCGCGATCGCGATCTTGCCGATTGTCGGGTTCGCGGGCGCGGCGGTGGACTACAGCCATGCGGGCTCGGTCCGCAGCGCGATGCAGTCCGCCCTCGACTCGGCGGCCCTGATGCTGTCGAAGGACGCCGCGACCTTGACCACCGCCGAACTCAAGGACAAGGGCACGAAATATTTCAACGCGTTGTTCAACCATGACGAGGTGACGGTCGTCGATATCGCGCCGGTCTATACGTCGAGCGGCGGCTCGTCCTTGACGATGACCGGCACCGTCAAGGTCAAGACCGATTTCATGGGCGTCATCGGCATCAAGGAGTTGACCCTCGGTTCGTCGTCGACGGTGAAGTGGGGCAATGCGCGGCTGCGGGTCGCGCTGGCGCTCGACGTCACCGGCTCGATGGCGTCGAGCGGCAAGATGACCGCGCTCAAGCCGGCCGCCAAGGGCCTGCTGACGCAGCTCAAGTCCGCGGCCAGCGTCGACGGCGACGTCTATGTGTCGATCGTTCCGTTCGCCAAGGACGTCAATATCGGGTCGGCGAACTACAATCAGACATGGGTCGACTTCACCGGATGGGACAACGAAAACGGCTCCTGCAGCAAAGACGATTACTCCAGCAAGAGCAGTTGCACCAACGCCGGCAAGACCTGGACCGCCAAGGCGCACAGCACCTGGAACGGCTGCGTGATGGACCGCGACCAGGACTACGACGTCAAGAACACCACCCCGGCCGATGTGAATACGTCGACGCTGTTTCCAGCCGAGCAATACGACAACTGCCCGGCCGCCATGATACCGCTGAGCTATAACTGGACGGCGTTGAACGCCAAGATCGACGAACTGAGCCCGCGAGGTACCACCAACCAGCCGATCGGCCTCGCCTGGGCGTGGCAGTCGCTGTCCAGCGGCGTGCCGCTGAATGCGCCGCCCATGGATTCGAACTACACGTATCAGAAAGTCATCATTCTGATGAGCGACGGCCTGAACACGCAGGATCGCTGGTACGGCAACGGCTCCAGCGTGTCGAGCCAAGTCGACGCCCGGATGACCAAGCTGTGCACCAACGCCAAGGCGGCCGGCATCACCATCTACGCGATCCACGTCAATACAGACAACGATCCGACCTCGACGGTGCTGCAGAACTGCGCCAGCGACAGCAGCAAGTTCTTCGTGCTGACCTCGGCCAATGCGCTGGCCACGACGTTCCAGCAGATCGGCTCGAACCTGTCGCAGTTGCGCATCGCGCAATAGTACGACCCGGCGGTGCCCACCGCATTTCTGGTCGCGGTGGCCATCAAAGCGCGACCTAGTCAACGAAATGGCCGGCCCGATATCGGGCCGGCCATTAGCTACAAAGAAAGCAAGTTGCTACCAGTCGCAGCCTTCAGCAATTAAAGGCGCTGCCTTTACCGGCCTTCTTCGCCTGGCCTGGCGGACAGAAGCCCTTCTTGTTCGCGCCACGAGTCGACGCGTTGGAAGATCGGGCATCCATCGCAACACTGCTCGCGCGTGGCGGGCTGTCGGTGCGCTGGACCTTGTCGGATTTTGCCAGAGCGGCGCCGGAACCCAGCGCGATCAGCGCGCCGGCCAGCATCGAGATGGTGGGTGTCATTCTCATGGACGTCCTCCGGGGTGCTGGGTCAAACCTTTTGCACCGTTTACCTGATGCCAACGCCCCCGCATGGTGATCGTTCCCACTTCGGTCGCAGACGCGGCCGCGCTTGAACCTGTTGCGTTCTTTACCTCTCCTTCGCCACGACCCTACCGAGCCACCTTCCGCCACAATCCTCGACCATCCCCTTAACCCTTTGGCAACGGCGTTCACTTAGCGTCGTTGACTGTGCCGTTGTTACAGCAGCGGTCGGCCGTGATTGCGGGAGCTAGAAGGCTCGCGTCGAGGTGTTGGGCCTGGGGAACCATTAATTGGTCGGCCCGCCCCCTCGCGAGGCCTCCTTCTTTCACGCCAAACCGAACAGGGGTGCCGCGCGCGCCACACGCGGGCGCACGAAGAAACGAGGACGGGGAAGCCATGTCTGGTAAGTTTACCGGAGCCTCGAAAAGGCTCCGCTGGGTCGCTTTGGGCGTTCTCACCGTGCTGACCACGGTTGCTGTCACCAGCGATCCGGCCGATGCCCGCAGCCGGCATCGCCGCTCTCATGCGCGCGCCGCCGTGTCATCCTATGCGCCGCCGCCGGCCGCCATCGTGGTCGACGGCAATTCCGGCGCCGTGATGTATCAGAGCAATCCCGACGCCCTCCGGCATCCGGCTTCGCTGACCAAGATCATGACGCTCTATCTTCTGTTCGAGCGTCTTGAGTCCGGCAAGATGAAGCTCGACACCGAGATGAACGTTTCGGCCTATGCGGCTTCGCAGGCGCCGACCAAACTCGGCCTGCGGCCCGGCCAGACCCTCGAGGTCGAGGACGCCATCAAGTCGCTGGTCACCAAGTCGGCCAATGACGCCTCCGTAGTGATCGCCGAGGCGATCGCCGGCGAGGAGCATGACTTCGCCGACATGATGACCCAGAAGGCCCGCGCGCTCGGCATGAGCCGCACCATCTACAAGAACGCCAACGGCCTGCCGGACGACGAGCAGGTGACCACGGCGCGCGATCAGGCCCGCCTCGGCATGGCGATCCAGGAACGCTTCCCGCGCTACTACAAATATTTCTCGACCGCCTCGTTCACCTACCGGGGCCAGTCGATGCGCAACCACAACCGCCTGCTCGGCCAGGTCGAGGGCGTCGACGGCATCAAGACCGGTTTCACCCGGGCGTCCGGGTTCAACCTCGTCACTTCGGTACGTCGCGGCAACCGGCACCTCGTGTCGGTGGTGCTCGGCGGCGCCAGCGCCGGCGCGCGCGATGCGCGGATGCGCAGCCTGATCGGCGAATACGTCATGATGGCGTCGACCACCAAGACCGCCACGAAAATCGCCGAATCCAAGACAGAGCCGAAAGACGCTGAGCCGCGCGAGGCGAAGGCCTATTCGATGGCCAGCGCCGCCTCGGTTCCGGTCACCCTGCCGCCGGCAACGGTCCGCGCCGCCCCGATGGGTCCGGCCGCCGTCGCCCAGACCGTCACCGCGCCCGTCGCGGCAGCGCCGGTCGCGCATGCGGCGCCGGCCATGGCCACCGCCAAGGCGCCGATGCTCGGCTCGACCGATCCGATCCGCCCCCGCCTCGTCAAGACCATTTCGGTAAAGCCCGGCACCAAGCCGAACGGTATACAGATGGCCGCGCTCGGCCCGCTGCCGGTCGGCACCGCCGGCACCGTCACCGAAACCGCCGCGGTCGTGGCCGAAGTCGAAAAGACCGCCTCGCTGCCGCCACCCTCGCCGCGTCCGGGTGTTCTCGGCACGCTGAACGTGAAGCCGAATGCAGTTCCGGTCGAGACCGCCTCGATCAATGCGCTGGCCAACCGTTCGGCCGCCGAGACCGGCGCGCCCGCGCACGCGCAGGCTCAAACTGTCGATCCGTCGCGGCATAAGCCGCAGGTTCGCAGCGGCTGGATGATCCAGGTCGGTGCCTTCACGGCCGAGACCGAAGCCAAGGAAAAGCTCAGCGCGGCCCAGACCCAGGCCAAGAATTTGTTGGGCGGCGCCGATCCGTTCACGGAACCTTATGTCAAAGGCGATACGACCTATTACCGGGCCCGCTTTGCCGGGCTCGCCAAGGATCAGGCGGAGGCCGCCTGCAAGCAGCTCAAGCGGAACGACTTCGCCTGCATGGCGATTCGCAACTGATGACGGCACCCTGCCCGGCGCATCGCCGGGCTCGGATGAGGGTACGTAGACGGTGTATTTTGGAATTGCCGGCCGTCAGGTCGGTGTGTCGCGTGTGTCGTGTGGTGTGAGTGTTTCAGCGATGGCGGCGAAGAAGAACGTCCTTGGCTTCGTTGACACGAGCCGCAAGATACGTCGACCCCCCTTGGTCGGGATGCAGTTTCTTCATCAGCGCCCGATGCGCGCGGCTGATGGCGTCCGCCCCCGCTCCCTGCTCAATGCCAAGGATCTGATAAGCTTCCTGTTCGGTCATTTTGCCGCTGCTCGGCGGCACAGCCTGCCGCGCTGCCGCACCGTCATCACCGTGGTCGCGCCATCCGGGCTCCCGGCGATCCAGGTACGCCGCAAGTAGCGCGCGGCTCTCGTCGTCGAACTCGGCAAACAGCGACGCCAAGGTCGGCGGATCGAGCGCGTCGAGCGGCACGCCGGCATGGCGGCCGGCCAGCACCCGGCCCCGCATCGCGCCGCTGTCGTGATCGAGCTCCATTTCGATACTGGGCGCCCGCACCCGCGACACCTGCCCGGTGCTCTTCTTGGTCCGCGCCCCGAAGCCGGCGGGACCGAACGGCATCCAGCCGAGCAGCCCGAGGCCGACCACGCCGAGCGGGATCGCCATGTCGATGCGGCCGCGCACGCCGAGCAGCGTCGCCACGCCCAACAACGCCGCGCCGCCGCCAGCCTTGAGCATCGGCGCGAACTTTTGCGCACCGGGCTTCAGCCGCGATGCCAGCTTGTGCACATCCGCCTTGGCGAACTGCTTCGACAGCCACCACACGATGACCAGCACCGCCAGACCTACGATAATTGTCGCCATGGTGTGGGTTACTTCATCTGGGCAACGAGCCGTCGGGCGCCGGCACTGTGCCGGGCCGACAGGTCGGACAACGCCCGCAGGCCGCCGGCCGCATAGGCGGCGACCGCGCGCAGCAGTTCACCTAGCTCATGCGCGGCGCCGGTGTCGAACCGCGCATAGGCGCCCCGGGACAGCCGCGCGATCTCGCGATAGGCCTGCTCGGCGATCGGGTCGGCACCCTCCTGGAACATGAAGGCCGGCACGCCGCGCAGCCCGAGTTCGCCGGCGAGCGCACAGAGATGGTCGACGCCCTCTTCCATCGCATCGCCGACGAATACCACCGCGGCGACCTTGCCCTTGGCGCTTTCGGTCTTGGCGTGCAGCAGCACCTTGCCGATCTGGGTATTGCCGCCCTGGCACGAGATACCCGACATCAACTGGCCGAGCCGCTCGGCGCCGGACACGAAACCGGACACCCGGCACTCGTTCAGGCCGCGGAAATACACCAGCTGGATGTCCAGCCCGCCGATCGCGGCGGCTTCGCGGAACATGTCGGCCTGCAGCGAGCAGGCGCTGTCCCAGGTCGGCTGCCGGCTCATGGTGGCGTCGAGCGCGAACACCAGCCGGCCCCTGGTGCCGACATTGACGGCCGGCCCCAAGCCGCGGACCTGTGCCAGGAAGGCGTCGATTTCCGCGCGCGGCGAGGCCGGCGCCTGGTCGGCGCCTGCTTTGACGGGGTGCTGGTCGTTGGACTTGGTCATGCCCTGCTCGCGCGGCCGATTCCGCCAGCCTAAGGTGGCGATATCGGACGGCGCCCGCAATGGCGGCGAACGGCGGCGTTCGGTCTCAGTGGTTCCCCATCCGTCATGGCCGGGCGCTCTTCCCTCTCCCCGCTTTTGCGGGGAGAGGGAAGAGCAGCGTCTAATCCGTCAGCAACTCGTCCACATCCAGCGGCGTGTCGGCGCTGGCGAACCATTCGGTGCGGGCCGCGGCGCGGCGCCGGCCGCGCTCGTCGATCGGCAGCCGGAGCGCGGTGAGCAAATTCATCACTTCCTGCTGGGCCGTGACATGGGCCATGCTCGGCCGCGTGCCGAGCGTATCCTCGTCCAATCTGTCGAGGCCGGTCAGGCCGCGCGGGAAAAACTCGCGATACACCACGCGCTCGGCAAAACCTTCGGTGAAGCGGAAGCCGAGCCGCAGCGACAACTGGTGCAGCCCATCGCCGACCAGCTTTTTGTTGCGCGAGCCCAATGTGGAAAGCCGGTTCCGCACCACGATCCAGTCGGTCAGCTTGCCGTCGATCATCCGGCGCTGGCGGCGGGCTTCGCGCACCATGGTCGAATAATGGCTTTCGCCCGTCACCGTGTAGTTGGTCGGATCGACGGTGCCGAGCACGTCGAAATCGACAAAGCTGTCATTGAGCGGCGTGATCAGCGTATCGGCCATCGAATGCGCGAGACGCATCAGATAGGAGTCGGAGCCCGGCGTATCGATCACCACGAAATCATGGCTCTGCTCGACCGCCGTGACGGCTTCGGCGAACCCGGCGAATTCGACCGCCTCGTTTTCTTCGATGTTGAGACCGTCGCCGCGCCCGACGCAGTAGTGCGTCGGCACTTCCAGGTTAAGGCCGGCGCGCTGCGCCCAGGCCCGGCGGTTTTCGATATAATGGGTGAAGCTCTTCTGGCGGGAATCCAGATCGATGGTCGCCACGCGCTGCCCGGCCTTCATCAAGGCGACCGCGACGTGAATGGCTGTGGTCGATTTGCCCGAACCGCCCTTTTCGTTGCCCAGGACGACGACATGGGCGGAGCGGGCATTAACGGTTTGCACCAGCATGACGCTTCCCTGCACCAAGCGCATCTTTCATTTTTGTAAGCGTCGCGGTCAAGATGTCCGCTTGGGCATGCTTAATCCTGGCGGACTCTGCGGCCGTTAACTTCTGTCGTGACGACACGCGTCGCGTTTTGTAGGTTCCGGCCCGCAATGGTTAAAGACACCCCCAAAAAGGCACGCTCATGGCTCGTCGTCCGCGCATTTCCCGCACCGTTCCGGCCCTGCGCCGCGCCCTCGCCCCGTGGCGCGACGCAGGGGACAGGATTGCCCTGGTGCCGACCATGGGCGCCCTGCATGACGGCCATCTGGCGCTGGTGAAACTGGCGCGGAAGAAGGCCGAGCGCGTCGTCGTCTCGGTGTTCGTGAACCCGGCGCAGTTCGCCCCGCATGAGGATTTCGCCACCTATCCTCGGACCTTCGACCGCGATCTCGGCCTGCTGCAAAAGCTCGATGTCGACATGGTCTGGGCGCCCGGCGTGCCCGACATGTATCCGGAAGGTTTCTCGACCGCGGTGGCGCCGAAGGGCCCGGCGCTGGTCGGGCTAGAGGACAAATTCCGACCGCACTTTTTTGGCGGCGTCGCCACCGTGGTCAGCAAGCTGCTGATCCAGACCGGTCCCGATTTCGCGATCTTCGGCCAGAAGGACTATCAGCAGCTTCAGGTCATCACCCGGATGGCGGCCGATCTCGACATCACGGCGAAGATTATCGGCGCGCCGACGGTGCGCGAGAAAGACGGCCTCGCGATGTCATCGCGCAACGTCTATCTGTCGGCGGAAGAGCGCCAGACTGCCCCTACCCTCAACCGCGTGCTGCGTGACGTGGCCAGTAAAATCAATGCCGGGCGTCCGGTCGGCGCCAGCGTCAAGCAAGGCCTCGCGATCATCGAGCGCGCCGGCTTCAAGGTCGATTATCTGGAAGCGCGCCACGCGCAGACGCTGGAGCCGATCGCGTCGAAGAAAGCCGGCCCGATCCGGCTGCTGGTCGCGGCAAAACTCGGCAAGACCAGGTTGATCGACAATATTGGGGTGTGAGTGTGCTGGCCTGTAGCCTGGATGGAGCGAAGCGAAATCCGGGAACAGCCTCCCCGCATTTCGCTTCGCTCAATGCGGGCTACAAAGCTCAAGTATTTTCGGGGGGCGCATGTCCAAACGTCATCGTGGCGACCGTTGGTGGATTTTTCGCCCAATTGTGATGGGCCCTCTATTTGTCGCTGTTATAGCGATATTCCATACCGATCTCGCGGTTGCCGCGGACAACAGATGGAGATCGCCCGGACCGCTGCGCATAAACGATGACGTTCGACGCATCTGGGACTCGGGGCTTTATGGAGCTGAAACATTTAAACCGTTCTTTTGGTTGGATAACTCGACGCTGTTGATCGCGGCCAATAACGGGCCAAAGCCGAAAGACATGGAGGGTATGCGTAACCGACAGACTTGGCTTTATCTGTGGTCGCTGGGAGAAAAGCCACGTCCGATCGGAGCGGATCCGCGTGATGCTGCGATGGCTTACTGTGCGGCACAAGGACAAGTCAGTTATTACCAAAATATGGCCGCGACTCCTCGTACACGATGGGTCGGCCCGCCAGGACAAGAAAAAGAGGCGCCCCCTGGGAACACTCCGGCTGCAGGCGCTCCCAAAAATGGTCTTAATTTCATTGAGCGCGTCGATTGCGAACAATTTTCTGATCCCGCTATGGCCGGACAGATATATCTGACGGATTCCGAACGTCGCTACTATCTCGTTCTCGGAGGAGATCTTTCAAACCGAGTGCCCGATGAAACAATAATTTTGATGCGGGCTGACAAGTCGAACAAAACATTTATGCCAATATATCGCGATGAAGGACCAAGAGTGCAGTATCGGTTGTTCGAAAAATTATTTTATGTTTTCGATGATGCTTTGTCCGACTATCCGAACAGGCGACACCCAAAATTGATGACGCCATTTCAGATGTGGCGGGAGAATAAATGCTGGCCTTTTTGGCGGATCTCGCCCGAGACCACGAAAGTGGAGCGTCTTTGTATTCCTTATGGCCCGTGGGTAGGGGAGACGCGACCTCCTGAAAGCTCGCAAGCGCTTATCAGCCTGGTGCCGACCAAGGCCGGAATTTTCTTTGCATATACGAGGCGAAAGGGCACATCGGGCCTGTTCCGCCTTCGCAGTGGCGACGTTCGTCACATTGCCGCTGGCGAAATCAAGGACCCTGTAGTTTCGCCGGACGGTTGCCGTGTGGCTTTCTATTACTTTCCGGACGAGCGAGCTCCGCGTCTGTTCTCGACAGACACGTCAAGTCTCGTTGTCGTCGATGTTTGCTCGGCAGAGCCGTAGCCGGGTTGAGCGCCGCAAAAAGCGGACGGATTCGGCTACGGCGTCCTTACCAACACCGGCAGCACCGGGCGCTCGCCTTCCGCCTTACCGGTGATCGGCGCCCGCGGCAGCTTTGAATCGCCGTCCTGCATCACGAAGCGATGCTCGAACGAATACCACGGACCCTGTACATCGGCTTCCGGCGCCGGCTCGTTTTCGTGCCGGATATATTTGCCGATCAGATGCCGGGTCACGCCGAACTGGACATCGGTCTCCAGGTTCGGATCGTCCGGCACGTAGATCTGAGAGATCAGCGTCTTGAAGCCGTCCTTGGACGCGAGGAAATGCAGATGCGCCGGGCGCATATTGTGCCGGCCCTGCGCGCGCAGCAGGTCGCCGACCGGGCCGCCAATCGGGATCGGATAACCGGCCGGCAGCACGCTGCGAAACGCGATACGGCCTTCGGCGTCGGTGAAGAACTTGCCGCGCAAATTCATCTCGGCCTGCGCCGGGTCCTGGTTCTCGTAAAAGCCTTCCGGCGACGAGTGCCAGATATCCACTTCAGCGCCGGCAATCGGATTGCCGGTGCGGTCGCTGAACCAGGCCTCGGCGAACATCACCGGCCCCGGCGTCGGCGAGCGCACGATGGACGCGCCGTTCTGCGTGACCGGCGAATGCATGCGCCAGAACGGCCCGAGCAGGTTCTGGTCGGTGTCCGTGTGGCCGTCATCGCCATTGTTCAAGAGGCACACCAGCGTCGACAGGCCGAGCGAGCCCGACATCAGCACCGCCTCGTTGTGAAACTCGTTGGAGTGCTTGCCCAGCTCGACAATATAATTCATCGCGGTCCGGAACTCGTCCTCGGTCAGCTTCACTTCGCGGGCGAACGCATGTGCATGCCGCACGAAGGCCGACATGACTTCCTTGAAGCGCGCATTCGGCGCGCGCTGCAATTCCTCCAGCACCGCCTTGGTGACGTCTTGTTGATTGCCGATGATCATGAGCCAAACCTTTTTTGATTTTTTATAACAGCCCGAGCTCGCGCAACTCGCGGCGCATCTGCTCGGGCATGTCGCGCGCGCCGGGCGCCGCCTTGTCGAGATCGCGCGGCGCGTCCTTTTCCTCGTAATAGCGCCAGCCCTGGAATGCGCTGCGCGGACGCGGCTCGACCAGCACCAGCTTCGGATCGAGCACCAGCCGGCAACGCGAAATGCCTTCCTTGTCGTTGAATTGCCGGATCGCCTTGAGCTTCTGCCGGCACATGATCTGGCCGCGAATGACCCAGTACAGCGAACCGCCGTCGAGCAGTTCGTCGCCGCGCTTCGGCATCATGCGGGTGGTGTGGATGTGTTCGGTCTTCGCGTTGCTGGCCTTGCTGGCTTTACGCTTTTCTTTAATCCAGTCCTGCAACTCCTTCACGGAATCGCAGCCGACGCAGAGTTTCACCAAGTGCAGCGTCATCAAGCCTTACCTTCGTTCAGTTCCTGCGGCGCGATGGTCATGATCACCGCGCCATCCTGGACCTGCTTGTCGGCCTCGACGGCGATCTCGCCGACCGTGCCGTCGAACGGCGCGGTCAGCGTGTGTTCCATCTTCATCGCCTCGATCACCGCGAGCCGCTGGCCCTTATGGACCACGTCGCCGGTCGCGACCAGCACCGACAGCACGCGTCCGTGCATGGGCGCCATGACGGCACCGCCGCCCGCGTGATCGACGGCGCCCATGGCGGCGACATCCGCGATCCGCACCACGGTCTGCCGTCCTGCGCGCAACACATAGGCCGTGCCATCCGCCAGGAACGCCCGCGCGTCGTCCGCTGCCAGCGTGTGCTCGACCCGGATTTCGGCATCCTGGCCATAGCTGATCTGCGCCACCAGGCGCTCACCATCGACGCTGACCGGCAGCGCCACCTCGCGCGGCCCGCCGAGCTGAAACCCGTCGGTCGCGTCCCAGGGCGATGCGTCGCATTGCTGCGCGGGCTGTGCCAACAACGCCGTGACGCCGGCCGCCGCCGCTCCGGCGTCGATGCCCTGCGGCACCGCGCCGAGCGCCGCCAGATGCCGGTCGATAAAGCCCGTATCGAAATGGCCGGCGCGAAATTCCGACGCCACGCTGAGCGCAGCCAGGAACGCCAGATTGCTGCGCACCCCGGCGATGCGGGTGCGGGTCAGCGCGGTATGCAGCAGGTCGAGCGCCTTGTCGCGGGTCGGCGCGTGCGCGATCAGCTTGGCCAGCATCGGATCGTAGAACGGCGTCACCGTGCCGCCGGCCACGACGCCGGCATCGATCCGCACGCCATCCATCGCGGGGAATTCCAGCGCCACCAGCGGGCCTATAGCGGGCAGAAAATTGCGCTCAGGGTCTTCAGCGTAGAGCCGCGCCTCGACCGCATGGCCGTCGAGCTTCACGTCGTCCTGACTGAGCGGCAGTTTTTCGCCGGACGCGATACGGAACTGCCAGGCCACCAGATCGATCCCGGTGATCATCTCCGTGACCGGATGTTCGACCTGGAGCCGCGTGTTCATCTCCATGAACCAGAAGCCGTCCGGCCGCAGGCCCGTGCTGCCGTCGGCGATGAATTCCACCGTGCCGGCGCCGACATAGCCGACCGCGCGCGCGGCCTCGACGGCCGCCTTCCCCATCGCGGCCCGAATTTCGCGCGTCATGCCGGGCGCCGGCGCCTCCTCGATCACCTTCTGATGGCGGCGCTGCAGCGAACAGTCGCGCTCGCCCAGATGAATGACATTGCCGTATTGATCGGCGAACACCTGGATTTCGACGTGGCGCGGCGCGGTGACGTATTTCTCGATCAGCACGCGGGCGTCACCGAAGCTGCGCGACGCCTCCCGCGTTGCGCCTTCCAGCGCGGCATCGAACTCGACATGCTTGTCGACCCGGCGCATGCCCTTGCCGCCGCCGCCGGCGACCGCCTTGATCAGCACCGGATAGCCGATCTCGTAAGCTTTCGATTTCAGGAATTTCGGATCCTGCATCTCGCCGTGAAAGCCCGGCACCACCGGCACGCCGGCCTGCTCCATCAGCGCCTTGGCGCGGTCCTTCAGGCCCATCGCCTGAATGGCGGACGGCGGCGGCCCGACGAACACGATGCCGGCGTCGGCGCAGGCTTGCGCAAACTCAGAACGCTCCGACAGGAAGCCGTAACCCGGATGAATGCAGTCGGCGCCGGTGCGCTTGGCGACTTCGAGAATGCGCTCGATCGACAGATAGCTTTCGGAGGCCGGGGCCGGCCCGATCAGGTGCGCTTCGTCGCAGGCATGGACGTGCGGCGCATCTTTATCGGCCGACGAATAGACCGCGACGGTGCGCAGCCCGAGCCGCTTCGCGGTGCGGGCGATGCGGCACGCGATCTCGCCGCGATTGGCGATGAGGACGGAACTGAACAAGGGCTGACCCGGGCGCTGGAGAAGATGATCATATTAGCGCATGTCCGGGCGAAGCCTAGAGCGCCGTGAGCGCGGTCCGCGCACGGCCCGACTCGCTCCGTTCGGACTATCGAAAGCCCTTATACCGGATGAACACCTAAACCATGCCAGCCCTGGTAGCCCACATACAAGCCCACCAGGATAATGAGAGCGCCCGACAGATAGGGTGCCCGGCGCGCAACGCCACCAAACCAGGAGAACCGCTCGGACGCGTGCCGCACGCTGAGGGCCGCAGCGGTCCCGACCGCCACCAGCGTAATGGCTAGCCCAATCGAGAAGCACAGCACCAACACCGCGCCCAGCGCAAACTGCTTGAGTTGAAGGCACAGCAACAGAATCGTGATCGAGGCCGGGCAAGGGATCAGGCCGCCCGTGAGCCCAAACATGACGATTTGACCGGTGGTGGCCGACCGGTCGCCAAACTTGCGTTTGATGTCCTGTGCGTGCGCCCGCTCGTGCGCATCTTGATAACCGGCCGATGAGACATCGAGGCCATGGTCGCCCGAATGAGCATGGCCTTCGGCGAAGGTCAGATCGTAACTGTCGATATGGCCGCCGTGATCAAGCCGAACACACGCCAGGAAGGCGTGCGGCTCAGGAATCTCGTCGGCGGACTCAAGATAACTGCCCTGGTTGGTGAATGTGAAGGCCTGCTCGGTACCGTCCGGCCGTTTCGTCACCAGCGTTACGTCGTCGGCATTCCACGATTTTTCGCCCTCGCTGTGAATCCGCCAGCGCGGCGGCACGTGGTCCTCAAAAATGCTGACAGCCATGACGCCGTGGCCGGTATCGACGTGCCGAACATCGTCCGCGTGGCTGTGATCGTGGTGATGCGCGCCTGAGTCTCGGTCCTGCCACGTTCGCCACAGCATCCAAACGGCGACGCCGATGATGATCCCGGCGGAGGCGAGTTGAAGGTACGGCTCCAGGCTCTCAGCGTTCAGCCCGTGCCAAAGATACATGCCGCCTAGCGCGATGCCCCACACCACGGCGGTATGCGAAATGGTCGCCGCAAGACCCAGCAAAATCGCCTGGGTCACGGTGCCGCGAACGGCCACGATGAACGCCGCCATCATGGTCTTGGAGTGCCCAGGCTCAAGGCCGTGCAAGGCACCCAATAAGATCGCACTTGGGACGAACAGCCAGGCATGGCTAGTGCCTTGCTGCAAGAGTTCAGCAAATGAAGGCATGGGTAGGTCTCACAGGTATTTGGTGATTTCTTTGAACTCGTCGATCGGACGCCGCTTGTCGCGCGGCAATGTTCCGATAGCTTCTTCAAGGCAGTTATCGAGGTGGTCCTGGATCAGAGTCTTCTTGGCCTGGCAAATGGCCTTCTCCACCGCGTGCAGTTGCTGAGCAATGTCGAGGCATGGACGGTGGCTCTCGATCATCGCAATGATGCTGCGCAGATGGCCCTCTGAGCGCTTCAGACGCTTAATAATGGCCGGGTGGGTCGGATGATGGTGATCGGCTGACATGCCGATTACCTATCCCCCCGGAGGGGATTATGCAAGTCCTGGACGTCGGCCGGATTAACGGGTAAAAGCGCGGCATGAATCTGAAGGCGACATGGGCGCAAGTCTTGGGCGCGGCGGCCGTTCTGGCCGCCCTTGCCTTTGCGCCGTCTGCTGCTCAGGCTCATGCGGGACATAGCCACTCGTCTCCCGCGGCTCAGGCGTCCGCCGCTGCTCAGACGGCCGACGTGCCGGACCTCGCGCCAAAGCCCGTCCTCGTTAAATCCGCCGCACAACAGCCGGTCCGGGCCGATACCGCGTCGGCGGAACTGCGGACTTCTCCGTCTGCACTCCAGTCCAAAAATGCGAACCCTTGTTTCGGGCAATGCTGCTCCGGTGCGCCTTGCCTAAACTGTGTGTCGTGCCTGCACGGAACTGACGTTTCGTTCGCGCATCCGCCTTCTAGTGGCACGCCCATTGTCATTCGGGATATATCCGCCGTCCGCGGCTGCGATCCCGAAGGCATTAAAAAACCCCCAAGACCCTTCGCCTGAACCACTTGCGTCTGCGTGCGCCCGCGACTGCTCGCTTGAGCCTCGCGCGTCGCCCAGCGTTCATTTGTTCAACAGCGAAGGACTTCTTCAATGCGCACGCTATTTGTCGCCGCGCTTGGCGCGGCGGCCCTCCTGATTCCATTCGGCGCCGCGCTCGCGCATGAAGGGCATGACCATGCTGAGCAGACAGTCGCGCCCGCACCCAACAGCGCGGCGCGCGGCGAAGCGACAGGCACAGATTTCGAGTTGGTCGCGGTCGCGCGCACGCCGGACCTGCTGATCTATCTCGACAGTTTCAAAACCAATGCCCCCGTTGAAGGCGCGACCATTGAAGCCGAGACGCCTGCCGGCGCCGTCAAAGCGACCGCGCAGCCGGGGCAGCCGTACATTTTGGCGGCACCCTGGCTTTCCAAGCCCGGCAAGTACGATCTGATTTTCACGGTCACCGCCAACAATGCCGCGGAAATCCTCCCCGTGACCCTGGAGGTACCAGTAGCCGCAGCGCGCGACGCGGCGCGCACCTCGTTCTTCAACACCGGCATCGCCGGTTGGCTGACGGCCGGCGGCCTTGGCTTAGTCCTGGGTATCGGTCTTACGGCATTGACCCGCCGCCGCGGGCGCTCCGCCGCGGTCGGCGTTGCATTGCTCACAGTGCTGGCCGCGCAGGACGCGCGTGCGCATGAAGGTGAGGACCACTCCAAGGACGCAGCGCCTGCGCCATCCGTGGCGCGCGAGCGCGCGCAGCGCCTGACAGACGGCACGCTGTTCGTGCCCAAGGACACCCAGCGGATTTTTGCGCTGCGTACGGTCTTGTCTGAACAGAAGGCGCACCCGCGCAGCATCGAGCTGCCGGGTCGGATCATCGCCGATCCCAACGCCAGTGGATTTGTGCAGTCGGCCGTGGGTGGAAGGCTTTCGGCGCCGCCCGGCGGATTTCCGCGCCTCGGCACCGTGGTCAAGCAAGGCGACGTGCTCGCCTATATCACCCCGCCGTTGCAGGCCATCGACGTGTCCGACATGCGCCAGCGTCAAGGCGAACTCGAGCAACAAATGACGATCGTCGAGCGCCGCGTTACGCGTTATGCGGCGCTGGCGCCCAGTGGTGCCGTGTCGAAGGTCCAACTTGAGGAAGCCAATCTCGAACTTGAAGGATTGAAGGAACGGCGCAAGGCGCTGGAGCGCTCCAAGGCGCAACCGGAGGCGTTGATGGCGCCGGTATCCGGCATTGTGGCGGACGGGATGCCAATCGCGGGCCAGATTGCCCAGTCGAATGGCATCATCTTCAACATCATCGATCCCGCGCGCCTGTGGATTGAAGCGCTGAGCTTTGATGCCATCTCCGACACGCAGGCGAGCGCGTCCGCGCTGCTGCCAAATGGCAAGACCTTAAAGCTCAGCTTCCAAGGCGCCGGCCTTGCCGACCGCAATCAGACCGTCCCGATCCACTTTGCCATCGAAGACAAGCCCGAAGGCATCCGGGTCGGACAATTCGTGCCGGTGCTTGTTGTTACCGGCGAGGACAAGCCAGGCATCGCGGTGCCCCGCACCGCCATCGTGCGCAGCACCAATGGCCAAGACTTTGTCTACGAACACGTCAGCGCGGAACGCTTCGCCGCACGGCCGGTACGTATCGAGACACTGGATAGTGCGCGGGTGCTGGTCGTGGCCGGCATGGAGCCCGGCAAGCGCATCGTCGTCCAAGGCGCCGAACTGCTCGATCAAATCCGCTGACGGAGCGACAACCAACATGTTCACCTTCCTGGTCACCCAATCGCTCCGCAACCGGCTCCTGGTGCTGGCGCTCGCCGCCGTGCTGATCCTGTTTGGCGGTTACAGCCTTACCCGCCTGCCGGTGGATGTGTTCCCCGACCTTAACAAGCCCACGGTCACCATCATGACCGAAGCCGAAGGATTGGCGCCCCAAGAGGTCGAGCAACTCGTCACATTCCCGATCGAGACCCAGATGAACGGCGTACCCGCCGTCAGCCGTGTGCGCTCGGTCTCCGGCGTCGGCCTGTCGGTGGTCTATGTCGAGTTCGAGTGGGGCACCGATATCTATCGCAACCGGCAGCAGATAGCCGAAAAGCTCTCGCTCATCCGCGAGCAATTGCCGCCCAACACCACGCCGCAAATGGGCCCGATCAGCTCGATCATGGGCCAGATCCTCCTTGTGGCGCTGAGCAGCGATAAGGCCACGCCGATGGAGTTGCGCGAGGTCGCAGACTTCACCGTACGTCCCCGACTGCTCAGCATTCCGGGCGTCGCCCAGGTCATCCCCATCGGCGGCGAAGTCCGCCAGTACCGCGTTTCACCCTACCCGTCCGCATTGCGGGCGTTGGGCGTGAGCTACGAGCAATTGGAGAAGGCCCTCACGCAGTTCGGCGGCAATGCCGGTGGCGGCTTTACCGACCAGAACGCCCGCGAGTACCTGATCCGCAATATCGGCCGCACCACCAATCTCGACGATCTGCGCAACATGGTGGTCGCCACTGTGAACAACCGCCCGGTCTACCTGCGCCAAGTGGCCAGCGTGGACTTCGCGGCCAAGATGAAACGCGGCGATGCCGGATACATGGGCGCTCCGGCCGTCATTGTGTCGGTCGAGAAGCAGCCGCAGGTCGATACGGTCAAGCTGACCCGCGACATCGAAGAGGCCCTGCAAGGCATGCAGGCCAGCCTGCCGCCCGGCATCAAAGCCGATCAAATCCTGTTCCGCCAAGCCAATTTCATCGAGACCTCGATTTCCAACGTCAAGCGCGTGCTGGTCGAAGCCGCGGTCGTGGTGGCCGTTGTGCTGTTCGCGTTCCTGCTCAATTGGCGCACCACGGCCATTTCATTGACCGCCATCCCGGTCTCGATTTTAGCGACCGCCGCGATTTTCCACTTGGCTGGACTATCCATCAACACCATGACGCTGGGCGGCATCGCCATCGCCATCGGCGAACTGGTCGATGACGCGGTGGTCGACGTTGAAAATATCTTCCGCCGGCTGCGCGAGAACCGCGAGGCCGCCGCCCCCCGGTCGGTGTTCGATGTGGTGGTTTCGGCTTCGCAAGAGGTGCGCTCCGGCATCGTCTACGCCACGATGATCATCGTGCTGGTGTTCGTGCCGCTGTTCGCACTGACCGGCGTCGAAGGACGGCTATTTGCGCCGCTCGGCGAGGCTTACATCATCTCGATCCTGGCGAGCCTCGTGGTGTCGATCACGCTGACACCCGTGATGGCCTACTACATGCTGCCGGGCCTCAAGCGCCTCACCGAACACGAAAGCCCTTTGGTCCGTGTGCTCAAGCGCGCCAACCGTGCGCTGCTGGACCGCGCGTTCGGCGCCGGGCGTTTGCTGTTCATGGCAACGGCGGCCGCCGTCCTGCTGGCGGGCGTGTCCGCCTTGATGCTGCCGCGCACGTTCCTGCCGCCGTTCAACGAGGGCACGTTCACCATCAACATGCTGTTTAATCCCGGCGTGTCGCTGGCGGAATCCAGCCGGGTCGGCCTGATCGCGGAAAACCTGATCCGCGAGGTGCCGGAGGTAAAGGCGGTCGGACGGCGTACCGGCCGTGCCGAACTCGACGAGCATGCCGAGGGCGTACATTCGTCGGAGATTGAAGTTGACCTGAAGCCTACCGAGCGTCCGAAATCTGCGATCATCGCCGATATCCGCGACCGCTTGGCGGTGCTGCCGCTGTCGATCAATGTCGGCCAGCCGATCTCGCACCGCCTCGACCACATGCTGTCCGGCGTGCGGGCCGAGATCGCGCTTAAAATCTTCGGCGAAGACCTCGACGCCCTGCGCGGTGCCGCCGAAGGCCTGCGCGAGCGACTGGCGCGCATCCCCGGTCTTGCCGACCTCCAGGTCGAAAAGCAGGTGCGCATTCCGCAGTTGGAAATTCGCGTCAACTACAGCCGCGCGGCTCTCTATGGCGTGCAGCCCGCCGCCGTCGTCGACCAACTCAGCCGCCTGTCCAACGGGCGGGTCATCAGTCGTGTGGTCGATGGCTATCGCCGCTTCGATGTGGTGTTGCGCCTGTCTGAAAACATGCGGACCACCTCCGCACTCGGCGACATCCTGATCGAAACCCCGAGCGGTTGGATACCGGCGCGCCAACTGGCGGACATCCGCGAGACCGATGGTCCCAACCAAATCCTGCGCGAGAACGGCAAGCGCCGCATCGTGGTGCTGGCCAATACCGACGGCAGCGCCAGCATGGCGACCATCGTCGGGGCGATCCGCCGTGAGCTTCGCGACGCCAAAATGCCTCAGGGCGTGTTCGCCACCTTGGAAGGCACGTTCCAGGCCCAGGAGGAAGCGGCCCGGACCATTGGGCTGCTTTCGCTGGTGTCGCTCTCGCTGATCTTCGCGATCCTGTACAGCCGTTACCGTTCAGCGGCACTGGCCCTCATCATCATGGGCAGCGTGCCCCTGGCGCTGATTGGTTCGGTGGCCGCGCTGTGGCTTGCCGGCCAGCCGCTGTCGGTCGCCAGCATGATCGGCTTCATCACGCTGACCGGCATCGCGGCGCGCAACGGCATTCTCAAAATCAGCCACATGATCAACCTCGCACTGGACGGCATGCCGTTCGGCAAGGAGTTGGTGATCCGGGGCAGCCTTGAACGCATGACGCCGGTCCTGATGACGGCACTCTCGGCCGGCGTTGCCCTCATGCCGCTGCTCATCGATGCCGCCACGCCCGGCAAAGAGATCCTTCATCCGGTCGCTGTGACCATCTTTGGCGGGCTTATCAGCGCCACGCTGCTCGATGCGTTCCTGACGCCGGTGCTGTTTCTGCGCTTCGGCAAGAAGCCGATCGAACGCTTACGCGAGGCAGCAGCAAACTCGTCCCAGGACGGCAACCAACCTCAGACTCAAGCATTTTGATTCAACCCAAGGAGAGGCCAATGAAACGAACCGCACTGCTTGTAATAATGGCGATGGGCATCGGAAGTCCCGTCTTTGCGCATGAGATTGCCAAAGGCCCCCATGGCGGCCGCGTCGCCGAAGGCGGCGGCGTCCACCTTGAGCTGGTCGCCACCACAGACAGCATCGATGTCTATCTCACCGACGGCAAGGATCAGGCCGTGACTCCGAATGGATACAAGGGAACGGCCATCCTCTTGGTGGATGGCAAGCCAGTGCGCGTCCCGCTTGCGCCGCAAGACGCGCGCCTCACCGGCAAGGCCTCCAATCTGATACCGGCCGACCCCAAGGGCGTGGTGCAGTTCACCGCACCCGACGGCAAGACTGGGCAAGCCCGGTTCAATTAACATATCGCCGATATTCAACCCACCAAAGGAGACCATCCATGACGACCATCCATTTTAAACGCCTCACCCTCGCCGCCGCACTCGTCGGCAGCCTTGGCACTTCTGCGTTCGCCCAACATGCCGATCATAAGATGATGGACCAGGGCGCGATGCAGAAGATGACGCAGGACATGATGCCCAAAGAGTCCGACCCAGCCTCAACGCGCGCCTTCAAGGACGCGGACATGAAGATGATGAAGGATATGGGCGTCGCCTATAGCGGCAAAGCCGATGTCGACTTCGTCCGCAAGATGATTCCACATCACCAAGGCGCCATCGACATGGCACAGGTCGAGCTGGCCCACGGTACCGACCCGCAACTCAAGAAAATGGCGCAAAAGGTCATCGACGACCAGAACAAGGAAATCAGCCAGATGCAGGACTGGCTGAAGAAGAACAGCAAGTAAGCAAGATATGGAATCACCGGCATACGCCGACACCCGGCGTTCTATCACCGCTGGCTTAAACGCGCGATCACGGCCGAGTCAGTTGTTCTGGCGGCTGGACTCGACGCCGCTTCACTCAGGCTTTCGGCGCCGACGGCTTGAATGGATCCGACCTCCTCGGGAGGCTTGATGTGCCGGAAAGAAAGCAGCAACGCGATGTCGTAGACGATCTTCAACACCCCGCAGATCACCAGTGGCGCGCCCGCAAAGGCGCCGGCCAGCAAGATGCCGCCGAAGGCAGGACTGATGGATGATGCCAGCGTGCGAGGAACGGCCGTAAAGCTTGCGGCCGCCGCCTGCTCCTCCGGGGTGACGACCGCCATGACATAGGAAGTGCGGGTCGGCACATCCATTTGCGACAACGCGGAGCGCACCAGCAGCAGGACCAGCGCCACGGTTAGGTTCGGTGCGAATGCCGCAGCGATCAGACACAGGCTTGACGGAATATGGGTGAATACCATCGTGTTGATGAGGCCGATTTTTCGGCCGAGCCAGGCGGCAACCGGATAGGAGAATGCGGCCAGGAAATTGGACCAGAAGAAAAACACGCTGGCCTGGACCAGCGACAGTTCGAACCGCTCGAACAGCCAGAGCGCCAGCAAGGACTGTACGACAAACCCGCCCGCGAACGCGTCCAGACTGAACAGCGCCGCCAGCTTGAACACAATGGAGCGCGAGCGACCGAGCACGGCCGGGGCCGATGTGGCCACAGCGGCCGGCTGCCGTGGAATCAGCGCATAAAGCCCGGCGGCACAAAGGCCCAGCAGCGCGTAGCCGATAAACATCAGCCTGATGGCGCTTACCTCGTCCAGGCCCGTGCCAAGCAACAACTGAGGCAGCGCGGCGGCAAGCGAACCTCCAGCTGTCGCGAAAGCACCGATCAGGCTGTAGCGAGCAAACGTCGCCGTGCGCTTGTGATGCGCGACGCCTTGCGCGAGCGAGGCGTGCTCCAGGGGGACCAGCAACCCGATATCGCCGCTGGAGGGATTGATCGTCCCGAAAAATGCCACCAGCGCAATCAACGCGAAAGGCTCGAACGCCGGCAACGCCGCCCCGGTTAAAACCATTGCGCCCGCGCCAAGGAGCAACAGGGTGCGAAGCTGATAATGCCGCGCCAGCATGCCGACCGCGAGTGTGGTCGCGGCTGAGCCCAGCAACGCTATGGCGGCAACAATTCCGATATCGGCCGGCCCGTAGCCTATTGCCGTGAGATAGACCGGCAACAGGATGATCGCAAAGCCATCGCCAAACCCACGCAACGCGCGTGCGGCATAGATGAGGACGATCGGTTGCTTCAGCACTGTCATCGAAACCAACCAACAAAAGAGAGCGTGACAGGCCGCCTGCGCGGCCCGTCACGGGTGAACGGTCTTAGCTCTTGGCCACTTTTACTTTCGCCAGAGCCGCATTCAGGCCCTTAGCAAGTTTCACGGCGTCATCATTGGCCCAGAAGTGCATGAAGAACAGCCGCGGCTCGTCGTTGAGCATGTGGTTGTGCAGCGCCGTCACCTCGATGCCGTTCTGGCGCAGCGTGACAATCACCGGATTGACCTCATCGGCCGTCAGCACGAAGTCTCCGGTGATCGCGGCTTTGCCGGCGCCGGTCGGCTGGAAGTTGAGGGCGATGGCGGAGCCCATCGCCTCCGGGACTTCCATGCCGCCTTCCTTGATCGGCTCGGCACGCTTGACGCTGACCTGATAGACGCCGCCGTTCACTTTGCCTTTGTGTCCGAGCGCCTGATCGACGGCTTGGGTGTCCATGTCGATCCGTTCCCCACCCGGCTGCGGCGGCGCCGCAATGGTGGAAAACGGCGTCGCGCTTTGCGCCAGTGCCTGATGGAATACCGAGCCGAGCGTCGCCGGATCGCCATGTCCGAATACATGCATGTACATGGTCTGCGGGCTGCCGCGCAGGACGTGGTTGTGAAGCGCGGTAATCTGGATGCCGCTCTCGATCAGCTTTGTCATCACCGGATTGATCTCGGTATCGAGCAACACCAAATCGCCCATCACCATGACGTCGGAGCCCATCTGCTTGAAGGCGAGCCAGGAGCCCAGGGCAAATCCGGCCTTCAATTCGACGCCATCGACAGTGACCTTCAGATCGGTGCGGGGAAGCCCGACGCGGTACACGCCGCCCGGCATCTCGGCGCCCGGCTTGCCGAGCCCGCTTCCGACCAAGCCCATCCAGTTTTCTTCGGCGTGTGATCCGGCCACTCCAGCACTCAGGACGGCGGCGGCCAATAGCAGCTTATTCAACATATCAGTTCTCCTGTTTCGCGCGATGTTTCCCCGTCCCACTGCCCCTCAGGCGAACCCGAGGGTCTTCCGATGATACGCATGCTAACCTCGGCACTCGTCATCGCGGCTCAGTCCTTTGCCGTGATTTCGAAGCGGTCAAAGCGCGTCACACTGTCCGACTTGGTCCACAGCGCGACCTTGCCGGCCTGCGGGATCGTCGTGTCGGTAACGCTGTAGAGCGGCTTGCCGTCGAACACGATGGTGAAGCGGTCGTCTTGAACCTCCAGCGCCAGCGTGTGCCAAACATTCGCCGCGACTTTGACATTGGCCGATTTGAGTTCGGTGCGGCGGCCCTTCACGACGTGGTAGAAGCGCACATTGTCTTCAAGCGCATTGGCGCGCACGACGTAGTAGTTGTCGGCGTCCTGCAGCCGGACCGCGATGCCCGCCGCGCGGTCGACCGCTCCGGCGACCGCCTTGAATCGCACGGTAGCGTCGACATTTCCGGCCCGGATCGGTTGGTAGATGGCGAGTGGAAAACGGTAATCCGTCTTGTCGGTGTTGCGTTGCTCCAGGGCGTGGCCGCCCTCACCCGATGCGTCGGCCACGATGGTCCATTGTCCCGCAGCCCCGCTTCCAGTTCGTGCGAAATCAAAATTCTGAGGCGCCGCACCCACGGCAGTGGCGTGAAACGAAATCATGTCAGCCCTCGTCGGTAAGATCGTTGCGATGCCGAGCGCAAGCGCGAACAACAGTCGTCGTCGCATGGGATGCTCCTGGTTCATGGCCAGAACGGCTTGCTGGCTTGGCGGCCGGCTTCAGCGCGCGAAAGGCCGATATCGCGCAGCAGGTGATCATCCAGTTCCCGCAAGGCGAGGCGCTGGCGACGTCGGGCCAGGATCGTTGAAATGGCCGCGGTTCCGGCGAGAAGCACCGCGCGCCACGATATTGTGACGGACCCCGGTCGCGGGATGCGGACCGCAGGCGCATGGCATGAAATGGTTGGGAGTACGGCTGGGAAAGGCGTGGCGCGGGCACAAGACATGTCTCATCTCCGAAGCGGAGCGAGACAACACTTGGCTGCGCGGCAGCTGACCGGGCGGTTGTCGCTAGCCCGGAACGGTGGATATCTATCACCCAGCCGGCCGGAATTCAAGATGCTGACAAACCGGAGCGCCGCATGACGAAAGAATACGGACTACTCGTCAATCACTACGCCAGCGCGGCGGGCTGTCCGGCATTGTCGAACGGGGTCGGTGTCACGGGCGTGATCTGAACCGGTGCGTCTGGTTCGGCGCGCCGGCATCGGCGACAGAATAGACCGCGATGGTGCGCAGCCCGAGCCGCTTCGCGTGCGGGCGATGCGGCACGCGATCTCGCCGCGATTGGCGATGAGGACGGAACTGAACCAGGGTGGACCCGGGCGGTGGATGGGAGACTCATACTAGTGCGATAGGTTTTACATGTAACGTGCCATGCAGCTTATGCACCTAAAACCCGGCCGGACACGGCGCCGGACGGCAAAACCGGCCAAGTGACGTTTCCGTGAGCCGGTTTGAGGTCGCACGACCGCCGTCACTCAGCATTTGCCAAACAGAACCAAAAGTGCCGATTACAGTGACTGGATAGAGGTGACGATGACGACAGACATTCCGGGATTCTTCCAGGGCACTGAAATGCCTACTGCCGGATGGTGGGAGGCGCTCTGGCCCGACCCCGCAGGGGTACTCAGCGCAGTGGGTATAGAACCGGGGATGGAAGTCGTCGATCTGTGCTCAGGAGACGGCTGGTTCACGTTACAAATTTGCAAAGTTGCCCGCCACGTTATCGCAATCGACATCGATCCCGGGCTGCTTGATGTGGCTCGGCATCGTCTGACCGAAAGCGGCGCGGCAAATTTCGACCTTGTCGCGGGTGACGCCTATGATCTCGCCAAACTAGCACCGCGACCGGCCGACCTCGTCTTTATGGCCAACGCTTTTCACGGCGTTCCCGACCAGCCGCGACTGGCCAGCGCGGTGCGCGCAACGCTCACGTCCGGTGGCTCGTTTGCCGTCGTCAACTGGCACCGGCGCCCACGCGAAGAAACCACGATCCTGGGCGAACCGCGCGGGCCAAAGACCGAGTTGCGGCTGTCGCCAGAGCAGACCATCGAAGCGGTCGAGGCCAGCGGCCTCAAGCACACCCAACTCATAGAAATTCCGCCGTACCATTACGGCGCGATATTCCAAAAGCCTCTTTCCTGAGAGCCGTAATGACATCCATTCTCGACCCGAAGAATACGGCCGCGCCGTCCGTCTTCGCGCCTTCCGCGCTGTTGCGCGACGCGCGGCGGCAAAAGGGCCTGGAGACCGTCGATGTGCCGACGGTCTGCATTCTCGACCCAGACGGCGACATGGTTCAGCATCTACGCCAATCCGGCCTGTCGCAGCCCTTCAAAGGCTGGCCCTGTTATCACACCGACCTCGACACCTTCTCGCTGGCCGGCCAAACCGTCGGCATCATCGGCCGCGTCGTCGGAGCGCCGTTCGCTGTGTTGGTCGCAGAAGAGCTGTTCGCGTCCGGTTGCCAACTCTTACTGAGCATAACGTCGGCTGGCCAGATTACGCCACATAGCCCGCCGCAATTCGTGATCATCGACCGCGCATTGCGCGATGAAGGCACCAGCTATCACTACACGCCACCGTCCGAGTACAGCGACGCGGACCCGCGTCTGGTCGCGACCGCAATGGCAGCCCTGAGGCCGAATTGGAATGTTGCCGTCGGTTCGACCTGGACCACGGACGCGCCATTTCGCGAAACTGAGGAAGCCATCAAGGCCGCCCAGTCCAAAGGTGTGCTCGCGGTCGAAATGGAGGCCGCCGCCCTTTATGCGTTCGCGCAGGCCAGCGGCGCGAAGGTGCTGTGCCTGGCCCACATCACCAACACCATGGGTCAAAAAGACCAGGACTTTGAAAAAGGCGAAGCCGGCGGTGCGGCCGATTCGCTGCGCGTTCTCGCAGCTATCGTCACATCGATGGGCTCGGCTCTGCGTTGACCTGGGCCGGGCTCGGCAGGCGCCAACCCTTGACCACCGCATAGATCGCCGGGATCACCACCAAAGTGAGGATGGTCGACGACATCATCCCGCCGATCATCGGTACGGCAATGCGTTGCATGACCTCCGAGCCGGTGCCGGTACTCCACAAGATCGGCAGCAGGCCGGCCATGATCGCGACCACGGTCATCATCTTGGGACGCACCCGCTCGACGGCACCGAGCATGATGGCGTCGCGTATATCGGCACGCGTCAGCCCGAGACCCTGCGCAGCGCGCTCGGCTCGGATCTCCGCCAACGCGTGATCCAGGTAGATCAACATCACCACGCCGGTTTCAGCCGCGACCCCTGCCAATGCGATCATGCCGACCGCTACCGCCACTGAGAAGTTGAAGCCCAGCCACCACAGCATCCACACGCCGCCGACCAGCGCGAACGGCAGCGACAGCATGACGATGAACGCGCCGGTCAGCGCCCGGAAGTTCAAATACAGCAGCAGGAAGATGATCATCAGGGTGAACGGCACGACGATTTTCAGACGTGCTTCCGCCCGTTGCAGGTACTCGAACTGCCCGCTCCAGCCCGCATAGTAACCGGCCGGAAACACAACATTAGCAGCCACCGCCTTTTGCGCGTCAGCCACATAGCCGCCAAGATCCCGGTCGCGGATATCGACGAAAATGTAAGCCGCGAGTTGGCCGTCCTCGGTGCGGATGGTCGTCGGGCCTCGTGACAGCGCGACGGAGGCTACGTCGCCTAGCGGAACGGTGCCGCCGCCGGCAATCGGAATAAGCACCTCCTTGGCGATGGCCTGCGGATTGCTGCGCAGGTCGCGCGGATAGCGGACATTGACCGAATAACGCTCGCGGCCTTCCACCGTGGTGGTGACCGTATCGCCGCCCAGCGCGGTGCCAATTACGTCCTGGACATCGCCGACCATCAGGCCGTAGCGGGCCAGCGCATCGCGATCAGGCGTGATGTCGAGATAGTAGCCGCCCATGATGCGTTCGGCATAGGCGCTGGAGGTACCGGGCACGGTCTTGAGGACGCGCTCGACATCGCGCGCCACCCGCTCGATCTCTTTCAGGTCTGTGCCAAACACTTTCACGCCAACTGGGGTGCGGATACCGGTCGCCAGCATGTCGATGCGTGCTTTGATCGGCATGGTCCAGGCGTTGGAAACGCCCGGAAACTGCAAGGCTCGGTCCATTTCGGCGACCAGCGTGTCCACGGTGACACCAGCCCGCCATTGCGTCTTAGGATGCAAGTTAATGATGGTCTCGAACATCTCGGTGGGCGCCGGATCGGTCGCCGTATTGGCGCGTCCGGCCTTGCCGAACACCGATGCGACCTCGGGAAATCCCTTGATGATGCGGTCCTGGGTTTGCAGCAGTTCGGCGGCCTTGGTCACCGACAGCCCCGGCAGCGTGGTCGGCATATAGAGCAAGGTGCCTTCGTCGAGGTTCGGCATGAACTCGGTGCCGATGCGCGTGACCGGCCACAGGCTCCCGGCCAGCACGACGACGGCCAGCGCAATGGTAAGCCCTTTGAAGCGAAGCACGCCGGCGATGATCGGCCGGTAGAGCCAAATCAATGCCCGGTTCAACGGATTCTTGCCTTCGGGAATGATCCGTCCGCGAATGCACAGCACCATCAGGGCCGGCACCAAGGTGACCGACAGCAGCGCCGCCGCCGCCATCGCGAAGGTCTTGGTGAACGCCAGAGGACTGAACATGCGGCCTTCCTGCGCCTCCAGCGTGAAGATCGGCAGGAACGATACGGTGATGATCAGCAGGCTGAAGAACAGCGCCGGCCCCACCTCGCTGGCCGCCTCAATCAGAATCTCAAGGCGCGGCTTGCCGGGCGGCGCGCGCTCCAGGTGTTTATGCGCGTTCTCGATCATCACAATCGCCGCGTCCACCATCGCACCTATCGCTATGGCGATGCCGCCCAGACTCATGATGTTGGAGCCGATGCCGAGCATGTGCATGGCCGCGAACGCCATCAGCACGCCGACCGGCAGCATCACGATCGCCACCAGGGCGCTGCGCGCATGCAGGAGGAACAGGAAGCATACCAGGCCCACCACGACGCTTTCCTCGAACAGGGTGCGCCGTAGCGTAGCAATAGCGGAGTGAATCAGCGTGGAGCGGTCGTAGACCGCCTGGATGGTCACCCCCGCGGGAAGCGAGGCCGACAATTCGCCCAGGCGCTTCTTCACCGCGTCGATCACGCTGAGCGCGTTGGAGCCGATCCGTTGCAGGACGATGCCGCTCGCCACCTCACCGTCACCGTTGAGTTCGGCGATACCGCGCCGTTCGTCGGGACCAAGCTCAACCCGCGCGACGTCCTTGACCAGTACCGGCGTGCCGCCCTCGCTTTTGAGGACGATCTTTTCCAGGTCCGATATGCCCTTGATGTAGCCCCGGCCGCGAACGATGAACTCGAATTCCGATAGTTCGATCGTGCGCCCGCCGACATCCATGTTGCTGACCCGCACCGCATCGCGGACTTTGGACAGCGGAATTCCGAAACTGCGCAGCCGCTGCGGGTCGACCACGATATTGTACTGTTTGACGAAGCCGCCGACGCTGGCCACCTCGGCGGTGCCCTCCGCTTTGGCCAAGCCGTAGCGGATGTACCAATCCTGTAGCGAACGCAGGTCCGCCAAGGTGCGGTCTTTGGCTAATAAGGCGTATTGATAGACCCAGCCGACGCCCGTTGCGTCCGGCCCCAAGCTTGGCGTCACTCCGGCCGGCAACCGGCGCGCGGCCGTGTTGAGATATTCGAGCACGCGCGAGCGCGCCCAATAGATGTCGGTGCCGTCCTGGAAGATCACATAGACGAACGACACGCCGAAATACGAAAAGCCGCGCACCACGCGGGATTTCGGCACCGTGAGCATGGCGCTGACCACCGGATAGGTGACTTGGTCTTCGACCACCTGCGGGGCCTGTCCGGAATATTCGGTGTAGATGATGACCTGCGTGTCCGATAGATCCGGAATGGCATCGAGCGGCAGGTGCAGCACGGCATACAGGCCGGCTACTACGGCAAAGATGCTGCCGATAAACACCAGCGTCAGATTACGGGCGGAAGCCGCGATGATGCGCGCAATCATGGCGTTTGCCCGGCGGTCAGTGCTTTCAGCGCGCCCTGGAGATTGCTTTCGGCATCGATCAGGAAGTTCGCCGAGGTGACGACCGTGTCGCCCTCGACGACTCCGTCCTTGATCTCGACATAGCCCTGCCCGCGCTTGCCGAGCCGCACATTGCGCGGTTCAAACCGCCCACCGCCCTTGTCGATCAGCACCACCTGCCGGTCGCCGCTGTCGATCACGGCGGAGTCGGGAACGGCCAGCACCGGCTCTCCGTCATTTGTGTCGATGATGGCCTCGGCATACATGTCCGGGCGCAGCACCAAACCGTTGTTGGGCAACTCGATGCGCACGCGAACGGTTCGCGTCGCGGGATTGAGATGTGGATAGACCAGCGCCACCTTGCCGCTGAAGCTCCTGTCGGGAAAGCTACGCACCCGTAGCTGCACCGCCTGCCCGGCCGCCACCGCGGCGAGATCGCGCTCGGCAACGTCGACCAACGCCCATACGACGCTGTGATCGGCAATACGGAACAGCACGTCGCCCGGACCCACGCGCTGTCCCTCTGTGACATTGCGCTCCAGCACGATGCCGGAACGCGGTGCGGTCCACGTGAAGGTCAGCG
This sequence comes from Xanthobacteraceae bacterium, assembly GCA_028290465.1. Taxonomy (GTDB): domain Bacteria; phylum Pseudomonadota; class Alphaproteobacteria; order Rhizobiales; family Xanthobacteraceae; genus FEB-22. The sequence goes on along the minus strand of JAQGJU010000145.1, from coordinate 17,107 downwards.
GCACGGTCTTGTCGCGTTCCAGCCCGGCGATGAAGTCTTCCGATACGCCGAAGTTCAGCAGCCGTTGCCGCGTGCCGGACGGTACATCGCTGGTGCGGGCAGCACGCAAGAGTGCCACATATTCGGCGGCGGCAGACGCAATCGCCGGACTGTAAAGGTGCAAAAGCGGCTGTCCCTTGGTTACCTCACTGCCCGTGGTGACATTGCTGACGGACTCGACGAAGGCTTCGGTGCGTAGCGTGATCACAGAGATCCGCCGCTCATCTAGCTGAATTGTGCCGGGAGCCCGCACCGGCTCCGCCAAAATCCTCGGCAGCACCGGGTCTGAGGTCACCCCGATGCGTTGCAGCTTGCCCGGTGTAAGGGTGACGGCGCCGCTGTCATCGGTCTCGCCCTCATAGACGGCGATGTAGTCCATCCCCATCGAGTCCTTCTTGGGCGTGTTGGACACGTCAGGCAGACCCATCGGATTGCGGTAGTAGAGAACGCGTTTGGTGCCGGACGCGGCGGTCTGGGCCGCAGGATCGAAGCTCACCTCTTCGCCCGCCTTGACCGCCACATAAGACCGACCATCCGGCATTTGCTTGGGTTCGGCCGCGTAGAACGGCTTGCCGTCCGGATCACGGTAGTAAATGACCGGCGCATTGGCGGTCGTCATCGCGGGCATAGGTCCGGCCATCGAAAAATTCCGGTGTGTGAACCAATAGGCTCCAGCCCCCGCCGCCACGATGGCGGCGAGGACCAGAACGGAGGCTGTCAGGCGAGTCATGGCGTCGCCTTGACGATCAGCTTGTTCTCGACGGAGCCGGTTTCGCCCTGGATCTTCGCGCCGAGCGAGAGTTGCCAGCGACCTTCCATCGAGAGATTGGTCTTAAAGCGATAGACCCCTGGCTCGGTGGAGGGCTGCGGATCAAGCGGAGCCGCCATGGTCGCCATCCCGTCCGGCGCCATGTCGATGCGCTTGGCGAAGATCACCGCGTCCGGCACCAGCTTCTTGGTGCGCTTGTCGACCAGGCGCACGGCAACGATGCTGTCGCCTTTCTTCACTTCGCTTTGGACCAACTGAAACTCGTAGTCCTTGGCGTCCGCCCACGCCGAAGCTGCCTGCGACGCGCATAGCGCAACGGTCATCGCCAAGAGCGATGTGAGTTTGAGGATGTGCATTGTCAGATTCCCATAGGTTCAGGCGTTCGATAGACGCGCAACGCGTTCCATCGCGATAGCCGCATCGCACGAACGATGCTGCATGATCCGACGCCGTGAGACGCCGGCCTGAACTAGGCTATGGGAGGTCGTGAAGGAGGCGGTTGGGAGTGGTCGTCGAAATCGGCGCCATGGAAATGCCACGCCATGCCTGGCATCAACACGGGTTCCACGAGAGAACTGGCCGGCGCAGCAAACACGATCTTGGCGAGGCAGAGCGTCATGAAGGGACAATCCTTCATGCCTCCGGGCTGCGGCATGTCTTTCGGACAGCACGGCATCCCGTTGGCCATTTCCATATCCGCATGCTCTGCCGATGCATCAGATTGGATGGCCTGGATATCTGGCGTCATGGCCATTGCCGAGCGCGCAAAGGAACTGCCGATCATGCCGGTGATGGCAAGAATGCAAAGCGCGAAGCGCAAGGTCGACAGCAAGTTCATTGCCGACTGTACAACCGAATCCCGAAAAAAGCTATGAGACGGGAGCCGCTGCGCAATGCGCTCGTCCATCATTGCGCCAGCGCGGCGGGCTGTCCGACATTGTCGAACGGGGTCGGCGTCACGGGCGTGATCTGAACCGGCGCGCCGGGTTCGGCGGCCGGCGCGCGGCGGGCTGGAGCCGGAGCCGGCGGCCGGCGCGGCGGCGGTGCCGCGGCGACGGCCGGCTTCGGTGCCGCAGCGGGAGCTGTTGCGGCCGGGGTCGCCGGGGCGCCCGAGGCTGGTGTCGAAGGACCCGGCTCGGCATTCATGATGCTGACCGCCGGAATCGAGGACGCCGACGGAAAGTCGATATTCGGCACCGACGACGCCACCGGCGCCACGCCGCCCGGCGCCACGCCGCCCGGCGCCGTGGCCGTCGGAGCGGCACTGCCGGGCGCCGAGACGCTCGGCGCGGCATCCAGCGATGCAACAGGACTTGTCGCAGGCCTTCCGGTCCAAGTCGGGACATAGCGCGCGACCTGCGCCGCATAAGTGCGCTCGCGCAAATTCCGCTGCACGCGGCTGGCGTCGCCGAGCCGTTTCAACGCCGGGCACCTGTCGGCGACGCAGCCGTCGCGGGTCGCCAGCACATGGGCCAGGATGCCGAAACGATCGGCTTCCAGCGCGCGGCGGGTGCCGTTCAGCGATGCGCCATAGGCGCTGTCATTGGCGGCGTAGTCGAGCCCCTCGCCCAGCAGCGCAAAGCGCGCCGCCACATAGGAGACCGCGGCGGCCACCGTTTCGGGATTGGCGAACAGCACCTTTTCGCAGGCCCGCTCGACTTCATCCCCGGCAGCCGAATCCAGACACGCCAGCGCCGATCCGGGCATGACCGCGCGTGCGGTCAATTCAGTGGATCGCGCCTCGAGCGCGCGGCGTTCGGCCTGACGGTCGCGCATCGTGGCGCGGTCGAAAAACGTCAGCACCACCAGGGCGCCGACCAGGATCACGGAATAACGCAACGCGGTCGGAAAAATGCCGGTCGTTGCCGAGCGCCGGAACGCGATCACGCCGACCGCGACAAACAAGGCCGCCGCGACGCCGGCCGCCCATAGCGGCCACGTCCCGGCTAGTGGGTCGAATCCCAAAATCCCGTGTTCTGTCATTGCCAGCCCGCCGCCACGCCGCCCCTTGCCAAGTATGAACGGCCGGCCGCGCCTTGCCAACCCGGCAGGTTCGGCAACACGCGTAAGTTATTGGCGGGTTTGAGGTCTTGTCACCCTGCCGGCGGGCCGGCGACTCCGGCCCAGCAAAATCTAGCGCGAACGGTCGAGCTGGCTTTCCTTGGCCACGCGCTCAAAGGCTTCGCCGGGATTCTTGATGCGATACTGATAGTCGTCGCCATCCGAGGGCAGCAGTTTGACGATCTTGTAGCTGCCGTCCGCGCCAGGCCGCGACACCGGGCTGGAAGTGAACTGCACGGCTTGCCCGAGTTGGTATTTATGCTGCGCTTTCAGCGCCGATTTCCCGTCACCCATCACACCCACCTGCTCACATGATCCGCAAAGAATCTGATCCGCGCTAAAGGTCCGTCTGCGTGTCCCATCTGGGCAAAGCGGCCGGCCCCGTGTGAGGTCTGCCGACCCGCCGTGCGAAATTGTCGTGCAATTTCAACTATAGCAGGCCGCCGGCGGGTTTGCTGAAAAAAGTGTTAACGGCGGGGCGGCCGGACGTGCCAAAAGGCGTCGCGAAAACCGGCAAAACCATAATTAATACAATAAATTCAAATACTTAATATTGGAAACCGACCCGTCAAAACGTACCAAATCAGGCCTTTTTCTGCCAGCGGCCGTTTTCGTCGGCCTGCCAATAGGTCAGCTCGAAACCCGGCTGTTGCTTGGCCTCGCTCCAGCGCTCGCGCGCCGCCGTCAGGGCTTCGGGGTCCTCGCCGTCGAACAACAGCACGATCCGGTCATAGGCCTGCGCGTCGGCCGGCATCGCCGCGCCCTCGATCAGGAAGCGCACATTGGCCCGGTTCGGATTGTCGGACGTGACCGTGAGCAGGATCGGCTGCTCGGCGGCCAGCGGTTCGCGCGACGTGCCGTGCGGCAGGAAACCGTCGTCGCGATAGGTCCACAGATGCGCGTCGAGCGCATCGACGCGCTCTTCGGTAGCGACCTGCACCACCACCCGCCAGCCGCGCTCCAGCGACTTCTCCAACAGCGGCGGCAGCACCCGCTCGATCGGCTGGCGTTGCAGGTGATAGAACAACAGCTCGGTCATCGTCGCCCTCGAGACTCCGCTTGCCGACTTCAGCGCTCGTAGAAATCCGCGACCAGCCGGTCGAGCAGCCGCACGCCGTAGCCCGAGCCCCAGCTTTTGTTGATGTCGCTGGCCGGCGAGCTCATCGCGGTGCCGGCGATGTCGAGATGTGCCCACGGCGTCTTGTCGACGAAGCGCTGCAGGAACTGCGCCGCCGTGATCGCGCCGCCGTAGCGGCCGCCGGTGTTCTTCATATCGGCGAATTTCGAATCGATCATCTTGTCGTAGTCCGGCGACAGCGGCATGCGCCACACCTTCTCGCCGGTCGCCTCGCCGACCTTGGTCAGACGTTCGGCGAGCTGGTCGTTATTGGAAAACAGCCCGGCATGCTCCTGGCCGAGCGCGACGATGATCGCGCCGGTCAGCGTCGCCAGATTGACCATGAATTTCGGCTTGTCGCGGGTCGCGACGTACCAGAGCACGTCGGCCAGCACCAAACGCCCTTCGGCATCGGTGTTGATGACCTCGATGGTCTGTCCCGACATCGACGTCAGGATATCGCCGGGCCGATACGCCTTGCCGTCCGGCATGTTCTCGACGATGCCGATGGCGCCGATCACATTGCACTTGGCCTTGCGCGATGCCAGCGCATGCATCAGCCCGACCACGCAGGCGGCGCCGCCCATATCGCCTTTCATGTCTTCCATGCCGGCGGCCGGCTTGATCGAGATGCCGCCGGTGTCGAAGCACACGCCCTTGCCGATGAAGGCGACCGGCTTGTCGCCGCGCTTGCCGCCGTTCCAGCGCATGATGACGGTCTTGCTCTCGTGTTCCGAGCCCTGCCCGACCGCGAGCAGCGAATTCATGCCGAGCTTCTTCATCGCCCGCTCGTCCAGCACCTCGACCGAAACGCCGACCTTCTTCAGCGCCAGGGTGCGCCGCGCGAATTCTTCCGGATACAGAATGTTGGCTGGCTCGTTGACCAGATCGCGGGCAATGATCACGCCATCGGCGATACCGTTGCGCGGCACGAAGGCGCGGCGCGCCCCCTCGAGATCGCCGACCGCGATCGTCAGCTTGGCGTTGGCCGGACGCTCGTCGCCATCCTTGCGCTTGGTCTTGTAGCGGTCGAACGCATAGAGCCGCAGCCGCGCGCCGAGCGCCAGTTCGGCGACCAGTTCGTTCTTCATCGCGCCGGCCGAGGTCTCGGCGATCACAGTCGTCTCGGTGGCGGCCGACGGAATTTTGCCCGCAACGATGCCGCCGAGCTTGAGGTAGCTCTGCGGCTTCAGTTCGGCAACCTTGCCGAGCCCGACCACCATCAGCCGCGTGACCGAAAGGCCGGCCGGCGCCACGATGTCGAGCACCGCGCCCTGCTTGCCGGTGAACCGGTCGGCCGCCGCGGCCCGTTTCACCAGGTCACCCGAGGCCGCCAGGGCCTTACGGGTTGCGGCGCCGAACTTCAGCTCGGCGTCGCAGAACACGACGAGCACGCCCCGCGCGGGGGTCGTGAACGGGCCAAAACCGAGCTTGGGCGCAACCGACATGGGCCTGGATTCCTTATGCGGGCCGGAGACCGGCACCGGGGTGTGTTCGAACGAATCGGAATGCTGATATGAACCCGGCGCTTCGCGCCTGCAAATCAAGGTTCCAGAAGGTGGGGCCGACTTTACGACCCTATTCGCAGTGGGTTATGCCCCAACAGGCTAGGCCGGGCCGTGCGAATTAACCATTTGTTGTGCATGTTCAACAGCTTTGCCTTGGCGCGGCCACTTTATGCCGCGATCAAAGGATTTCGTAGCGTCGGTTCGGTTAACCGTAGAGATACCATGACCGTGGGGACGGCATGAGGTTAACCGCAGATGGGGAATGTCGGACGGGATGGGGTCGATCGGCTGGTATATTTTCCGCACCACGTTTGGTGCGTTTGCGTTGATCCTGACCAGCCTCACCGCGGTGATCTGGGTGACGCAGGCGTTGCGGGACATCGACCTGATCACCAGCCAGGGCCAGACCATCCTGACCTTCCTCGGGATCACGTCGCTGGCGATTCCGCTGCTCGTCCTGGTGATCGCTCCGATCGCGCTGGTGATCGCGGTCGCGCATGTCCTGAATAAGCTCAGCACCGATTCGGAACTGATCGTGATGAACGCCGCCGGCATGTCGCCCTGGCGGGTGTTCCGCGCGTTCCTGGCGGTCGGCGTCGTGGTCTCGGTCATGGTCACGCTGATCAGTTCGTGGCTGGCGCCGCTCTGCATGCGCGAACTGCGCTACCGCGCCTCCGAGGCCCGCGCCGACCTCGTCGCCAACATCGTGCAGCCCGGCCGTTTCTCCTCGATCGAGCGCGGCCTCACCTTCCATATCCGGGAGCGGCGCTCGAACGGGCAGTTGATGGGCATTTTCGTCGATGACTGGCGCGACCCGAAGGAGCGGGCCACGTTCCTGGCCGAACAGGGCGACATCCTGCGCAACGAGCGCGGCACCTATCTGGTGATGGCCAACGGCAGCGTGCAGCGCTACGAAAAGTCGCAGAATGACCCGACCATCGTACTGTTCGACCGCTACGCCTTCGACCTGTCGCAGTTCGCCGGCGCCGGCCCGTCCCTGCAGCGCTCGGTACGCGAGCGCTTCATCTGGGACCTGATCTGGCCGCAGACGAGCGACCCGACGTACCAGGCGCAGCGCGGTAGTTTCCGCGCCGAGTTGCACGAACGGCTGGCCGCGCCGCTCTATCCGTTCGTGTTCATCATTGTCGCGTTTGCCTATCTGGGCGCGCCACGCACCACCCGACAGAGCCGCGGCATGGCCCTCGCCGCCATCGTCCTCGCGGTCGGCGTCCTGCGCGTCGTCGGGTTCACCAGCACGGTATTCAGCGTGCAGAACCCGTCGAGCGTTTTCGTCCAATACATCGCCTTCGCGGTGGCCTCCGGCTTCGGCCTGCACGCCATTTCGCGCGGCACCATTCTTGAGGTGCCGACCGTCGTCACCGATGCGGTCACCGCTCTGACCGAACGGTTCAACCGCCGCGCGGCGACGACGTGAGGCCGCGATGATCTCGAAAACGCTTTCGATCTATTTCGGCCGCCGCTTCGTCGGCTATTTCTTCGGCGTGTTTTTCGGCGTGTTCGCGCTGGTCGCGCTGATCGACTACATCGAAATGACGCGGCGCACCGACGACATCCCCAATATCTCGGCGTTTATCGTCGCCCAGATCTCGCTGTTCCGCCTGCCGCAACTGCTGGAACGGCTGATGCCGTTCTGCGCGCTGATCGCCGCGATGATCTGCTATCTCAACCTGTCGCGCCGCAACGAACTCGTGGTCGCCCGCGCGGCCGGCATGTCGGCCTGGCAGTTCATCTCGCCGGCGATCTTCGCCGCGCTGATTCTGGGCGCGCTCGGCACCGCGGTCTACAATCCGGTATCGGCCGCCATGCAGGAGCGCTCCAAACGCCTGGAGGCCGAATTGTTCGGCGAGCGGCGCAGCGGCCTGCAAGAAGTCGGCGGCGGCTTCTGGGTGCGCCAGCGCAGCGCCGAAGGCCAGGCCATCATCAACGCCCAGACCAGCAGCCTACAGGGCGCGCAGCTTTCCGGCGTCTCGATCTTCGTTTTCGACACGGGCGGCCAGTTCCTGGAGCGCATTGAGGCCAAAACGGCGGTGCTTCAGGCCGGATTTTGGCAGCTGACCGAGGCCCGGGCCTATCGCACCGGCGCCCCGCCGCGCGACCTTGCAACCTACCGGCTCAACACCAATCTGACGACCGAACAGGTCCGCGAAACCTTCGCCACCCCTGAGACTGTGCCGTTTTGGCAACTACCTGATTATATCGACACCGCGGAGCATGCCGGACTGATCGCTTCGGGCTATCGATTCCAGTATCATCGCCTTCTGGCACGGCCGTTTTTGCTGGCCGCGATGGTCTTGCTGGCGGTGTCGTTCAGCTTGCGGTTCTTCCGTTCGGGCGGGATCCAGAAGATGGTTTTGGGTGGCATCGCTGCAGGCTTTCTGCTTTATGTCCTGTCCAAGGTGACTGAGGATTTGAGCAAGGCCCAACTGATGCATCCGGCAGCAGCGGCCTGGTTACCTGTGCTATTTGGTGGGCTTACGGGTCTGGTAGCATTGCTTCATCAGGAGGACGGGTGATGGCCGGGTTGTCCACCGCTCGCCCGGCAGAGTCGCAAAGCCAGCATGCGCGTGTTCCGCGTGCGCCCGCTTCGTCATTGCATGGTCAGAACAGCTCGATTCGCTCCAACATGACGCTCCCGGCTGGAACGCGTGCTCTTGCGTGGCTCGGCGCCGCGCTGATCGGTGCCTGCGTGGTCGGCCTGCCCTTCCCGGCGGACTTCTCCACGGCGTCGGCGCAGGAAATCCAGTTTCCGCGGCAGCCGGCGCGGACGCAGAAGAAGTCCACCACGCTCAATCCGATGACCCCGATGGCGCCCGTCGCCAAACCGGGCGCGGCACGTCCTGGCGCTGCCCAAGAGCAGATGATGGTCCAGGCCGGCGAGATTCAGTACGACTACACCAACGAACGCGTAAACGCGGTCGGCAACGTCCAGATCTACTATTCAGGATCGACGCTCGAAGCCGACAAGGTCATCTACGACCAGAAGAACAAGCGCCTGCATGCCGAAGGTAACGTCCGCCTGACCGAGGCCGACGGTAAGATCACCTACGGCGACGTCATGGATATGAGCGACACCTATCGGGATGGGTTCGTCGACTCGCTGCGCCTCGAATCGCCGGACGACACCCGGATGGCGGCAGCGCGCGCCAATCGCTCCGACGGCCGCTTCACCGTGCTGGAAAGCGGCGTCTATACCGCCTGTAAAGCGTGCAAGGACGATCCGAAAAGGCCGCCGCTCTGGCAGGTCAAGGCCGCCCGGATCATCCACGACGAAGGCGAGAAGATGATGTATTTCGAGAGCGCTCGCCTCGAATTCTTCGGCATGCCGATCGCCTATATGCCGTATTTCTCGGCACCGGATCCGACGGTGAAGCGCAAAAGCGGCTTCCTGATGCCGTCGGCTTCCAGCAGCAACAAGTACGGCTATGCGGTACAGGCGCCGTATTTCTGGGCGCTGGCGCCGGATTACGACCTGACTCTGACGCCGAAGATCACCACAAAGCAGGGTCCGCTGGTGTCGGCCGAGTTCCGCCAGCGCTTGGTCAACGGCTCGTACACGATCCGTGGCTCCGGCATCTTCCAGCTCGACAAGGAATATTTCGTCCACGACGACGGTACGCCGACGCCGGGCTACCGCGACTGGCGCGGCAGCATCGATTCAGCCGGGCAGTTCTCCCTCAATGACAAGTGGGTCTGGGGCTGGGACGCCATGGTGCTGACCGACAAGACGTTCTGGCAGGATTACGGCCTGAACAGAATTCTCAACACCGATCCATTCGGCACCGGGCTGACCGAAGGCGTTTCGCAGCTCTACCTCTCCGGCCGTGGCGACCGCAGCTTCTTCGACGTCCGCGCCATCCATTATTACGGCTTCTCCGAAGCCGACGATCAGAGCCGGCTGCCGGTCATTCATCCGGTGCTCGATTACAACTACACGTTCGACTACCCGGTGTTCGGCGGCGAGCTGAGCTACAAGACCAACTTCACCAGCCTGAGCCGAAGCGCGCCAAGCTTCGACGCCATCAGCCAGAGCGCCATCAGCGGCGGCCTGTGCTCCTCGACTTCGGCCGATCCGGCGGTGAAGACTCCGGCGAACTGCCTGCTACGCGGCGTGCCGGGCACCTATTCACGGTTCTCGGCGCAGACCGACTGGCGCCGCTCGATCACCGATTCGTACGGCCAGGTGTTCACGCCGTTCGCGTCGCTTCGCGCCGATGCCGCCTCGATGTCGATCCAGAACGAACCCGGCGTGTCGAACTACATCCAGACCGGCGAAACCAACCAGTTGCGCGTGATGCCGACGGTCGGTCTCGAGTATCGCTATCCGTTCATCGGCGTGCAGTCCTGGGGCACCCAGACCATCGAGCCGATCGCCCAGATCATCATGCGCCCGAACGAGACCAAGATCGGGCAACTGCCGAACGAGGACTCGCAGAGTCTGATCTTCGACGACAGCAACCTGTTCCGGGTCGACAAGTTCTCCGGCTGGGACCGCTCCGAAGGCGGCGGCCGGGCCAATTACGGCGTGCAATATACCGCGCAGTTCAACAAGGCCGGCTTCTTCAACGTGCTGTTCGGACAGTCCTACCAACTGTTCGGCACCAACTCCTTCGCGGTTGGCGACAGCACCAATACCGGCCTCGACACCGGCCTGGAGACCAAGCTGTCGGACTATGTGGCGCGGGTGTCGTACCAGCCGAACAGCATCTACACCTTCACCACCCGCTACCGCTTCGACGAAGAGACCTTCCAGGTGCGCCGGTTTGAAATCGAGGCCCGGGCCAATTTCGACCGTTGGAACGTCACTTTGCTGTACGGCAATTACGACGCCCAGCCGGAACTCGGATTCCTGGAACGCCGCCAGGGCGTCCTGGGCCTCGGGCAGGTCAAACTGGCGCAGAACTGGGTCGTCTTGGGCGGTGCCCGCTATGACATCGAGGCCGCCAAGTTCGATCAGACCCGGATCGGCCTCGGTTATGTCGACGACTGCTATATTTTCGCCCTGAATTACATTACCAATTACACCTACAGTGGAAATCCGACGGCTGACCATCAGGTCATGCTGCAGATGAGCCTGCGTACGCTCGGCAGCACGACGGTCGCGCAAAGCATCAACGGCAACGGCACCCAGTAAGCCGCCGGCCCGCCGGACGCCCGAGGTGCCCACCTGGCCGTTAGAGGTGGGCCACCTGGCCGTTACCGGTCGGTCGCCACCGAAATGTCGCAAGGCGTCGAAATAAAGGATCTCGTATGACGAGGGCTGCGCTGGCCGCGAAACGACGACACCCAGGATTCTGCCGCCGCCTGCTTGGCGCGGCCGCCTTGCTGTGCCTGTTCGCGGCCGTCGCTCCGGCGCAGGCCCAGGTGGTGGTGTTCGTCAATGGCGAGCCGATCACCGCTCTCGACATCGCGCAGCGCGCGAAGCTGATCCAGATGTCGACGCAGAAGGCGCCGGAGCGCCAAGCGGTCATCGACGAGTTGATCAACGACCGCATCAAGATCCGTGAAGGCAAGCGTTACAACATCGATCCCACGAAGGCCGAAATCGATCGCGCTTTCGAAACCATCGCCAAGCGCATGGGGGCCAACGAGGACAAGCTCACCCAGATTCTGGCGAGCGCCGGCTCAAGCGCGCAGACCCTCAAGACCCGCATCACGGCCGATCTGATCTGGTCACAACTGGTGCGCGGCAAATTCCAGTCCAGCCTGCAAATCCAGGAAAAGGACATCCTGGCTGCCGCGCCCAATACGGACAATAGCTCCAAGGGCGTCGAATATACGCTGCGGCCCATCCTCGTCGTGGTGCCGCGTGGCGCGGGCGAAGGCGTGGTCGACACCAAGCGCCGCGAGGCCGAAGGGTTACGTGGTCGCTTCCAGAACTGCGAAGAGGGCATTCCGTTTGCCCGCGCGTTGCGCGACGTCGCTGTGCGCGAACAGATCGTGCGCAGCAGCGCCGACCTGACGCCGCAATTGCGCAAGGTGATGGACGAAATGGAAGTCGGCCGGCTGACCGCCCCCGAGGTGACGGCGAACGGCATCGAAATGTTTGCGCTATGCGCCCGCAAGTCGACCAACAGCGACGACACGCCGGGCATGCGCGAGGCCAAGAACAAGATCTTCGCCGAACGGTTCGACGCCAAGGCCAAGAAATTTCTTGCGGAAATCCGCCGCACCTCGATGATCGAATACAAGAAATAGCCGGGTCATGGCGCCACAGGCTCCTATTGCGGCTCCTTTCCCAGCCTCTTCCTTGGCCCGTGCCCTGCCATTGGCCCTGACGCTGGGCGAACCGGCCGGTATCGGTCCCGATCTCGCGCTCGCGGTCTGGCAGCGGCGCGGCGAATTCTCCGTTCCGCCATTCTACCTGATCGGGGATCCGGACTTTCTTGAACAGCGAGCCGCACGGCTCGGCCTCGACGTGCCGGTCGCCGTCGCGACCCCGGACACCGCCGCCGCCATCTTCGCCACCGCCCTGCCCGTGGTCTCACTCGGCATCAGCGTCACCGCGGCCCCCGGCCGACCCGACGCCAGCAGCGCGCCGGCCGCCATCGCGTCGATCGACCGCGCGGTCGCCGATGTGCTGAGTGGCGCTGCCGGCGCCATCGTGACCAATCCGATCGCCAAGAGCGTGCTGTACCGCGCCGGCTTCATGGAGCCCGGCCACACCGAATATCTCGGCAAACTGGCCGACGCCGCCACCGGCGGCCACTGCCGGCCGGTCATGATGCTGTGGTCGCCGGAGCTCGCGGTGGTGCCGGTCACCATCCATATTGCACTGGCCGACGTGCCGGCCCGGCTCGACACCGACCTGATCGTCGAGACCGGCCGGATCGTCGCGGCCGATCTGCAACGGCGCTTCGGCATTGCCAAGCCGCGCCTTGCGGTCGCCGGGCTCAATCCGCATGCCGGCGAGGACGGAACGCTGGGCCTGGAGGATCGCGACGTCGTCGCGCCGGCCATCGCCCGGCTGCGCGCCGAGGGCATCGACGCGCATGGACCGCTGCCGGCCGACACCATGTTTCACGCCGCGGCGCGCGCGACCTACGACGTGGCGCTGTGCATGTATCACGATCAGGCGCTGATCCCGATCAAGACCCTGGCGTTCGACCATGGCGTCAACGTCACGCTGGGCCTGCCGTTCGTGCGCACCTCGCCCGACCACGGCACCGCCTTCGACATAGCCGGTACCGGCCGCGCCGATCCGATGAGCCTGGTCGCGGCGCTGCTCCTGGCGGCCCGGCTGATCGCGCCGGCATATGTGCGGCACGACGCCCCGATCGCCGCGCTCACATGAGCGCGATCGACGACCTGCCGCCGCTGGGCGATGTCATCCGTCGCTATGATCTCACGCCGAAGAAATCGCTCGGCCAGAATTTCCTGCTCGATCTCAATCTGACGGCCCGGATCGCGAAAGCCTCCGGCCCGCTGGAAGGCGTCACGGTGGTCGAGGTCGGCCCCGGTCCCGGCGGATTGACGCGCGCGCTGCTGGCGCTCGGCGCCCGCAAGGTGATCGCGATCGAACGCGATGAGCGCGCCATCGCGGCCCTCGCCGAGGTGTCCGAGCACTATCCGGGCCGGCTTGAGGTCGTTGCCGGCGATGCGCTGGAGTTCGATCCGCGCCCGATGCTGGGGCTTTCATCGGTGGGTCGCATTTCCAACGGCGAACCGGTGACCACTTCGCCTGGAAATGCTCCGGATGGCCCGGTACGCATCGTGGCCAACCTGCCCTACAATATCGCGACCGCGCTCTTAGTGGGCTGGCTGACCACGGACCCATGGCCGCCCTGGTATGAATCGCTCACGCTGATGTTCCAGCGCGAGGTCGCCGAGCGCATCGTGGCAAAGACCGATGCCGAGGCCTATGGCCGCCTCTCGGTGCTGGCCGGCTGGCGCACGCAGGCCCGCATCCTGTTCGACATCGCGCCGAGCGCCTTCGTGCCGCCCCCCAAGGTCGTCTCGTCGGTGGTGCATCTGGTGCCGCGCACCACGCCGGCGCCGTGCGATCTGGCAGCGCTCGAGAAGGTGACGGCCGCGGCGTTCGGCCAGCGCCGCAAGATGCTGCGGCAAAGTCTGAAATCATTAGGCGTGGATCCGACTGTCCCCCTGCTGACGGCCGGTATCGATCCGACCGCGCGCGCCGAGACCATTTCGGTGGAAAGTTTCGCCGCGCTGGCCCGGGCGTTCGTGGCGCAGGGCCACATCAAAGCATAACGCGTATTACGGCGTCAGCTTCTTCAGGTCGCCCAGCAGGCCGCCGACGAAGCGCTCGAGATCCGGCATCTTCACGCGCTTCAGCCGTTCCGCCGTCAGGATCGAACGCAGCCGCGCGAAGCTCTTGTCGAGGTCGCGGTTGACCAGCACGTAGTCGTATTCGGTCCAGTGCGGAATTTCCTCGGCCGCGTTGCGCAGCCGCCGTGCGATCACTTCCGGCGTGTCCTCGGCGCGACGCTCCAGCCGGTGCTTGAGCTCTTCGGCGGTCGGCGGCAGCACGAAGACGCTGACCACGTCGTCGCGCATCTTGCGATAGAGCTGCTGCGTGCCCTGCCAGTCGATGTCGAACAATACGTCGCGGCCGGCGCTGAGCGCCGCTTCGACCGGCTCGCGCGGCGTGCCGTAGTAATTGCCGTGCACCTCGGCGAATTCGAGCAGATCGTCGGAATCGCGCATATTCTCGAACTGGCGCTTCGAGATGAAATGGTAATGCACGTCTTCGATTTCGCTCGGACGGCGCGACCGCGTCGTCACCGAGATCGACAGGCTGACGTTCTCTTCCTGCTCCAGCAGATTGCGCGTCAGCGTGGTCTTGCCCGCGCCGGACGGCGAGGACACGATCAGCATGATGCCCCGGCGAGCAATCTCGCGGGGCGCGTCGTCGGACTGCGTGCTCATTCCAGGTTCTGCACCTGCTCGCGGAACTGTTCGACCACGCCCTTGAGCTCCAGGCCGAGATTGGTCAATTCGACATCGTTCGACTTGGCGCACAGCGTATTGGCTTCGCGGTTCAGCTCCTGCGACAGGAAGTCGAGCTTGCGGCCAACGGCAGTCCCCTGCGACAGCAGGTGCCGGGCCTGCGCCACATGGGCGCCGAGCCGGTCCAACTCCTCGCGCACATCGGCCTTGGCGGCGATCAGCACCGCTTCCTGGTGCAGACGATCCGGATCGAAGCGGTCGGAGGTCGCCAGCAGCACCGCGACCTGTTCGGCGAGCCGCGCCTTGACGGCATCGGGCCGGCGCGCGGCCGACGCATCGGCGCGCTTCGACAGCGCGGCAATCTCATCGAGGCGGCCGGACAGAATGCGCCCGAGCGCCTCGCCCTCATGGTGGCGCATCTCGGCGAGGCCGCGCAGCACATCGGTAAAGCTGGCGACCGCGGCGGCCTCGGCGGTGAGTCGCTCGGCCTCGTCCTCGACCGGATCGACGACTTCCATCACGCCCTTCATGGCCAGAATGCCGTCGAGCCGCGGCGCCGCCGCGTCGATTTTGCCGTCCAGGCCCTTCAGCACGTTGATGATGGCCTGGAGCACGGATTCGTTGATCCGCACCGTCGGCGCGACGTCCTGGCGGGCAATGCTCAGATTGGCGTAGACGGTGCCGCGCGCCAGTACCTCGGCGGCCTTGGCCCGAGCCGGCGCTTCAACCGCGTCCCAGCCTTGCGGCACGCGAAAGCGCAGGTCGAAGCCCTTGGCGTTGACCGACTTCAATTCCCAGCTCCACGCATAGGATCCACTGACGCCGTGGCCCCGCGCGAATCCGGTCATGCTCGACAACGCCATGGGATTTCGATTCGATGAAAAAGCGTGAACGGCCGCGACCTTAACGGCGCGCCGCCGCCCTCACAAGGCCGGCACCGGGAAGCCGTTCAAGTCGCCTCACCGCTGCGACGTGCCGCGCGGCGGCGGCTTGCGCGTCGTCGGGCGCGCCGGCTCTTCGGTGGCCTCGGGCTTGGGCGGCTCGACCTTCGCCGGCACGGCGCTGGCGGCGTCCGGCCTGTTGCCCTGCTCGATGGCGCGCAGCCGCGCGACGTTCTTCAGATGCTGGTCGTAGCTGTCCGCGAAGGCGTGACCGCCGGTGCCGTCGGCGACGAAATACAGTTCCTTGGTGCGGGCCGGATTGGCCACCGCTTCCATCGAGGCGCGGCCCGGATTGGCGATCGGCCCGGGCGGCAGACCGTCGATCGCATAGGTGTTGTACGGCGTCGCCTGCTCGATCTCGCTCTTCATGATCGGCCGGCCGAGCGTGCCTTTGCCGCCGACCAGACCGTAGATGATGGTCGGGTCGGACTGCAGCCGCATCTTGGTCTTCAGCCGATTGGCGAACACCGCCGCGACGCGGGTGCGTTCATCCGGCCGGCCGGTTTCCTTCTCGACGATCGACGCCAGCACCACGAGCTGCTCCGGCGTCTTGACCGGCAGATCAGCGGTGCGACGGTCCCAGACTTCCTGCAGTGCGCGTTTCTGACTCGCCTGCATTCGCTGAATGACGCTGTCGCGCGTGACGCCGCGGGTGAAGCGATAGCTCTCCGGCAGCAGTGTGCCCTCGCGCGGGATTTCCTTGATAGTGCCGCTCAGCGTCTCCGTGGCCAGCAGGCGCGTCACGATCTGCTCGGACGTCTGGCCCTCCGGCACCGTGAACAGATGCTGGACGACCTTGCCCTCGGTGAGGATGTCGACCACGCCGCGCATGCTGACCTGCTTGGTGAACTGATACTCACCGAATTTCAGTTCGTCGCCGAGAACGACCGCGCCGCCAAAAAACACCCAGGGCTGATCGATGACGCCCTCGCGGGCCAAAATGTCGGCGATGTCCTTCTTGCCGACATTGCGCGGAATGTTAACGATCTTATCCTCGGCCAGCGGACCCGGCGCCTCGAAGCGCTGCTTGCCGGCGAACACCCCGAAGCCGAGCAGCACGGCCACCAGCAGGAAGACGGTGATCACCGCATTGCCGACGATCACCAGCGGATGCCGGGCGCGTTTCGAAGGGCTAGTCGGCATCGGAACCTGCTCGGGCTCAAGGGCGGTGCGTGGGCTACGCGGTGTAATACGGTTCTTATCCATTAGCGAATAACTCAATCCATTGGGCCGCCCGGACAAAGGCGGGTACGGGTCGGTGGCACGGTACACGACCCGTCCGGCTTCGGCGGGCACCCGCCCTGTTTCGGCGGGCGGGCTACCACGGCCCATATCGGACGGATAAGGCCCTGCCGTGGCAAAGCCGGCCGAAGCCGATGAAGTCAAAGGCCCCGGGGCAGGTGTCACGTCGGCCCGCAGCGGCGCGGATTGCGGCGGCAGTCTTTGAGTGAGCGCGGCCTGGGATGAGACGGTGGAGGATGGCGCGGCCTTCGGTCCAGCGGCCATCGGTCCAGGCGACGATTCCGGCCGCTCGAAAAGCGACGGCCGCTGGGCGCCCGAAGCCTCCGGCGCCGGTCCGTTCCAGCCGGCGGCGTCCAGCGCCGCGGCGAAGTCCAGCGGCAAAAACGGCTCACTGTCATCCGGCGCACCGCCATTGGCCGGCGTTTCGGGAGCCGCCGCAGGTTCCGGGCTGGGCGGCCGCGCGGCGCGGGCCGCGCGCAGCTCCGCCGCGGTCTTGGGCGGC
>JAQGJU010000133.1 GCA_028290465.1 Xanthobacteraceae bacterium | reverse complement strand
AGCGTCTATGCGATCGGAAATACAATTAGTTAACTAGAACTCTTAAGACAAGCTTCGAACGCTTGCGTCATAGTGGACAGAATTAGGACGACCGCCACGGATCGAAGCGGGCGGGGGGAAACAGGTTCGGCATAGAGCGCGTCCAGCAAAAGTGGATACCGGTTTTGCGTCCGGACGCGCTCCAAATGCTAGACAGACGCGTTTTCACTTGAAAACGCTTAAGGTTCGACATGTCGATGCGCGCCATGCTCAACCGACTGGCTGTACGGCCCGCATCGATGGTGACGACGGCCGGCGTCGCGGTGTCCTGCGCGATTCTGCTATTTTTCCTGGTCGACCTGTATAATCGCCATCGCACCGAAATCGCGGCCGCCGAGCGGACCGTGCGCAACCATGCCCAGGTGCTGGCCGCGCATACCGCGCGGACCTTCGAAGCGCTGGACCGCGCGCTGCGCGAAGCCGAGCATATCCGGCAGAAATACATCCCCGGCCGCACTGCCTTGGCCGCGCGCGATGCAATGCGGCATCTCAAGCAGAGTTCGCCGGTCATCAAGGCGATCGGCTGGGCGCGTGTCGACGGCCAGATGCAGATCCACACGCTCGCGCCGGATTCGCCGCAGTTTAATATTGCCGCGCAGCCTTATTTTGCGGCGCATCGCGACGGCGTGGACGATCTGATCATCACGCCGCCGTCGCGCGCGGCGGACGGCAACTGGACCACAACCGTTTCCCGCCGGATCAGCGCGCCGGATGGCAGCTTTGCCGGTGTCACCGTCGCGTCGATCGACCCGGACTATTTTCTGACCACCTATCGGTCGGTCGATCTCGGACGGGACGGCGTCGTCGCGCTGCTGCATCGCAATGGCTATGTAGTGGCGCGCGAGCCGTATCTGGCCGGCGCGCTGGATAAATCCTTCGCCAACGGCTGGCTGTTCACGCAGGAACTGCCGCACTCGGACAGTGGCTCGTACCAGGCGCCGAGCACAGCCGACGGATCGGCCCGCGTTGCCGGATATCGGGCGGTGCCCGGACTGCCGCTTGTCGTTATGACCAGCTATAGCCGCGCCGACGCGCTGGCGGCCTGGTATCGGCACGTCTACAAGACCGGCCCGCTGATCGGCTGCGTCATCCTGGTCATTCTTGTCGGCACCGCGCTGCTGCAACGCCAGACCCGCAGTCTTGCGCAGAAGACGTCGGTCCTCGAACTGACACTGGAGAACATGGCGCACGGCCTGTGCATGTTCGACAAGGAGCAGCGCCTGATCACCTGCAATGCCCGCTACGCGCAGATATACGGCCTGACGCCGGACCAGACGCGGCCCGGGACACGGTTGCGAAGCATTCTGGAGGCCCGAGTCACGGCCGGCCATAGTCCGGAAGCCGCCGAGGAATATATCGCGACGCGCCTGCGTGAGGTCGAGAGCAATGAGGCCAGTTACGTCGTCAACCAGTTGCGCGACGGCCGCGTCGTCGCGATCTCGCATCAGCCGACGATCGACGGCGGCTGGGTCAGCATCCACCAGGACGTGACCGCGCAGAAGCGCATCGAGGCGTCGCTGGAAGAAGCCAATATGCGTTTCAACGCCGCGTTGAACAACATGTCGCACGGCCTGTGCATGTTCGACGGCGACAAGCGGCTGGTGGTCTGCAACGACATCTATGCAAAGATGTACGAGCTGCCGCCGGAACTGCTGAAGGTCGGTACGTCGCACCATGAGATCATTACCCATCGCGTGACCACCGGCCGTCTGAAGGGCGATCGGACGGCGGAGGCGGCGCAGCAGAAACTCGCCTTGCTTGGGGCGCTGCCGACCGATACCGGATCGAGCCGTATCGACGAACTGTGGGACGGCCGCCTGATCAGCATTACGCGCGCCACGATGCCGGACGGCGGCTGGGTCGGCACCCATGAAGACGTCACCGAACGCCAGCGGTCCGAGGCCAGGATCATCTTCATGGCCCAGCATGACGCGCTGACCGGGCTGCCCAACCGCGTTCTGCTGCGCAGCCGGCTGGAGCAGCAGCTCGCCAATGTCCGGCGCGGCGAGACGCTGGCTGTGCTGTATCTCGATCTCGATCACTTCAAGCGCGTCAACGACACGCTCGGCCATGCGCTCGGCGACGCGCTGCTGTGCGGCGTTGCCGAACGTCTGAAGCGCTGCGTGCGCGATTGCGATCTGGTGGTGCGCCTCGGTGGCGACGAGTTCGCGGTCGTGCAGGGGGTTGCCGAACAGCCGCGCGGGGCGTCGGTGCTGGCGCAGCGCATCATCGATTCCCTCAAAGAACCGTTCGACATCGATTCGCACCAGATCGTCGTTGGCACCAGCGTCGGCATCTCCGTTGCGCCGACAGATGGCGTCGAGGTCGACGACCTGCTGAAGAATGCCGACATGGCGCTGTACCGGGCCAAGGCCGACGGCCGCAACGCGTTCTGCTTCTTCGAGGCGTCGATGGACCTGCGCATGCAGGAGCGGCGCATTCTCGAGGTCGATCTGCGCAAGGCGATCGACCGGCAGGAATTCGAACTGTACTATCAGCCGATCCTCAACGTCGCCTCGAAGCAAATCACCGGTTTTGAAGCGCTGCTGCGCTGGAAACATCCGACCCGCGGCATGGTGCCGCCGGATCAGTTCATTCCGCTTGCCGAAGAAGTCGGGCTGATCATGCCGATCGGCGAATGGGTGCTGCGGCAGGCCTGCGCCGAGGCGGCGCATTGGCCGGACCACATCATGGTGGCCGTCAATCTGTCGCCGGTACAATTCCACAGCAAGGATCTGACCGCCACCGTGATGTCGGCGGTCACGTCCGCCGGTCTGTCGCCGAAGCGGCTGGAATTGGAGATTACCGAGGCGGTGCTGCTGCACGATACCGAGATCGTCACCCGTACGCTGCATGAATTGCGTACCCTGGGCGTGCGGATCGTGCTGGACGATTTCGGCACCGGTTATTCGTCGCTGAGCTACCTGCAGCGATTCCCATTCGACAAGATTAAGATCGACAAGAATTTCATCCAGCAGACCTCGAGCGAAAAGAACTACTTCGCCATCGTGCAGGCGGTGATTTCGCTGGGCCGGCAACTCGGCATGACAACGACCGCCGAAGGCGTCGAGACCAAGGAACAGCTCGAACGCCTGGAGCGCGAGGGCTGCGTCGAAGTGCAGGGCTATTATTTCAGCAGGCCGCAGCCGGCCAGCGAGACGCAGCGCCTGTTGACGACGTTCGGCCCGGCGTCGCGCAAGGCCGTTGCCAAAAGGGCGGTCGCCTAAACGTCATTTCGCAGCGCCCGCCGGAAACACCATGCAGGTCGTGGTTGCGTGCGCCAGCAGCCGGCCCTTGGCGTCGCGCAGGTCGCCTTCGGACGTGGCGACGGTGCGGCCGGGATGAATGATCCGGCCTTCGGCCCGCACCACGCCAGTGTCCTGGTTCATGCCGCGCACGAAGTTCACTTTCAGCTCCAGCGTCGTCCAGGTGTCGCCGGCCTTCAGCGTGCTGAAGATCGCGCAGCCGAGCGCTGAATCCAGCAATGTTGCCGCGAACCCGCCATGCACGCTGCCGATCGGATTGTAGTGCCGGAATTCCGGCAGGCCTTCGAACACCGCGCGGCCGGCCGCGACCTCGACCAGCCGAAAACCCAGCGTCTCGCTGATCGGCGGTTGCGGCAGCTCGCCGGTCACGATGCCTTGCAGGAAGGCAAGCCCGTCCAGCGACAGCAATTGCTCTCTTGATATGACGCCAAACCCGGCCGGCTGACTCACATGGCACTCCGTTGCTGAGTGACGACTAAATCACGCGGTGCCTTCGATGGCCTTGCGCTGGCGGGAGACATAGTCCGTCGCGAAATCCATGAAGGCGCGCACCCGCGCAGTGTGGCGCAGATCGGCGTGGGTGAGGAGCCACAATCCGCCGGGCGGCGCGGCGTCCGGGGGCGTCAGGCGGGCGAGGCTTGGCACCTTGTCGGCCAGGAAGCACGGCAGCAGCGCGAGGCCGATGCCGGCGGCGGCGGCTTCGGTGAGCCCGAGTACGGTGTTGACTTTGTAGACGACGCGCTCCGCCGGAATGTTGGCCTTCAGCCATTTGAACTGGCTGAGTGACGCCAGATTGTCGCCGAAGCCGATCCAGTTGTGGGCATCTTTGGCCGGATCGAACTTCTGTCCGGCCAGCTGTTTGACGAGTTTCTTGGGGCCGTACACCGCCCAGGCGATGCCGGCGAGCCGCTGGCCGACCAGCGCCTCCGGCGGCCGCTCGGTGGCCCGGAATGCGACATCGGCGTCGCGCTTCGACAGGTTGAGCGATTGGTTCGACACCATGATGTCGAGGACGATCTCCGGAAAGGCGCGGCGAAAATCGGCGAACAGGTCGGTCAGGAGATCCGTCAGCAGCGTGTCGTTGGTAGTGACGCGCAGTTCGCCGGACGGCCGCATGTCCTGCCCGGCGACGCGGCGCTCGAACGCGAGAATGTCGTCGTCCATGCGGGCGGCGAGGCTGGCCATTTCCTCGCCGCGCGGGGTCAGGGCATAGCCTGTCCGGCCGCGCTCGAACAACGGCGCGCCGGCCCGATCCTCGATCTGGGCGAGGCGGCGAAACACCGTCGAATGATTGACGCCGAGCGCCGCCGCCGCGCCGGCCAGGGTGCCGGTCGTGGCGATGGTCTTGATGTAGCGGAAGTCGTCCCAGGACAGCGTCGGCATGACTGCAAATGACCTCTTTTCCGCCGGCAAACGAACTTTGCAATTATGCAAACTATATCGTGCAAATACAAACATTGTCTTGCAAAAAAGAAAAGATAGATTTCCGGACATCGGCGAGGCCTTTCGGCCCGCCCCCAGACACCGAGGAGAACGGCCATGTCCGCTAATGCTCTTTCCGCCAATGCTCTGTCTTCCGCCATCGACCGCAACAGCGCGCCCTATGGCGCGCTTCTGCTCCGTGTATCGCTCGGCACCATGTGGATCGCCCACGCGCTGATGAAGGTCATTCTATTCACGGTGCCGGGCTTCGGCGGCTTCCTGGCACAGCAGGGCTTTCCGGCGGCGCTGGCCGGTCCGGTGATCGCGGCCGAACTCGCCATCGGCGCGCTGCTGATCGTCGGCCTTTACGCGCGCCACGTCGCGTTGCTGTCGGTCCCGGTAATGGCCGCCGCGATGTCGGTGCATCTCGGCAATGGCTGGGTGTTCAGCGCGGCCGGCGGCGGCTGGGAATATCCGGCGTTCCTGATCGTGGCGTCGCTGGTGCAGTGGCTGGTCGGCGATGGCGCCTATGCGCTGCGCTCGCGTCCGCTGCTGTTCGTCGGCAACAACGCGGTCGCGGCCGCTAATCAATTCTCAGACGGAATGAAGTGGCGCCCGCGAGGGCGCCACTTTTTTATGGTGCCGCCGGCTCGGGTGCCGATGCCGACTCCGGCTCCGGTCGGCGCGGCGGAAACAGCAGGCGCTGGTACAGATAACCGATGCCGACCAGCACCAGGCCAAGCCCGATAAACGACAGCGCGCGGTAGATGCCGGTGAGATCGGCCATGTCGACCAGGAACACCTTGCCGATGGTCAGGGTCACGACCGCGGCCGACGCCATGCGGGTCGGCTGCGAGCGCAGCACCAGTCCGACGACCAGCAGCGCCACACCGAACAGCAGCCAGACCGCCGAATAGGTGTACTGCTCGGCGTCGGTGGTCGGGCCGCTGGCCAGCATCTGGCCGTGATAGGTCCATCGGACTTGCAGCGTCAGATAGAACAACGCGAACACCACCGCTGTGATCGCCGCCACGGTCGAGTACCATTGCGGGCGCTTGGTGCGGGTCAGCAAAGCCAGCGCGGCGGTCAGCACCGCCGGAATGCCATAGGCCAGCAGGATCAGGTTGACGAAGCCGGTGCCGACCGGGCGCGTCGTGACCAGCGGGTTTTCCGCCAGCATCAGGCCGAACACCGACGCCGCCAGCGTGAAACCGGCGATGATCAGCGCGCCGACATTGTGCACGACGCTGTGGCTTCTCTCGCGGATCCGCTCCAGGCCGATCGTCAGCGCGAGGCCAACGCAGACCTGCGACGCGACCTCGATCAGCCCGCTCGAGGCAAAATAGACATTGCCGCGATACAGGTAGTGGCGGATTTCCAGGAACGCCAGCAGCACCGTGAACAAGATGGCGCCGGATTCCACCATGCGGACCGGCACGTCGTCGGCACGCTTGCGCATCAGCCAGCCGGCCAGCCAGAACGAGGCCGCCGGCACGCCATAGCCGTACAGGATCCAGTTGAAGATCGGCGTGGTGCCGATGTCAGAGCCGACAATGCGCGGCTCCCAGCCGATGCGCGCCAGCACCACGGCCGTCATGATGCCGGCGAGCCAGCGCAGGAACGGCAGCGGACGCTGCGATCCGATCCAGGCGATGCCCGGCACCATCAAGGCGAGCGCGATGGTCAGGAAGCCTTTCTCCAGCGCCAGCGTCAGCGCCAGCGCCAATCCGGCGACCGCACCGGTGGCGAAGATCGCCGACGCGGAAGCTAGCCCCGGCTTGGGCGCGCGCTTGCTCAGGAGCTCGGTCGCGATGCCGTACAGCGCCGCGAGCAGCAACGCGAGCGCTGCGAACGGGATTGAGCGTTCGTAATGCGCCACGCGAATATACAGCGTGACCAGAATGGCGAGCGGCGCGGCCACGGCCGACGCGGCCCACAGGATCGGCACCATGGCGCGTTCGGAGCGGCCCTGCGCCAGGAAGCCGCTCGCGCCGAACAGCACCGTGAACAATCCGCCAAGCGCGATGTGCGTGCCGGTGCCGGAGGTTTCCGGTCCCGGGATGACGCCGGTGGTCGGGCCGCCGGGCGCGACCAACTGGCTGACGTCCAGCTCGACCGCCCATTGCAGCATCACCAGCGCGACCATGACGGCGGCGGCCGGGACGGCGGCCGTGGCGGCTTCGGCCCGCCATGCGATGGCGAGCGTGGCCGCGACCATCAGCGTAAAGGCGCCGAGCGCCAGCGGATCGTGCAGGCCTCCGATCACCAATAGGGCTGCACCAAACAGGTAGGCGGAGGGCGCGATCGACGACACGCCGTCGATGCGGCCCGGTGTGGCCGGCGGCCCATAGGCGAAGCCGGCGACGATCAGCGCCGCGGCCAGCACAAAGCCGGCGACCGCGTGGAACACATGGGCGCCGAGCGCCGTGACTGGATGGTCGATGCCCGGAAATATCCACATCAGGCCGAACGCGATGGCGGCCAGCGCCAGCGGGCGCCACATCCGCAGCCGGGCCAGCGCGAACGCGGCGGCGGTCACGACCGCGAGATACAGATACAGCGCCCAATAGTCCGGCTGTTCGGCTTCGATCAGCATCGGCGTCACGAATGCGCCGATCAGGCCGAGGCCGGCCAGCACCGGACCGTGCAGCAGCGCGGCCGTCAGTGTCGCGATGGCGACTAGACCCAGCAGCACGAACGCGACCGGCGGCGACAGGAAGCCGTACAGCGCATAGGCGCCATAGACGGTGGCGAACGCGACGGTGGTGCCGGCAGCCGTCAGGATGCTCGGAATATGCGCGGTCGGAATGCCGACAAAGCCTTTGACGTTTTCCTGCCGGCGGGTCCATTCGCCAAGCCCGATCAGGGCCAGCGCCAGCAGCGACGCGAGCGTGACACGCACGCCCGGACCGACCAGGCCCTGTTCGATGGCGTAGCTGACCATGAAGATGCCGCCCAGCGCCAGCGCGAGGCCGCCGACCCAGACCACCCAGCGGGTGCCGAAGCGCTCCTCGAAACCGATCGTCGGCTTGGTGGGCGCGGCGGCGCGCGCCGGCGCTGTCGGTTGCGCGACCAGCGGTACGGTCTTGGCGGGTGCCGTAATCGGAGAACTAACGGAAGGCGCGGGTGTCGCGACGGACGGAATCGCAGTTGCAACTGGCTGCGGAGCGGGCATCGGCGATGGTTGCGGGGCAGGGGCGCTGGTGGTTGCCGTCGCGGCAGTAGCGACCGGCGCCGCGCTCGCCAGCCGGCGCTCCAGCGTGAGCAGGCGCGACTCCATCTGGCGCAGCAAAATGCGGGTGTTGGACGACTTCACCAGCGCCACAATGGCGATGACCGGAAAGGCCAGCAGCAGCAAAACCAACACGACGATCAGCGATTCCATGAAAAGGTCCCTGGCAACGGCGTGCCGGCCGGTCAGACACCGGCCATCTTGCTCCGCAACGAACTTAGTGTCGGTGGTTAGCCGAAAAGTTCATCGGTCTGGTAGCCCGTATTGAGCGCAGCGAAATGCGGGGAGGCCGCCCCGGATTTCGCTTCGCTCCATCCAGGCTACGGGCGACAGGCGCCTCCATGAAGATGTTCCCGGCAGTGGATATCGACAGCTGAAGCCGGCCATCTTGCTCCGCAACGAACTTAGTGTCGGTGGTTAGCCGAAAAGTTCATCGGTCTGGTAGCCCGCATGGAGCGAAGCGAAATGCGGAGAGGCAGCCCCTGGATTTCGCTGCGCTCAATCCAGGCTACGAACGGCTATCGCGTTGACGCCCTACCACACGTAACGCACCACTCCCTTGCCGGCATAGCTGCGGGTGACGTCGGAGAACTCGCCTTCGAAGGTCGCCGCCACAGCCCAGCCGCTGACGAAATTCATCTCGGCCGAAGCCGTCGTCAGTGCGGCCTCGCGGGCCGGCGCCGCGCCGTTCACCACGAAGCTGGCGCCGGGCAGGGTCTGGAACGTCGCGCCTACGCTGCGCTCGATATTGTAGTCATGCGCCCAGGCGGCACGGCCGCGCAGGGTCAGAATTCCGCCGTCGACGACGAAGGACTTGTCGGCGCGCAGGCCCAGTTCGGTGCGCGGCGCGGTGACGTCCTTGGCGCCGTAGGTCAACGCGAACGTATCGGTGCCGCTGGTCGCGGTCTCGATATAGCCCGGCAGCATCACGGTGGTGAACTGTGCGGCCGCGTAGGGCGTGACGCCCATCCCGGCGGTGGCGATGCGATAACCGCTTTCCACCCGCGCCGAGAACGCATGGGCGTCGAAGCGGCCCTGCAACCGGTCGAGGCCGATGGTGATGGTGCGTTCGGTGGTGACGTCCTGCCAGCCATAGGCCAGCGCGGCGCTGACATAGGCCGGGCCCATCTGATGCCGCAGGAAGGCGCCGGCCTGGAAAAGGTCGGTGCGTCCGCTGCCGCCATTGGCGACGTTGAAATGGGTGCCGCCGCCGGCCATGGCAAAGCCCACGATTGTATCGGGCGACATCCGATAATCGGCGCCGGCCGCCATGCCGAAGATCCGGCTGGTCGCGGTGTTGGAACCGAGGACCGCATCGCCATCGGTGGTCTGGGTGCCGCCGAAGGCCGCCGCCCATACGCTCCAGGACGGCGCATAGGCCAGCGCCGGAGGCGGAGCCTGACGGTGGATCGCGGCCAGCGCGTCGTTCGGCCGGCGCTTGGCCGCATAGGCCATCGCTTCGTCGGCATACGGAATGGCGGCCGCGCCGTTGCGCGAGCCGCGTCCATCGATCGACGGATCGCTCAGCAGGCCCATGAACTGCGTCATCGCGTCGAAGGTGGTCTGCTGCGTGCCGGTAGCGGTCTCGCCGGAGATCTGCGTGAGCCCGGCCGGCGTCAATTCGCTGAATATGAGCGGGATGCCGCCGGTGCGATTGAAGAAATTCACCAGCGCGTTGCCGACATTTTGCTGATTGCCGGAGAGGCCGCCCGAAGGCGGAATGAAACTCAATAAAACGTTCAGGTAGGCGTTATCGGCGTCGTAACTCAACGTCGTGCGAAAGTTTGGCGACAGATTGGTGTTGACGACTCCGCCGAATGTGGATCCGCCGAGGCCGCCGGTCGCATTGACGATGGTATATTGCCGGACCACATAGCTGCCCGCCGCAAAGTTGGCGCGGACCGTCGCGCCGCCGAGATCGGCCGCGCCGGTTACGTCGGTCCGGCTGGCATTGGCCGGCGAAACCTCGACCATGTAGTTCGATGCCGCCGCCAAGGTGAGGCTGCCCTGCACGGTCAAAAGCGCGGTCGAATTGCCCGGCGCCAGCGCGCCGCCGGCATTGACCGTGGTGGTGCCAACGATGCCGTTGCCGGCGAGCGTGCCGCCGGCATTGACCGTGACGGCGCTGACGGAGCTGATATTGCCGTCGACGATGAGCGTGCCGGCGTTGACGTTGACCGGACCGCCGTAAATGCTGGTGCCGGTCAGCGTCCACACCGAGTTGCTGATCTTGTTGAAGGTGGCGAAGCCCGAAAACTGGATGTCGAGCGCACTGACATCGAATGTCGCCGTCCCGGTGCCGCCAAGCTGGAACGTGTTCCCGCCGCCGGCGGCTGTCACATCGCCTGATATCACCGAGCCAGGACCCAACGTCAGCGTGGTGTCACCGCCCTGGAAATAGATCGCCGAGGTACCTCCGGTGATCGTGCCCGCATTGAAGATCGAGGCGAAGCCACCGACAGCCCAAATTCCATACTGCGAGCCCGTGATGCTGGCACCGGCATTGTTGGTTACCGTCACGATGCCCACGGCCGCAATGCCGTGAAAGCTAGTGCCGGTGATGCTGCCGGAATTGGTGACATCCACATTACCTCCAGTGGAGACAATGCCGTACTGTGCACCGTTGATAACCGCGCCCGTATTGTTGATCGCCGTCACGCCCCCAGACGCCGAAATGCCGATCATGGTCGCGGACGTGATGGTGCCGGAATTGGTCACATTGGCGAAGCCATTTAAGCCCTCGATTCCGGAGGCGATGCCGCCCGCAATCGTTGCGCCGGTATTGTTGGTCACCGTCAGGCCGTCGGCAACGATGCCGGCAGCAGTGCCGGTAACGGAAGCATTATTGTCGACGGTAACGGTGATGCCAGAGTGCGATACGTGACCGTAACCGTTGCCGCTGGCACTCGTGTTCTCTGGCCCTTCGCCCTGATTGAGGGTGATGCCGGTACACGTCGCAATCACACCAGGTTGCGATTGCGGCGAGCAGTTCGCCCAGGCCGCTTCGCCGGCCAGCAGCACAATCGCCCCTGCCACTGCCGTTCTGGTCAGAAAAGAAAACGGCGCGGTGCCGGCGAGGAGCCGTCGGCGACGTCGTGTGGCAACGGCCCAAGTCATCGAATTCACACGTGTTCCCCCGAACGCGGGAACAAGGTGCCCCCATTAGTGCCGAGCCTTCGTCCGCATATGGCTTCGATCTTTATCTGGCGCCCGAAACCCACGGCAATATAGAACCTCCGGAAAACAGCGGTTCCCGCTCCGTATTGAGCGAACCGTTGCCGAATAGGCACATGATTTGACAGGCGGGACTGTAGGTCCAGCACCTGACAGATGCCGCAACCGTAATGTGACGGTCTTGTAGCCCGCATTGAGCGCAGCGAAATGCGGCGATGCCGTTCCCGGACTTCGCTGCGCTCCATCCAGGCTACGGCGTTGGCGCTTCCGCCACAGGCGCCTCCGGCTCCAGCCGGCGCGGCGGGAACAGCAGCCGCTGGTACAGCCAGCCGATGCTCATCAGCACCACACCGAGGCCGATGAACGAGAACGCCCGGTAGATGCCCTGCACGCCGGCCAGATCGTGCAGGAACACCTTGGCGATGGTCAGCGTCACGACGGCCGCAGAGGCAAAGCGCGCCGGTTGCGAACGGAGCAGCACGCCGGCGACCAGCAGCGCGACGCCGAAGCCGAGCCACACCGCCGAATACGTGTAGTCTTCCGCATCCGTGACAAATGGCGCCGACAGTATCGCGCCGTGGAACAGGGTGCGGACTTCGAGGCTGAGATAAGCCAGCGCCAGCACGATCGCGGTGATGGCCGCGATCAGATAGTACGGCGGCGGCCGGCTGTGTTTGACCGTGCGCGCCAGCACACCCATCAGCACCGCCGGAATGGCGTAGCCGAGCAGGATGTAATTGAAGAACAGGCCGCCGACCGGCTCGCCGGTGCGCAGCGGATTTTCGTTGACGGCCAGACCGAACACGATGCCGACGAAGGCCAGCGCGACGAAGATGCGGGCGCCGTAGTCGTGTATGATGCTGCCGCTGCGGCCGCGCAGATGTTCCAGCCCGATGGTCATCGCGAGACCGGTCGAAATCTGCAGGCCCAGTTCGCCAAGCCCCGCCGACGGCCGGAAGATGTCGCCATCGTTCATCAGATGGCGGATCTCCAGGAACGCCGTGAGCGCCACGAACAGGATCGCGGCCGAGTCGACCGAACGCGACGACCCGTCGTCGGCGCGGCGCCGCAGCAGATGGCCGGCGGCCCAGAACGACAGCGCCGGCACGCCATAGCCCCACAGCAGCCAGTTGAAGATCGGCGTGGTGCCGACATCGCTGCCGACGATGCTCGGATTCCACGCCACGCGGGCCAGCACCAGGGCAGCAATGACGCCGCACAGCTTGCGCAGCATGGGGATCGGACGTTTATCCGCCACGAACGCGATGCCGGGCGCCATCAGGGCGAGCGCCACCGTGAGCCAGCCGCGTTCGAGCGCGAAGGTCAGCGCCAATGCCAGCGCCGCGATGGCGCCGACCGCGAAGATCGCGGCGGAGTCCAGCGTGCCGGAGTCCTTCGTGGCAGATTTGGGCTCGCGATGGATCAGCCGTTCGGTGGCCAGCGCAAACAGCGCCGCCAGGATCAGCGCCACGCCGGCGAACGGCAGCGAACGCTCCAGTTCGGCGATCCGGAAATACAACGCGATCAGGATGACGATCGGCGTCGCGACCGCGGTGACCGACCAGACCAGGGCGAAGGGCGGCTGCTCGGTGCGGCCCTGCGCCTGGAAGCCGGCGGCGCCGAACAGCGCCGCGATGACCACCGCGAAGCCGAGGTGTTGACTGAGGCCGATCAGTTCGACGCGCAGCGGGATGCCGGCGAACGGACTGTTCGGCCCGACCAGCAGTAAAAAGCGATAGTCGAGCGCCCAATGGATCACGACCAGCACGCCCAGGATGGCGGCGGCCGGCACCGCCAGCATCGTGGCTTCGGTGCGCCAGGTGATGGCGACCGTGGCGGCGATCAACGCGGCCAAGGTAATGAGGGACAGCGGGGCATGCGCGGTCGCCATCACCAGCATGAAGGCGCCGAACAGATAGCCGGCGAGCACGCCGCACGACACCGGTTCGACACGGCCGGGTTCCGCGGCTGGTCCGTGCCACAGGCCGGCCACGATGAACACGGACGCCAGCGCGAAGCCGGCGACGGCAAAGAACGCATGCGCCGACAGCGAGCCGTTGGTCGGGTCGGCGATGCCGACAAACATCCACAGGATCGACAGGGTCGCCGCGGTGATCGCGAGCCACCGCCACATCCGCACGCGCGCCAGCGCATAGGCGGCGGCGGACACGACCGCCAGATAGACATAGAGCGTCCAGTAATTCGGCGCGTTGGCCGAGACCAGCGCCGGCGTCACGTAAGCGCCGATCAGGCCGAGGCCGGCCAGCGCCGGGCCGTGCAGCAACGCCGCCGCCAGCGTGGCGAGCGCGACGATGCCGAGCAGCACAAACGCAAAGGCCGGCGAAACGAATTCATACAGCGCATAGGCCGCATAGACGTCCGCATACGCGATGGTGGTGCCGACCGCCGTCAGAATGGCCGGGATATGCGCGTTCGTCAGATCGGTGAGAGGTGCGACTTGTTCGCGGCGCCGCGCCAATTCGCCGAGGCCGACCAGTATGAATGCGAGCAGCGCGCCGAACAGGATGCGCAGCGCCGGCGTGAACAGGCCTTGCTCGATGGAATAGCGCACCAGAAAGATGCCGCCCAACGCCAGCGCCAGTCCGCCGACCCAGACCACCCATTGGGTGCCGAAGCGCTTTTCGAGATCGGCGAAATCGGGCCCGGATGACGGTGGGTTGGGCGGCGAGTCTTTGGATGCGGCGGCGCTGAAGAGTGCCCCGAATGCAGCGTCGCTGAATGGTAGTCTTTCCGGCGCCGCTGACGGTTGGGCGGGCGGCGTGGCCGGTGGCTCGATCGGCGGTTCGGGGGCGGACGAACTCGGCCCGGCCGCCTCTGGCTCCAGGGCGCGCTCGATCGCGCGCTCGACGGCCTGCTCGGCCTCCGGCGTGAGAGCGCCTTGGTCTGGCTCGGGCAGCAGCGGCGAGGAGATGGTTGGTACGGTGCTCGCAGCCGGCATGGTGACGGCAGGCTGTGGGGTGACGGGCTCGGGTATCTCGGGCGCGGGCGGCGGCGGTACGGGGGCGGGCGGCATCGCCGCCGCCTCGGGCTCAGGCGGCTTCGGAGCGATCGGCTCGACGCTGGGCGCGGGCGGTGAAGACGGCGGCAACGCCGCGCGCTGCAATTGGTTCAGCCGATCCGTGATGAACGCCAACTGGCTCTGCATCGCGGCTAGCGTCCGCCCGAGCCGGTCGAAACGCTCGCGATGGCCGCTGATCATCACCAGGGTGATGATCGGCAGCACCAAATAGGCGATGATCAACAGGAAGCCGAAGAACCACACGAATCACCCCCCGGTTACGATGCTGCTACATGCTACCGATCCGTGCGTCGGGAACAATCGCCTGGGGGTATGTCTGGCGAACGTCGGAGGCGTGCCGATAGCCTAAAGCGGCGAACTCGATGGGCTTCACCTCGCGAAAAGATGACGGCGGCGCGCGAAACGAAACGCGCTTTCAGCCCTTATTGTGCGGAGAGCATTATCGGCGTTATGCGCGGCATCGCGCGTCCAGCCATGACAGGACGGTACCATGCGAAAAACATTGATCGCGGTTCTAGCGTCGGCAGCCGCCATGACGGCGTTCGGCTTGACGACACCAGCAAACGCGCAGTCGGCTTATGACTACCGTTGGTGCGCCCAATATAGCGGGCGTGGCGGTGGCAGCACGAATTGCTACTTCGCGACTCGGGCTCAATGCATGGCGACGGTGAGCGGCGTCGGCGGCTTTTGTCAGCCAAATCCGTTTTATGATTCCGCACGGTATGAACCGCGCCGGGTCAAGCGCAGCCATCGGCGCTATGTGAGGTGATGGGGCGGCACTACGCAGGATGACGGAACAGCCCACGACAAGGCTCTTGCCTTCCGTACTGGTCCTCAGCTTCTTCCCCCGAGCCGCAGGCCCGGGGCCGGGCGCTCGCGCACCACTTCGTGGCGGAAGCGGAACAGCGCCGCCGGCCGGCCGCCGGTCGCGGTCGACATCTCGCCGGTCGGCTCGACCAGCGAGGCGCTTTCGACCAGGCGGCGGAAATTCTGTTTGTGCAGATGGCGTCCCGAGATCGCCTCGACGGTGTGCTGCAACTCGGTCAGGGTGAATTCGGCCGGCATCAGTTCGAACACCAGCGGCCGGTATTTCAATTTGGCGCGCAATCGGGCAATGGCGGTCGCGAGAATCCGGCGATGGTCGAACCGCATCGGTTCGCCGAGCGCCGGGAACGGATCGCGGGCCAGCGCGGCCGGACGGCCGTCGCGCCGCGCCTCTTCGATCAGGCCGGCCTCGTACAGCAGCTCATAACGGTCGAGCACGCGCTCCTCGTCCCAGGCGGTGCCGCCCGGACCGAAATACAGCCGCACGCGCTCGCGCCGGCCAAGCGCGCGGCCGGGTTCGCTGGGCGACGCTTTGGCGCTGGCCCAGTCCTGCAGTAGAGGCAGGATGGTGGCGTCGAGAATATCGGGTCGGCCTTCGCGCCAGTCCTCCCACGGGAAGAAACGATACCACGGCCGGAAGCCGGCGCCGGCGGCGCGTAGCACGCCGACGGTATCGGGCAGGCGGCTCAGCGCCAGATAGCCGATCGACACCACATGGGCATCGGTATCGTCCGGCTGCGCATGGCGGCCGCGGTCGCCAAACGTATAGAGCTGCTCGACATAGCCGACGCGAAGACCCGTCTGCGCCTCGACCCAGTCGCGCAGTCCGATTTCGAAGGTGCGGTGCGCCAGCGGATCGAACGGGCCGAACGGCAGGCCTTCGCCGGCCACCAGGATCGCCGGATCGCCGGCCTCGACCGCGACGATGGCGGCGGTCAGGCCGATCTCGATCGGAGTCAGCCGCGTCTCGCTCGGCTTTTCGGGCTTGCCGGCGGGTTTGGCGGCCATCGGCTACTCGATATCGAGCCGGAACGGCACGGCCTCGTCGGCCGCGATCCCACTGCCGATCGCCTCGATCGCCGCCACCATGCGGCCGTCGCGGCCAAGCGCCCGATCGGCGATCGCGATCAGGCGGCGGTTCGGCGATGCCGTCGGCGAGGCGCGGCGCAGCGCCTGCGCAATCGAGAGCTCGGTGCGGTGCGGTGCCAGGGCGCAGACCGTCGTGAAGGCGCCGGCGGTTGAGCGGCTGATGCCGGCCCAGCAATGCACCACCAGCGGCGTCGAGCGGTCCCAGGCGCGCACGAACCGCAGCAGGTCGTCGATATGCTGGTCGACCGGTACGATCATATTCTCGGCCGGATCGGCGATGTCGTCGAGTTGCAGCCGCAAATGGTTGGCGACGTCGATGCCGGGCAGCGCCGCCACCCGGGTCTGATTGGCCAACAGGGTAACGACATGGCGGGCGCCGGTTTCGGCGACCGTGTCGTGCAGACGGGACAGTGAACAGACGTGAATCATGGGTCCCCATATAGAGCCATTGCGGGCTAAAATGAACCCGGCCGTTTCTTGGTCACTCCGCCGCCAGCGTCTCAAACCGCGCCAGATAGCGGGCTTCGGCGGTGCCGGCTGGCCACGGCGTCAGGTATTCGCGGACGGTGGCGGCCGGCAGATCGGGCGGCTCGCCGAAGAATTTCTTGGCTTCGGCCGGCGCGAAGCCGGCCAGCTTGGTGGCCTCCAGATAGGCGGCGGCGCGGTCGGCGGCCTTGATCAGCTTTTCCAAATCCTTCGGCAGTTCGGGCGGCAAGCCAAAGCGCAGGTGGATCGCCGCCAGCAGACGCTTCTCGACCACTTTATAAGCGTCGCCGATCACCGCCTTGAACGGCGTAATCATGTCGCCGATGACGTATTCGGGCGCGTCGTGCAGCAGCAGCGCGAGGCCAAGCCGGCGGTCGAGGCCGCCGGTCTGGCGCTTCGCCATTAATTCAACCAGCAGCGTATGCTGGGCGACCGAGAAAATATGGTCGCCCTCGGTCTGGCCGTTCCAGCGCGCGACGCGGGCAAGGCCGTGCGCGATGTCGGCGATCTCGACATCGAGCGGCGAGGGGTCGAGGAGATCAAGCCGCCGCCCCGACAGCATGCGCTGCCACGCGCGGGAATGCGCCGCGCGCTTCGCCATCAGCGCGGCCGGGCCAGCTTGGCGCAGGCGTCATGCCGGTGGCAGCTCACCAGATGATCGTTGACCATGCCGGTGGCCTGCATGAAGGCGTAGACGATGGTCGGGCCGACGAACTTGAAGCCGCGCTTAATCAATTCCTTCGACATCGCCTTAGACTCAGGAGATTCGGTCGGCGTCTGGCCGGTGGCCTTGATGCGATGCTGCTGCGGCTCGCCATCGACGAAGTCCCACAACAGCGTCGAAAATCCCGGTCCTTTGTCCATCGCGTCGAGATAGGCGCGCGCCGACAGCACCGCGCCCTCGATCTTCATCCGGTTGCGCACGATGCCGGCGTCCAGCATCAGCTTTTCGATTTTCTTCGGCGAATAGCGCACGATCTTTTCCGGCACGAAGCCGTCAAAGGCTTTACGGAAATTGTCGCGCTTGCGCAGGATGGTGATCCAGGACAGGCCGGCCTGGAAACCGTCCAGCAGCAGTTTTTCGAACAGCGCGCGGTCGTCATATTCCGGCACGCCCCATTCGGTGTCGTGATAGGCGACATAGAGCGGGTCGGTCTTCGGCCAGGCGCAACGCTTCAAGCCGTCGTCCTGGAAGATAGCGGAGGATGAGTCGGTCATGGCCGGGATCATATACATGGATCGCCGGCCGGACAGCCACCCGCTCAACCGCGCTTCATGACGCTCCGCAGGATGATCGTGCGCACCTCATCGGGCATGCCGCAGGTGCAGTTTTCGGCCGCTTCCACATGATCGCTGCAGAGCGGCGCGCCGCCCGGCACAAACGGCATGTCGTGGATTTTGTCGCGGATTTCCGGAGGCCGATAGTGCAGCTTGATCATGCGGCATTCCTTTCCAAGCGCGGAAACGGATCGACAAAGTGGCGATAGGCATTGGCATCAAACGGCAAAGCTTCCCGAAGGTCGTGAAAGCGGCGAGTTAGCCCGGCGTTCGCCCGGCCACGCAAACCGGACCCAGTCGGGCTTCACCAGGGTCAGCGGGATGCCGCCGGCCGTGATCGGGGTGCCGGCGGCCTGGGCGTCCGCCACCCGGTCGAGCCGCAGCATCGCGAGGCCGTGCCCGTCAGCGCTCGATCCCATATTGCCGATCTGCTTGTCGCCGGCCATCACCGGCAGGCCGGTCTCCGGCGCGCCGCCCTCGAACGCGACCGGCACCACGCGGCTGCGGGCGGTGCCGCGATGCTCGACCCGCGACACGACTTCCTGGCCGACATAGCAGCCCTTGTGGAAATCGACCCCGGCCAACTGGTCCATGTCGGTCTCGTGCGGAAACGCATCGCCATAGATGAAATCGACGCCGCCGCGCGGCACGCCGAGTGCGATCCGGTGGGCCTCGTATTGCGCCGCATCGACTAGTTCGGCGTTAAGGTCGGCGGCGGCATCGGCTGCGACCGGCGGCGGCAGCACGCAGCGCATGCCGAGCGCCGGCAGTCGCGGGTCCGGGTAACATAGGCCGTATTCGGTCCTGCCCGCGCCATTCCAGATCGCCAGCACGCCGAGCGTGGCGGACAAATCCTCGACCGTGATCTTGGCGCGCAGCTTGTAGAAACCGAGCCGCATCACCAAAGCCGGCGCCAGCGCGCGCGGCACATCCAGGAAGAAGCCGCCGCCGTCCTCGGGCGGCGCCTCGACCACAATGAAATCGGTGATGATCTTGCCCTGCGGCGTCAGCAGCGCGGCGAAAACGGGCTGCGCCGGCGATGCCTTGTCGACGTCGGCCGTGATCAGCCCGTTGAGGAACTTGCGGGCGTCGTCGCCCGCCACCTTGACGATACCGCGGTCGGGAAGAAGCGCTGCCTGCATCGAACTTTGCATTAGAGTCTCTTGCCAGAAATCGCAGTGGAACGTAAGGCGCAGCGCGCGGCCGGCTGGTGCCCTATGACGGCAGGGCGAACTGACCGCCCCGTCGCAGAGCAAGCGGTGAGGTTTCTGGAAGCCTATGCCGGCCGTAATCGTCAATTTCGGCGCATAATACGCATCTCCTTATCCATACACGGTAGCGTGATGATGGCGTTCACTCGGTGGAAACGGACTCCGCCGCATCCTTGACGTGCGTCGGGGGACGCGGGTGGGGACCCAAATGGGCGACGATCTGGTATCCGTGCGCTTGCTGGTGGTGTCGGAACAGGACGCTGGCCGCGACCTGCTGCGTTACGGTGCAACGCTGGCCCCGGTGCCGGTCGAGGTGATCGAGGCGCCGACCAGCCGCAAGGCCTGCGGCATTCTCAAGCATGAGCCCGTCGATCTCGTATGCCTGGACGCGGCGCTGGGGCCTGAGGCCTGCGCGCACCTGATCTGCCATGCCAAGGCGGCGCGCCGGCCGCCCTTCGTGGCGGTGCTCGGCACCGCTGCCGATGACGAACCGGAGCAGGCCGACGGTCTGGCCGCGATGCCATCCAGTCTCGACGAGGCCCGCGAGCTGATGGCGCGGCTGTTGCGGGTGCGGCTGCCGAAACGCGCGCTGGTGGTCGACGATTCATCGACCATCCGCTGCGTGGTGCGCAAAATTCTCGCGGTCAGCCAGTTTCGCCTCGAGGTGACGGATGTCGCGGACGGCATGACGGCGCTGAAGCTGGCCAAGGACGGTCACTTCAACCTCGTGTTCCTGGACTGCAATATGCCGGGCCTCGATGGCCTCGCCACGCTGGCCGAACTCAAGCGCGCGCCGCGCGGCATCGATGTGGTGATGATGAACCCGACCGAGGAGCCGGCGCTGGTCGAGCGGGCGCGGGCGCTTGGCGCCGCGTTCCTGAAAAAGCCGTTCTATCCGCCGGACATCGACCGGGTGTTGCGCGGGTTTTATGGTTTGCGCGCGCGGGGCGTTGCGGTGCCGTCTATATCGGAGGGCGTTCGCGAGTCTGCGTTCGCCTGATCAGTTTCCCGCGACGAAGAAATGCCAGACGCCGTCCGGCGCGATGCCGAGCCGGTAGAACACATAGGCGCCGGACTCCTGCATGTTCTTGTAGTCGGCGCCGGTGATGATGCGGAACAGCTCGACCTTCTGGTCCGCTGTCAGCGTCTTGATCGGCAGCCGCGCGAAATACGGCCACATGTACATTTCCTGTGGCGTGCCCTGATCGACATGGACATAGCCGGTTTCCAGGATGGTGATCAGGGTCGACAGCACCTCGACGCCGGCGGAATCCGGGTAGGCGGCCTTCCAGAACGCGACAGGATCGCGCTCGTTGCCGAACGAGAACACCGGCGGGGTCTCGTTCATCTGCATCACGGTCAGCAGCTTGTTGAGGTCGCCGGACCGCGCCGCCGTCAGGATGCGGTCGCGGGTGCGGGCGACCGGTGCCGGCAGTTGCGACAGATCGGTGAGGATCGGCGGCGTTTCGGCGCCGGCGCGCGGCAGCGGCGCGCCGGGCCGGCGTTTGGGAGACTCATCTGGCGTGGCGGTGCCCGGCGGCGCGATCGGCTGGCCGGGGGCGATCGGGGCGCGGAAGCTCTCGGTGCGGACCCGGTTCTGCGTCAACGCATCGTTCTGCGCCAATGCCTGGCCGTCGGCTGTCACGACAGCCAGCAACGCGAGAGCGAATGGAAAAGCGCGGAGATGCATGAGTCGCCGTCCTTAGGAACGGGCGAGTCTAGCAGGACAGGTGAGGAAAGGCGCCTATTGGCGCGGAAGATCGATCGAAAACTCGCCGTTGCGAATGCGGTTGCCGAGACCCTCGGCGAATACCGCCGCGGCGTCCTCGCCATAGGTCGCGACCAATTCGGCGAAGGCGGCGAACAGGCAGCTCTGCGCCAGGCAGTCGCCGTCGATGCCGTCGAGGCGGGCCTCGGCCCAGGCTTCGCTCAGATAGCCGAGCGCGGCCCGTTTCTGTTCGTGGTCGGGAAGCGGCTCTGCGGCCGTTGCAAATGCGCGTGTCACGTTGCTCATCACAAGTTGTTGGACGGTGCCGGGAGGCGCCGTCGCCCTGGTTTCGAGCGGACGTTATCATGGGCACCGGCCGCGACCAGCCGGACCTTTAAGAACGGTTAATTCGGTTGGAAAGATTTTGCGGGCCGGGAACTTGTACAGACTTAGTTGGCGCGCGCCGCGCGCTAGTTGGCGTAGCGCGCCGTGATCTCGCGGGCGATTTTGGCGCCCTCGTCGAGATAGCGCCGGATCGAGACATCGGCCGCCGGCGTGCAGATGCGGTAGGTCTGCTGGAAGCCGCGATAGCCGCGATTGAAGCTCGCCACCATGCGGTCCTTGCGCTCGCCGCTCGGCGCCTCGGCGTCGATCAGCGACTGCATTTCGGCGCGCCATTTGGCGCCTTCCTTGGCGCCGCAGACGCCGCGCAGGTAATGCAACGCGCCGAGGATTTCCGACAGCCGCTGCAAGTCGGCCTCGAACGGCGCGGTGGCGCCCGGCGGCGTCTGCGCCGCCGATATGGTCGGAGTCGTGGCCGACAGCAGCGCGCCCAGCAACGCCAAGACCGGCAGACATTTCAAATTCGGCATCGGCCGCAATCCCTTGATCCGGCGCTGATATGCGCCGGTCGATGCGGCGGCGCAAGCCGGGGAGGCTGCACGATTTCGCCCGATAGGTTAAACAGCCGTCCGGAGTGAATGTGGGGATTTGGACGTGATCACCATCTACGGCATCAAGAACTGCGACACCATGAAGAAGGCCCGCGCCTGGCTGGATGAGCGCGGCGTGAAATACGCCTTCCACGACTACAAGACCGCCGGCATCGAGCGCGGCCGGCTGGAGGGCTGGGCCCGTGAACTCGGCTGGGAGGCCTTGCTCAACAAGGCCGGCACCACGTTCCGCAAACTCGACGACGCCGACAAGGAGGGCCTCAACGCCAAAAAGGCGATGGCCCTGATGCTGGCGCAGCCGTCGATGATCAAGCGCCCGGTACTCGATCTGGATGGGAAGCTGCTGGTCGGTTTCAAGCCGG
This sequence comes from Xanthobacteraceae bacterium, assembly GCA_028290465.1. Classification (GTDB taxonomy): domain Bacteria; phylum Pseudomonadota; class Alphaproteobacteria; order Rhizobiales; family Xanthobacteraceae; genus FEB-22. The sequence continues at coordinate 138,880 of JAQGJU010000133.1, read as the reverse complement.
AGATTTATGAGAAGGCGGTCACGTCGGTGTAGCGAAAGCGCTTGATCTGCCCTCATCCAGAGGAGCAGCCGAAGGCTGCGTCTCGAAGGATGGGGGCGGCCCCATGGTTCGAGACGCCGCGCTTCGCGCGGCTCCTCACCATGAGGCCGGTCACGCCGCCTTCTGGTCCGCCGCGCGGTTCAACGCCGGCCGCAGCATTGCCAGCACGGCGACTTCTTCGGGCTGCAGTCCGGCCAGATCGTCGCGCAATTCGCTCTCGACTTCGAGTTTGATTTCCTCGGCGAGCCGGCCATCCAGATATAACGAGATGATCTCCGGATGGATGTAGCACTTGCGGCAGATCGTCGGCGTATTGCCGAGCCGCGCCGCGACCCGCTCGATGGCGGCGCGCATGTGGCGTTTGGCCTGCGCGGCGCTATCGAAGCTCTGTAATTCCTTGAGCGCCAGCGCCGCCAGCACGGTGCCGGCCCAGGTCCGGAAATCCTTCGCCGTGATGTCCTGTCCGGTGATCTCGCGCAGATAGGCGTTGGTGTCGCTAGACGACACGCTCTGCGGTTTTCCGTCTTCGTCGATATATTGCAGCAGTTCCTGGCCGGGCAGATCCTGGCAGGCCTTGATGATCTTGGCGACCCGGCGGTCCTTGACCTGGAGCGACCACTGCTTGCCGCTCTTGCCGACAAAACGGAAGCGCACGTCCGAGCCGTCGACCTCGACATGGCGGTTCTTCAGTGTGGTCAGGCCGTAGCTTTTGTTTTGCTTGGCATAGTCATCATTGCCGACGCGTATCAGCGTCGTTTCCAAGAGATGCACCACGGTCGCCAGCACCTTCTCGCGCGGCAAGCCGCGTTTCGACATGTCCCGGCGCACGCGCTCGCGGATCGCCGGCAGCGCATTGGCGAAGCCGACGACACGTTCGTATTTCGTGCTCTCTCGCACTTCGCGGAACGCCGGATGGTAGCGATACTGTTTGCGGTTCCTGGCGTCGCGGCCGGTCGCCTGGATATGACCGTTGGCGAATGGGCAGATCCACACCTCGGTCCAGGCCGGCGGGATCACCAGCGACTTGATGCGTTTGATGATGTCGGGATCGGAAATCCTGGTGCCATCGGCCTTGGCGTAGGTGAAGCCCTTGCCGGATTTGCGGCGCCGAAGGCCCGGACGCTCGTCCGTGACATAGCGCAGGCCGGCGGATTCGGCCGCGTCCCTGGGTTCGACGATGGTCTGGACGTCTTGTTCGGACTCGAACACGGGGCGGCCTCCGGTGTCGGCGACAACGGCGGCGGGTTCAGGAGGTTCCATTGGGGCAGGGTCGGGGAGGTCACGGAACCGTCAGGCGGCGGTCAATGCCGTAAAGGCCGCATCGACGATCTCGGCCAGGCCTTCGGTGGTCTGGAAGCCGGCCACCTCGTCCGGGCACACCCAGCGGAAGTCGGACAGTTCCTCGTTCAGCACCGGTTCGCCGCCCCGCCAACGCGTCGCGAACGCCATGATGACGAAATGGCGCGTCACCCGGCCATCGGCGTCGCGCGCGATCATCTCGCGATGGCCGGCCAGCGCGACGATGTCGATCGCCAGGCCGGTCTCTTCCGTCACTTCGCGCAGTAAGGCCTCGTGCAAAGTCTCGCCGGCTTCGACCCCGCCGCCCGGCAGCGTCCAGATGTCGAGCGCGGGCTTGCGCGCGCGGCGCACCAGCAGCACTTTGCCGTCGCGGAAGATGGCGGCGCTGGCGGCAAGATGCGGACGGTCGGGGTAGGCGCGCGGATCGCCCAAGGCGTCAGCCCGCCATCAGGGCGTCGACAGCGGCCTGCGGCGCCAGCGCGGCGTTCTCATCGTCGTTGGTGGCGGTGCCGTTGATGATGGCGCCGGCCCGGGCAACCAGCGGCTTCAACGCGGCGGCGACCCGTTCGGCCAATGAGACGGCGGTCTCGGGCGACAGGCCGGCCCGCATCGCGTCGCGGGTGAAGACCAGCACGCCGGTCATGCGCTCGGTCAACTGGTCCAGCGAAATCCGGGCGATTGGATGGGCGGCGTCATAGGCCGCGATCGCGACATCGCGGTGCGTGTAACTCGACTCGGTGAAATGCTCGACATAGTTCATCGGCTTCCAGTCGAGGAAATCCTCGATGCAGTCCGGCGCCATCGCCATCATTTCGAGCAGCATGATGGCTTCGTTGAAGTGGTTCAGGTAGTCGGTCGCAAGCCCGGTTTCGGGATTGACGTTCGAGCGCGTCAACAGCCCGCTGTCGAGGCCGCCCATCATGGCTTGCGCCTCGCCGTATAGCGGGTGAGAAACACTCAGATTCATTGTGCGTCCCGTGAGGCGTGCCGATACCACCGTGCTGTAATTTCTGGGCTATATCCAGTTAAGGCGGCCTTAAATCGATGCCAGGTCAAGGGTCAGGGAATGTGCGGACGCTACACCATCACGACCACCCCGGCGCAGCTCCGCGACCTGTTCGGCTATGCCGAACAGCCCAATTTCCCGCCGCGCTATAACGTGGCCCCGACCCAGCCGATCCCGATTGTGCGGCGGGAAGGGGGAGCCGGCCACAATGCCCGCCATTTCGCCCTGGTCCGGTGGGGCCTGATCCCGCCCTGGGTCAAGGATCCGAAGGGCTTTTCACTGCTGATTAACGCCCGGGGCGAATCGGCGGCCGAAAAGCCGGCGTTCCGCAATGCGATGCGCCGCCGCCGCTGCCTTATACCGGCGGACGGGTTCTATGAATGGAAGACGATCGGCGACCGCAAAAGGCCGTTCTACGCCGGCCGCCGGGGTGGCGGGCCGCTGGCCTTTGCCGGCCTGTGGGAGACCTGGATGGGTCCGAACGGCGAGGAGGTGGAAACCGCCGCCATCGTGACCACGCAGGCCAATGAGACCTTGTCGGCCGTCCATAACCGCATGCCGGTGGTGATCCCGCCGGAGGCGTTCGACCTGTGGCTGGCCAATGAGGAGGTCGACGTGATGGAGGCCTCCCGGCTGATCGAGCCGGCCCCGGAGGACCTGATGGAGGTCTATGAGGTCGGCACCGCCGTCAACCGCGTCGTCAACGACGACGTCAGCCTGACCGAGCCGGTCGATCCCAATGCGCCGCCGGAGCCGGTGGCGCCACTGAGGCCGAAGCGCGCCAAGGCTGTTCCGGAAGATGACGGGCAGGGGATGTTGTTTTAGTCAGCACCGCCGCGCATCCATTCTGAGATTAAACCGCCCTCATCCTGAGGAGCGGCCGAAGGCCGCGTCTCGAAGGAGAGGGCGGCCCCATCGTGGCGGCCTATGGTTCGAGACGCGCGGTTGCACCGCGCTCCTCACCATGAGGCCGATTGGAGTCACAACACCTTGCCGGGATTTAGAATTCCGTTGGGATCGAGCGTCGCTTTCAGCGTGCGCATCAGCTCCATCGCGACCGGGTCTTTCACCAGCGGAAGGATGTCGCGCTTCATCACGCCGATGCCGTGTTCGGCCGACACCGAGCCCTGATACTTGGCCACGATGCCGTGGACCAACGTGTTCATCTCGTCCCAGCGCGCGATGAACGCCGTCTTATCGGCGCCGACAGGCTGGCTGACATTGTAGTGCATGTTGCCGTCGCCGAGATGGCCGAACGGTGCCGGCCGGCAGCCGGGGACCATCTTCTGCACGGCCGCGGTGGCTTCTTCCAGAAACTCCGGCACCACGGCGATCGGCACCGAGATGTCGTGCTTGATCGAACCGCCGGCCGGCTTCTGCGCTTCGGTGAGCTGCTCGCGCAGCCGCCAGAAGCTTTTCGCCTGCTCCAGGCTCGCAGCCAGCACCGCATCGGTGATCATCCCGCGCTCCAGCGCGGTGCCCAGCACGTCTTCCAGCGCCTCATGCAGACCTGACCCGGCCTGCGACGACAATTCCATCAGCACGTACCAGGGATGTTTGTCGTCCAGCGGTTCGCGCGCGCCCTGCGTGAAGTTCAGGCCCATCTCCAGCACGGTGCGCGAAATCAGCTCGAAGCTGGTCACGGTGCCGGCGGCGCGGTCGCGCGTCAGCGACAGCAGATCCAGCGCGGCGCGCGGCGACGGCAGGCCGATAAACGCCGTTTCCACGGATCGTGGCCGCGGGAACAGTTTCAGCACCGCCGCCGTGATGATGCCGAGGGTGCCTTCGGCGCCGACGAACAGGTTCTTCAAATCGTAGCCGGTATTGTCCTTCTTCAGCTTGTTCAGCCCGTTCCAGATCCGGCCGTCGGCCAACACGACTTCGAGGCCGAGCGTCAGTTCGCGCGCATTGCCGTAGGCGACCACTTGAAGTCCGCCGGCATTGCTCGACAGATTGCCGCCGACGGTGCAACTGCCCTCGGAGCCGAGCGACAGCGGATACAGCCGGCCGGCCTCGCTGGCGGCGGCCTGTGCATTGGCCAGGATCACGCCGGCCTCGCACGTCATGGTGTTGGACGCGGCGTCGACCTCCCTGACTTTGTCGAGCCGGGCCAGCGACAGCACGATCTCGCCGTTGAAGGCCATCTGACCGCCGACCAGACCGGTGTTGCCGCCCATCGGCACGATCGCGGTGCGGGTTTCGTTGGCCAGCTTCAGGATCGCGGACACTTCGGCGACGGAACCCGGCCGCAGCACCAGGGGCGTCCTGCCCTGATAAATGCCGCGCTGCTCGATCAGGTACGGCGCGACGTCGTTGGCATCGGTCAGCGCGTATTTGCCGCCGACGATGGCCGTGAAGCGGGCGATGAGATCGGGTGAGATCAGATCGGGCGAGGGGGCGGGCAGCGGCGAATGCATCATGCGTTTCCCTGGGTGCGCCCATACAGCGGGTCTTGTCGCGGGGTCTTGCCGGTTCGGGAATAAGCCGTCACGCCGGTCCGGGCAAGCCGAACGGCAGCAGCCGATGACGGAGCCGAAGATCGCGATTTGATGGGGAAACAGGGGATGCGCACCGGGAATGCGCGAAGGCTTGGTCGGAGTGGCAGGAGCTGACCTGCGTGTCCCTCGCCATTGAACGTACTCACGAAATTCGGCTGAGTGTTAGCTTCTGTGTACCTGCCTTGTGTACCTGCCTTGTTTACCTGCCTTGTGCACCTGAAGCAATCAGTCCTAAAGTGCTGCTATAATTGTGCACTGCGGTCCAGCGGGAGCGAAATATTCCCGCTCACGATGGACGGCCTACACGCAGCGTTTACGTGTGCATCTCCTCGACGCCATTCCAGTGCCAAGGATCCCAATCACTTCAATAGTTTCAGGTTCTTTTTCACGACCCAGCCCGAGACGCGGCCGCCCGTAACCCAATCGATTGCTTCTACCATTACCCATTTCTTGTCACGGCCGCGCAGGAAGACCACTTGGTCTGTGAAGAGAAAAGCGACCGTGTCGGATTTCAGACGGCGCTCGGATTTCAGCGCGACAACACGCGATACCTTGTATGCACACAAGGATGGAAGCGTCGCGGCTTTTTGAACGGCCATCTCTTGGGCAGTACAGGCCAGTCCGTGAAGTTGCTGCTGCGCATCCCGAGTTGCACGAAACTCTTCACGCAGAACCTTCGTCTGGTCTCTGACTGCCTCGGTCACCTTGTCGACGTCCGCCTTATCGGCGGATTGCATCGTATAATACAGAGATGCAGCGGCAATAATGAGCGTGACGAGCTGATACGCGTTAATGAGCTCAACAAAGTTTTGGACCCGTTCGAAATGTACACGAAAAACGGCCGCAAGCCTTGCAATGAATGCATTGAAGCTCTGGTTTAGCTCCTCGGTGTGAAGTTCGCGTTCTGCTAGTGCCGCGTCGACCGCCAGCGATGTGCCTTCCAGTTCGCCCGGTTGGCTGACTTCGTTAGCGGCACGCATCTCCTCACGGACCAACAACTGTTTGGCGACCATATCGTTAGGGAGGTCGATCAACTGGCCGGCAATAGTTATTGCCACCGATAGCTGCGAGCCAGCAGCTAAGTTCGGTCCGAGAGCATCCGTTGCACGCGACTGCAATTCCCGCAGAGGCCTTGCTACAGACTCCAATTGCCGATGCAAGTTTGCGAGCGGATCGGCGATCTGTCGGAGTTGTTCCGAATAGCGTGTGAAAGTGTCGGTCAGCGCTGCGCGTTCATTCGCGCGTGCGACTGGACCGGCTAAACGGGACAACATCTCTACGTGTGCGGAACTCGCCGGGCTCAGGTGAACCTGGAAGGCCTTTGACGCTTGGAAGTGTTCAAGTGCCTTGAAGGCTTCAGGCACACGAAGCTTCCCGAGCCCCTTGATGGCCTCGGACACCTGGAGCTGCTGCTCAAGCCCCTTAAAAGCGTCGGAAACGCGGAGATTCTCAAGCCCCTTGAAGGCGCTCGATGCGCGGAGTTGCTCAAGGCTATTGAACGCATCGGATACGCGGAACTGCCCAAGTCCTTTAAAGGCGTCGGGCGCGCCGACCCGCTCGAGGCTCTTGAAGGCATCAGACGCTCCAAGCCGCTCGAGGCTCTTGAAGGCATCTGACGCTCCAAGCCGCTCAAGGCTCTTGAAGGCATCAGACGCTCCAAGCCGCTCGAGGCTCTTGAAGGCATCTGACGCACCGAGCCGCTCAAGACCCTTGAGGGCCTCAGAAATGCGATTGCCCGCAAACCCCGTGGCGGCGGCGGACAAGTTCAACCGCTCCATTGTGTTAAAGACCCCAGAAACATTCAGCTGCTCAATCCCCTTGAAGGCGTTAGATATGCGAGCCTGCTCGATCTCATTGCGAGCTTCCCAAGCATGTTGGGCGCCGCGAGCCGCGCGGGCCGCGTCTGCTACAGGAGGCCGCCCCATTTGATTGCGCAAATATTCGGGGTCGTCATCTCGCATCTCAGCTTGCCTTTCGTGACGTTCACTCGAGCGTCGGTCTGTGATCAACCGTGTGGACTGAGGAGCCGCAGTCGACGCCTTGGTTTGGTCGCCGCAACCTTGAACCGCTTCAGGCCCAAAGGACGCTAGACTCTTCGGGCTGATGTCACTTCTTACCAATTAGGACAAGCAGCACGAGAGCCGCAGATATCCAAAAAATCCATATCCAGCTAATGCCGGTTCTCGTGGTCGCATTGCTGGAGGCTCGAGGCGGATCTATCAGCGACACACCCGTAGCATTACGGTCGATAAGTATCTCAACCTCGTGGTTCCCTATCTTTAGTATTTGGGCAAGGCGATGTGTGCTGACACCTTGGTGGCTTTGAAGATGTTGCAACATCACTGGAAGTTGCGTTCGTGCAGCATGCTCTGCCAACTGCCTTTCCGATCCCCTCAGATAATTTAGCAAATCCTGCTTCACGTGGGAGTCGCCGGACGCCAGCCAGTTGAAGCGTCGCTCCATCGCGTCGGGCACCTTGTGAGCGATGACAACTTCATCGATGTGGCGACGTACCGCGAGCGCCGCGTCCTCAACATTTGCGTCGAGGCCGACACGCAGTGTCTTCTTTGATCGTGGACCAACGTGGTTCCAGAGATTGGTTATGAGTTGATATTTTGCATGCAGCGGCATGACCGGAGGCAAAAGATTGAAGAGCCGTGATGCCACGTCACCGCTCATTTTACGTGACCCAGACCGCCACCGACCGATAGTGGCAACAGCGTACTCTCTCGCGGGCCGGCCATAGTGATGCTCATATAAGTCCAGCACTATCCGAAGGTCGACTTCTGGAAGATTGAAAAAGTATTGCTTTACGTCTTCGTCCGTTCCACCCAGCTCTTCCGAAAGGCGATGCGCTGCCTCAATGTGTTTCTGAGCAAATTCCTGGCCGCGAGACGACCTATACGGCGCACGATAGCGACCTCGATATCGCGTGCCCATCTATCCACCCAATATTTTACGTTTCAGGCGCTCGAAGAATCCATCCGGAACGCCAGCACCGAACGCAATCATTATGTTGTAGTCGGCGCCACGCAGTTCTCGCGACACCGTCATCTGACTGCCGAGGCGGGCCACTTCCGCGCCTCGTTGAACGAGTTGCTGTAGGGTCTGCTGAACGTCATAAATGACGAGCGCCGTATGATCCGCGCTCAATCCTGAACGCTCGCATTCCGCGCGCAGTCGCGAGACCGTCGCATCGACGTCGGTTTCCTCATTGACATGAAGAGTGGTGCGGAACACGGGGTGCCTAGCGCATCATAATTGCGGCAATAAGCACTACCGCCGCTATGCCAGCAAAAATGTAGAAAGGTGTCCAATCGCGCTCGCCTGCCTGCGTACGGCTGAGCTTTCCGCTCTTCGCTTCGTCGGTGTTGCCCATTTTTATTTCGGTTCGGCCGATCTTGGTCGTCTGTGTGTGTGAAACTGTGATGGCGTTGCCTGATTCCGAAACGTCTTTGGTCGTCGCGGCAAGATTGTCGAGTGTGCTTCGCAGGACGTTCACATCGACCTGAAGCTCATGCGCTCGTTGGGCGACGTTCACGACGCCACGGGCGTAGTCATTCATGAGCGCTTCGCGCTGATGGTCAGGCAAGAACGAGAGGTCGATGGTCGGTGTGCCCCCGATTGTTATCGTAGTCGGAGGGCTCGGCCGTCCCATTGGCACAGGCTGATTTCGGCTATTATTGTCTGACATTTTTTTTCTCCACGGTGGCGCTACGCCATGTTTCCGGGTTGGTGAACGTCCCGCTCCAAATTCCGAGCTTTAGAGACTGCGCCAACGTCTCGTCCGCCACGTAATCGGTCGAATATTTTCGATACGCAATCGCCATCCCTTCCTGGACCATTCGCTGGCCGAGGTCTTGCCCTTCCGCGAAGCAACGAGCAACGGTGCGGTTCCAACGGTCCCGCGAAAGGGCGTTGCAGGTGACAGTGGCCGTCGCGATTAGTTCAGCCAGCTTGAGAGTCGCAGTCGAGCCGCAGTTGTACTCTCGACCGTTTCGCTCGCACGACTGCTTAGCCTCCGGTGCGTCAACGCCATGGAGTCTAATCCTGACTTTGCCGACATCGATTGTGTCGCCGTCGACGGCGGTCGCACGACCTTTGACCGTCGCGCCATCATGGACCGGCTTAGCGGACACGACCGGTCCCTGAGTGTTGTCTCGCGGGAGTGTCGAGTGCCCTCTTTTGAAGACGATTCCGCCAAGCGCAGCTGTGGCTACGACTACGAGAACGCCTCCACCCCATCCGATTGCCCTGATCTTCATGCAACCCCCCGGAGAGATTGTCGCTATCCACCATCTACAATCAAGAGTTTGTTGTTTGTACACAATCTGATGTAATGTCCGTTGCAGCAATTTGTGTACGGGCGGCAGAACATGACGGCGGTTAAATTCGTTTCATATCTTCGCGTTTCAACGGATCGTCAGGGCCGCAGCGGCCTTGGCATTGAAGCTCAACGCGCGGCCGTCGAGCGCTTCCTGAATGGCGGCAACGGAACGCTGGTTCGCGAATACGTTGAGACTGAGAGCGGGAAGCGCAGCGACAGGCCCAAGCTCAAGGCGGCTCTGGCTCACGCCAAGGCGGTAGGCGCCACCGTCGTGTTCGCGAAGCTCGACCGCCTTACGCGCAACGTAGACCTGCTGCGCGCCTTGGTGACCAGTAGCGTGGACCTCGTCTTTTGTGACCTCCCACACGTCCCACCGGGCGCCATGGGGCGGTTTCTGCTGACGCAGATGGCGGCCGTGGCTGAACTGGAAGCGGGCCTCGTGAGCGAACGCACGAAGGCCGCGCTGGCCGCTGCGAAGGCCCGTGGCGTGAAGCTCGGCAACCCAAACGGCGCTCGCGCCATGAGGGGCAAGCAGGTAGGCAACGCTGCCGCTGTCGCCAGGATCAAAGGTGCGGCGGACGAGCGCGCCAGCGGGCTGCACGCGATTGTGGACGATGTTCTGGCCGGTGGCGTCACGGGCGTGCGCGCCTTGGCAACGGCCCTGAACGAGCGCGGCATTCTCACGCCACGCGGGGCCAAGTGGCACGCCACGAGCGCGCAGAGACTGATGGTGCGGCTTGGCAGGGCCGCCACGGCATAGGAAGCCTCAACCGTGTAGGTCGAGCCGCGCCAATCGAACGGGTCCCTTTCGGGACGCGTGAGGGGTGCCGCCGTTCGCCATATCGGTTTCAAAAAGGCCGACTAAAGCCGCGCGTTGTTGTTTGACAATTAAGCGTCGCGTCACTGCACGCGGCTGTCAGCTTCGGATTGCGAACAGCCGCTTAATAAGGTTCGTCGGATTGAACCCGATGGCCTCGGCAAGGGCCAGGAACTCGACCACGTCGATGCGCCGCTGCCCGCTTTCAACATGCGCGATGTACGACTGATACCGCCCGAGCCGTTTGGCTACCTCAAGCTGCGTCAGCCCAGCCGCCAGCCGTCTCTCGGCTAAGGCAGCGCACAGCGCATGATGACGTGGTGACTGTAGTGTCTCGGACATTGCCCGGCCCCAGAAGAGGCCGAGACATCTAAAGCTGATTGCGCAATACCTAAAAATTAGATATTCAATTATTGAATTGATTGGGGGAGTGCTCGATGTCCAATCCCGGTATGCTCGCGTTAGGCGCCGCTATCATTGTGCCCGGCTTTTGGATCATGTCCCGAAGCGTTCGGCCGCCGAAGACCCGCAAGGCCCTTTGGCTGCTTGGGGGAATCATCATGGGCATAGGGGTCAACGTCGGCGGACCGGCGTTTATTGATATGTTCCTGCTGTAGTCGTCCTCAGACAAAATGAAGCGACACACCGTCCTCTGCATCGACGATCACCCGCCTATTGCGACCTGTCCGGGCTGCACCGATACGCTGACGAGGATCGGTATGTTACAGCAATTCTCGGACTTCACGCTCAATGGCGCGGTCTACGAGCTATTCAAGCTGACGCCGGGATATACGCTCGAAGAGTGCAAGACCCTGATGCAGCATGGGCATGGCGAGGCATCGCCGCATTAGTGTTTAGACGCGGGCAACGCGCGGGCGGTGTCGCGGCTTGAGAGCGAGCAAAGGGGGCCGAGGGGGGGAATACGCGGTCATCCCTTGTCCAGAGGGCGTTTCAGATTTTGCATCAGAATTCGGCTCTAGTCAGCACCGCGAAGTCGGGTATCGACCTCGTGCATCAGAGACGCCATGATCATCATCGGCAATACGTTAGCTCGCTCGTGGGAATTTCCGGCGAGGCGACCGGCCTTTATGACTAGCGGATGGGACGCTGCATCTTTTAGATTTCCGAGTTCATAATAGCAGATGGCAGCAGCGTCGTCGGCCGCTCGGTTGAAATCAGGATCATTTGCGTTCAGGAGTTCGACAGCGCGCCTAGAGATAGCAACGCCATTCATATTCGAGAGGGCCGTAAACGTATCAGCGAGGGCCGTGCCGAGTTCAATCCCCGTTATCTTACCTTGCGTCGCAAGCTTCGCACGATGACCAATCATGAAATAAAAGAACCCGACGATGTAGGGGTCCGACCAGAAGTGCGGCGCGGTGCCGTAGGTGTGCTGGATGGTTCCTATGAGCGGCCGAAGGGCGTCAACTGCCGCGCTGGTGGCTCTCCGCCGAGCAATACCAAACATTTCGCGCCCCTGTCGTACGTCCGATAACGCAACTCAAGCTTCCACGTTGCGGTCTCGGATTGCGGCAGAACATTCCGCTGGTCACGACCCGTGAAGTCGGCCTCGCGTCCTCCGTGCTTCCTGTAGGCAGCGGCCAAAGCTTCCTTCGCCGCGTTGAACGTCTCCTCTTGCCCGGCAGCGTCAGGAGTGCCCAAAACCGCTTCAGATCGACCGGCCGGCGATCCTTCACGTCCACGGGCTCAGCCCTGACTATGTGCTCAAGAGCGGGAGACCGCCAGCGTCTTGAAGGTCATGCGCCTCCCGCTCTTCGGTTATGGGGCAATGCCCTACAGTGCGACTCACGGACTCCGTGGGCGCGTTACCAGTACAGCGAGCTACACACCTAGCGCGCGGACTGAAATCGCACCCATGGACTCCTGGGAGTCGGCAAAGGCCCATGCGCGTCAGTAGCGCGGGCTACGAGTGCCAATGTTGCCGTTATACGGATTCACGTTGCCGCGCGTGCTGTAGTTGTCGAACTGGGTGGTGTTGGGATTGGTTGCCTGATGCGGCTCAACGTATGTGCCACGGTTAGTATAGTGGCCATCGACCTGATGGCTCCCGGTGTTCGAGCCGGTGCCATAAAGGCCGTTGCTCGGCGTACGGGACGTTCCGTAGTACTGCGCGGATGCGACGGTTGACGTGAGCGCGAGAACGACGAGCGCGATTGTTGTCTTCATGATTCCCCCCTGCGGCCTGTATCGGCGGCTGAGTGGTAAGAAGCACACCCGGTTGGTGCGGTCCACAACCTACTTCGCCTTCCGCGAGTAAAGTAAACTTCAGATTGTTCTCTTTTTGTTCTCGTGCCACGATGAGGCATGACGACCTCTGAGATTGACCCAAAAAACCCAGCCACCACCGTGGCCGAGGCACACGCCGCCGGCTACACGCATGTCGGCGTCGTCTGCTCAAGCTGTGGCTACATCGTTGCTGTGCCATTCCGAATGATACGGCGGCCGTCCGGCTCTGCGACGCTGGAGCGGCTGGCGACGCGCCTGAAATGCGAGCGTTGCGGCGGCTTGCCGGAACCGGGGTCTGTCAAATTCTGGCGCCAGAGCGACGCGCCCGGCTACGCCCAGCGGCCATGTTGGTGATGGCTGGACATGGCTCATTCCCGATCCCAACGGAAACAGGACGAGGATGCCCGCAAACGTCTGGCGGCTCAGATGGAAAGCGACCGGCCGTTGCAGGAGCGGTTTAAGCGCGATGCTAAGTTCGCCGTAGCTGCGTGGAACGTGAGGGTCATTCGCGGCCTGCCGATCACGTTCTTCCCCACCATCGGCGCGGCAGTGCGGGCGAAGAGGCCGTTCCTGACCTGCGTGTGCCCCGGCTGCAAGGTACGCGGTAGCGTGGACCTGAGAGCTTATGGACGCCGGGCTATGGCGACGGTGGACACGCTCATCCCCGCGCTAAGGTGCCAACGGTGCGTGCCCAATGCGCCGTATGTGCAAATCAGGGGCCTGCGCAAGTCGCGCCCGTAAATAATCGATCGTTAAGCCCGTATGCAGCGGACCGCGTTGTCCGGTGGACATCCGCCTCTCACGCGGGGACACTGTGGATTGGCAATGTCGCGGAGGACGCGGTGGCAACCGTTTATTTGCTTTGGCACACCAGAGAGTTGGAAGACGGCCACGACGAGGACAAACTTGTCGGAGTCTACAGCAACGCCGCGATGGCGAAAGCTGCTCAACAGAGGAAGCTTCAATATCCCGGCTTCCGCGACTTCCCTGACGGTTTCGAGATATCGAAATACACGGTCGATAAGGATTCTTGGACCGAAGGGTTTACCCTTCCACATGATCTTCCGAGTTGGCTTGAAGTGCTGCCCGATGGGGCATTGTGGAACCCGAAGCTGAAGCGGCGCTATGAACTCGAATCGGAAGAAGTCCTGAAGCCGCAAAGGCCATTGCCCGAGTTAAGAATCGTTGGGGGAGGCAAGAAGGACGGCGCAGTAGAATAGCCAATCCGCTGTCGCGGCGATGTTGCCTTGCAGCTCGATCATGTTGAGGCGTCTGGGTCTCGACAAGCCGAAAGTGTGAAGCACGTCGTCCATGTGCAATCTCTACAGCATCACCACCGGCCAAGCGGCCATCATTGCCCTGACGCGCGCGTTGCGCGACGTGACCGGCAATCTTCCGTCCATGCCCGCCGTGTTCCCCGACTACTCGGCGCCAATCGTGCGCAATGCGCCTGACGGCGTACGCGAACTCGCCATGGCGCGGTGGGGAATGCCGTCTTCGGCGAAGGCGCAACTGGACGCCGCGACTAAGCGGGCCGACAAGCTACGGGCCAAGGGCAAGGACGTAGAATTCAAGGAACTTCTGCGCCTTGAGCCCGACAGCGGCACGACGAACATTCGCAACGTAACGAGCAAACACTGGCGCCCCTGGCTGGGGGTGGAGCACCGCTGCGTCGTGCCGTTCACATCCTTCAGCGAGTTCAACAAGGCGGCCGGTGGTGACGTGTGGTTCGCCCTCGATGAGGAACGCCCCCTGGCGGCCTTCGCGGGCTTGTGGACGCGTTGGACGAGCGTCCGCAAGGTCCGAGAGGGCGAGACGACAAACGACCTGTACGGCTTCTTGACGACCGAGGCGAACGATGTTGTGGGCGCCATACACCCGAAGGCCATGCCAGTCATCTTGACCACGCCGGACGAGATTGAGCGGTGGCTGACCGCGCCGGCTGAAGATGCGCTGAAGCTTCAGCGGCCATTGCCGGACGGGGTCTTGAAGATCGTGGCGACTAGCACGAAGAAGGACGGCGCGCCGACCGAATGAAGCGCAATGGCGCCTATAGTCTTTAAGTGGGCCTCCGACGACGTAAGCATACGAAACTGTTGCGGAATCCGGCGAAGTTCGCGCCACTTTCACGGTGCCCTGACTGCGCGTCTCAACCCGGCAGTCCGTCTAACACTACGTCGATGAAATCCGTTCCTGTTAATGGTGCGTCTCTCGGGTCTGAAGGGTACACCGTAATGACTATCCTAGTGTCCATACTCAAGAGGCCAAAGCGTGCCCAAGCGGGTACGCCACGGTGATGGTCGGTGTTGCGCTACAGTGTTCGCTATAGTTGCTTTTCAACATCCTTACGGCGATGTCCCGGAAGCGCTCAGGGACCAAAAGACCGTCATGCATGGCTAAAGTCGGAACACAGCCACCTTCCATCAGCATCAACATCGTGTCCATGATGGCCTTGCTCTCGATGTACATCAGGTCGGCCCAAGTCACCTTCAGGTCGGCCCAGCCGGCCAGAAGCGGATGTTTCGCCACCATGACGTTTTTCACGGCTGAAGGTTTGTAGTCCCGAAGGTTGATACCCTTTTCCAACGCGTCCCGGACGGATTCTGGCGGCCATTTGCGGATCAACTGTTCACTGCCGAGTGACGCGGTAAGCCAATGCTTGACGACATCGCGCGGTATCCCCGGCACGTTGTACGGATCGCTGTCGGTGTCGAAGGGCACGCCGCACAGGCCGTGTAGGATCGTCAGATAACTTGCTCTCGCGTCCACTTCGACGACCTGTTGCCCATTCAAGGTGATCTTGAGGCGCTCAGGCTCGCTCATCTGTTGGTAACCTCCACCGACGCTGTACAGGCGGCCGCCCTTGTTCCATGCGAACCCAGGCGCGTCGCCGTTATTGAAGATTCTGACGTAGCCGCGATGGACACCACCGCGTATCTCGGTGGCGTCTAGGAACTCGTTGAGGCGCTGAACGTCCGCGCGGAGCTTGAGGGCTTCAGCGCTCCAAAGGATCTCAAGGAGGCTTCCCTGCGTGTTCTTGCCGTGGGCGCCCTTGCTGGCAGTAGCCCGGACGACAAGCGGGTCTTTGGGTAATCCATATCTGAAGTGATCTGCGACGCTCTCCGGCGTGATGCCATTAGTCGCCGCTACGCGCAGCATGGCGTCGCTTGCGCGCCAACGCGTCGACGAGCCTGTGTAGTTCACCGTCTGGCCCTCGAAGCCCGGTCCGAAGCGCTGATAACCGGGGCTGTGGTCAATGAACCCAAGCTTGCGAAGCGCGGCGATGGCCGCCATGAAGTCGGCGTGGGTCACGGTGGCGACCTTGAACTTCGTGCGTGCAAGAGGCCGGTAGAGCCAAGCCGACGCACTGCTTGTACGTGTCGCCAGCAGGAGTTCGGCAATGAACCCTTCAACCGTTCGCGTGAACCGTTCGGCCATCGCCCCTCGGCGCATGTTCTTACGCGACTTGGCTTCGTGTTGGTTCACCGCTTCTGAGATGTTGGCGAAGAAAGCGCGGGCTTCATCGCTTGAGCACTTACCGGCACACTCGGCGAACGCCGCTATGCGAAATTCGTTCTGCATTTTGCATCGTTCCCTGCGACCAAGGGGGCCGCGCATCGATGCGTATGCCGACAACAAAATCGGTGCGCAATTCTTGTTCTAATCGCCGTTTCAGGGCATATTGTTTGCGTGGCGATAGGGCCGATCTGATAAATTTCAAAGCTCTGCGGACTATCCACTCTCTGCGGACTGTCTGCGCTCTGCGGACTATCTGAACGGTGCAGAATGGCGCCCGATGTTCGACACGCGCGCGCCACAATGAATATTGACTTGAGCGCGACGAGGCCCAACGACGCTACACGTAGTAGCGCGGAAACTTCTTCATGGCGTCGGCCACGTCTTGAAGCGATGGCGCGCCGTAAGTTCGACCGGTCGTCGCCGGACTGTGACCGGTGATGTGGTCGTGCATACGCTCACTGATGCCATGGCGTTCAGCAATCTGCTTGAACGTATGTCTCCATCCATGGTTCGGCGACACGCCTTTCGCGTCCACGCCGATGTCTCGGACCCATGCGGCAATGCGCTGGCGAAGCTGTGCGGCCTTGCTCTTCGGTTGCTTGGTGGGAGTTACCGGTGGTCGATCAGTTGCCGAACGGTAGAATAGCGGCCCGTCCGGGCGCTCCGATACGAACTGAAGGAAGCCTTGTTCGATCAGGTGTTCGTGGATCGGAACCAAGCGCGCTTCGCTGGTCTTGATCGTGCCGGCGTCTGGCGTTAGGTCCAACGCGAAGATGCCTTCGATGTTCAGCACATCGCGTTTTCGAAGCTGCGCAATCTCGCCTGGACGAGCGCCTGTATAGCCGCACAGCCAAGGCAGCCATCGTTTCGCAGGGTCGTCGGGGTGGCGTTCAGCGTCGATTGCCGATGCAGCACGCAAGATCAAGCGGATTTCGTCGAGCTTGAATGTCTTCTCGCGCAGACGTTTCTGCTTCGGCACCTTAATCTTTACGTCTGCGAACGCGTTGAAGGGCAGGAGCTTGTCGTCAAACGCCGACGTGAACACGGATCGAGTTGCGGAAATCCATGTGTCCTTGACCGTTTTCGCGGAACGCCTTGCCGACACGCGCCCAGTAATCCACGCCTGCGCCTCTTCGGGCGTGATTGACGCCGCGCTTCGCCCTTCAAAGGACGCTTGAAGTGCCCGGAATACGGTCCGCCAGCTCTCCATGGTGCTCTGCGCCGGCCCACGGGCCGTCACCCATTGCTCGAACATGGCCCATGGGGTCAGGCCGCTATCGGGCGCCTCGAACTTCGGGAAGCGCGCGGAGTGTGTGTCTTCCCAAGAACCGCCTTCGGCACGACGCACGAACAGCTTAATGGCCGCCGCGAGGTCACGGTAGAGTTCATCGAGCAAGGCGTCCCGAGACGGGGGTGTCAGGACAACCCGTTTCGCGGCCAGAAACTGTGCCACCTCACCGAAGTCGTGGAGAATAGGGCGAACGGCTTCGCGCGCCGCAGGGTCGTGACGCCATATGTCGTCGGGGTTGGAGCGTGCGGCCACCGCTTCGTTGACTGAGCTTCGCAAGGCGGATGAAACGTCGTCTTGCACGCGTTCTAGGACCTCTAGGGGCGTGTCCGCGCGTCGCGCAGTGAACCAGCCGTACCATTCCCCTGCCAGCGCTGCGGCCTGCTGAGGGCTCAGGGTCAACCCGCGCCCGTCACGTTCGGCACGGATCGCTTCGAATCGCGCTTCCGTCTCCGATAGCCACACCCCGAACAACCGTTGAGCCTCAGCGGGCTTCGTCCCCGCAGGAATCGACAGCTTCGCCTCATGTCCAGCGCCATAGCGCTCGCGATAGCACGCTTGCACGTCGTTCGGGATGCGCTTGCGCGCCTTGTAAGACCCATTTGGCTGCTTGACGGGCGTAGGCATTTTTAAGACCGCTGTGGACGGTCTTGTGTACCGGGGCGCGCGAAATTGCGCCACAACGCCAGATAGATGCGATGAAATGCCCTCGGGAGGGGCAGACTGGTCGGAGTGGCAGGATTTGAACCTGCGACCCCCTCGTCCCGAACGAGGTGCGCTACCAGGCTGCGCTACACTCCGACTGAAGGCGCGTTATATAGCGGCCACGTTCCAAAGCCGCAAGCGCAGGAGACAAGATGACCGCCGAAGCGGCCACACGCGTGGTAAATGCCGATTCCACGGCCATTTCCGAGGCAGCAACATGCCTCGCGAGAGGTGGTCTGGTGGCGTTCCCGACCGAAACCGTCTACGGGCTCGGCGCCGATGCGACCGACGGGCCGGCGGTGGCGCGGCTCTACGCTGCCAAAGGCCGGCCCGCCTTCAACCCGCTGATCGCCCATGTGGCCGATCTTGAGGCCGCCCGTGCGCTCGCGATGTTCGATAAAAACGCGGACCGACTGGCGGCGGCGTTCTGGCCGGGCCCGCTGACCCTGGTGCTGCCCAAGGCGCTGGGCTGCCCGGTCGCCGATCTGGCGACCGCCGGCCTCGACAGTGTCGCTGTGCGAATCCCCGCCCATCCGGTCGCGCTGGCGATCCTGAAGGCATTTGGCCGCCCAGTGGTGGCGCCGTCGGCCAACCGTTCCGGCCACGTCTCGCCGACCCATGCCAGCCACGTGGTGGCTGACTTGGCCGGGCTGATCGACCTCGTGGTCGATGGCGGCTCGACGGCGGTCGGGCTCGAATCGACCATCGTGGCTTGTCTGGGCGCGCCGACCTTGCTGCGCCCCGGTGGCCTGGCCCGTGAGGCGATCGAAGATCTGCTCGGAACAAATCTGGGTGTTGCGCCAGAGACTTCCGATGATCCGCTGGCACCCGGGATGCTGCCCTCGCATTATGCGCCACGGGCCACCCTGCGGCTCGGTGCGCAAGACGTGCAGCCCGGCGAGGCGCTGCTGGCTTTCGGGCCGACTCTGCCGCCCGGCGCCGCGCGGGCGACCGCGATGCTCAGCCTGTCGCGGTCCGGCGATCTGGTGGAGGCGGCCGCCAACCTGTTCTCCCACCTGCGGGCGATGGACATTCTCGGCGCGACTTCGATTGCCGTCATGCCGATCCCGTCCGCCGGTCTCGGCGAGGCCATCAATGACCGTCTGCAGCGGGCGGCGGCGCCGCGATGACGGTCCGCACCGCAGCGGCGCCGAGCAAGAGCCACAGCACGCGCTGATACATCATTTCATGGACGCTCGACATGAGCGCGAAGGCGAGCAGCACGCTCACCGTCATGGCGGCAATGGGGTCCGCACGGCCTTCGCGCCATGATGCGACAAACAATCGAATTGCCGGCGTCGCGAAAATAATCAGTCCGATCAGGCCCGTCTCGGCTAGCAACCAAATTGGCGTCGAGTGGATTTGAAGGGTTCCGCCGTTTGCGTTCATGAACGCGCCGAGGCCCGCGCCGACGAGCGGAGATTGCAGGAACATGGCGAGCCCGTCCGAAAGACTTTGCCATCGTACGTTCGCGTCATAATCGTTGTTGAACGACCATGGCTGGAAGGCATCCGCGCCACTAACCGACATCGCAATCATCTTTGCTGCCACCGCCGCCGCGCAAATAGATCCGGCCGCAACGATGATCGATTTTACGACGACGCTTCGGGGCATTCTCAAAAAGCAAACAAGCGTCCCGGCGATCACGATCAATCCGCCAAATCCCGCACGTGATCCGCTGAAGTAAATGCCAAGTCCGATGATCGTCAATAACACGAATATTGCCGTGCCTCGGAATGCCACAATTGTCGCCGCCATGAGCAGCAACAGTTGGAATGAGAAGGCATTGCGGTTTTGCGCGAAGCCGACGATCTGAATGTGCCCCTGCGTCAACAAATAATCCGGGTCGATGAGTTTTACGCCGGCGCCGATGAGATCGAAGAGAACGATGGCGGCGCCGGACGCGACAAAGGTCCGCAGCAACGTCATCAAGCCTTGCGTTTGCGCCGCTCCGACGATGAGGGCACCGCAGCCGAAATAGCAAAGCAGAATGAACCAGCCGACCAACTTGTTGAAGAAGGCCCACTCGGTCCAGCCGAAGCTGATCCAGCCGTACGCAAAGGCGGCCAGAATCACAGCAGTGGCAAGGCCGGCATGCCAGGCGAGATGAGACAACCGCCATGGATAACGATAGCGACCGCTCGCCAGTGTCCAGGCAAATACGGCGCCGCCCAGAATGGCGAGGGGATCGGCCAGATTGACATTGAGTTGACCTCTTCCGGTCGGGATATGAATTTGAAAGAAGATCGCTGTCGCGGCTGCGACCGGGATGACCCACGCGAGCAGGGCGGCAAAGTCCAAGGGCGGCGTTTCCGACAAGGTCAAAGCATGTTCGTCGCGCCCGATCCGCTGGGGCGTCGCGGCGGCAGCGGCGCCTAGTACTGCCGTCGCCAGAAGCGCAAGTATGCCGACAAGCACCGCGGTGAGAAGTGCGGCCGGCGTCGGAACACCGATGGCATTGAGCGCAAAGATCGCGCTGATTTCCCGGATGCCCCAACCGGCAAAGCTGATCGGGAGGCTGGCCGCGAACATGACAACGAGCGACGCCGCGACAAGCTGGAACAGATTGATCTCCGGTGCCAGCGAGTGGGCGATCACCACATAGGCGGTGGCCGTCGTTGCCTGGATGGCGAGCGTCAGGACCGCGATCCTGCTGACCGCCTTGAGCATGCGGCGGTTCCATAGGGGCTTTAGGAACAGGAGCGTGCGGCGGCCCCAGCCAAAAATCGCCCCGGACAGGGCGGCTGCCGTTACGCCGAAAACGATGTGGAGGAATTGCCGTCCGCCGCTATCGAGATCGAGTACGATGTGTCCGAACAGAACCCAGGCTCCCGCGATCGCGAGCGACGCGCAGACGGTCACGGCGACAAATCGCTCATAGATCGCGATGGCGACGTTGGCCGGCAGCGTAAAGCCGCGCGGCGCCAGAAAGGCGGATCTCGCGGCGATCTGGCCGAAAAATTGGACCGACAATGCGCCGGCCACTTGGCCCAGACTCATGGCTATAATCGCATCTCGGACTGTCAGCCCGGCGCCGACATCGGCCGCGATGGAACGCAGTCGAAGGCTCGAAATCAGCGCTCCTGCCGTCAACATCGCGAACGCGATGGCGGTGGGCACGACAGACATCCTCATGACGGCCGCGCGGAGGGTATCGACTTCAATTTGCTGCCATGCCACGAGCAGGGCCGCCAAACAGACCAGCACGGTGACGAACGCGCGTCTTGAGCGGCCGATCATGCGAAAAAAGCCGAGCCATGATCGGGAGGCAGTGGGCAAGCTATGATTGAAGTTGGACATCTCTTGTTGAAACCGCGTTATGTAGGTTTGTCGTCAACGTGCGCGATCGGCCAATCGCCATTCATGCAAATTGCCCCTCATGAAAGATGCGCGGTCACCCAATTTCGATTTCGTGAGCGGCGCTTCAAATGTTAAACTAGCCTATATTACTTGGTTTTACGGTTCTGTACCGCCCTCGATGCCGCGATATTTTCACAACTGGCTCTAGACGCTGAAACGTCGTGGCCGCTGATGAACAGCCGCGGCGGCGGGCAGCGTTTGATCCGATCATTAAATGCATTTTTTTCCGGACGAGCCTTCGGAAGCGCGCCGTTCATGCGCCTCCAAGCGGCTGGAACTCCTGGAGTTGAGATCGCATTTGGGCCGGCCTCGCTGAACTTTCGCCATGGTCTGCGGTGCGCCGGCCCGGCAAACCCGGCCTTGTGTTCCGCCCCCGTGCCCGCGTAACCTCTCCACCAGAGCGGGAAGAAAACTCGCCTTACATACAGGGAGGTTCGCTATGTTTCGTGGACGGAAAGCCCGGATTTTCGCCTTGCGGCATCACGCCTTGAAGCTTGGCGCGTTCGGGCTGATCGGCGCGGCGCTGTTGTCGACCAACCTGACGTCACCCAGCTTTGCTGCCGACTATCCGAACCGCCAAGTCCGCTTCGTGGTCGGCTATCCGGCCGGCGGCGCCACCGACATTCTGGCGCGGATTTTCGGCGACTATTATTCGCGCAAGCTCGGCCAGCAATTCATCATCGAGAATAAGCCCGGCGCCGGCAACAATATCGGCACCGAAATGGTGATCAATTCACCGCCGGACGGCTACACCATTCTGCTGGTCAATCCGGCGAACGGCATCAACGCCTCGCTGTACAAGAAGCTCAACTTCAATTTCGTGCGCGATGTGGCGCCGATCGCCGGCTACATCCGCGTGCCGAACGTGATGGAAGTGCATCCGTCGGTGCCGGCCAAGACGGTCGCGGAGTTCATCGAATACGCCAAGGCCAATCCGGGCAAGGTCAACATGGCGTCCTCCGGCAACGGCACGTCGATCCACCTGTCCGGCGAATTGTTCATGGCGATGACCGGCGTGAAGATGGCGCACATTCCGTATCGCGGTTCGGCGCCGGCGCTGACCGATCTGCTCGCCGGTCAGGTGCAGGTGATGTTCGATAATTTGCCGGCCTCGGTGCAGCACCTGAAGGCCGGCACGCTGCGGCCGCTCGCCGTCACCACCGAGGTGCGCAGCGAAGCCTTCCCGGACGTGCCGCCGCTCGGCGACACCGTGAAGGGCTATGAGGCCAGCGCCTGGTTCGGCATCGCCGCGCCGAAAGGCACGCCGCGCGAGGTCATCGACATCCTGAACAAGGCCACCAACGAGGCCATGAAGGATCCGTCGATCCTGGCCAAGCTCAAGGAAATGGGCGGCATCCTGATGAGCGGCACGCCCGAGGATTTCGGCAAGGTGATCGTGTCGGAAACCGAGAAGTGGGAAAAGGTGGTGCGCGGCGCCAACCTGTCGGTGGATTAGCCGTCACTCCGCAGAGTCGTTGAAGCCACATCCGCGGATCGATGCGATCCGCGGATGTTTTAATTCGGCAATCATGTTGGGTGGACCCCATGCTCGACAGCAGCCGCGACAAGTTCAACGCCATCTCGACCGCCACGCTGACCACCGCGCTGTTCAAGCGCGGCTTTCGCAACACCTTCATCGCCGGCATCCACCGCATCAATCCGGGCGCGCCGCGCCTGGTCGGGCCGGCCTATACGATGCGCTACATCCCGGCGCGCGAGGATCTGGATCATCTCGGCGTGTTCGAGGACCGCAGCCATCCGCAGCGCAAGGGCGTCGAGGAATGCCCGGCCGGCCATGTGTTCGTGATCGACAGCCGGCGCAACTGCGCGGCCGCATCTGCTGGCAACATATTAGTTACGCGGCTGTGGAAGCGCGGCGCCGCCGGCATCGTCACCGATGGCGGCTTTCGCGACACGCCGGAGATCGCCGACCTGCCGTTCCCGGCCTATCACGCGGCGGCGTCCGCGCCGACCAACCTGATCCGGCATCACGCCGTCGATCTCAACGTGCCGATCGCCTGCGGCGAAGTCGCGGTCTACCCGGGCGACATCATGGTCGGTGACGGCGAGGGCGTCGTGGTGGTGCCGGCACATATCGCCGACGAAGTCGCCGACGAGGCCTTCGAGCAGACCGTGTTCGAGGATTTCGTGCAGGAAAAGGTGATGGAAGGCCGCGGCATTTTCGGGCTTTATCCTCCGGCGGCCGAGGCGCGCGAGGAGTTCGCGCGCTGGCGGGCCGCCAACAAACGCTAGAGCATGATCCCGAAAAGTAGGAACCGGTTTTCGGAAAAGATCATGCTCAAACAGAAAGCTGGGCCTTCATGGTGGCCAAACCTTCGCCGACTAAGCCTTCGCCGGCGCGCGGCGATGCACAGCCATATCGACAATGCGCGCCATCGCATGTTCGACGATGCGCCGGGCGGGGGAGCTTGAAAGCTTCCTACAAATTGAAGGCGAAAGCATAGGAGTTTTCAAAGCGTGTGCAATGTCAGCTTGTGCCAATTTAGGATGTGCGCGCTCAGGGCGGCCGATGCACCAGATATAATTCGTTGCATGGTTACGTAACGTCGATGTTACGTATTGGCGATGTATCCGCGCGCGCCGCTAGCCATCGTCGACGCCTTGTTGGGAAGTTGGCTAGGGCGCGAAGCCGCGGGTGCCGAGGAAAAACATGAAGGCGCAGAGCAGCGTTCCGCCGACTACCAACGCGATCATAAACTGCCTGTCGTTTTTTGCCTTTGCGGCCTCCCGGGCGGCTGCGGCCTTGGCCTCAGCGGCCTTCTCAATTTCCATAAAACTTTTAAACATCCAATCGCGCCGCGCGCAACTGTCATTTATACAACTCTGCAACCGGAAAACTGAGAGGCTGCAAGCGGATCCTCGTCACGGCTCGCGCCATGCCGGATTGTCATCATGCCTCTGCCAGCGCCTGGCCAGTGCGTTCCCGCTGAAACGCCTCCGGAAGATGCGGCTGGCAGACCGTTTCTCTCACGTAGAGCCGAACAGGTGGTCGCGGGGGAACTCTGGTCTATGGTTGAAAACAACTCTCTCAATCGGCGTGATCGGATAATCTGAAAAAGGGCCCATGCGAATGCCCTTGCTCGTCTGGCTGACAGAGACGATGAGGATGACAATTCATGACCGTTGGGTCATGAATCTTTTATTCAGAATGAAACATGCGCCCGCCCACCCGAGGCCCCCAACGTGACCCCACGCAAACGTCCCGAGGATCTGCGCAGCCACCGCTGGTTCGGCGTCAGCGATCTGCGTTCCTTTGGCCACCGCTCGCGGCTGCGCCAGATCGGCTATGACGCCGCCGACTTCGCCGGGAAACCGGTGATCGGCATCATCAACACCTGGAGCGACATCAACGCCTGCCACGCCCATTTGCGCGACCGCGCGCAGGATGTGAAGCGCGGCGTGTTGCAGGCCGGCGGCTTTCCGCTGGAACTGCCGGCGATGTCGCTGGCCGAGCCCTTCGTCAAGCCGACCACCATGCTGTACCGCAATTTCCTGGCGATGGAATGCGAGGAGCTGCTGCGCAGCCATCCGATCGATGGCGCGGTGCTGATGGGCGGTTGCGACAAGACCACGCCCGGCCTGATCATGGGCGCGATCAGCATGGGATTGCCGGCAATCTATCTGCCGGCCGGCCCGATGCTGCGCGGCAATTGGGGCGGGCAGGTGCTGGGCTCGGGCTCCGACACCTGGAAATACTGGGACGAAAAGCGCGCCGGCAAGATCACCGAAGAGGACTGGGCCGAGATCGAAGGCGGCATCGCCCGCTCGTTCGGCACCTGCATGACCATGGGCACGGCCCCGACCCTGATGGCGATCGCCGAAGCGCTCGGCCTTTCGTTGCCCGGCGCCTCGTCGATCCCGGCGCCTGATGCCGGCCATCCGCGCATGTCGGCGGCGTGCGGGCGACGCATCGTCGACATGGTGTGGGAGGATCTGACTCCGGCGAAGATCCTGTCGCCGGCCTCGTTCGACAACGCCATCGCGGTCCATATGGCGATGGGCGGCTCGACCAATGCGATCGTGCATCTGGTCGCGATGGCGCGCCGCGCCGGCATTCCGCTTGATCTCGCGCGCTTCGACGATATCTCGCGCAAGGTGCCGGTGATCGCCAACATCCGGCCGGCCGGCAAATATCTGATGGAGGATTTCTTCTACGCCGGCGGGCTGCGCGCGCTGATGCAGGAAATCCGCGAGCTGCTCGATCTGAAGTGTCTCACCGTCACCGGCAAGACGCTGGGCGAGAATATCGGCGACGCCAAAACCTTCCATCCCGAAGTGATCCGTCCGGTCGCCGATCCGGTCTATGGCGAGGGCGCGACCGTGGTGCTGACCGGCAATCTCGCGCCGCGCGGCTGCGTGATGAAGCCGGCCGCCGCCGAGCAAAGGCTGTTAAAGCATCGCGGCAAGGTGATCGCGTTCGCCGATTACAACGAGATGGCGCGCGAGGTCGAACGCGACGATCTCGACGTCACGGCGGACCATATCCTGGTGCTCAAGCATGCCGGTCCGAAGGGCGGCCCCGGCATGCCCGAATGGGGTATGCTGCCGATCCCGAAGAAATTGGTGCAGCAGGGCGTGCGCGACATGGTGCGGATTTCCGACGCCCGCATGAGCGGCACCAGCTATGGCGCCTGCATCCTGCATGTCGCGCCGGAAAGCTTCGTCGGCGGGCCGCTGGCCTTTGTGCAGACCGGCGATGAGATCGAAATCGACGTCGCGGCGCGCCGCATCCACTTGCATGTCAGCGACCACGAACTGGCGCGGCGCCGC
Organism: Xanthobacteraceae bacterium; assembly: GCA_028290465.1. Classification (GTDB taxonomy): domain Bacteria; phylum Pseudomonadota; class Alphaproteobacteria; order Rhizobiales; family Xanthobacteraceae; genus FEB-22. Next base: position 112,984 of record JAQGJU010000133.1, on the reverse strand, counting down.
GCCGCCTGGACGCCGCCGCCGCCGCATTATTTGCGCGGCTATGGGGCGATGTTCGCCCAGCATATCGGGCAGGCCGACGAGGGCTGCGACTTCGACTTCCTGACCGGCACCGCGCCGATACCCGAGCCGGAGATTCATTGAGGGGCGGTGTTGGAGGCGGGCGTGCCCGGGTGGCGCCCGCTTGCCTCCGGCAGGCTTGCCACCGACCGGCTTGACACTGGCAGGCTTGGCCGCCGATAGCGTCCCCCATGAGCGATGATATCCCGTTCGACCGATCCTTCGACCTGCCGCCCGGCCAGGTCGACGATGTGCTGCCGGGCGTGCGGCGGCTGCTGTGCGGCAATGCCAGCCCGTTCACCTTCAAGGGCACGCTGAGTTACATTGTCGGGCGCGGCAAGGTCGCGATCGTGGATCCCGGACCGGACGATCCGGCCCATATCGCGGCGCTGCTCGACGCGGCGCGCGGCGAGACCGTGACCCATATCCTGGTCACCCACACCCATCGCGATCATTCGCCGGCGGCGGCGGCCATCAAGGCGGCGACGGGCGCCAAGACCTATGCCGAGGGGCCGCACCGCGCGGCGCGGGCGCTGCATATCGGCGAACTCAATCCGCTGGAAGGCTCCGGCGACATGGATTTCCGCCCGGACGTGACGCTGGCCGACGGCGATGTCGTCACCGGCGACGGCTGGGCGGTCGAAGCCATCACCACGCCGGGCCATACCGCCAACCACATGGCGTATGCGCTGAAGGGCGCCGACGCGCTGTTCGCCGGCGATCATGTGATGGGCTGGTCGACCACGATCGTGGCGCCGCCCGACGGCGCGATGAGCGACTACATGGCGTCGCTGGACAAGCTCGGTCGCCGCGCCGAGGCGATCTATATGCCCGGCCATGGCGGCATCATCCGCGATGCGCCGCGCTATGTGCAGTCCTACATCCGCCACCGCCAGGGCCGCGAGGCCGCGATCCTGTATCGCCTCAACGCCGGCGAGACCGACATCCCGACCATCGTGCGGGCGACCTATATCGGGCTCGATCCGCGCCTCTCCGGCGCCGCGGGCCTGTCGGTGCTGGCGCATCTGGAGGATCTGGTGGCGCGCGGCGTGGTCGAGACCGACGGCCCGCCGGCCTATGCCGGCCGCTACCGCTTGGCCGGCGCCGGCCGCGCCGGCTGAGCCTTCTTCGGCGCCGGCGTCACCTTCTCGGGCGCCGCATCGGAGATCTGTTCCTCGAGGTCTTCCAGGAAGCTCTTGATGCGCGCCGCGTTGGCGCCGAAGTCGTAGCGGCCATAGCGCGACGACGAACGCAGATCGATCCGCGCGCCGTCGGGATCGGTGCGGACCCGAATCACGACGTCGTCGCGAAAGCCCATGATCGGCGTGCGGGCGATGGCTTCGGCATAGCCCTCGCGCCGTCCGGCGATCGGCGCCCGCGCATTGATGACCCGCCATTTGCGTTTGTTGGCGAGCGCGATGGCGGCGTCGAACGCGGCCTGCGGCGTCGCCTGCACCAGCAGCGGCTGCACGTCCGGATAGGCGGCGCGCTGCTGCTCGGCGGCGTAAAGTCCCGCATAGAGCGTCGGATTGGCGTCCCGTTCGCGCAGCCGCACCACCTCGACAAAGGCGGGCGGCTCGATCGGGTCGGTACTGATGTCGGAGATTGCCGGCAGCTTGTAGGCCTTGAAGCCCAGATAGCCCGGATAGGCCAGCAGCGCGATGCCGATGCCCATCGCCGTGAGGGCGCGGCCGAAGCCTTCCGTCCCCTCGCGCCAGATCGGCACGAAGGAACCGAGCGCCAGCACCATCGCCAGCATCGCGAACGACATCGCGCCGGCCACGGTGGCGAGCGCCGGCCGGATCTCCAGCATATCGGCGCGTACGATGATCACGGCCAGCACGGTCGCGGTCAGCGAGAACAGCGCCAACCGGCGCGCCCACAAGGCCAGCCGCGAGGTCGGCTGATCGGCTATGCGACGTCGCGCCATCAGACGGATTCCGTACCCTTGGAAAACAGGGCGCCGCCGCGGCCTGTGGCGGCGGTTTCGGCTGTGCCAGATGAGGACTGCAACGAGACTCCTCGCCGTTTCCCGGTACCGAAGGCGTGTCGGCCGTCGCCCAAGGCGAGGTGCCGCCCGAACAGGTAGACGGCCCCAAGCGAGAGCGCAATGGCGGTGGCGACGCATTGCGGAAAATCGGGTCAAACCGTCAGGAAATCAGCGGGTTGCTCGCTATCACCGTCATCCTGAGGTGCCCGGCGTAGCCGGGCCTCGAAGGATGCACGGCCACAGACTGCGCCGACCGGGCCGTCGTCCTTCGAGGCTCGCTTCGCTCGCGCCTCAGGATGACGGATCAAGCATCGGCGCCGTTAGACTCACTCCGCCGCCTGGACGGTCGGCAGCACGTAATCCTTGAATCGATCGCGCAGCGCGGTCTTCAGGATCTTGCCGGTCGCGGTATGCGGGATGTCGTCGACCACCACGACGTCGTCCGGCAGCCACCAATGGGCGACCTTGCCGCGCATGAAGTCCAGCAACTCGTCCTTGGTGACGGTCTGCTCCTTCTTGAGCACGACGATCAGCAGCGGCCGTTCGTCCCATTTCGGATGACGGACGCCGATCACGGCGGCTTCCAGCACCTTGGGATGGCCGACCGCCAGGTTCTCCAGGTCGATCGAGGAGATCCATTCGCCGCCCGACTTAATCACGTCCTTGGACCGGTCGGTGATCTGCATGTAGCCGTTGGCATCCATGGTGGCGACGTCGCCGGTGTCGAAGAATCCGTCGGACTCGAACGCCTCGTCGCCTTCGCCCTTGTAGTAGGCCCGCGCCACCGCCGGCCCGCGCACCTTGAGCCGGCCGAAGGTCTTGCCGTCCCAGGGCAGTTCGCGGCCGGCATCGTCGGTGATCTTCATTTCGACGCCGAATGGCGGGTGACCCTGCTTCTGCTGGATGTCGAGCCGGGCCTCGCCTTCGAGCCCGGCATATTCCGGCTTCAGCGAGCACAGCGAGCCGAGCGGGCTCATCTCGGTCATGCCCCAGGCATGGACCACCTCGACGCCGTAGACATCCTGGAACGTCTTGATCATCGCCCGCGGACTGGCCGAACCGCCGATCACCACGCGCTTGAGATCGGGCAGCTTGGCGCCGGTCGCCTCCAGGTGTTGCAGCAGCATCAGCCACACCGTCGGCACCGCGGCCGTGAACGTAACCTGGTATTTCGCCAGCAGTTCATAGACCGACGGACCGTCGAGCTTGGCGCCCGGCATGATCAGCGCGGCGCCCATCATCGGCGCGCTGAGCGCGATGCCCCAGCAATTAGCGTGGAACATCGGCACCACCGGCATCACCACGTCGCGCGACGAGATGCCCATCGCATCCGGCATGCAGGCGATCATCGAATGCAGCACGTTGGAGCGGTGCGAATAGACGACGCCCTTGGGATGGCCGGTGGTGCCGGACGTGTAGCACATGCCGGCGGCGGTGTTTTCGTCGAACACCCGCCATTCGAAGTCGCCGTCGACCTCGGCGATCCAGTCTTCGTACGCGACCGCGTTGCGCAGCGTGGTCGCCGGCATATTGTTGGCGTCGGTTAAAATGACATAGCGCTCGACGGTCGGCAGTTTGTCGGCGAGCTTTTCCAGGATCGGCACGAAGGTCAGATCCGCGATCATCACGCGGTCCTGCGCGTCGTTGACGATCCAGGCGATCTGGTCCGGGAACAGCCGCGGATTGACCGTGTGATAGACCGCGCCGAGGCCGAGGATGCCGTACCAGACTTCGAGATGCCGCCAGGTGTTCCAGGCCAGCGTGCCGACCCGGTCGCCGAGCCGGATGCCGTCCCGTTCCAGGCGCTGCGCCACCTTGCGGGCCCGCGTTCTTATCGTGGCGTAATCGGTGGCATGGATCGGCCCCTCGACGGAGCGCGAAATGACCTGCCGCGCGCCATGCAGTGTGGCGGCATGGTCGATGATGCGATGGCACAGCAGCGGCCAGTCCTGCATCAAGCCCAGCATGGTTTCCCCTCGATATTTGGACTGGTCGCAAGGCCGAATGGCGATGCGCCAGCTTGGGCGGTCGCGCGACGCAGCCGCCAGGATCAAGGTTAGATCATTGGCCGGCGAAGGGAAATCCGACTTTGCGTCGGGGGCGGTTCTCAGGCGCGACCCGGGTAAGCGGAGCTTAACGCCGGCCGGGTAGGTTTGCCGGGCACCGGAAGCCTGCGCATGACCTCCCTCGACACGATGTCGCCTTCGCTCTCGCCGTCCGCGCCCATGGCGGTCGGGCGGACCGCGCCCGCGCTCTATGCGGCGACGCTGTTCTGTTCGGCGCTGTTGTTGTTTGCGGTGCAGCCGATGTTCACCAAGCTGGTGCTGCCGAAGCTCGGCGGCTCGCCCTCGGTGTGGTCGGTCGCCATGGTGGCGTTCCAGGGCTTCCTGTTCGTCGGCTATGTCTATGCGCACGGCCTGGCGCGCGCGCTGCCGCCGCGCCGGGCTGCCCTGGTGCATCTCGGTTTTCTGGCCCTGGTGGCCTGGACGCTGCCGCTCGGCCTCGCGGCTGGCTTCACGGCGCCGCCATCCGACGGCGTCACGCTGTGGCTGATCGGCCTGTTCGCGGCCTCGATCGGGCTGCCGTTCATCGCACTGTCGGCCAGCGCGCCTCTGTTGCAGAACTGGTTCGTCGCCACCGGCCACGCGCAGGCGCGCAATCCCTACGTGCTGTACGCGGCGTCCAATCTCGGCTCGTTCTGCGCGCTGCTGGCCTATCCGTTCGTCATCGAACCGTTCCTCACATTGCAGCAGCAGATCGCGCTGTGGTCGGCCGGCTTCTCGGCGCTGGTGGTGCTGATCGCGGTGGCGGCGGTGTTTGCATCGCGGGGAGCGGAAGTGACGGCGTCGTCTTCGGCCGGTGCCAGTCCCGGTTTCGCGCAACGGCTGTCCTGGGTGACGCTCACCGCGATCCCGGCCGGACTGTCGATCGCGGTCACGTCCTACATCACGACCGATCTCGCGGCGGCGCCGTTCCTGTGGATCGTGCCGCTGGCGTTGTATCTGCTGACGTTCGTCGCGGTGTTTCGCGACCGGCCCTGGGTGTCCCACGCCTGGGCGCTGCGTCTCGTGCCCTACGTGGTCGCGCCGCTGGCCGTCAGCCTGCTCGGTGGCGCCAAGGCGCATTGGCTGGCCGGCATGCTGCTCAACCTCACGGTGTTCGTGCTGATCGCGCTGGCCTGCCATGGCGAAGCTTATCGGCGCCGGCCCGACGCCGGCCGGTTGACCGAATTCTTCCTGTGGACCTCGTTCGGCGGCGTGCTGGGCGGCGTCTTTGCAGGGCTGGTCGCGCCGCATCTGTTCAACAATATCTACGAATATCCGATCCTGATCGTGGCGGCGTTGCTGGCGATGCCGGGGATGTTCAACGCCGACGCCCGGACGTCAGCCGGGATCTGGTTGCGCGAGGCCGTGCCGGTGCTGTTGGTGGCCGCCGCCCTGGTCTGGCTCCCGTTGGCGAAGCAATTGCCGATGCAGATCGTGCTCGTCGCCATCGCGGCGGCGATCCTGCTGCAGACCAAGCGGCCGGTGCGTCACGTCGCGCTGGTGGTGCTGGCTTTCGTGTTCACCGGTTTCGGACAGGCCCGTCTGATGCCGGTCGAAACCGTGCGCAGCTTTTTCGGCGTACATCAGGTGGTCGAGAGCGCCGATGGCCGGCACCGGCTGCTGTATCACGGCACTACGATCCATGGCGCCGAACTGATCCGCGACGCCGCGGGAAATCCCGTCACCGGCCGGCCGGAGCCGCTGACCTATTACTATCCTGGAAGCCCGCTTTCAGATGCCGTGATGGCGACGCGTGTCGCCCATGGCGGCCGCCTCGGCGCGGTCGCGGCGGTCGGCCTCGGTACCGGTTCGCTCGCTTGCTACAAAGGCAATGACGAACACTGGACCTTTTTCGAGATCGATCCCGAAGTGATCCGGATCGCACGCGATCCGGCGCGGTTTCGGTTCCTGTCGGAATGCGCGCCCGGCCTGCCGATCATCACCGGCGATGCCCGGCTGACGCTGGCCGCTTCTGCGCCGCGCTATGACCTTGTCGTGCTCGATGCGTTTTCGTCCGACGCCATTCCGGTGCATCTGCTGACCCGCGAGGCCTTCGCCGGCTATCTGTCGCGGCTGGCGCCGAACGGCGTCATCGCGGTGCACGTCTCGAACCAGCACATGGAATTGGCCAGCGTGGTGGCCAAGGTTGGCGCCAGCGAAGGGCTGGTGGCGTATTTCAAGCGCGACCCCGGTGCCGATAGTTTTGTCGAAGACCTCCGGGCCAAATCCGAGGTCGTGGTGCTGGCGCGGAGCGCTGCTGATTTGGGCGACCTGCCGGCGCGCGAGGGCTGGCAGCGCCTGACCCCGTCGCCCGATATCGCAGCCTGGACCGACGACTACGCCAATGTGCTGGCCGCGATCTGGCGCAAGAAACGCGGAGATTGATTTTCAAGACTGGTTGGTAATCTCGGAGCATCCTCGAATGCTGCGCGTTCCCTCGCCCCGCTTTTGCGGGGAGAGGGTGGCGAGCGTCCTTACGCGAGCCGGGTGAGGGGCGAGCGTGCCACACACTCGGTGCCGGCCCCTCATCCGGCGCGCGGAGCCGCGCGCCACCTTCTCCCCGCAAAAGCGGGGAGAAGGAAAAGAGCGCACAGCATTTACTTCCGCCGTTTGAGATCGGCGATGGCCGCCATCGCCGCATTATGCCCCGGCGCGCCGGTGACGCCGCCGCCCGGATGCGCGCCGGCTCCGCACAGATACAGCCCCGCGAGGGGCATGCGGTAGTCGGCATGGCCGAGCATCGGCCGCGCCGAAAACAATTGGTCGAGGCTCAGCGCACCATGGAAAATGTCGCCGTTCGGCAGGCCGAAATCGCGCGCGAGGTCCAGCGGCGACAGCGCCTGCCGGCCGAGCACGCTGGCCCGGAAGCCCGGCGCGTAAGTCTCGACGGTGTCGATCATCAGGTCGGCGACCGTGTCGCGATGCTGGTCCCAGGACGATCCGTCCGGCAGATGCGGCGCGACATGCTGGCAGAACAGGCTGGCGACATGCTGGCCCTTCGGCGCCAATGAATCATCCAACGTGGACGGAATCAGCATCTCGATGATCGGCTGCTGACTCCAGCCTTCCAGCGCACAGGTGTGATAAGCGCGCTCCATGTAGCGGAGAGTCGGCGCCATGATGATGCCGGCGGTGTGATGCTCGCCAGCGACGCGGCCGGGCAGCGACGTGAAGCTCGGCAGCTCCGATAGCGCGACGTTCATGCGGAACGTACCGGAGCCGGCCTTCCAGCGCTTCATGCGCTCGGTCACGGGCGCCGGCACCGCGCCCTGCGGCACCAGATGTTCGAACAATGATTTCGGATCGGCATTCGAAATGACCGCGCGCGCCCGAACCGTGCTGCCATCGGTCAGTACCACGCCGGCCGCGCGGCCTTGCTCGACGATGATCTCGCGGACGCCGACGCCGGTTGAGATTTCGGCGCCGTGCTCGATCGCCGCCTTGGCCATCGCCTGCGTGATCGCCCCCATGCCGCCGACCGCGTGGCCCCACATGCCCTTGCGGCCATTCACCTCGCCGAAGGCATGGTGCAGCAGCACATAGGCGGTGCCGGGCGTGTACGGGCTGGCGAGATTGCCCACGACCGCATCGAAGCCGTGCAGCGCCTTGATCGGATCGCTGTCGAACCAGCCATCAAGATAGTCGCCGGCCGAATTGGCGAACAGATCCAGCAGCGCGCGGCGGTCGCTCATGTCGAGCCGCCATACCAGCTTGCCGAGGTCGCCGAGCTTCCACAGTTCGGCCAGCGTCTGCCGCAGCCCGCCCGAGACCACATTCGGCGGCGCCTGCAAGACGAGGCCGCGCAGGATGTCGGCGATGCGCTCGATCTCGGCCTGGTAGGCGCCATAACGCGCGGCGTCCCGTGCGCTGAACTTGGCGATCTCGGATTCGAGGCGGCCTTCGATGCTGATGAGGTGGCGCCCGTCGGGCAGTGGCAGGAAATTCTGCATCCGCCGTTCGACGATGGTCAGGCCATGGCGGTGCAGCTCCAGATCGCGGATCACCTTCGGGTTCAGTAGGCTGACCGTGTAGGCGGCGACCGAATTGCGAAAGCCGGGATGGAATTCCGCCGTCACGGCGGCGCCGCCGACCACGGCACGCCGCTCGACCAGCTTCACCTTCAGGCCGGCCATGCCCAGATACGCCGCACAGACAAGGCCGTTGTGGCCGGCGCCGATAATGACCGCGTCATACATGCGGGTGCGGGGGCTTTCGTTCGGAAAGCTGTTACCGGGAGCCGGACAGCCGGAAGCGCGAGATATCATGCTCCGTGGCCTCGCGCAGCGAAAGATCGCCGCGCAGCGAAAGATCGGCAAGAATTTCGCCGATGGCGGGCGCGAATTTGAAGCCGTGGCCGGAGCAGGGCGAGGCGACGACGATCTGCGGCGCGTCCGGCAGGCGGTCGATGACGAAGTCGCCGTCCGGCGTCATGGTGTAGCGGCAGGTTAGCGACGCCACCATCGGGCCATTGGCTGCTGGCAGATGCGCCTTGAGGGCGCCGCGGATCAGGGCTTCGTCGTCGGCCGCCATCGGCCGGTCGGGCTGGTCGGGATCGATGCGCTCGCCACGATGATGGTGCTTGGCGAATTTGATCGCGCCGGTCTCGTCGGGCGGAAAGCCGTAAAAGATGCCGTCCGGATTTTCGATCATGAACACCGGGAAACCGGACGCGAACGGCTCACGATTGACCGGCGCGAAAAAGCCGACCGCCTGCCGGGTGACGTGAATCGGCATCGGCAGCTCCGGCAGCAGGGATTTCACCCACGGTCCGGCCGCCACCACGACGGCGCCGGCCGTCACGCTGCCGCGTCCGGTTTCGACGCGCACGCCGTCGCCATGCGGCGTGACCCTCAGCACGCGTTCTTCGGATCGCACCTCGGCGCCGGCCGCTTTCGCGGATGCGATCATCGCGGCGACCGCCTTGTCGGCCATCAGATAACCGCCGTCCGGCTGGAACACGCCGACGTAATCCGACGGCACCCGGAATGCCGGAAACCGGCGATGCAGCGCTTCGGCATCTAGCACTTCATGCGGCAGGGCATGGTCGCGCGACGCCTGCAGCGTGCCGGCGATCAGTTCGCTGTCGGGCGCGCCGATTTCGAGCACGCCGGTGACCGTGAGGAGTGTCTGCCCGGATCGCGCCTCCAGGTCGCGCCACAGCGGCAGCGCGGCGCGGACCAGCGGCACATAGGACGGATGCTCGAAATAGCCGAACCGGATGATGCGGGTCGCGCCGTGCGAGGAGCCGCGCGCATGTCCCGGCTGAAATTGTTCAAGGCCGAGCGCCCGCACGCCGCGCCGCGCCAGCGCGTCGAGCGCCGCGCTGCCCATCGCCCCCAGGCCGACCACGACCACGTCAAAATCCGGCATCGTCTCTCCATTGCTTACGCGCAAAGGTAGCATGGCGCGGTCTTGCGTAAACCTTATGGAACTTTGACCGGACCGCGCAAACGTCGCAAAGATCGGCCGCATGAGGTCGAGAGTCTGCCTGGGGCTGGTACTGCTGATCGCGTTGGGTAGCGCCTTCGCCATGGCCGACGACGTGCCGTTGCCGCGTCCGAAACCCAAGCCCGCCGCGGCCGAGCCGGCCGGCCCGCTGCCGTTCGATCCGGCGCATCCGAACGAGGCCGCGGTGCCGCCGGGGCCGAGCGCCTGCGAGTTGCGGCTCGCCAACATCGCGGTGGCGCTGTCGCAATTCGACATCGAGGGCCAGGGCGGCTGCGTCGCGCACGACGTGGTGCGGCTCGACGCCATCCTGATGCCCGACAAGACCAAGGTCGCGGTGACGCCGCCGGCGACCCTGCGCTGTGAAATGGCGGAATCCGTGGCCGGCTGGATTCGCGACGAGGTCGGTCCGGCGCTGGGCGGGCTCGGCAGCAAGCTGGCCCGGATCGAGAACTTCGATTCGTTCAGTTGCCGGGGCCGCAACCGCGTGTTCGGGGCCAAGCTCTCCGAGCACGGCAAGGCCAACGCGCTGGACATCCGGTTCTTCAAGCTGGCCAACGGCGTCATGCTGACGCCGACCGACATGCATGCCGACAGGCCGGTGCGCGAAAAGCTGCGCGAGTCCTCGTGCGGCCGGTTCAAGACCGTGCTGGGGCCGGGATCGGACGGCTATCACGAGGACCACATCCATCTCGATCTCGCCGAACGCCGCGGCGGCTACAAGATGTGCCAATGGGATGTGCGCGTGCCGCCGCCGCCAAAGCCGCCGGCCGAGGCCAAGAAAGACGACAAGAACGACGGCGAGACCGACGCTGCAACGGAGACGCCTGCTGCGGCCGACGTGCCGCTGCCGCGCCCGCGTCCGGTGGCGGGCATGAATGACGAGAAGCCGGCGTTGCGGCGAAAGCGGCTTTAGGCCAGCGAAGGGCGGCCCCTTTGCACTGAATCCGCTGTCCGGCCACAATGCAGCCGCGCCGACCTGAAAGATTCCCAGCCATGGCACCGCTCAGCAATCTCGCCGCCCGCGACGTCGAGACCCTCATTCACCCGTACACCAACCTCGCCACTCTGCGGGACACCGGCCCGCTGGTGCTGGAGCGCGGGCAGGGCGTCCACGTCTACGACAGCGACGGCAAGGCCTATATCGAGGGCATGGCCGGGCTGTGGTGCACGGCGCTCGGCTACGGCAACGAAGAACTGGTCGAGGCCGCGGCGAGCCAGATGCGCAAGCTGCCGTTCGGCCATCTGTTCACCGGCCGCAGCCATGACCCGGCGATCGAGCTGGCCGAGAAGCTCAAGGAGATCGCGCCGGTACCGATTTCCAAGGTGCTGTTCTGCAATTCCGGCTCGGAAGCCAACGACACCCAGGTCAAGCTGGTCTGGTACATGAACAATGCGCTCGGCCGGCCGCGCAAGAAGAAGATCATCAGCCGGGTGCGGGCCTATCACGGCGTCACCATCGCGTCGGCGTCGCTCACCGGCCTGCCGAACAACCATATCGATTTCGACCTTCCGATCGCCGGCATCCTGCACACCTCTTGTCCGCATCACTATCGTAACGCGCAGGACGGCGAGACCGAGCTGGAGTTTTCCGCGCGTCTCGCGGCCGAGCTCGAAGAACTGATCCTGCGCGAAGATCCCGAGACCGTGGCGGCATTTATTGTCGAGCCCGTGATGGGGGCGGGCGGCGTGATCGTGCCGCCGCAGGGCTATTTCGACGCGGTGATGCGGGTCTGCGCCAAATACGATCTGTTCGTGATCGACGACGAAGTGATCTGCGGCTTCGGCCGGCTCGGCACGCCGTTCGGCTGCGAGGCGCTCGGCTTCAAGCCGCATTCGATCTCGATCGCCAAGGCGCTGTCCTCGGCCTATCTGCCGATCGCCGCGACGCTGCTGCCGGAGGTCATGTACGAGGCGATGCTCAGTGAGAGCCGCAAGGTCGGCACCTTCGCGCACGGCTTCACTTACTCTGGCCATCCGGTCGCCGCCGCCGTCGCGCTCAAGACGCTGGAAATTTACGCGCGAGATCGGATTTTTGAGAAGGCCGCGACTCGGATGCCGCAGTTCCAGGCGCATCTCAAAAAACTCGGCGAGCATCCGCTGGTCGGCGAGGCGCGCGGCATGGGGCTGGTCGGCGCCGTCGAACTGGTGGCCGACAAGGCCAGCAAGAAGTCGTTCGAGCCGGCGAAGGGCGTCGGCCCGCGCGCGGTGAAGTTCGCCGAGGAGGAGGGGTTGATCGTGCGGTTCATTTCCGGCGATATCGTCTCGGTCTGCCCGCCCTTGATCATCAATGAGGGTGAAATCGACGAGATGTTTGCCCGGCTGACCCGGGCGCTGGATCGCACGTTGGATTGGGCTCGCGCATGATCCGGAAAAGTTGGTACCGGTTTTCCGAAACGATCATGCGCAAACAAGAGCCTTGGGAGTCTCTGGTCGCGTGAACAATCCGTTCACCGGCCGGATCTAATACTGACTGATGGCCGACAAGCCCCCCACATTTGCGCCGTCCAAGAGCAGGCGCCTGATCACCCGGCGCCGGGTGCTGGTTGGTGCGCTCGGCATGCCGGCGCTGATCGGCAGCGCCACCACCGGCTATGCGGCCGGCATTGAGCCGCTCAGCCTTCAGGTAACCTACTACGGCCTGAATCCGCCGGGCTGGCCGGCCGGCCGCCGGCTCAGCATCACCGTCATCGCCGATCTTCACGCGGGCGGACCGAACATGGGTCTGGCGCGGGTGCGGCAGGTGATCGATCTGGCCAACGCGCAGAACGCCGACCTGATCGTGCTGCTCGGCGACTTCGTCGCCACGCATCGGTTCGTTACCGAGGTGGTGCCGCACGCAGCATGGTCCGCCGAACTGGCGCGGCTGCGGGCGCCGCTCGGCGTCTACACGATCCTCGGCAATCACGACTGGTGGCATGGCCTCTCCAGTGTGCGCGGCGCGCTCGCGGCCGCCGGCATCCCGGTGCTGGAGAACAACGCCGTCAAGCTTGGCCGCGCGGGCGAAAAATTCTGGCTGGCTGGGCTTGGCGATCAATTGGCCTATCCGCTCGGCCGTGGCAGATTTCGCGGCGTCGACGATCTGCCCGCCACGCTTGCCAGCCTGACGGACGATGACCCGGCGATCCTGCTGGTGCATGAGCCCGATATCTTTGTGCAGGTGCCGGACCGCTTCGCACTGACGCTGGCCGGTCATACGCATGGCGGCCAGGTTCGGGTGCCGTTCTTGTGGCCGTATTGGGTGCCGTCGAGCTATGGCGCGCGCTTCGCCTATGGGCATGTGGTGGAGGGCGGCCGGCACATGATCGTATCGGGCGGGCTCGGCACCAGCAGCGCGCCGATACGGCTTGGCGTGCCGCCGGAAATCCTGCGCATCGATTTGGGCGCCGCGTTACCCAGCGCGTGACAGTGCCGTTTCCGGTTCGCACGCCACCGCGTTGCGGCCGAGATGTTTGGCCGCATACAAGGCCGCGTCGGCGGACTCGGTCAGGCGTTGCGGATCTTCGCCCTCGGCCGGCACCAGCGAGGCGACGCCAACGCTGATGGTGACGAAACCGCACGGCGCCGCATCGTGTTCCAGACGCAGTTCCTCAACGCTTCGCCGCAGGCGTTCGGCCGCCTCGGTCGCCGTACCCAGGGTCGCGCCCCGCAGCAGAACGACGAATTCCTCGCCGCCGTAACGCGCGGCGAAATCCGGCTCGCGTTCGGACGCCCGATAGGACGGCGGCATCGCCAGCTCCGGTCCGGCCGTCGCGGCATTGGTCCTGGTACTGGCGACGATCGCTTCGCTGAGTTGCTTCAGGCACCGGTCGCCCCGCACATGCCCGTAGCGGTCGTTGAACAGCTTGAAATGGTCGACGTCGATCATCAGAATCGCCACCGACTGTCGGTATTTCAGGGCGGTCCGCCACTCGGCCGTGAGCCTGGTGTCAAAGGTGCGGCGATTGGCCAGATCGGTCAGCGCGTCGACATTGGCCAGTTCCTGAAGATGGGCGTTGCTGGCGCGCAATTCCTGTTCGCGCGCGGCGAGCTGCCCGGCCATGTCGTCGAGCGCTGCGGCGAGCGGAACGAACTCGGCGGCCCAGGGCGTCGTGTCGGCGCGGGCGCCGTTTTCACCGCGGCCGTAGCGTTGCGCCGCCCGGGTCAGTGTCCGGATCGGTTCAAGGATCAGGCGTTCGCCGCCGAACCAGATCGCGATCATCATCAGCGCAACGATAAAGCCGAGCTGGCCGAACGCGACCCAGATCGCGCGTCGGGCGCCGGCCAGCACCGTGCTCTCTTCGAACCCGACCGCCAGGCGGGCGTGGACGCCCGGCAGTTGCGCGAAGCCGAAGATGCGGCGCACGCCGTCGATATCGTTTCCAGTGAAGTTGCCCTCGGTGCGCGCCAGCATCTCGCGCAGCGTGGCATGATCTCGCAGCGACTGTCCGACCCATTGGTCGCTGGCCGGGTAGCGGGCCAGCACGGTGCCGGTGCCGTCGAACATCATCACGACCGCGCCGGAGCGACGCGCCAGCGCGCTGGCGATCCGGCCAAACCAGTCCAGTTGGATCGGGCCCAGCAATACGGCATCGAGTGTATCGTCGGCCGTCAGATGCGGCACGGCGGTGGCGACCACCGAGCCGATTTGCGGCCCGGTATAATAGCCGCCCAGGGTGAATTCGCCGGTGATGACCGCCTGCTGAAAGTGCGACGTGGCCGAGACGTCGCGGCCGATCGACGGTGCGTTGGTCGAACAAATGATGCGGCCATCGCGGTTGGCGACCGAGAGGCTGCGGAACCAGGGCGCCTGCCGCTTCGTATTGGTCAAAAAGCTGGCGCATACCGCAGGGTCGGCCGCCACCATGCCATAGGCGCTTGCCGCCACCTGGAGCACGGCGCGGGCCGCCACGATCACTTCGTTTTGCGCCGCGGTTCCCTGCTTGGCGAAATCGAGCGCCTGCTGGGTGATGGTTTCGATGCGCTCGACGCGATCGCTTTCGATGTCGCGAAAGCGGTCGAGCACCAGGGGCAGCAACGAGATCGCGGCCAGGATCAGCAGGCGCGCACGGATGCTGAGCGCCCACTTTGCGCCGTTGGCAACTGACCGTGATCCCACCTGCGGCATCGTCGTTTTTCCCGTCGCCCAGATGATACCGGCGCGGGTTTAAAATGCCTTTCGGGCGAAGCCTAAAATCCGCGCGATCTACCGTAATGGTGCATGAATTGGCTGTTCCTACGTCCATTCGGCCGGGAATCCGGGAGCCTACCGGGTTCCGATTTGGCCCGGCGGGAGCCGGCCAAAACGCGAAACGCCGGGCTCAGAGCGCGTCCAGCAAAAGTGGATACCGGTTTTGCGTCCGGACGCGCTCTAAATATTGAGAAAGACGCGTTTTCTTCACGCAAAGTGGATTCCACTTTGCTTGAAAACGCTCTAGGCCCGGCGTTTGCAACTAAAGTCCAGTGATCGGAAGCTTTAGAACTACATGCGTTCGCTGGCGCTGCCGCCGAGCGCGACCCGCGGATTGAACGGCGAGTCACCCTGCTTGGGGGCCAGCACGACCACGACCGAGCCCATCTTCACCCGGTTGTACAGGTCGATCACATCTTCGTTGGTCATGCGGATGCAGCCGGACGAGATCGCCGCGCCGATGAATTCCGGCTGGTTGGTGCCGTGAATGCGGTACAGCGTGTCCTTGTTGCCGGAGAACAGGTACAGGCCGCGGGCGCCGAGCGGATTGTGCGGGCCGGGGCTGACGAAGTTCGGAATGCCGGTCAGGCGCGCCTTGATGTCGGACGTCGGCGTCCAGGACGGCCATTCTTCCTTGCGGCCGATCTTGGCGATGCCGGTGAAGGCCAGCGCGTCTTCGCCGACGGTCACGCCGTAGCGGATCGCCTTGCCGGCCGGCAGCACGAAATACAGATAGCGCGCATCGGAATCGACCACGATCGTGCCCGGCGCTTCCTTGCGGTGATAGTCGACAATGTGCCGGCGATAGGGTTCCGGAATGACCGCCTTGGCATACGGCGCCTCGGCGAGAAATTTCTTGTCGCGCGGCGTCATGCTGGCGTCGTTCGCCGGCTCCAGCGTCTGATTAATGCAACCGCCGAGAGCCAGTGCCGCGACGAGAACCGCGAATGCCCGCATTGCCGTCAATCCCTTTCAAACAATCTGCCCGGCCCGTACTCCGGGAACATGGCAAACGCATCATACAGTTGGAGTCTTCGCGCAGAGCGTCCGCGCGCCACGACTCCGTTACGTCTCTGATAACCAAAAGGCCGCCGCCCTACTAGGTATCCGACCTCTCCAACCATCACATGCGCCCGCACCTGTGGCAGGAATGCCGCACTTTCCAGGTCGGCCACGGCATTCCCTGTGGATGGCGTGGGCCTGACAGAGGTCAAGCCCCAAACGGTAACAGGATAGCGCTTGGCCGGTACGCAATGATGCCGACAGAACGGTTAAGCGAGCGTTTACCATGGTGGGATTGTTTAGGGGCAGGCAATGCGCCGGCGCGGACCCGAGAAGGTCACGTTGACAGCACGTTTTGCTGCCGATTTCCGCCCGGTTTGTTCGCTATACAACCCATGCGTCGTGTCGCCAAGGCGGCGGACGCCAAAGGTGGAGACGGACAAAATGAAACGTCAAATGAAGCCGGCTTCGGCGCCGTCCAAGGAAACGCTGACAAAGGAAATGCCAAAGCTCGACCGCCAATACGGCAAGATCGGCATTTCGGCTGTCGCGGCCGCGATGCGCTACCAGCGCGACAGTGACGACTATGCGACGCCGAAGCCCGCGCCACGGCCGGGCGCGTGGAAAAAGGGCGCGGCGGCTTAGTTTACGCCACTTCGAGGTTGCGCGGCGGGCATTGATCGGGCCATGAGTGCAGACGCTTCGATGAATGAAGCGCCGGAGTCGGCTCATGCTGTCGGTGTACGTACCGCGTGGCACAGTTCTCGAACGTGTGTCGGTCGCTCAAGACGGACAGATCCCTGAGACCACGGTGTGGATCGACATGATCACGCCGACCCAGGGCGAGGACAAGCTCGTCGAGCGTTTGGTCGGGGTATCGATCCCGACCCGCGAGGAGATGCAGGAGATCGAGGTCTCCAGCCGGCTCTATATCGAGAACAGCGCGCGCTACATGACGGCGACGCTGATGTGTCAGGCTGATTCCGATCAGCCGATCACCACGCCGGTGTCCTTCATCCTGTCCGGCCATCGCCTGATCACGGTGCGCTATGACGAGCCGAAGCCGTTCGTGATCGTCGGCCACAAGCTGGCGAAATCCTGCTCGCCGAACATCACCGGCGAAGCCGTGATGATGGAATTGCTCGACGCGGTGATCGACCGCAACGCCGACATTCTCGAGCGCATCAGCGCCGAGATCGACAAGGTCTCGCTACAGATCTTCGAGCCGGTCGGCACCGCCTTTCAACGCGGCAAGGCCTATCAGGAAATTCTCAAGACCATCGGCCGCAAGGGCGACCTGACCTCGAAGGTTCGCGAAAGCCTGGTGTCGATCAACCGACTGCTGCTGTTCCTGGCCAACGAAGCCGACGGCCTGCGCTGGCAGAAGGAATTCCGCGCGCAGTTGAAATCGATGCAGCGCGACGTCGGCTCGCTGTCCGATCACGCGACGTATCTGACCAACAAGATCACGTTCCTGCTCGACGCCATGCTGGGCGTCGTCAGCCTCGAACAGAACGCCATCATCAAACTGTTCTCGGTCGCGGCCGTGGTCTTGATGCCGCCGACGCTGGTGGCGTCGATCTACGGCATGAATTTCAAGCACATGCCGGAGCTGGATTGGTATTTCGGCTATCCGCTGGCGCTGCTGCTGATGCTGGTCGCGGCGATATTGCCGTATGTGTTTTTCAAGTGGAAGAAGTGGTTGTAGGCGTGCTTATCCCTCCCACGCCCTTGCGGGGGAGGGATGTGCGCGTAGCGCGCCGGGTGGGGGCGTTGAAAATTTGCTGCCGCTCTTGCGGCATTCTCCGCTTATTCCCACGACAGCGGGAATCCAGATTTTACGCATGCTGAGCGGCCCTGGGTTCCCGCGTGCGCGGGAACGAACGGAGTTGGCGAGATGCGTTCGACCGCGTCTGGCCTTCAACTTAGCCTTCATTCATGACGACTAAATCGCGCCTCGAAGCTATGCGGGCCGCTGGTCTCGGACCTTGGGCGCCGGAAAGCATTGCCGAGGATTTGCGTCGCTTTGAAGAATTCGAGCGCACCGGCGAAGGCGTGCCATTGGACGAGGTCAAAGCCTGGGTGGAGTCGTGGGGCACACCCAACGAACTGCCGCCGTCCAAGCCGAGGAAGATCGTGTGACAGATCGGTCGTTTGAGCCCGTGTCGGAAAGCGAGCGCGAACAGATCGCCGAACTCGATCGCCGCTGGGCCAAGGTCGTGGCCGGAGAGCCGACCGTCGCCAATGATGACGTGGTGCGTTGGCCCGAAACCTGGGGCACGCCGGCGTTTGAACGATTGCCGTCCTCATTCCGGGACGCACGGCACGACGTTTCGCCGTCACCCTGAGGCGTGAGCGAAGCGAGCCTCGAAGGGCGACGGCCCGTTGTTACAGCGTGGTGGCCGTACATCCTTCGAGGCCCGGCGATGCCGGGCGCCTCAGGATGACGGGTCCAAGCATTGAAGCCGGTGGCCTCTACACATGCTGCCCGCCGTTAATGTGAATCTCCGCGCCATTCACATAGGACGACGTCTCGGTGCACAGCACGTAGATGATCTTGGCGACTTCGTCGGGCGTGCCGAGGCGCTGCATCGGGATGTGCTCGACGATCTTGTCGGTGCCCGGAGAGAGGATCGGGGTGTCGATCTCGCCGGGCGCGATGGCGTTGACGCGAATGCCGCGCCGGCCGAAGTCGGACGCCATTTCGCGGGTCAGGGCGGCCAGCGCCGCCTTGGAGGTCGCATAGGCGGCGCCGGCGAACGGGTGCACGCGCGAGCCGGCGATCGACGTCACATTGACGACCGAGCCCTTGGCCTTATCCAGTTCTTCGATGAGGCCCCGTGCCAACATGATCGGTGCGAAGAAATTCACCTGGAACACATGGCGCCAGACCTTGGACGGCGTGCCGATGGCGCCGAGTCGCGAGCCGCCGTCGCCTTTCGGGGAAATCGCGGCGTTGTTGACCAGCGCATGCAGTTCGCCGCCTTCCAGCCTTGTCTTGATCTCGGCGATGGCGGCGTCGGTGTTGTCGGGATCGGCCAGATCGACCTGGATATGGTCTTCCGGGCCGGCTTCCCACGGGCAGTTTTCCGGGAAACCGTGCCGCGAACAGGTGATCACCCGCCAGCCGGCGGCCGAGAAGCGCTTCACCGTCGCATGGCCGATGCCGCGGCTGGCGCCGGTCAGCAGCAGGGTGCGCCGCGGGTGGTTGGTCTGGGAACTCGTCATTGTGGCTTAGGTCCTTGTCCGCGCGGCAGACGGAGCGATTTTCGTGGAACACTGTAACTCAGGGATAGAGCCGGGTCTTCGTCCAGGCGGAATCGGATGCGTCGCGGCGGAACACGATTCGGTCGTGCAGCCGGAACGGCCGGTCATGCCAGAATTCGATCTCGCTCGGCACCACACGGAACCCGGACCAGTGCGGCGGACGCGGCACTTTGCCTAATCCGTACTGCACCGTATATCGGGCGATGGCGGCCTCGAAAGCGAGCCGGGTTTCCAGCGGTTGTGACTGCTGGCTGGCCCAGGCGCCGATCTGCGAAGACCGCGATCTTGTTGCGAAATAGGTGTCGGCTTCTGCATCGGTAACGCGTTCAATGCGGCCGCGCGCGCGCACCTGACGGGTCAGCGACTTCCAGTGAAACACCAATGCGGCCTGAGGGTTGGCATCCAACTCTCGCCCTTTTTGGCTGGTCAGGTTGGTGTAGAAAACGAATCCGCGCGGGTCGAGTCCCTTCAGCAGCACCATCCTGACATTGGGCAACCCTTCCGCGTCGGCGGTGGCCAGCGCCATGGCGTTGGCATCGGCCGGTTCCGATTTTTCGGCCTGCGCAAACCAGGCGGCGAACAGCGCCAGCGGCTCGTCGGCCTGCGTAAAGTCACCGCTCGTTAACCACCCAGGGTGTTCACTCGTTGGAGTATCAGACATTATTTGGAGTGCTCGTGTGGCCGGTTCGGTAAAGGGTATGGCGTGGCGGCGCGCCCTTTATAGGGCAACGCCCGCGACCCGTCTTGTTCGCGTGGCGTTCGCACGAACTGGCCGTGCGTTGGCGCTCGCCGGGCTGCTGGTCTGCGCCGGCGGCTGCAGCATTCCGCTCGGCTCGGTGTTCGACAAGAAATCCGACTCGTCCGCCGAAATCACCACCGGTTCAATCAAGCCGGCGACGCCGGCTGCCAATACGACCGCCGCCGCCACGTCTTCCAAGACCACGAATACGCCGCCCAACGAGCGGGATCTCGCCTATGCGCGCGAGGTCGCGAGCGAGGTGGTCGGCCGCGAGGGCAGGGACGCCAGCCTGCCGTGGGAGAACCCGCAGACCGGCGCGCGCGGCACCGTCACGGCGATCGCCACCGCCTATACCCAGGACGGCGTCACCTGCCGCGATTTCCTGGCCAGCTATGTGCAGGCCGGCAGCGAGGCCTGGATGCAGGGCGAAGCCTGCCGTCAGAGCACTCAGGGCAAATGGGAAGTGCGCAGCCTGAAGCCCTGGAGCCGCACCTAAGCGTCGTGACGCTGGCCCTCCACCGGGTTTAGCCATTGCGCCAGCGGGGTTTTCTCCCCACATTCGCCTGCGAGCACGAAGATTCCTTCGAACCGCGGTTCTCCCGAACCATAATGCGAGCAGGATAGTCCGGAATGCGCGACCCCTATGAAATCCTTGGGGTGGGCCGCAATGCCAGCGCCGCCGAGATCAAAAGCGCGTACCGGCGGCTCGCCAAGAAACATCACCCCGACGCCAATAAGAACGACGCCAAGGCGGCCTCGCGCTTCGCCGAGCTGAATGCCGCCTATGAGGTGCTCGGCGAGGACGACAAGCGCAAGGCATTCGACCGCGGCGAGATCGACGGCGAAGGCAAGCCGCGTTTCCGTGGCTTCGAAGGGCAGGGCGCGGGAGCCGGCCCCGGTGGCTTTGCCGGACGCGAGGGCGGCTTCGAGAACTTCAGCTTCGGCCCCGAGGGCTTCCAGCGCGCCAGTCGCGGCCGGGGCGGTGGGCCGGCGGGCGGCTTCGAAGACATTCTCAAAGGTATGTTCGGAGGCCGGGCGCCGCGCGGCGGCACTCCGTTCGAGGAGGACTTCGGCCAGCAGGGCGGCGGCGGCGTCGATGTCTCGGCGGCGGTCACCATCACGCTGAACGAGGCGGCGAGCGGCGGTTCGCGGCGGGTGCGGCTGCCGACCGGCCGCGAAGTCGAGGTGAAGATTCCGGCCGGTCTCGCCGACGGCCAGCAGATCCGGCTCAAGGGCCAGGGCCTGCCGGGCCTCAACGGTCCGGGCGACGTGCTGATCGACATCACGGTGGCGCCGCATCCGGTATTCGTGCGCGACGGCAGCGATCTGCGGCTCGACCTGCCGGTGACGATCTACGAGGCGGTGCTCGGCGCCAAGGTCAGGGTGCCGACGCTTGGCGGCGCCGTCGAACTGGCGATCCCGCCCGGCACCAGCGGCGGTCGCACCTTCCGCCTCAAGGGCAAGGGCATGCCGGCCAAAGCCGGCACCGGCGATCTCTACGCCAAAGTGCAGATCGTGCTGCCGGCCGAAATCGATCCGGAGCTTGAGGCCTTGATGCAAAAATTGCGTGACGCCAAGCCGTACGATCCGCGCCGCGATCTCGGGTAATTTGGGTAGAGCGCTAAGCGCTCTACCTCTTTAGTTGACGCGTTTTCTTCACGCGAACCGGTTCCCACTTCGCTTGAAAACGCTATGTTCTAAGTCCCGCTCTTCTTCTCCGCCTTATCGGCATCGATCTGCTCATAGGCCGCCTTGGCGACTCGAGTCAGTTCGTCGCGCTCCGACGGGCCGGCGATCACATAGGCGACGCCGTGATCGACCCAGGTCAGCGCCGCGTTGCGGCCGGGCGCGCTGAAGCGCATCGCGGTCGCGGCCGCCTTGGTGCGTGAGCAGTACAGCGTGAACCGCTCGCCCGAGGCGCGCTCATACATATAGAACGCCGCCGCGCCGGCCGGACCGGGCAGCAGCCGGCCGCCGACCAGCTTCAGGCCGATCGCATCGAGTTCGGGCGGCGCGAGGTCATAGCCGATCCGCTTCGACAGCCATTGCGTCAAATGCGGACGCTCGGCGCCCGGCACCTCGACCGGATGGCGGACCTCGACCACATACAGGCGATGCGCGGCGAGCGCGTCCTCGGTCAGAAGTTCGATCGGGCTCGGCGCCGCCGCCGAGGCGCCGCGTGCCATCCAGCCGGCAACGCCGCCGACCATGAAGGCCGCGATGGTCGCAGCTGCGGCGATGCCGATCCAGGAGCGCTTGCGGCGCAGCAGCCGGTCCAGCCGGAGCTGTGCCGGCACATCTTCTTTGGCCACGGCGCCGTAGCGGGCGCGAATCTGTTCGGCCTGGGTGCGCCAATGCGCGACCTTGGCGGCATCCTCGGGATGGCCGCCCAACCAAGCCTCGACGGCCGCCAGCCGGTCGGCCGGCAATTCGCCGTCGATGTAGGCGTGCAGTTCGTCTTCGGTGACGGGGGTCTCGATCATCGTCTTGCCTCTGCTATTTCACGCGGCGCAGCGCCGGGCGCTCGCCATCGAGATAGGCCTTGATCTGGGCTCTGGCGCGCGCCAGCCGGGACATCACGGTGCCGATCGGAACGCCCTGAACGTCCGCGACCTCGCGGTAGGACAGGCCCTCCAGCACCACCAGCAACAGCGTGCTGCGCTGTTCCTCGACAAGGCCCGCCAGCGCCCGTTCGATATCGCGCCCGCCGGTCTCCGGGCCGAAGGCTCCGGCGGAATCATAGTCGTCGATCGCCAGCACGGTCGGGCGGCGCGCCAGTGCCCGCAGCCGGTTGCGGTTCAGATTGGTCAGGATCGTATACAACCAACTACGTAGTTCGCCGCCGTGGAACAGGTGCTCGGAGCGCAGCGCCCGCACCAGCGTGTCCTGCACCAGATCGTCGGCGGTTTCGGCGTTGCGGGTCAGCGCCCGCGCATAGCGCCGCAGAGCCGGTATCGTCGCCTCGATGCCTTGCTGAAACGTATTCACTTCGAACGCGGCCTTCCCTGTGGCGAACTACGTAGCAGAACGATCTGCCATATCCGAAAAACCCCGGCCCAGGCCGGCTATTCCATAAGGCCCTGTTTTAGGCGCCAAAACGGCCTGCTTGATGGTCCGGATACCCTATGCCATAGGTGGCCCGCCGGCCAATTTCCGGCGGAGCGGAGTACAACATGGCGGACGCCTCGGGTCTCATGCGCGGCAAGCGCGGACTGATCATGGGGGTCGCCAACAGCCGGTCGATCGCCTGGGGCATTGCCAAGGCGTGTCGCGAAGCCGGTGCCGATCTCGCTTTTACCTATCAGGGCGATGCGCTGAAAAAGCGCGTCGAGCCGCTGGCCGAGGAGGTCGACGGGCTGGTGGTCGGGCATTGCGATGTCACCGAGCCGGCGACCATCGATGCGGCTTTCGCGGCCGTTGAGGCCGCCTGGGGCAAGCTCGATTTCATGGTCCACTGCGTCGCCTTTTCGGACAAGGGCGAGTTGGACGGCCGCTATGTCGACACCAGCGCCGACAACTTCAGCAAGACCATGCTGATCTCCTGCTATTCGTTCACGGCGCTGGCGCAACGCGCCGAAAAGCTGATGACCGATGGCGGTGCGATGCTGACGCTGACCTATTACGGCGCCGAGAAGTGGATGCCGCATTACAACGTGATGGGCGTCGCGAAAGCGGCGCTGGAATGCTCGGTGCGTTATCTGGCGGCCGATCTCGGCGCCAAGAACATCCGCGTCAACGCCATCTCGGCCGGTCCGATCAAGACCCTGGCGGCGTCAGGCATCGGCGACTTCCGCTATATTCTGAAGTGGAACGAATACAACGCGCCGTTGCGCCGTAGCGTCACCACCGAAGAAGTTGGCGACACCGCCGTGTATCTCCTTTCCGACATGTCGCGCGGCGTCACCGGTGAGATCCACCATGTCGACGCGGGCTACCACATCGTCGGCATGAAGCATCCCGACGCGCCGGACATCGCCGTCGGCAAAGATTTCTAGGGTGTAGGCAGGAGCGCCGTCGATCATGGCGCGTCCCATCCTCTATTACGTTCGCCACGGCGAGACCGACTGGAATGTCGAGCGCCGGCTGCAAGGCCGGCAGGACATTCCGCTCAACGCCAATGGTCGCGCCCAGGCGGCACGGTGTGGCGACATCCTGCGCGATCTGTTCGTCCGTGACGGCAAGTCCGCCGCCGTTCTGGATTTCGTCGCGAGCCCGCTCGGCCGGGCGCGCGCCACCATGGAATTGATGCGCGGCGTGCTCGGCCTCGACCCAACGGCCTACGCGATCGACGAGCGCTTGGTCGAAATCTCGTTCGGCAGTTGGGAAGGCTCGACGCTGGCCGAACTCGCATCGATCGACAGCGGCCTCGTGGCGGCGCGGGCGCAGGACAAATGGGCGTTCCTGCCGCCCGGCGGCGAGAGCTATGCCATGCTCGCCACCCGCATGGGCGAGTGGTACGCGACGCTCGCGCGCGACACGGTTGTCGTGGCCCATGGCGGCACCGCGCGCGGCCTGATCGCGCATCTGCGGATCATTTCGCCGCGTTCCGCGCCGGTCTACGATATCGGGCAGGGCGTGGTGTATGTGATCGAACCCGGCTCGATCACCCGTTATGACTGAGTGGACGCCAGCCATTTGACCCCGCGCGGGGGCCGGGTTACGACACCGGCGCAACCGGCGGAAACCCATGTCGTTCAATACCTTCGGTCACATGTTCAGGGTCACGACCTTTGGCGAGAGCCACGGGCCGGCGCTGGGCTGCGTGGTCGATGGCTGCCCGCCGCGCATCGCGCTGACCGAGGCCGACATTCAGCCGTTTCTCGACCGGCGCCGTCCCGGCCAGTCGCGCTTCACCACGCAGCGCCAGGAGCCGGACGCGGTGCGTATCCTGTCCGGCGTCTTCGCGGATCCGGCCACGGGAGAGCAGGTGACGACCGGCACGCCGATCACGCTGATGATCGAGAATGTCGACCAGCGCTCCAAGGATTACTCGGCCATCGCCAACGCCTACCGGCCGGGCCATGCGGGCTACACCTACGACGTCAAATACGGCGTGCATGATTATCGCGGCGGCGGCCGGGCTTCGGCGCGGGAAACCGCCGCGCGCGTTGCGGCCGGTGCCATCGCCCGCAAGATCGTGCCGGGCCTCAACGTGCGTGCCGCGCTGATCCAGATCGGCCCGCACAAGATCGATCGCGACCGGTGGGACTGGGACGAGGTCACGCGCAATCCGTTCTTCACGCCGGATGCCGAAATGGCCAAGACCTTCGCCGATTATCTCGATGGCGTGCGCAAGAACGGTTCATCGGTGGGCGCGGTCATTGAAGTGATCGCCGTAGGCGTGCCGGCCGGGCTCGGCGCGCCGGTCTATGCCAAGCTCGATGCCGATCTGGCCGGCGCCCTGATGGGCATCAACGCCGTCAAGGGCGTCGAGATCGGCGACGGCTTTGCGGCCGCGATGTTGAGCGGTGAGGACAACGCCGACGAGATGCGCATGGGCAATGACGGCCAGCCGCTGTTCCTGTCCAACCATGCCGGCGGCATTCTGGGCGGCATTTCGACCGGTCAGCCGGTGGTGGCGCGCTTTGCCGTCAAGCCGACCTCGTCGATCCTGCATCCGCGCCGCACCGTCGACCGCTACGGCACCGAAACCGAACTGATCACCAAGGGCCGCCACGATCCTTGCGTCGGCATCCGGGCGGTGCCGGTCGGGGAGGCGATGGTGGCGTGCGTCATCGCGGATCACTATTTGCGCCAACGAGGCCAGGTCGGCGAAGCGCCGGAATGGCCGTTCCCAAAACAACCCTCGGCCTGACGCGCGCAGGCGCCGACAGACTGAGGCAGGAGAATTCTTTTGCAGGACACCCGAAAGCGCGTTGACGATGCCGTGGCCGCCCTTGCGCGCGGCGAGATCGTCGTGGTCAGCGACGACGACGACCGCGAGAACGAAGGCGATCTGTTCGTCGCAGCGTCACTTTGCAGCCCGGAGAAGATGGCGTTCATCATCCGCCACACCTCGGGAATCGTGTGCGCGCCGATGCCGGTCGCGGAGGCCAAGCGCCTGCATCTCGATCCGATGGTGGCGGTGAACGACGCGCCGCTCGGTACCGCCTTCACGGTGACGGTCGATGTGCGCCATGGCCTCACCACCGGCATCTCGGCCGAGGAGCGCACCAATACGGTGCGCGCGCTCGCCAATGGCAATCTCGGCGCCAATGATTTCGTCCGGCCCGGCCATGTGTTTCCGCTGGTGGCGCGCGAAGGCGGCGTGCTGATGCGCTCCGGCCATACCGAAGCCTGCGTCGACATGTGCAAGCTGGCCGGCCTGCCGCCGGTCGGCGTGCTGTCCGAACTGATGAACGATGACGGCACGGTGATGCGCGGCGCGCAGGTCATGGCATTCGCCGACAAGCATAAATTGCAGCGGATTTCGATTGCCGACCTGATTAAGTACCGCCAGGGCCGCGACAAGCTGGTCGAGCGGGTCAGCGAATTCGCGGTGGCGAGCGAGATCGGCACGCTGCAGGGCTATGCCTACATCACGCCGTTCGATGCCGTGCACCACATGGCGTTCGTCTATGGCCGGATCGGCGATGGCCGCAACGTGCCGGCCAGACTCCACCGCGCCGACGTGATCGGCGACGTGTTCGGCGGCGCCCGCATCATCCGGGCGGCGCTGGCGCGCTTCAAGACCGAAGGCCGCGGCGTCATCATCTATTTGCGCGACGGCACCGCCGGCGTGCCCACCTTCGCGATCCCGCAGGAAGGCGACAGCGGCTCGGACGCCGCCCGCAACCAGCAATGGCGTGAGATCGGCCTCGGCGCGCAGATCCTGAGCGATCTCGGCATTTCGTCGATCAAGCTGCTGTCCTCCAGTACCAGGACCTATGTCGGGCTGGGCGGCTTCGGCATCGAGATCGCGGCGACCGAGAAGCTGGAAAGCTAAACCGGATACCCGGTAAGCGGTTCACGCGGCTTTCTTTGCAAAGGCCGCCATGCCACCATTCCGACTCAAGGTGTGAGCCTTGGGGCACGGAATGGAGGCGCGGATGCGCGGAAGTCGTGTGGTCCTGACGGCGCTGGCTCTGGTTGGCGCCGTTGCGCTGACCGCTTCGGTGGCCAGCCGCGCTGCGCCGCTGTCGAAGCCGCGCGCCGCCGACAGCAGCGCCGGCATTCCGGTCGATGTCGAATTGGTGCTGGCAGTCGACATTTCCTACTCCATGGACCCGGAAGAGCAGGCGTTGCAGCGCGAGGGCTATGTCGAAGCCCTGACCTCCAAGGAGTTCTTGCAGGCGCTGCGCCAGGGCATGCTTGGCAAGGTGGCGATCACCTATGTGGAATGGGCCGGCGCCAACGATCAGCGGATCGTAATGCCGTGGCGGCTGATCGACGGACCGGAATCCGCCGATGCGGTCGCGCAGGAAATCACCAAGCAGCCGTACCGTCGGGCCTCGCGCACTTCGATCTCGGGCGCGCTGTTGTTCTCCGCGCCGCTGTTCGAGAACAGCGGCTACAAGGGCGCGCGGCAGGTCATCGACGTATCCGGAGACGGCGCCAATAATGACGGGCCGCTGGTCGACCTGACCCGCGACGAGGTGTTGGCCAAAGGTATCGTGATCAACGGTCTGCCGATCATGCTGAAGCGGCCGATGAGTTCGACGATGGATATCGAAGAACTCGATATCTATTACGAGGATTGCGTGATCGGAGGGCCTGGCGCTTTCGTAGTGCCGATCCGCGAGCGCGAAAAATTCCGCGACGCTGTCCGCACCAAGCTGGTGCTGGAAATAGCGCAGAGGACGCCCGATCACCGTGTGGTGCCGGCCTCGGCGCAGGCGCCGCGCGTGTCATGCTCGGTCGGCGAAAGACTGCGCCGCGAACGCTGGGGCAATTGAAGACGAAGCGGCCGGCATAGACCGTGATCCGATTCAATTGAATCGGATCACGGTCTAGCTTTTGTGTTTGAGCATGATCTTTTCCGAAAACCGGTTCCCACTTTTCGGGATCATGCTCTAAGCCGGCCGCTTCATCGCAGATATCTAGTTCATTATTCGCCTTCGCTGCCGGCCTCGCGGCGCAGATCCAGACGTACATTCGCATCCGGATCCTGCCCGATATACTGCCCACCCACGATCACGGCAGGGCTGTCCGCGGACGACGACGCGCCGTTGGCCGCATACCCGGGCGCCGTTTGCGCATAGCTCTCGACAGCGCGATGAGATTTGCCCGAGGTGGCGGCCATCGCCGGAGACAGCATCAGCGCGGCAAGGCCAAGGGCGGAAACAAGCTTGATCATTTCAGTTCTCCATTCGTAGCAACGGGACGGCAAACGGTTCGCTTCATCGCGAAGCGGAGGGAAGCTGCCCGGGGAGCGGCATATAGGTCTGGCCTCAACTGCCGATAACCGGCGCGCCATCGAATGGATTGTTCGGTCTGACGGAATAATCGGAAGGGAATAAATCGTGCGTCTTCAGCCGGCCCGGACGATGCGCACCGGCTTGCTGTCCGGGCTGATGTCCGCCCAATCTGGGTTGTCGCGGAACCGTTTGATCATCAGGTCGAGAAAGATCCGAACCTTGATCGACAGATGGTGGCGGTGCGGGTAGATCGCGTTGACGTCGTACTGCGTGCGCAGAAAATCCGTCAGCACTGGAACCAGGCGCCCGTCCCGGACCTCATTCGCCACCATGAAGCTCGGCGTGATGCAGAGACCTTGGCCGTTGAGCGCCGCCAGCCGCAGCGCATGACCGCTGTTGCCGCGCAGATTGCCGCTCACGCGAACCGTGTGTTCGCCGTCGGGACCGTTGAACAGCCATTTATCGCCCCACGGTGTGTGCGGGTAGATCAGACAATTATGCGTTTCGAGGTCGGCCGGTATGCGGGGCGTTCCGCGCCGCGCCAGATAGGCCGGCGCACCGCACACTATGAGGCGATAGCAGGCCACCCGGCGAACGATCAGGCTCGATTCGGGCAGCGCCATGCTGCGCACCGCCAGATCGAATCCTTCCTCGACCAGATCGACCAGTTTGTCGGTTCGGCGAATGTCGACCGAAACATCGGGATGCAGCGCGGTGAATTCGGCGATCACCGGCGCCAGCAGCGTCGGCATCGCCATCGACGCGTTGAGCCGCAAGGTGCCGGTAGGAGTCGATTGCATCGCCTGGGCGCCGCGCTCGGCCTCGTCCAGTTCGGCGAGGATGTGCACGCAGCGTTCGAAATAGGCGTGGCCGATCTCGGTCAGGCTGATCCGTCGGGTGTTGCGGTTGAGCAGGCGCACGCCGAGCCGGGTTTCGAGCGACTGGACATGCGCCGTCACCATGCTGGCGGACATTTGCAGGGCGCGTGCGGCGGCCGAAAAACTGCCGTTTTCGACGACCTTGGCAAAGGTCGTCATGCTGGTCATACGGTCCATAGGGCTATCGCAACTTTGATGCGCGCATCGTTTGCGCCCATCGTCATGCGTCCATGATCGTGTCGCCCCTGTGGCCGAGATAAGGCCTACCGCGAAAATCCGGCAATCACTTCCACGTGCGCGGAATAGCGGAACTGGTCGACCGGCGTCACCCGGGTCAGGCGATAGCCGGCGGCGATGAGGATCGCGGCGTCGCGCGCGAAGGTTGCCGGATTGCAGGATACCGCGACCACGGTTTTGACGCCGCTCAGCGCGATCTCCTGGACCTGCGCCTGCGCGCCTTGGCGCGGCGGATCGAACACGATGGCATCGAGGCGCGACAGTTCCTTGGCGATGAACGGCCGGCGGAACAGGTCGCGGGTCTCGGCCAGGATCGGTTTGAGGCCCTGCGTGCCGGCGGCCGCCTTGGTGAGTGCCGCGATGGCGCCGGCCTCGCTGTCGGCGGCCAAGACCCGGGCGCGCTCGGCGAGCCGCAGCGCGAACGGTCCGACGCCGCAGAACAGATCGGCCACGCTCTTGGCGGCGCCGACATGCTCGACGACGAGGCGCGCCAACACGGCCTCGCCTTCGGCGGTCGCCTGGAGGAATACGCCGGGCGGCAACAGCACATTGGCGCGGCCGACCTTGAGCTGCGGCGGCGTGCGTTGCACGACGATGTCGCCATGCCGGGTGATGCGGGCGAGGCGATGCGGCGCGGCCAGGCGGGCGAGGGCGCCCGATACGGATGTCGACAATGAACCGGAGCCGCGCACGTCGACGTCGAGGCCGACGTCGCTGGCCGTCACCTGGATATCGAGCGGTTTGCGCACCGGCCCGAGCGCCTCGGCGATGGCCCAGGCGGCCTGGATGGTGCCGTCCATCGACGGCGCCAGCACCGGGCAGCGGTCGATGCCGATGATCTGGTGCGCGCGCGGCGCCGCGAAGCCGACTTCCAGAATATCGTGGGTGCCGCGCCGCGCATGCAGCACCGCGCGGCGGCGGCCGGCCCCATGGGCGTCGATCAACTCGTCGACCGGCGCCTCGATGCCGGCCTGCGACAGCACGGTGACGACCAGATCGCGCTTCCACGCGCGATATTGGTCGCTCTGCCAATGCTGCAACGCGCAGCCGCCGCAGACGCCGAAATGCGGGCAGATCGGCGCAATACGGTCCGGGCTCGGTGTCTCGATGCGCAGCAGATGCGCCCGGTCGGGGTGGCCGGGCACCGGCTCGGTCATGACCGCTTCGCCGGGCAGGCAGAATGGCACGAACACGGCGCCGTTCGGCGTGTTGGCGACGCCGTCGCCGCGCTGGCCGATGTAATCGATGGTGAGGGTGTCGGTCACGCGGCGCGATCGAGCGGGGCGAGCGCGGGCGATGCCTGTGCCAGCGCCGGCAGATAGCCGCGCCGCGTCAGCACATGGAAGCGCCAGATCAGCAGCACCGAATAGACGGCGAGGCTGATCGAGAGGCCGATCCATACGCCATAGGGGCCAAGCCCGGCCGGAAAGCCCAGCCCATAGGCGGCCGGAAATCCGACGATCCAGAAACTGAAGACGGCAAACAACATCGGCAAGCTGGTGTCGTTCAGCCCGCGCAGCGCGCCATTGGCCACGGTCTGCACGCCATCGGCGATGAAGAACGTCGCCCCGACCATGATCAGCGTGGCGGCGAGCACCCGCGTCGGATTGTCGGCCGGGGTGTCAATGCCGAGAAACACCAACGGGATAAGGTCTCGCGTCGCGATCATGATCAGCGTCATCGTGGCCATGAACACGATGCCGAGCGTTGTGGCCGCGAAGCCGGCCCGGCGCGCACCGGCGGCGTCGCGCCGGCCGACCGCGTGGCCGACCCGCACGGTGGCGGCCATCGAGATGCCGAACGGCACCATGAACAGGATCGCGGCGCTTTGCAGCGCGATCTGGTGCGCGGCGAGCGCGGCGGTGCCGATCCAGCCCATCAGCAGCGCGGCCACCGCGAACAGCCCGTATTCCAGCGAGAACGAGCCGGAGATCGGCGCGCCGAGCACCAGCAGCCGGCCGAACAGCTTCCAGTCCGGCCGCCAGAACCGGCCGAGAATGCGATACTTCTTGAACGGCCGGCAGGCGTAGCAGACCGCCACGGTGGCGACGCACATCAGGCAGTTCACGATAGTGGTCGCGAGACCGGCTCCCAGCAGATCGAGCCGCGGCAGGCCGAACGCGCCGTGGATCAGCGCATAGGCCAGCACGGCGTTGATCGGCACCGCGGCCAGCATGATCCACAGCGCCGGCTCGGGCCGGTTTACGGCGCCCATGAAGTTGCGCAGCGCCAGAAAGCACCAGCCCGGAATGAGGCTCCAGGCCAGCCCGTCGAGATAGCGGCCGGCAAGAGCCGAGCCCTCAGGCGACTGGCCGAACGCCAATAGAATTTCCTCGCCCCATAACTGTGCGAGCGTGAGCGGCAGGCCGAAAATCACCGTGGCCCACAGTCCGACCCGCAAGGCGCGGCGCACCAGTCGCGGATCCTGCGCGCCATAGGCCTGCGCGGCCAGCGGCGCCACAGCCGACGCGAAGCCGAGGCCGAGCACGAAGGCCGCGAACATCGCGGTCTGGCCGAGCGCGGCGCCGGCCACGGCGGCGTCGCCGAGCCGTCCGACCAGCATCAGGTCGGTGGTCATCATGGCGACCTGACCGAGCTGGGTGAGGGCGATCGGCAAGGCAAGCTTGATCGTGCCGAGCATTTCGGCGCGCCAAAGGTCCCAGCCGCCGGAGGCGGCGGCGATTCGATGGTCCGGCTGATTCATGGCCGGCACCATAACGATGCTTGCGGCAAGAGAAAGGTACCGCGGGGCCATTCGGGGCAGATCGCAACATTATGTGCCGATCATGCGGTCTGGCGGTGCAAAATTGCCCGTTGATGTCATATCGGCGTCATATCGCCGAACAAAATGCCACACCCGAACAAGCTCAACTCGGAGGCAGCTTATACTGAAAAGAGGTGTTCTTCATGTTGACGAGATCTTCCTTGGCCACAAACGTCTTGAATAGCGGGTCATCGATGGACATGAACGGAATGTTATGCGCCGCCTTGAGCTGATTGAACTTCTCGATGGTCGGTTTGGTAAATACGACATCGCCGGTCGGCTTGACTTCGATGCCATTCTTGACGCCGAGCGCGCGGGCGAGGGAATCCTTTTCGAGCACGGAGAACACCTTGGTCATGGTGTTGTCGCCGCCCATCTTGATCTTTAACCGGCCGGTCGCCAGCGCCAACGTTCCGTAATCGCCCTTGGCGTAGGCTCCCGCCGCGACCAGCGCGTCGAATTGCTGTTCGGGCGTGCCGCTTTGGATGTAGGTGTTGAGCTGTTCGAGCGCGACCTTGTAGTCGGCGCTCCACACCACCTCGTTGAAGACGAATTTCAATTCGCCGTAGCTGCAGTCCTTCCATTCGTTGCTGCCGATATACAGCGAGGTTTCCCGCACCACGATCTGGAACTGCAACCCGGTGATGCATTGGATATCGGCGATCTGCTTGCTGCCGGTATCGTCCAGCATGCCGACGACTTCGGGCGGCGTGTTGCCGCGACGCTGTACGATCTGCCCCTTGATCGGCTTGCCGTTCAACGTGGTGGCGATGAATTTGATTTCGCGCGTTGCAGCAAAACCGGTGGCGATGCCGCCGATCAGGATGCAAAGAGTTGCCAAGAGCTGCAGCATGACGGGCCCCTCGCGTTACTTCCATCGTCGGGTGGTTGGATCGAACTTCTTTCGCGCAAATCGCAGTATCGCGCGACGCACCAACCGGGATTCAGCTTTAGGTGCCGGGCCTGCCGGCGGCTGGGTCTTCATCAGCCAGAACACGCCAATCGTCGCGACGAACAGCAGCAGGTAGAGCAAGACCCATTCGTACCGGTACAGCCACGCAAACCATGAATTGGTTTCGACCAATTGAAGGTGGTCGAATTCCTGCGCGTTGACGACCATGAAGCGCAGTTCGCCGCTCGGGTCTTTCAGATACATCGACAGCACGATCGCCGAGCCGATCGCCAGGCTGAACGTGAACGTACCGTAGCTGTTGCCTTCGCTGCCGATCTCCTGCGGCTTGACGCCGAAGGGCGGCACGATTTCCGTGGTGCCGGCGAAATCGCCTTTGCGGTCGAAGCAGTCGGGGCCCTTCCGGCAGGTCACGACGATTTTCAGCGACTTGATGCTTTGCGACTGCGAGGCGTTGCGAAACAGCAGCTTATTGTTGTTGCCGCCGGCGTTGTATTGGTACTCGACGAGTTGCAGCTTATCGAAGCTCTTGACCTGCTCGGACAGAATCCAGGTCCATGCGGCCACGATGATGGTCAGGACCAGCGGAACGTCTTTCTGAAGCAGAAAAGACATGGTGCATCGCCGTCACTGCAAACGCAGGTTGAATTAGATGCGAAAAGTTCAATAAATTCAAGAGAGATGTGAGGGCATCACACGGCGCGCCGCGCGCCCAGCAGAAATTCCAGATTACCGTCGCCGCCACTGATGGGCGACGGCATCACGCCGGACACGACCCAGCCGAGCGCCTCGACCTGCGCGGCGACCGCGTCGCAGACCGCCTGCCGGACCGCCGGGTCGCGCACGATGCCCTTCTTCAGTTCGGCGCGGCCGGCCTCGAATTGCGGCTTGATCAGCGAGACCAGATCCGCCGGCATCCTGGCAAGCGCCAGCGCGGCCGGCAGCACCAGGCCGAGCGGAATGAAGCTGACATCGATGACGACAAGGTCCGGCGGCTCGGGCAGGGTCGCGCCGTCGAGCCGGCGAATATCGGTCTGCTCCAGCACGGTGAGGTCCGGCCGGCCGCGCAGCGTATCATGGAGTTGGGCCGTGCCGACATCGACCGCATAGACATGACGCGCGCCACGCTCCAGCAGCACCTGGGTGAAGCCGCCGGTCGAGGCGCCGACATCGAGACAGATCCGGCCGCGCGGATCAATCGAGAACCGGTCGAGCGCCGCCGCCAGCTTGACGCCGCCGCGAGACACATAGGGATGGACCGGCGTCGCCTCGATGGCGGCACCCGGCGCGATCAGGTCCGACGCCTTGCCGACCGGAAGGCCGTCGGCTGTCACCAGGCCGGCTGCTATCGCAGCTTGGGCCTTGGCGCGGCTGTCGAACAGGCCGCGATCCACCAACAGGCGGTCGGCGCGAATACGGGGGCTCATGCGGTCGGCATAGCAAGGCCGGCCGATATCGGCCAGTGTGGCGGGCGATCATCGTCCGGCGAATTCCCATTTGCCGGTCGAACCGTTTTGGCCCCGTTACCGACTACAGGGTCTATTGCCGAGAACGTCGGCGCAC
This sequence comes from Xanthobacteraceae bacterium, assembly GCA_028290465.1. Lineage (GTDB taxonomy): Bacteria > Pseudomonadota > Alphaproteobacteria > Rhizobiales > Xanthobacteraceae > FEB-22. The sequence continues at coordinate 78,560 of JAQGJU010000133.1, read as the reverse complement.
GAATTGGAGGCCAACATGACGGCACGGAAACTGATTGGGCTCATGCTGTTGGGCGTCACCATGCTGGCCGGACCGGCGGTCGCCGAGGATGACGAAAAGCCGGTCTGGTACGGCGAGGTCGATGGCAACGGCGCCGCGATGGGCTTCGCGACGCCGAACAGCGACGACGCCCGGTTTACGCTGGTCTGCGACAAGAAGCGCGGCGTCAGCCTGACGGTGTATGAGGAAGTGAAGAGTCTGAAGGTCAAGCGGCCGCTGACTATCGAACTGTCGGCCGGCGGCGCCAAGGTCAGCCTGAAGGGCGCGACCACGACTGACGAATTGAACGGCTTTACTTTTGGCGAGGCCAAAAAGATAACCTTGGGCCCGTTGCTGGCGGTGCTGCGGGCGCCCGGCGAATTGACGGTCAAGATGGCCGACGCGTCGGTCACCTTTCCGGCCGAGGGCCGCGCCGAAAAGCTGAAGATCTTCGAGAACGGCTGCAAGGTGAAGTGATGGCAAGGCGTTACGCACGCTCCGCAACGATGCGCACGCAAGCCTCGAACACCGTCAGATCGTGCCACACGTCATCGGGCGGCTGCTCCGGCACGATCAGCGCATGGCCGTACAGATCGAGCGCGTGGACGATCATCAGATTGTCGGCGAGCTTGAAATCCTCGACCACGAGGCCGTCGCTGTCATACAGCGGCGAGGCTCCTCCTTGCGGCCGCGCGGCGACCCGGTCGAGATAGACGCCGGGAATGTTCGAATAGCCGGTGCAGAATTTTCGCTGGCCCGCCATGAAGCCGAGTTCGTAGACGGTGCCGGCATCGGCGCTGGGGCCGCGAAACGGCGTCAGGTTTGCGATAATGGCGTCGGACTGCGCCATCAATTCGGTATTGGCCTGGAAAATTTCCATTGAGGCATCCAGCCCGAGGGCGGCGACCTCACCATCCAGCGGGAACAGGCCAACGAGTCCGTGGGCCGCGCATATGTCGCGTTTGCGGCGGCCAACCGCGATGGCGTCAGGCAGAAAGACGTCAGGCCCGGCGAGATAGACCTTCATCGGCTCTCAATCCCAATGCTCCGGTACGCGCCGGATTGGATCAAACGAGTGCCAATAATATAGCTTGAAATCTCAGGCCGCCACGATGGCTTGAAGATGGTCGGCCTGGTGATGCTCGCCGGCCCGGACCACGCTGTTGCGGGTGCCGCGTTTGGCCTGATAGAGCGCCGTGTCGGCGCGCAGCATCAGATCGCCGAGCGAACGAATGCCGGAAGTGGAATCGGCGACACCGATGCTGATCGTCGCCGTGGCGTCCGCTTCCGCGTTCGAGATCGGCGACCCGGCCATCCGCTGGCGCAGGGTTTCGGCGAGAGCGGTGGCGATCTCGATCGATGTGTCGGGCAACAGCAGCGCGAACTCGTCACCGCCCAGTCGCGCGGCGATATCGCCTGGGCGCATTCCGGTCCGGCAAAGATTTGCCACGCTGCGGATCACGTCGTCGCCGGCGGCATGGCCGAACCGGTCATTGATCGTCTTGAAGAGATCGATGTCGATCATCAGCAGCGACAATGGTTTGCGCTCGCGCTGGGCGCGTTCGCAGGCTTCCTGGCCGAGCTTCTGGAAGTGGCGACGGTTATAGAGGTCGGTCATGCCGTCGATCGCGGCAAGCTGGGCCATTTCATCGGCCTGGCTGACCAGATCGGTGACGTCGTTGTAGCTGAGCATCCAGCCGCCTTCCGGCAGCGGGGTGGATTGGGCGCGCACCACCTGTCCATTGGTGAGCCGCAGGTCGGTCCTGTTCTCGAGGCCGGTCCGCATCTGGACCATGCGCTTGGCGATATAAATCTCAAGTTCGGCGTTCGGCAGTGTCATCAGCACGGACTCGCGCGCATGCCGCAGCAGATCGGCGAACCCGATGCCGGACTCTATCTGAGCGGCCGGCAGGTCGAATAGGCGCAGATAGGCGCGGTTGATGAACTGCGCGCGCAGTTCCTCGTCGAGCAGCACGATGCCGTAGTCGACACGGTGGAGCGCGGCATGCAGGCGCATCAACTCGCCATTTGTGGCCTCGACCCGTGCGCGACTCGCCCGCTCGATCTGCAGCAGCCGCGCAGCGCGGCCGCGCAACGTGCCGAGCAGCAGTGTGGCGATCACGACGGAGGCGCTAAGAACGCCGAGCCGGGTAAATCCTTCCGCATTGAACGTCAGGAAGTGACCGGGAAGTGAATTGACGATGATCGAAAATACGATGGCAATCACAGAACTGACCAGGCCAGAGCGCAGGCCGCCGACATAGGCGCTGTACAGCACGGCCATGAACGGCAGCGCTCCGGGCACGACGATCTGTACCACATGGCGGTGCACGTACAGTGTTCCCAGGCTGACCAGGACGGTCAACACAGGTCCACTGATCCGGCGCCACGGCAATTTTCGCATCTTACGTTGTCCCGGCGCCAGGTGGCTTCGTTGCTCCCGTCCGCAGGGGCGAAACTGGCGTAAAAATACTTATCAATCCCCAATGCCGGAGGGCTGCGGCGGAAATAGTTTCGACGCCGCGACGGCAGGGCTAATGCGCCGTTAAAGACAGCGATCAACGTACTTTAAAAATGGCGATAAAGTATCACCGCAACTCATTGTCAGGCGAGCTTCACAGTTTCGGCGGCGACATCCTTGCCGAGCGCCTCGAACACCTTGGTGACGATGCCGGCGGCGTCGAGGCCGGCCTTGGCGTACATCGCGGCCGGCGAGTCATGGTCGATGAAGGCATCCGGCAGCACCATGCTGCGCACCTTGACGTGGCCGTCGAGCGCGCCGTGCTCGGCCAGCGCGTGCAGCACATAAGCGCCGAAGCCGCCGACCGAGCCTTCCTCGATCGTGATCAGCACTTCGTGCTCGCGCGCGAGGCGCAGCACCAGATCGACGTCAAGCGGCTTGGCGAAACGGGCGTCGGCGACCGTGGTCGACAGTCCGAGCGCGGCCAATTCGTCCGCCGCCTTCAGGCACTCCGCGAGGCGCGTGCCGTAGGACAGCAACGCGATCTTGTGGCCCTCGCGCACGATGCGGCCCTTGCCGATCTCCAGCGGCACGCCGTGCTCCGGCATCTCGACGCCGACGCCTTCGCCGCGCGGATAGCGCAACGCCGACGGTGCGTCGTCGAGCGCGACCTGGGTCGCCACCATATGGACCAGTTCGGCCTCGTCGGCGGCCGCCATCAGCACGAAGCCGGGCAGGCAGCCCAGATAGACAATGTCGAAGGCGCCGGCGTGGGTCGGACCGTCGGCGCCGACGAAGCCGGCGCGGTCGATGGCGAAGCGCACCGGCAGTTTCTGGATCGCGACGTCGTGCACCACCTGGTCGTAGCCGCGCTGCAGGAAGGTCGAATAGATCGCGCAGAACGGCTTGTAGCCTTCGCTGGCCAGACCCGCCGCGAAGGTCACGGCATGCTGTTCGGCGATGCCGACGTCGAAGGTACGGGCCGGGAAGCGCTCTTGGAAAATGTCGATGCCGGTGCCGGACGGCATCGCGGCCGTGACGGCGACGATGCGGTTGTCCTTCTCGGCCTCGCGCACCAGCGTCTCGCCGAACACCTTGGTGTATTGCGGGGCGTTCGACTTGGCTTTGGCCTGCGCGCCGGTCGCCACATCAAACTTGACCACGCCATGATATTTGTCGGCCGACACCTCGGCGGGCGGATAGCCTTTGCCCTTCTGAGTGACGACATGGACCAGGATCGGGCCGGCGCCGGCGTCGCGCACGTTCTTGAGCACCGGCAGCAGGTGGTCGAGGTTATGGCCGTCGATCGGCCCGACATAGAAGAAGCCGAGTTCCTCGAACAGCGTGCCGCCGGTCCAGAAGCCGCGGGCATATTCCTCGGCACGCGCGGCGCGCTCCTCGAAGAATTTCGGCAGCTTGTGGGCGAGATGTTTGCCGATCTCGCGGATCGACCGGTAGGTGCGGCCGGAAATCAGCCGGGCCAGATACGCCGACATCGCGCCGACCGGCGGCGCGATCGACATGTCGTTGTCGTTCAGCACCACGATCAGCCGTGAATTCATCGCGCCGGCATTGTTCATCGCCTCATAGGCCATGCCGGCCGACATCGCGCCATCGCCGATCACGGCGATCACATTGTTGTCGCGACCATCCAGGTCGCGCGCCACCGCCATGCCGAGGCCGGCCGAGATCGAGGTCGAGGAATGCGCGGCCCCGAATGGGTCGTATTCGCTCTCGGCGCGCTTGGTGAAGCCCGACAGGCCGTCGACCTGGCGCAGGGTGCGGATGCGGTCGCGCCGTCCGGTCAGAATCTTGTGCGGATAGGCCTGATGGCCGACGTCCCAGATCAGCCGGTCGCGGGGGGTGTCGAAGATGTAATGCAGCGCCACCGTCAGTTCGATCACCCCGAGCCCGGCGCCCAGATGGCCGCCGGTCACCGCGACCGCGTCGATGGTTTCCTGGCGCAATTCGTCGGCGAACTGGCGCAATTGCCCGTCGTCCAGCCGGCGCAGCGCCTCCGGGGTCGGGGCCAGGTCGAGCAGTGGGGTCTTGGACGGTAAAGTCTTGGACATCAGGGTCTTCCAGTCGGGACCTGTCTTAGTCCTGACATACCAGAAACCGCGGCACAATCGAGCGATATCGGCCGGCCGCCCGGTCAGGATGCCGTGTTGATGGCGGCACGGCTGGGGCGGGCCGAAGGCATTAAAAAGGCACGGTAAATTGCGGCCGGGAACCGGTTCCGCCGCCCGGCGTTCTCCCCCGACTCGTCCCGAGTCGGTCAGTAGGGCTGGGCGTCATGGCACCGCGTGCGAACTGGAAGGGCTACCTGAAGTTGTCGCTGGTGTCGTGCGGGGTGGCGTTGTTCCCGGCGACCACCCGGTCCAGCCGCATCCGTTTCAACGTCATCAATCGGGAGACCGGAAATCGGGTCAAAAATCAGGTGGTCGACGCCGAAACCGGCGAAGAGGTGCCGGATGAGGACCGGGTCAAGGGCTACAAGCTCGACAATGACTCCTACGTGCAGGTCGAGGACGAGGATTTCGACAAGGTCGCGCTGGAGAGCACCCACACCATCGATATCGAATCCTTCGTCGATCGCTCCGAGGTCGATCCGCTGTATCTCGACGAATCCTTCTTCCTGGTGCCGAACGACAAAGTGGGGGTCGAGGCCTTCGCGGTCATTCGCGAGGCGATGAAGGACAAGGGCATGGTCGGTCTCGCCCGCGTGGTGCTGTACCGGCGCGAGCAGGTGCTGATGCTGGAGCCGCGCGGCAAGGGCATCGTGGCGACCGCGATCCGCTTCGCCAACGAGGTGCGCGATCCGGAGGAATATTTCGAGGACGTGCCGGACGTGAAGGTGTCCGACGACATGCTCAAGCTCGCCGAGCACATCCTCGACACCAAGAAGGCGGAATTCGATCCGAGCAAATTCGAGGACCACTACGAGACGGCGCTCGCCGAACTGATCGCCGCCAAGCAGGCCGGCCGCAAGCCGCAGGCGGCGCCGGCCGCGCAGCCGAGCAATGTCATTAATCTGATGGATGCGCTGCGCCGCAGTGTGAACGCTGAAAAGGGCGGCCGGAGTGGCGACGCCGGCAGCAACGACAACACGCGCGGAAAGGCCAAAATGGCCTCTAAGACCAGCGTTTCGAAGACGGCGCGCAAGCCTCCGGCCAAAGCTGCGGCGAAGTCGGCGGCCAAACGCGCGCCCAAGCCGGCCGCGAAGCGCAAGCGCGCCAGTTGATGCGAGAGTTCAAGTATGGGCCTGCAGACCTATCACCGTAAACGCCAATTCGACGTCACGTCGGAGCCGCGCGGCAAGCTCGGCGCCAAGAAGGGCAACCGCTACCTGATCCAGAAGCATGCGGCGAGCCGGCTGCATTACGATCTGCGGCTGGAGATGGACGGCGTGCTCAAGAGCTGGGCGGTGACGCGCGGCCCGAGCCTCAATCCGGCCGATAAGCGGCTCGCCGTGCATGTCGAGGACCATCCGGTCGAATACGGCGACTTCGAAGGCACGATTCCGAAGGGCCAGTATGGCGGCGGCACCGTGATGCTATGGGATCGCGGCACCTGGACGCCGGAAGGAGATCCGCACAAGGGCTACAAAAAGGGCCACCTGTCGTTTCATCTCGACGGCGAGAAGCTACACGGCCTGTGGCATCTGGTGCGGCTGCGCGGCAAGCCGGGCGACAAGCACGAGCCGTGGCTGCTGATCAAATCGCATGACGAATATGCCCGGGACAAAGGCGAGCCTGACATTCTGGAGGAAGCCAAGCTCTCGGTCGCGACCGGCCGCGACCTCGATGAGATCGCCGAAGGCAAATCGCGGGTGTGGGATTCCAACGCCAGCGTCGCCGACAATACCAAGCCGAGCGCCAAAAGGCCGGTGAAGGCGAAGGCTTCTACGGCCAAAAAGGCCTCTGCCAGCAGGCCCGCCGCGAAAGCCAAAACCGCCAAAGCCAAGAAGGCAGTGTCACCCCGTCGCGCCGCCGCCCGTACGCCGCGCAAGGCCAAAGCGGCTAAGACCAAATCCGCCAAAGCCAAAAAGGCCAAATCCAAAGGCAGCGCGCGGCTGCCCGACTTCATCCCGCCGATGCTGGCGACGCTGCGCACCCACGCGCCGGCGGATGCCGGCTGGCTGCATGAGATCAAGTTCGACGGCTACCGGCTTCAGGCCCGGCTTGAAAACGGCGAGGTCAAGCTGCTGACCCGCAAGGGCCTCGACTGGACCCACCGGTTTTCCAACATCGCTGAGGCGGTCGCCGGACTCGATGCCGACAGCGCGCTGATCGACGGCGAACTGGTGTCGCAGGAGGACGGCGGCATTTCAAACTTCGGCGATCTGCAGGCCGATCTGTCGGCCGGACGCCTGGATCGATTCATCTACTACGCCTTTGATCTGATGCATCTTGACGGCCGTGACCTGACCGCATTGCCGCTTGAGGAGCGCAAAGCCGAATTGGAAAACTTGGTACCATCTGCGGACGACGGGGCGAAGGTGCGATTCAGCGAGCATTTCGAGGACGAAGGCGCGCTGGTACTGAAGCAGGCGTGCCGCCTGGATCTGGAAGGCATCATTTCCAAGCGCCGCGATGGCACATATCGGTCCGGCCGTTCGGACGGCTGGATTAAGTCGAAATGCAAAGGGCGCCAGGAACTGGTGGTGACCGGCTTCGCGGATTCCAGCGTCAATCCGCGCGCGGTCGGCGCGCTGATCGTCGGCTACTACCAGGACGGCAAGCTGACCTATGGCGGGCGCGTCGGCACCGGCTATACGCAGCAGACGGGGCGCGAGCTGTGGAAGCGGTTGAAGCCGCTTGAAATCGACAAGCCGCCATTCGAGAAAATGCCTACACAGGAGCGCCGCCGTCCGGTCCATTGGGTGAAACCCACGACCGTGGTCGAAGCGGACTTCCAGACCTGGACCCATGAAGGGCTGGTCAGGCAGGCTTCGTTCAAGGGCGTGCGTGAGGACAAGTCGGCCAAGGAAGTGGTGCGCGAGCGCAACGCGACCGCGCCGAAGTCCGGCGAGGCGGATGTCAGCACCAAACAAGAGATGGCCGATATGGCAAAACCCGCGAAGACGAAGGTGAAAGCGGCGGCCAAAAGATCTGCGGCCAAGGCGACGTCAAAACCGGCCGCGAAAGCAGCCACCAAGCCGGCCAAAGGCACCACCGAAATTGCCGGGGTGCGCTTCACCCATCCGGACCGGGTCTATTGGGAGGACGCCGAGGTCACCAAGCAGATGCTTGGCGAATATTATCAGTCGGTGTGGGACTGGATGGCGCCGCATGTGCTGCGCCGGCCGCTGGCTTTGGTGCGCTGTCCGTCGGGTGCCGGCACGAAATGCTTTTTCCAGAAACACGTATCGACCGGACTCGACGACGAGCGGCTGCTGCGGGTGGCGGATGCCGATACCGAGGGTACGGAATCCATCGCGATCGACAATCTCGAAGGCCTACTCGCTTTGGTGCAGGCCGGCGTGCTGGAGATCCATGCCTGGGGCTGCCGCATCGAGGATATCGAAAGCTGCGACCGCATCGTGTTCGACCTCGATCCCGGGGAAGGCGTTGCCTGGGCGCAGATGGTGGCGGCGGCGCGGGAGATCCGCGAACGGTTGGATGCGCTGGGTCTGGTCAGCTTCGTGAAGCTGTCGGGCGGCAAGGGCCTGCATGTCGTGCTGCCGATCGACGGCAGCGATTGGGACACCAGCAAGGATTTCGCGCACGCCATGGCGCTGGCCATGGAGGCGGATTCACCGAAGCTCTATGTGTCGAAGATGACCAAGAGCCTGCGCAAGGGGAAGATCTTCGTCGACTATCTGCGCAATGGACGCGGCGCCACCGCCATTGTCGCCTATTCGACGCGGGCGCGGCCCGGCGCCGCGGCCTCAGTGCCGGTCGCGTGGGAGGAAATCGGCCGGATCAAAAGCGCCGACCAGTTCAATGTCGAGAACATCGCCAAGCGGCTGAAGAATTTGAAAGCCGATCCCTGGCGCGATATCGGCAAGGTCAAGCAGAAGCTGCCGGACCTGAAGGCATTGCGCGGCAGGAAGTAGTCTGAGCGGCACATCGGTTCGAGAGCGGCGGCCGCGCTACGGCTTAGGCAGTTGGGTTGCCACGCGTTTTTCTCGTGCCAATCCGGGTAGCTTCATCAGCCTCACTGGCGCAGGCCGCCTTGGAATAGCGCGGCATGCGCTGTCATCCACCCTATCCTGACCGGCGCGCCGATCTCCAGCGCGGTCGAGCGGTCCACGGCGACAAGGAAGCGCTGATCGCTTGGCGTTCCGACCATGATCATCTTTCGATCGCCGAAGAAGGTGCTGGCAATGACGCTGCCTGACACCTCGTTCTGATAGTGCGATGCATTCGTCGCGATACGAATGGCTTCCGGTCGGAGAAAATAAGTTGCATCCCCGGAACTCGGCGGCGCATGCGTTGCCGGAACGTCAAAAGTGCCGTCCGGTGAAACGAAACGAAGCGGATCGCCTTCCAGCCGGCCGGGAATGAAGGTCGCTTTCCCGATGAAGCCAGCCACCAATTCGGTGCGCGGTGAATCATACAGGGCCTGGGGCATGTCGATCTGCCCGATATTGCCGGCGAACATGACGGCAACCCGGTCGGACATCGAAAGCGCCTCGTCCTGGTCATGGGTCACAAAGACCGTCGTGATCCCGAGCCGCTTCAGCAGCGACCGCACCTCGATTTGCATCTCCTCGCGCAGCAGCCGGTCCAGCGCGCCGAACGGTTCGTCCAGCAGCAGCAGGGCGGGCTGTACGATCAGCGCGCGCGCCAACGCCACGCGCTGCTGCTGACCGCCCGACAATTGCCGCGGCAGCCGATCGAGCAGATGCTCCACCTTGACGAGCCGGGCGCTTTCGATGACGCGCTGGGCGATCTCGGCGCGCGGCGTTCCTCGCATCCGCAGCCCGAACCCGATATTTTCAGCCACCTTCATGTGCGGAAACAGCGCGTAGTTCTGAAACACCATGCCGATATTGCGCCGCTCCGGCGGGCGGTCGTCGATCCGTTCATTCCGGATTTTGATCTCTCCCCGGGTCGGGGTTTCGAACCCGGCAATCATCGACAAGGTGGTCGTCTTGCCGCAACCGCTCGGACCGAGCAGCGACAGAAATTCGCCCTTCTTCATGGCGAAGGAGACGTCGTTAACGACGGCATTCTCATCGTAGGACTTGCTGACCGCGATCAGTTCGAGATCGTATGGGAGATCAGGCACGATCGACCCCGCCGACAATCCGGGCCGCGTAAATAATGACTCCGATCATGAGGACCTGCACCGCTGACACGGCCGCGACAAGCGGCTCGAAATTGTTGATCATGTAATTGAAGATCGCCACCGGAAGCGTGATGTTATCGGCCGTCGTGAGAAACAAAGAAACCGGAATATTCGTCAGCGAGACCACCAGCGCGAACGACACGCCGGCGGTCACGCCCGAACGTATGTAGGGCAGGGTCACATAGCGAAACGCCTGCCATGGCGAAGCGCCCGCAACCCGCGCCGCGCGCACCAGGTTGGGCGGCATGCTGCGCAGCACGGCGAGCGTCACGCGAAGGACGTAAGGAATGGCCAGCACGGTGTGCCCGACGATCAGCGTCCACAACGACAGCCGCAGTCCGGTGAGGCCCCAGAAAAACAGAATGCCCAGACCGTAAACCAGCCACGGCATCGCGAATGGCGACAGCAGGAACGGATATACCGCCGCTTTTACGAATCGTCCGCCATGCGTGACCGCGAGCGCCGCCGGAATGGCCACGATGGCGCCGATCAGGCTCGACGAGAATCCGACGATCAGGCTGTTCACGATCGAGAGCACGATGGTCTCGTCGGCCCACATCCGGACGTACCAGCGCGGACTAAAGCCCGTCACTGGAAAACGGATATAGACGCCGGGATCGAACGAGACCGCCACGACGATCGCAAGCGGGAACAGCAGCAGAAAACCGATGAATGTCGCGTAAAGCGGCAGCCCCCAACCTGTGCGCATGATCAGACCAGGTCCTTGCCTCTTGCGATGCGCAATTGAAGCATCATCACGATCAGCGACACCAGGATCAAAGTGACCGACAGCACGGACGCGAACGGGCGATCCGACGACACTGTGATCTGTTCCCAGATCGCGATCGGCACCACGGTGAAGCCCTGCCCACCGAGCAGAAGAGGCAACACGAAGGCACCGCAGACCTGCAGGAAGACAATGAGAAATCCCGCTGCGATGCCCTGCAGGCTGAGCGGAAGAACAACTTCCCAAAAGGTGCGCAGCGGCCCGGCGCCGAGCGTGCGCGCGGCCTTTTCCAGCGCCGGATCGATTTGCCGGACCACGGCTTCGATCGGCAGCACCATGAAGGTGAACGTCACGTGGACCATGCCGACGATCACGGCGCCCCAGCCGTAAAGGAGATGGAGCGGTTCGGTGACGATACCGGTGCCGGTGAGCAGCGAATTGACGAAGCCGGTGCGGCTGAGAATGACCATCCAGCCGAGCGTCAACATATTCATGCCGACGGCGAGAGGCGTAAATGTCACCACGGCATAAAGGCTGGTCAGGCGGCTGCGCGATCGCGCCAGGTAATAGCCGACCGGAAACGCGATGAGCGCCGTAATCGTCGCAACGATGAGCCCAAAAAAAAGCGTGTAACCGATAATTCGCGCGTAATAGACGTCGCCGAGCAGACGCTCGTAATGCTCAAGGGTGAATTGCGCCCATGACGGCCTTGTGGGCACTACGCCGAAGCTCATGACGAGCAGCACGAGGCCCGGCAAGACATAGCCGGCGGTCACGATCGCCACCACCGGCAGCAACAGGATCGTGATTCCGCGACGCCCGATGGCTATCCCGCCGGCCCCCATGATGCGCGGCGCCGATCAGACCCGGATCTCGCGATTCCACCGGTCGACCATTCGGGGAGCGACTTTCGCCAGGTCCCGGAACGACGGCAGCACACCCTGGTCGAGCGGCATGATGTTGGCGCGCATGTTTTCGGGGATCACGACCTTGCTGTTGGTCGGCGTGAAGTTGATGAGCTTGTAGTATTCGAGCTGCGGCTCGGGATCGAGCAGGGTATTGACCCACTCAAACGCGAGCGCCTCGTTGCCGCCCTTGACGACCTGCGCGGGCGAAAGTGTCACAAGCGAGTGCGGTCCCAGCCGGGCGAAGCGCAACCACGGTGCGGCGCCGGTCGACAGCGCGAACGAGCGGCCGTCCCACAGCACGCCGATGTCTACTTCCTTGTTGATGATCATGCGCTCGACCTCGAGCGCGGTGCCCCAGAACTTCACGACATGGGGCTTGATCTTGCGCAATGCGTCGAAGGCCGGATCGAGCTTGTCCATGCCTCCGCCGAGAGCGGTCGCATAGTGCCAGATGAAATGCGGTCCCCAGGCATAGGGCATGTCGGGCAACGTGATGGCGCGGCCGAATTCGCCCTTGCCGGCGCGCTCGAAGAACTCCGCCCAGGTCTTCGGTGGCTCCTTGATCTTTTCCGCATTGTAGAAAATGCCGGAAGTCGAATACTGGTACGACGCGCCGAAATCGTCGAACGGCTTGCGGAACAGGTCCGGCGTGTTCTTAAGGTTTGGTACCTTGTCCTCGGTCAGCTTGACCACCAGCCCCTTGTCCATCAGCGAGATGGCGAGGAGTTCGCTGTTGTCGATGGCGTCGAGCGGGGGACGTCCCGGCAACGCTTCGACCTGGGCGGTCCAGGCCGGAGGCGCTCCGAGCACCACGCGGACTTCCGCTCCGGTCTTCTTCTTGAAGTGCGGAATGAAGTGCTCGCGGATCGATTGCTCCCACTTGCCGCCGAGGCTCGTGATCGTAACGACATTTCCCTGCGCGCTTGTGAGCGACCCGCCCATCCCGGCGAATGCGCTACCAGCACCAAGAAGCTTCAATGCATCGCGACGCGTGGTCATGTCCCGCTCCGTCATTGGTCAGACGATAAGTGGATACGAATCCAGGTGCCAACGCAACAAGCGATGCTGCACCTTTGCGCCGCAGATTGCCTAAACGGTCGCAGCCAGATGCCTGCCTGTTGAGCAGGCCCGGCCTTTAGCTATTGAAAAAATTGAATTTTTACGAGGTCTTCCGCTTCCTCATGCGATCCGACTGGGATTTCGTGCAATGCCTGCGAGGTCGAATTGCGGGGCATAAACTGGATACAGTTCTTGTGGATAATTCCGCACACGCGCGGTTAAATCGTATATGCAAGTTGTCCTGTGTGACTTTCGCAGTCGCGCCTGTGAAGGAGCAATGGTCATGAACGCGCAGCGCGTCGCCTACAATCATCTCAAGCACCTGATCATGTCGGGCGAGTTGCCGGCCAATGCACCGATCAGCGCCGAAGTCGTGGGTCGGGCGCTTGGCATCAGCCGTATGCCGGTCCGCGAGGCGCTTCTGCAATTGCAGGCCGAAGGATTGGTGACGTTTGGCGCCAACCGCCGCCCATTCGTCACGGCGCGAACGCAGAAGGAAATTGTCGAGCTGTTCGAAATCCGCGTTGCACTCGAATCTCTCGCGATCGAGCGCGCGGCTCCGCGCATCACGCCGGCCATTCTTGACCAACTCGGCCGGCAACTCGACCGGATGGAAAAAGCAACAAGCGATCCGAAGCGGTGGCTCGCTCGCCACGACGAATTTCACGACATCATTTACGCGGCGTCGGATATGCCGCGACTGATGGATGAAATCCGGCGGACGCGTTATTCGATCCAGCCCTACATCTTCATGTACATCAACGCCTATAAAATCCCTGAAATGCCCGGTGCGGAGCATGCCACCATTGCCGACGTTCTCGCGCGCCGCGACCCATCGCTCGCCCGTAGCGCCCTGGCGCAGCACATCCGCGATGCGGCTTCCGGCGTGATCTATTTCCTCATGAGCGGTCAGGGCCCGGCGCCCGCGATCGCCGCACCACGCCAGCGCGTCGTTTCCAAGGAGAAAGTACTATGACAGCAGCGCCTGCCAAACGTCGGGAGTTTTCGATCCCGGGATTGAACCCGCCCATCAGCCATTATTGTGATGCCGTGGCGTTCGAAAATCTGCTTTTCATCTCCGGAATTGCGCCGCTTGACGAGAATCTCAATGTGATTGGAGGCGACGATGCCGCCGCACAGGCGGAAGCGATATTCTCCGCGATGGACAAGATCCTGAAAGCGGCCGGCGCATCCTTTTCCGATGTGCTCAAGGTCACGGTCCTGCTGACCGACGTCAATGATCGAACCAAGATAAATCCGGTACGGCAGAAATATTTCGGCAGCGCGCGCCCGGCCAGCACATTGTTTGAAGTCTCGAAGCTCGCCGTCCCGGGCATGAAGGTCGAGATCGAAGCCGTCGTGGGATTGCCCAATGCCTGACGTGCCGGCCGCGCTCCGACCAAGGATACATGCCGGAAGATCATGACGCGCGAACTAGAGCATGATCCGGAAAAGTGGGAACCGGTTTTCCGAAAAGATCATGCTCAAACAAAAGGCTAGAGCGCGATGGCGATTCAACTTAAGCGCATCGCGCTCTAGCGCGTTGTTCACACCAACCGAGGCAACCATGACCGTGACGAGAGAAGTCGGCGAAGTGTCGGATGTCGATGGCGAAATCCTGGAAGATATCACCATTCCGGCCGGCCAACCCTGGGGCCGCAAACTTGAGGCCGGCCAGCGTCTTCGCATCATTGATCTTGAGGGCAAGCAGGCGGTCGATTTTCTGTGCTACGACGCGGCCGCACCTCAGGATCGCTACAATGCCGCGAACACGATGAAGATGGGCGCGAACATCTTTTTGCGCGAAGGGTCGGTGCTTTGGTCCGACCGCGGCAATCGCCTCATGACCGTCGTCATAGATACGTGCGGATATCACGATACGATCGGCGGTTGCTGCAGCGAGGAGATGAACCGGATCCGCTACAACGAAGCCGGACCCGGCAATTGCCGCGACACCTTCGAGCTTGCGCTCAAGCCCTTCGGTCTCACGCGTGACGACATCGCGACCAACGTCAACTGGTTCATGTACGTCCCGGTCGGGAAGGATGGGACCATGGCCATCGTGGACGGCATCTCGAAGCCCGGCGACTATGTCGATCTGCGAGCGGAGCGGGATGTGATTTGCGTCGCTTCTAACTGCACGCAGATATTCAATCCGGCGAACGGGTTCGAGCCAACGCCGGTTCGGATCATCACCTATGCGCCGAGACTTTGATGTCTGCTGCCACCGCCGCACCGGCCAAGCCACAGTCGATAGCAGGCCGCTCACGGGTTAACTCGTGCGCCGCCACATAACATCGGAAAGGTTCGCATGAGCGCAAAAATCGATATCTACAATCCGTCCGAGCTTGGCGCACCGCTTGGGCAATATACCCATGTCACGCGGGTGAAGGCGAACGAGTTCCTGTTCATCGCCGGCATGCTGGCCGCCGATGCGCAAGGCCATGTGGTGGGTGAGGGCGACTTTGATGCCCAGACCGCTCAGGTGTTTCGCAACATCGATGCTGCCCTACGCTCCGCGGGCGCATCCTGGGGAAATGTTGTTCAGTTCACAACTTACCTTGTTCATTCGCAGGACATCCCAAAATTCATGGAGTTCCGTCTGCGCGAGTTTCCGAAGATGTTTTCTAATGGAGTGTACCCACCCAATACGTTGTTGATGGTCGACCGCCTCGTGAAAGAGCCCTTTCTCGTCGAGGTGCAAACCATCGCCGCCATCTGATGCGAGCCATGAGTGCTGGTGAACCCTTCCCGCAAGGGGGGTAAACCGACGCGGCGTTGCGCAGACCGAAAACAGCGAAGCGACGTGCCGCGTCCGTTCACTCCGGCAGCGGAATGAATTCGGTCGCGTCGTTCGGCACCGTATCGAACCGCCCGAGCTTCCAGTCGGCCTTGGCCTGCTCGATACGCTCTTTGCGCGACGACACGAAATTCCACCAGATGTGGCGCGGGCCATCCATCGCGGCGCCGCCGACGATGACGATCTGGCTCGGCATCACGGCGGTCAGCTTGAGCACGTCGCCGGGCTTGAGCACCAGCAGCTTGCCTTCGCCGAAGCGGTCGCCCTGCAGGTCGATCTCGCCCTTCACGACATACACCGCGCGCTCCTCGTAGCCGGCGTCGATCGGCATCGAGGCGCCTTGCTCCAGCGCCACGTCGGCGAACAGCGTGTCGGAACTGGTCTTGACCGGCGAGCGCGCGCCGAACAGCGAACCGGCGACCAGCCGCACGCGCTTGCCGTCGCCCTCCACGGTCGGAAGGTCGGCATCGCCATGATGCGCGAACCACGGTTCGCCCTCTTCGTCGGCGGCCGGCAGCGCGACCCACAATTGCAGCCCGTGCAGCTTTTCGCCGACCGCGCGATGCTCCGGCGCGGTGCGCTCGGAATGTACGATGCCGCGCCCGGCGCTCATCCAGTTCAACTCGCCGGGCTTGATCGGGAGTTCAGTGCCCAGGCTGTCGCGGTGCATGATCTCGCCGTCATACAGGAACGTGACTGTCGCCAGCCCGATATGCGGATGCGGCCGCACGTCGATGCCGTTGCCGACCTTGAACTCCGATGGCCCCATATGGTCGAAGAATACGAACGGACCGACCATGCGCCGCTTGGCATGCGGCAGCGCGCGCCGCACCGAGAAGCCGGCGAGATCGACGCTGCGCGAAACGATCACCATGTCGACGGCGTCGCAGCCCTTGGCGTCGCCAGCGGTGGGGTCGGGTCCGGGGAAGAAGCTCATGACGGGCCTTTCGCTAGATGTTCCGGCGCGGCCAGTGTAGCACGCTGGAGCATTGTCAGGCGAAGTGGTTACCGGTTCGCCGTCCGACAATGCGACCAATCAAAAAAATCAAGACGGATTGATCACCGCGCCGTGAGGCCGCCGTCGACCGGAATGGCGCTGCCGGTCACGAAGGCGGATTCGTCGCTCAGCAGATACACGCACAGTTCGGCGACTTCGGTCGCGCGGCCGAAGCGGTTGAGCGGGATTTCGGCGGCGAGCGACCGGCGCACCACGTCAGGATAGGGCGTCGCGTCGGCGACGGCATCGACCATCGGGCCTTCCAGATAGGCCGGGCACACGGCGTTACAGCGCACCGGCGGCTTCAAATTGGCGCCATGCAGCGCGACCGATTTGGTGAGCTGGACCACGCCGCCCTTCGAGGCGCTGTAGGCCAGCACATTGGCGCCGCCCACGAGGCCGTAGACCGAGGCGATGTTGACGATGGCGCCGCCCTGGCGGCGCAGCAGCGGCAGCGCGGCCCGGCAGCCGAGAAACGCGCCGTCGAGATTGACGGCCATCACCTGCCGCCACAGCGCAAAGTCGGTGTCTTCGATGTGGCCCCGCGCCGCGATGCCGGCGGCGTTCACCAGCCCGTCGAGGCGGCCGCTGCCGGCCTCGATGGCGGCGATCATGTTCTGCCAGTCGGCCGGGGAGGTGACGTCGAGCACATGGGCGATGCCGGGCGAAGCCGTGACATCGGTGCGGACCGCGATACCGCCTTCGCGCTCGACCGCATCCGCGATGGCGGCGCCGACGGTGCCGGCCGCGCCGGTGAGCAAAATCGTCTTCTGCGCGAGACGGTTCATGCATTCCTCTCGTTGCGCGCCAGCGCGGCGGCCGGTATGACGCAGCCGCCGATCTTTGTCGAGTTTCGGGGTGTCGCCATGAATGCCGCGTACAAGCCGGTCACGCTGATCACGGGTGCCTCGTCGGGGATCGGCGAAGCGCTGGCCGAAGTATTCGCGGCGCGCGGCCACGCGTTGGTTCTGGCGGCCCGGCGGGTGCCCGCCCTGGAGGCGTTGGCCGGCCGGATCGCGGCGCTCGGGCAGGCGCGGCCAGACGTGCTCGGTATCGACCTCGCGTTACCCGATGCCGGGGAGCGCATCGCGGCGGCGCTCGAGGCGCGCGGCCTCGCGGTGCAGAATGTCGTCAACAATGCCGGGTTCGGACTTCTGGGGCCAGCGGCCGACAGCGACCGCGCCACGCAGCTTTCGATGATCGACGTCAATGTGCGGGCGCTGACCGACCTGTCGCTGCGTTTTGTCGACAGCGCCGCCACGCACCAGGGCGGCATCCTCAATGTGGCGTCGATTGCCGGATTTTTCCCCGGACCCAACATGGCAGTCTACCACGCCACCAAGGCCTATGCGCTGTCGTTCAGCGAGGCCCTGCACCACGAATTGCGGCCGCGCGGCATCAAGGTGAGTGTGCTGTGCCCCGGTCCGGTGAAGACCGAATTTCTCGACCGCGCCGGCATTCCGCAGGGCCATTTTCCGAACGTGCTGATGCGCTCGGCCGAACGCGTGGCGCGCGACGGCTATGACGGGCTGATGCGCAACCAGCGCGTCATCGTGCCGGGCATGCCCAACCAGGTGATGACGCTGCTGCCGCGTTTTCTGCCGCGTACGCTGTTGATGCGGATGGTCGGTGGATTCTAAACCGCTGGCCTGAGGGCCGGAGTCTCCGGGGGCGTATAGCTCGCGTCGGGCGCGAATTGCTCATGCATTGCGGCGCGGTGCTCGACCCAATCGGTCAGCGGCGCCGGCCCGCACACGAACATGAAGTAGTCGTAGGGCGCGCGCAAATTGTTCGCCATGACGAACTGATAATGCACACGAAAGAAATTCCAGCGGATGCGCCGATAGGTTTCTTCCTCCAGCATGTCGCGGTGGCGCACCTGCCAGATGATCGGATTGCAGCGCTCTGGTCCGATATCGAGGCCGATGCCGCTGACCGTATCGAAATGCGTGAAGTTGATGACGTCCTTGCGGGCCTGACAATCGACCCAGGTCAGGCTCGGCTCGACGGCGACGCGCGCGACGGCGTCGCGCACCTGCCGGCCGCGCGGATGCAGCGCGGCGAGCGGCAATGCGCTGCCGAGCGTTGCGATGGTCAGGCGCGGGACGGCGCGGGCGAAAGCCGGGTCGATCTCCAGCGCTCTCGCGATCACCGGGATCAGCACGGTCGCGCCGGCGCTGTGGCCGAACACGATCAACTCATCGACGCCGCCCTGTTGAGCGCGTGCCACGATACGTTGCGCGAAGGCATCAAGCCGGGCGTCGAAGTCCGGGCGTTTGCCATAGATCCAGTCATGGCCCCACAGCCAATCCTCGACCAGTTGCAGCACGAACCAGCGGTCCTTGAACTTCCACGTTACGGCATAAAGCGCCACGGCCATCGCCACCGCGATGGACGCCGCCGCCCAGCCAAGAAGCGGGCCTTGCAATACCCGCCATAAGGCCAAGCCAAGCGCGGCCGGGCCGAGCACCGCCAGCGCGAACAGCAGGGTCGGATAGACGTAAAACAGCCCGAACCGCCACGACGCGCGAAACACCCGATACGTGGTGCCGTTGAGCAGGTTCTCGAAGAACACCGCCATCACCCGGAAAAACCGCACGACCATCGAGCGGTCGAGATCTTTGCGGATCAGGTCTTCCAGGCGCAGGAATTCGTAGGTGGTCGAGACCTGCCAGTTCGGCCCCTTGGTCTCGACCTGCCAGCGCCCGGCGATGCCGTCGGCATCGAGTTCGGGTTCGCTGGCGACGCTCTGGATCGGCCACAGTTTGCCGGCGCGCGTCAACTCGCGCCGGAACAGCCGGAAATAGCCGGAAATGCCCTGCGGGTCATAACCTTCGATATAGAAAACATGGCGCCGACGGATCAACGCAGGCCTCGTGGGGTACGGGAATGGAAAGACAGAGAGGCGGTGCCATCAACCGCCGGCGTCGAGCGGCTCGGTGCCGGTCGGCTTGCCGGCGGAATCCAGGGTGATCTTCTCGACCCGGGCCTCGGCCTGCTTGAGCAATTCGTCGCAGCGGCGCTTGAGCGCTTCGCCGCGCTCATAGATGGTCACGGATTCCTCGAGCGGCACCTTGCCTTCTTCGAGCCGCTTGACGATCGATTCCAATTCCTCGATCGCGCGTTCGAAGGTCAGGCGTTTGACGTCGGCGTGGGTGTTGTCGGCCATGGTTGTTTCCATTGGGTGCGCGAAGTGCGCCACTCTCAGGTGTTGGAGGAGCCGCGCATCAGCGTGAGCACATGGGCCGCGGCGGATTTACCGAGGCCTTCGAGATCGTAGCCGCCTTCCAGCACCGAGACGATGCGGCCATGCGCGTTCTTGTCGGCGATGTCCATCAGCTTCTGGGTCGCCCAGGCGAAATCGGCCTCCAGCAGGTTCAGGTTGGCCAGCGGGTCGCGCATATGCGCGTCGAAACCGGCGGAGATGATCAACAGGTCCGGCATGAACGCGGTCACGCGCGGCAGGATCGTGGTCTCGAACGCGGCCCGGAAGGCCTCGCCGCCGTCGCCGGCCGACAGTGGCGCGTTGACGATATTGTTGTGCAGGCCGGTCTCGCTTCGCGAGCCCGTGCCCGGATAGAGCGGCATCTCGTGGGTCGAAGCGTACAGCACGCTGGCGTCGTTCCAGAAGATATCTTGCGACCCATTACCGTGATGCACGTCGAAATCGACGACGGCGACTCGTCCGGCGCCATGGCGCTTCTGGGCGTAGCGGGCCGCGATGGCGGCATGGTTGAAGAAACAGAAGCCCATCGGCCGCGCGGTCTCGGCATGATGGCCCGGCGGGCGGGTCGCCACGAAGGCATTGGTGGCGCGCTTTTCCATCACCTCGTCGACCGCGAACACCGCGCCGCCGACGCAGCGCAGCGCGGCCTCGAAGGTGCCTGGCGACATCGTGGTGTCGGCGTCGAGCCGCACCATGCCTTCCTTCGGGCTGACGTCGCGGATCTGCGTCACGTAGTCGACAGGGTGGCACAGCGCGACGGTCTCGAGCGAGGCCATGGGGGCCTCGACCCGTAGCAGCGCCTGAAACCGCTCATCCTCCAGCGCCCGTTCGACCGCGCGCAGCCGGTCCGGGCGCTCCGGATGGCCAGGCGGCGTCAGATGGTCGAGGCAGGCCGGATGAGTCACGAGCAGGGTGGACATGGAGACTATCTAGCGTGCCTGCGCGCGGGTTGCTACCCGGCCCGGGAACCGACCCGCGGGGTGGGCCGGCAGCATGCAGCATGACGAGAGGTGTTGACCGCGGTCGGCCGGACTGTCTCAATCCATGGATAAGCCGTCGCATGAACGGCACTCGGGAGAACGCCTATGACGCTCCGGACGGCTTCCTATCATTTCCGTGGTTGTGTGTGCTGTGGCGGTGCCTCGCGCCGGCAGTTCCTGGCCGGCCTCGGTGCGGTCGGTCTTGGCGCGCTCGGCGGCGCCAGCCTGTTGCCCGACGTCGCTCCCGCGCAGGGCGCGCCGACGCTGATCGACACCCATCATCATTTCTATCCGCCGGAATATCAAAAGCTGTGGCTGGATTGGGAAGTGGCGCGCAAGCAGCCGCATTTCCCCGGTCAGGTGGCTTGGTCGCGCGCCAAGACCATCGAGGACATGGACAGAGACGGCATCAAGGTCGGCGTGCTGTCGCTGGCCTCGACGCCGGGCGTCTGGTTCGATCTGCCGGCCCCGGAGGCGAGCCGGATGGCCCGCGCCTGCAACGACTACGCGGCCGAGATGGTGCGCGACTATCCGGGCCGATTCGGGCTGTTCGCGACGCTGTCGATGCTCGACCCGGACGCGACCCTGAAGGAGATCGAATACGCCTTCGATACGCTCAAGGCCGACGGCGTCGGCCTGCAGAGCAATTACGGCGACAAGTGGCTGGGCAACCCGGCCTACAAGCCGGTGTTCGACGAACTGAATCGGCGGAAAGCGGTGGTCTACGTGCACCCGCTGGTCGCGAGCTGCTGCGGCAATCTCAGCGTCGGCACGTTCCCGGCCGTCATCGAAGTGCCGCACGACACCACGCGCACGGTGACCAGCCTGCTGCTGGGCGGCACCTTCGCGCGGACCCGCGACATCAAATGGCTGTTCTCGCATGCCGGCGGCACCATCCCGATGATGGCGGCCCGCATCGACTCGTTCTACGGCAAGCGGCCGAACTTGAAGGAGTTCGCGCCGGACGGGATCGTCGGCGAACTCAGGCGGCTGTATTACGACACGGCCAATGCGACCAGCGCCCCATCGATCGCGGCGCTGACCAAACTGGTCGCGACCTCGCAGATCACCTATGGCACCGACTATCCGTATTTCGGCATGGGCCAGATGAAGGAGTTGCAGACGCTCGGACTATCGCCGGAGGATCTCAAGGCGATCGGATCCGAGAATGCGCTGCGGTTGATCCCGCGTTTGAAGGCGTAGGGCGCTTGCTCCGCTCATTCCCGCGCAAGCGGGAATCCAGCTCTTGCACTGAAGGGTCGGCGAAGAATGGGTCCCCGCTTGCGCGGGGACGAACGGAGAGTGCGTCAGTCCTTCGGCTTCAAACTGACGCAGGCCGGCGGCGGCATGTCGTCGGGCACGAAGAAGTCCGGCGCCAGCGCCTGTGTCGGATCGACCCGGTATTGATCGAAGTCGGTAACGCCTTCGGCGGCAAGAAAACTGTCGTCGATCAGGAACTGGCCGGTGAAGCTTTTCGCCGGCTTCTCGAAGATCCGGCAGGCGGCGTCGGCGATGATGTCAGGGGTCCGCGACATGCGCATGATGCCATCGCCGCCGAGCAGGTTCTTGATGGCCGACGTCGCGATGGTGGTGCGCGGCCACAGCGCGTTGACGGCGATGCCCTTGCTGCGCAGTTCGCCGGCCAGACCCAGCACCACGAGGCTCATGCCGAACTTGGCCATCGCATAGCCGGTGTAGGGCGCGAACCACTTTTCCTTCATGTCCAGCGGCGGCGACAACATCAGGATATGCGGATTGGCGGCCTTGGCGAGATGCGGCAGCGCGGTTTTCGACACCAGAAAAGTTCCACGAGCATTGACCTGATGCATCAGATCGAAGCGGCGCATGTCGGTGTCGGCCACCTTTGTCAGGTTGATGGCGCTTGCGTTGTTGACCACAATGTCGATGCCGCCGAAGGTGGCGACGGTCTGGTCCATCGCGGCCTGCACCGAAGCCTCGTCGCGGACGTCGACGGTCAGGGCCAGCGCCTTGCCGCCGGCTTCGATGATCTCTTGCGCAGCGGTGTGGATGGTTCCGGGAAGTTTGGCGTGGGGCTCGGCGGTCTTGGCCGCGACCGCGATATTGGCGCCCTGGCGGGCCGCTGCCAGCGCGATGGCGAGGCCTATGCCGCGGGAGGCGCCGGTAATGAACAGAGTCTTTCCGGCCAGTGACATGGTGACAGCCTTTGTGAGTGCTGTTGCAGTAAAGGTTGTGAATCAGGTTGCGATCCGACCTGGGGTGGAGCGCGAAGTCAATCGTTTACGGTATCCTGAGCCGCCGCCCGGGTCGTGTCCGGTCAATTCTGGAACCGGTAGAGCTATGAACCCGACCATGAACGGCCGCGACCAATGAAACGACATCTAGAGGAGACGGTAATGCGGTTCGGTTTGTGCGGGGGGGTGGCACTCCTGACCGTTTTGGCGACCACGGCCGTGGCGTCGGCGCAAGGCACCGCCCAGCGCGATTGCAGCGAATCCAAACTCGACCCGGACCGCATCATCGCGGCCTGTTCGTCCTTGTTGGGCTCGCCGCGCATGCCGCCGCCGGGCCAGATCCGGGCGCTGACCAATCGCGGGCTGGCGTTCACCCGCAAGAGCGCGTTCGACGACGCCATCGCCGATTTCGACACCGCGCTCCGGATCGATCCGGACGATGCAAGGGCGCGCAATTCCCGGGGCATCGCATTCCGGCGCAAGGGGGAATATGACCGCGCGATCGCCGACTATGATTTTGCGCTGCGGCGTAATCCGCGCGACGCGCGAGCTCTGAACAATCGCGGCGTCGCCTATCGCTGGAAGCGCGACTATGACCGTTCTATCGCGGATACCAGCGCCGCAATCTCGGTCGATCCTAAATATGGGCTCGCCTATAGCAACCGCGCGGTAGCCTACCGGCTCAAGCTCGATTATCGGCGTGCGCTGGCCGACCACGACAATGCGATCCGGCTGGCTCCACAGTCAGGTCCCTTGTTCTACGAGCGCGGCCAGACCCACGAGGCCATGCAGGATATCCCCAGGGCGCTCGCCGACTATCGCAAGGCGGTGTTGCTTGATCCGTCGGCCAAGAGCTTTCCCCAGTCGGTCAGCCGGATGGAGCGCCGCTTGGTGGTGGCCAGGGAGACCGCGCCACTTCCAAATGTGCCGCCGCCCAATGCCACGCAGCCGATCGGTGTAAGGCCGCCGGCCGGAAGGCCGACTCCGACGCAACAGACCAATGTGCGGCCCACCACTGCCCAGCCCACCACTGTCCAGCCCAACACAGTGCGGCCCAATACGGCTCCGCCGTCCGCACAGCCGGCCGCGCCGCGCACGGAGGCGCGGGTCGCGCTGGTGATCGGCAACAGCCGCTATGCCAACACGTCGCCGCTGACGAACCCGAAGAACGACGCGACCGCGCTGGCCTCTGCGCTGGAGCGCGTCGGTTTCACGCGCGTCACCCTGAAACTCGACCTGTCGCGCGAGCAGGTGTTGCAGGCGCTCAAGGCCTTCGCGACCGAGTCCGAACGGGCCGATTGGGCGGTGGTGTATTTCGCCGGTCATGGAATGGAAGTCGGCGGCGTCAATTATCTGGTGCCTGTCGACGCCAAGCTGGCGTCCGACCGCGACGTTACCTTCGAGGCTGTGCCGCTGGAGCAGGTACTGCAGGCGGTCGATGGCGCCCGCAAGCTGCGCCTCGTGGTGCTCGATGCCTGCCGCGACAATCCGTTCGTCAAGACCATGACCAAGACCGCCGGCAAGAGTCGCTCGATTGGTAATGGCCTCGCCAATATCGAACCCGAAGGCGCGACGCTGGTCGCCTATGCGGCCAAGCACGGGCAGGTGGCGCTGGACGGATCCACGGCAAACAGCCCGTTCGTCACCTCGCTGATCAAGAACCTGGGGACGCCGGGCCTGGAGATCAACCTGCTGTTCCGTAAGGTGCGCGACGAGGTGCTGACGGAAACCGGGAAACGCCAGGAGCCGTTCACCTATGGGTCGCTGCCCGCCGAGGCCTTCTATTTCAAGAAGCCTATATAGGTCGGTACGGTTCGAAGCTGGACATTGCGGCCGGTTGCCCCCACATGCCTTGCTGAAATCAGGGACATGAGGCGTGCCATGCAGCTGACCGGCATTCACCATCTCACCGCGGTGTCGGCGGACGCGCCCGGCAATCTCGCCTTCTATACCCAAGTGCTCGGCCTGCGGCTGGTGAAGAAGACCGTCAACCAGGACGATGTCAGCGCCTATCATCTGTTCTATGCCGACGGCAAAGCCTCGCCGGGCAGCGACCTGACGTTTTTCGACTGGCCGGTCGACCGCGAGCGCCGCGGCACCCACAGCATCGCCCGCACCGGCCTGCGGGTCCCCGGCAAACATGCGCTGGTCTGGTGGGCAGACCATCTGAGCAAGGCCGGCGTCGCCCATGGCGGCGTCGTCGAGCGCGACGGCCGGGCGACGCTCGATTTCGAGGACCCGGAAGGCCAGCGCCTCAGCTTGGTCGATGATGGCGGCAAGGGCGAAACGCATCCGTGGGCCAAGAGTCCGGTGCCGGCCGAACATCAGATCCGCGGTCTCGGCCCGATCACCATCAGCGTGCCGGATCTCAAGCCGACCGATCTGGTGCTCACGCGTGTGACCAATATGCGAAAAGTTCGGGAATATCCGCATCCGGACAACGCCAAGGATCCGGTCCACGTCTACCAGATGGGCGAGGGCGGTGCTGCCGCCGAACTGCATGTCGCGGTGCAGCCGGATTTGCCGCCGGCGCAGCCCGGCGCCGGCAGCGCGCATCATGTTGCGTTCCGGGTATCCGACGACGCGTACGATGCCTGGGCGGCGCGGCTCGCCGAGATGCGCATTCCAAACAGCGGCAAGGTCGATCGCTTCTATTTCCGCAGCCTGTATTTCCGCGAGCCGAACGGCATCCTGTTCGAGATCGCCACCGACGGGCCGGGCTTCGCGACCGACGAGCCGATGGAGAAACTCGGCGAGAGCCTGTCGCTGCCGCCGTTCCTGGAGCATCGGCGCGCCGAGATTGAGAAGAACCTGAAGCCGTTGGTGAAGTAGGTTTCTCGATTAACGCTTGCGGTTGAGGAACGCCGCGAACGCCGCATGGGCCTCGGGCGACTTCAAGCGTTCGCCGAACAGCCGGGCTTCCTCGTCGATGCGCGCGGCCACGTCGTCGACCGAACCGCGCATCAGCCGCCGCGACAGCGCGACCGCTTCCGGCGGCAGCGCCGCGATGTCCTGCGCGGCTTTCAAGGCGTGCGCGTCGGCCTCTTCGGGCGCGACGACGTCGTTGACCAACCCGCAGGCCTGCGCCTGCGTGGCATCGAGCTTGCGGCCCATCACCAGCAGCGCGAAGGCGCGCGGATGTCCCATCAGGCGCGGCGCCAGCAGACTCGATCCGGCCTCCGGCAACAGGCCGAGGGCGACGAACGGCGTCGAAAACTTCGCATCGGTGCCGGCGGTCACGAAGTCGCAATGCAGCAGCATGGTGGTGCCGACACCGACCGCGACGCCCTGCACGGCGGCGAGCAGCGGCTTGTTATTGTTCACCAGCGCTTTCAAGAACACATGCGCCGGGCGGGCGAGGCCAGCGCCCTGAGTGGCGGCTTTCATGAAATCGGCGAGGTCGTTGCCGGCCGTGAAGGCGCCCGGCACGCCGGCGATCAGCGTACAGCGCACCGCGCTATCGGCATTGGCGCTGTCGAGCGCCGCCGCGAGCGCGGTGTACATATCCGACGTGAGGGCGTTCTTCTTTTCCGGCCGGCTGATCCGCACCACGCGGACCGCGCCTTCGTCCTGGACGATGATGTTGTCGGACATGTCAGGCTGCCGCGTCTGGGAAAGCCGCGACGACCGTGTCGGCGCCTTGCGTGATGGTGCGTTCCAGCCCTTCGGCCTGCACGGCGATGTTCTCGGCAAAGAATCTCGCGGTGGCGACCCGCGACGCGGTGTCGGCACCATTGGCGAGGCGCTGCGCTGCCAGCGCTTCCTGGGCCAGCATGCAGCCGCCGGCCGTGACGCCGAACAGCCGCAGATAGGGCGTCGCGCCGGCCAGCGCCGCGTTCGGTTCACTTTTGAGCCGCGCCAGCAGCCATTGCGTCGCGCGTTCCAGGCTGGCGAGCGCCTCGGCCAACCGCTCGGCGATGGCGCCCAACGCCGGATCGTTGGCCGTGCGGATACGTTCGATGATTTCGGAAAGCTCCTTGAGATAGGCCCGCATTACCGCGCCGTCCTCAAGCGGCAGCTTGCGGGTGACGAGATCGATCGCCTGGATGCCGTTGGTGCCCTCGTAGATCGCCGCGATGCGGGCGTCGCGATAGTGCTGCGCGGCGCCGGTTTCTTCGATGAAGCCCATGCCGCCATGCACCTGCACGCCCAGAGAGGCGACCTCGACGCCGATGTCGGTCGCGAACGCTTTCGCGACCGGCGTCAGCAGTGAGGCGCGCCCCTGTCCGGCGGCGCGGGCTTCGGCCTCCTTGGCGAGATGCGAACGGTCGAGGGCGACCGCGGTCGCATAGCAGATCGCGCGTGCCGCCCGGGTCAGGCCGCGCATGGTCAGCAGCATGCGCCGGACATCCGGATAATCGATGATCGGTGAGGAGCCATCGGCGGCGCCGGGGGCGCGGCCCTGCCGGCGGTCCTTGGCATAGGCCAGCGCCTGCTGGGTGGCGCGCTCCGCAATGGCGACGCCCTGCAGGCCGACCGCGAGCCGCGCCCGGTTCATCATCGTGAACATGCACAGCATGCCGCGATGTTCTTCACCGATCAGATAGCCAACCGCGCCGCCGTCGTCGCCATAGACCATCGTACAGGTCGGCGAGGCGTGGATGCCCATCTTGTGTTCGATCGAATGGGCGCGAACATCGTTGCGCTTGCCCAGCGAGCCGTCCCCGTTCAGTAGGAACTTCGGCACCAGGAACAGCGAGATGCCCTTGGTGCCGGCCGGCGCGTCGGGCAGGCGGGCCAGCACGAAATGAATGATGTTGTCGGTTAAGTCGTGCTCGCCATAGGTGATAAAGATCTTCGAGCCGGTCAGCCGGTAGCTGCCGTCGGGCGCGCGCTCGGCCTTGGTCCGCAGCGCGCCGACGTCCGAGCCGGCTTGCGGCTCGGTGAGCTGCATGGTGCCCATCCACTCGCCGGTGACCAGCTTGCTGAGATAGGCGCGCTTGAGTTCGTCGCTGCCGTAGTCGGCGAGGGCGTCGACGGCAGCCATGGTCAGCACCGGGCCGATGCCGAACGCCATCGAGGCCGCGTTCCACATTTCGATGCAGGCGGCGTTGAGCGCCTGCGGCAGGCCTTGGCCCTGCCACTCGACCGGCGCCGCGAGGCCGTTCCAGCCGGCGGCGGCCCAGGCCGTATAGGCTGCCTTCCAGCCGGGCGGAGTGGTGACCGTCCCGTCCTTGAAGGGGGTGCCGAACTGGTCGCCGATTCGGTTCAGCGGCGCGATCACGTCGGACGCGAACCGCCCGGCCTCGGTCAGCACCGCCTCGATCAGATCGGGGCTTAAATCGGGATAAAGGCCCTCGGCCAGCGCCCGGTCGAGCCCGGCCGCGTGGTGCAAGGCGAACGCGATGTCGTCGACCGGCGCGTGGTAATTCATCTCTGCAATCTAGCCGCCGGATCGCGGCGTTGCTAGGGACGGCTGTGGCCGCTATATGAACCCCGCGCCAAGCGGCCAAGGCCGCTTGGGCAGGGCGGTATTTGCCGTCTGTTGGGGCGTCGCCAAGTGGTAAGGCAGCGGATTTTGATTCCGCCATGCGGAGGTTCGAATCCTCCCGCCCCAGCCAGCCAGTCTGCTCTCCGGTCTCCGGTTTCAGATCGATAGAACCAGCGAGAAAGGCCCGCGAATGGCGCGTTTTTCGCGCTGCCGGCCGTCTCTGAGATTGCTGGATTCGAACCAATATTTCCAAACTTGGGCGAGTGTCTCTGGCGGACTCAGAGGAAATTCCCGTTTTGCGGAGTCGCGGGGCAGAGGTTCAGTTCGATACCGACTGCGTGGGAGGGTTGGCAGTGGAACTGCGGGCAAGGACTGTGTTCGTCAAGCGGTTTGCCATGGCCGATTGTCTCTGAGGATGGCGTTGAGGATGGTCAGGAGCTTTCGAGCGACCGCG
Organism: Xanthobacteraceae bacterium; assembly: GCA_028290465.1. GTDB lineage: Bacteria > Pseudomonadota > Alphaproteobacteria > Rhizobiales > Xanthobacteraceae > FEB-22. Next base: position 49,987 of record JAQGJU010000133.1, on the reverse strand, counting down.
ACGGCGGCGAGATGTCTGCGATTTGGGTAAGCCGCACATCTGATTCAAAGCGTGTCACTTCCACAGTTCACGAAGGATGTGTGGCGAGCCATCTTTCTCGGTCTGCTGGCCGGATCGAGCACGACATCGGCGGTCGAACTTATAACAATTTGCGATCCTTCCGACCGCCTCGCCTAGATGTCTCCGCACCATAAGTTCGTCGACGACAATCGCCGATGGGTTGTTCGTTCCAAATACTGCTACTCCGGGCGCCACAGGTGAATGGATGTCGACCAGCACTTCGGTGCCGTCAGTCTTGCGACGGATGATAAGAGGCGCAGCGCTGCCGCCGCCCTCAAATGCGCGGACAGCGTCGAATAGATCAGAAAACTGTCTTTCCAAATCATCGGCGAGTAGTCTCAGCGCCTTTGTCGCCCGCTCATTCGAATATGACGGGGTCGCGCCAGTTATCACATGCCTCAGGAGTTGGACTCCCACATGGCGGTCGAGCAGCGCGTGATCGAGGCGGTTTCGAAAACTGCGCAGGCATCGGTAACAAGAGGCGTCGCAGGTCTCCGGACAATCTTCGAGGATAGACAAGGCGGCTTCGAAAAGTTCTGTGCCGCGCGGCGCAAGTTGAGGCGAGAACCCTGCGCCTCCGGCCAGCGTATCTGGGGCCCGTCCGGGCCAAAAGCGATCGCTTTTCAGATTAGCGACAATACGCAGCCCGTAAGCTACTGCGTGATGCGTAACTGGTGCGGCAGCGCTCGTGCCTGCAGCGAAACAGTATGCCGGTCCAACGTTGCCAGAAGACCGCTCCAACTTTTCATAAGTGTGCGCGCTGGATCGATTCATGGCCCAACCTGCTTCGGGGAGCTCACGTCGTTGCCACTAAAAAGAGAAACGTTCGTTGGGAAAAATCAGTTAAAGCGCAAAATCTCTTAGAGTCAGAGATCCTTCGTGCACATGTTCAACCCCGCATTAATCCGGACGCCAAGACCGCGTCAATCTATTACCTGGTGCGCGTCAGTATGTCTCAAGAAGAAACCGCAAAGCCGGGCAGCGTCAAACTGGCGCCGGGCATGCCCGTCGAGGTCTTCATCCAGACTGACCAGCGGACCGTTATGTCCTATTTTTTGAAGCCGCTGTGCGAACAGATCGCGAGGGCCTTCCGCGAACGGTAGCATTTGCATTGCTCAAGCCCGGTAGGTTTTGGCGGGCGAGTGGAGGACTGACTGCGCAGCTCCGCAATGTTCTGAACGTGCGGCTCATGCGGGCGACACGTCTGCTTCGATTTCAAGCATGCGGGCCGCATTCGACGAGACCATCTTCCGGATCTCCGCATCGTCATAGCCCAAATCCATGCAGAGCCGGATACCTCGGCGGAAGCCCTCAAGCGGGCTGATGGTCCCGGTCTGACCGAGATCCGAACACAGCACCGTCTGATTGACGCCGGCCGCGTCGATTTGCCGGCGCAAATCCTCGCTAGAACACGTTTTGAATTTCGAACCCTCGATGAACATGCAAAGCGAATGCTCGACGAAGGCACCCATGCTTGCAATTCCCTTTACGTCATTCAGCGAGGCGTCCACAATGTCCTCGGGGTGTGTCAGCGTCATGCGGCGCACGCCACGATGTTTGGCTTCTTCGAACAACAACCACGTCTCGCTGACATGAAGATGTCCGCTCGCCAAGACCATGTCGTTTTTGGCGATGACATCGAGCACTTCCTTGACGTCGTCGCGCAGAGTCTTGTCGGCGTTGAGGACCGGGATCCCGGTGGCCGGTCTCATTTTCTGGGTCGAGGCGGGGTGGACCCAGTTCGAAGTCTTTTCCCAGCGCAGATGGTTTTCGGCCGCCAGCGTTGGCATCCAGACGATCTTGCCGCCCATGGCGGCCGTATGTTCGACTGCGTAAGGATTGAACCCGCCGACGACGTTATTGAGAACAATGCTGGAATAGATCTTCGTGGTCAGTTCCGGATGGTGTTTGGCGATAAGCGCCGCCGTCATCACGCCGCTATAGTCATGATCCTTGGTCACGACCGCGGCGAAGCCGGCGGCGGACGCTTCGCGGAGCAATTCGAGATGATCGACGCCGCGGGGCGCAATGGAGGGTCCACTGTGGACGTGCGGATCGATGGCGCCTTTCAGCAGACTGTCGATGCGGTCTTCAATCGTGTTGGTTGTGCTGGCTTGAGCCATATTTTTTCCTTTTCATGCAGCATGAATTCGGCGGATACGGCCATGTCGTCCGAACCAACTCACGCTCGCGCGGGCATCGGATAGTCCGCCGCGTTGACGACAAAGCCGGGCCTTGACGAGAAGTCGAAGCGCGGCGGGCCGAAAATGTCGATCAGCCAAGCGGCGCCCCTGCCAACGTTTTGACTTGTGTGAAGCACGTTGGCCGGGATCACCAGCACCGATGGGCTGTCATAGTGTTCGTGTTCGTCGTCTACCCAATTGGTCTTGTTCGCCCCCCATGGGTAGCGCAGATGGTGGACAAACGAGCCCTCCAGTGCGAGCGAGATTTGCTCGAAATCGTCGTGGAAATGCGGGCTCAGTTTGGTCTCGTCGCGCCGCTGCGACCAAGGCAGAAAGATGTTGATCATCAGATTGGTCGAGCGGAACACCCGCATCTTGAGCGGGCTCGGATCGGGGCTCGGGATCTTGTCCAGCGGATAGTGGTGCAGACGGAATCCACGGGCCGGATCGGGCCAAGGAACGATAGGGGCGATCTCCGGCGCGCCGTCCGAATAAGTCGCGGCATTTACCGACGCCGCGGCCAGATCCGCGGCTCGATTGGAGAAAACGCGTACCACTTTTCCGGGCTTACAAACCGACACCCGGCTGTGTCCCGGAGGCACGATGGTGAGGCTGTTGCCGTTGGCGTGGAGATGTTCGCCGCCCGCGTCAATGGACGCTTCGGTTCCGGGCGGCAACAGCAGCATATATTCGTCCGGATTTTGCGCCCGTTCGAGCACCGCGTCCGGCGCCGCGTCGGTTACGGTGACGACAAAATTCGCCGCCCGCGTGATCCAGTGCCGCGACCCGTCCGGACCCACCATTTGTGGCGGTTCGGCGTAGTGCCTAGCGTGGGTTGCCTTGCGCATCGCTTCTCTCATGATTTGTCCTCCGATATGGCCTAGCGCGCAGATGCGATCAATCCAGGCTTTGAAACTCCGCCAGCGTTCGCACCGCCGCCTGCCGCATCAATCCCTGATCCGACGAGAAGATGAACGCGCTGGCGCCGATGGCCCGCATGGCCCGTGCGTCGTCCGCATTGCCAACGAACACCATCACGGGCTTTCCGGCCGCCCGCGCGGCAGCGCACACGTACTCCGCGGCAGCCCGCACCTCGGGCGCGTCGGGCGCCTTGGCGCCCATTGACACCGCCAGATCGCCACGCCCGATGAACAGGGCGTCGACGCCATCGGTGCGTACAATCTTGTCAATGCAATCGAGCGCTTCCGGATCTTCGATCTGGGCCACGATGGTGGTGACCGCATCGCCATGTGCGACATGCTCGCCGAGCGACAGCCCGCCGTAGCGCCCGGCGCGCGGCGAATTGGAAAAGCCACGCTTGCCGCCGCGGTATCGGCAACTTGCCACGATCTCGCGGGCCCTCTCGGGGCTGGCGACATGCGGCACCAGGACTCCGACGGCTCCGCCATCGAGCACCGACAGGAGATTTGATGGCGCCGCGGACGCGACTCGCACCAGGGCGGAAATCCGTGCCGCCCGAGCCGAGACCAGGGCATGATCAATCGCTTCGCGACCGAACGGTGCATGCTCTTCATCAATGACGACAAAGTCGTAGGCCAGGTCGCCGAAAATCTCGATCGCGTGCCCGGTCGGCGTCTTGATAAACGTGCCGCTCAGCCGGTCACCGGCGGCAAGTCTCTTGCGGAACGCGGCCGGATCGTCACGGTTCATCTGTCAGCTCTCATTTGGCTGCGCCGAGAATGCCCGACGGCCGCAGGAACAAGAAGATCAGCAGCACCGACAACGCCGCCACATTCTTCAGGCCCGACCCGAGACCGAACACCGCGAGGGCCTGCGCCAGTCCCAGCGCAATGCCGCCCAGGAAGGCCCCGAACGGGCGTCCGAAGCCGCCCACAATGGCGGCGATGAAACCGCTGATCGCGAACGGGGTGCCGACGTTGAAGGCCGTGAACTGGGTAGGTGTCAGCAATATGCCTGCAATCGCGCCGAGCGCCGCGCTGAGTGCGAATGACAGCGCCAGCATGCGCGACACCGGAATGCCCTGCAGCGCAGCGGCCTCGCGGTTGATCGAGCAGGCCCGCATCGCGCGCCCGACCAGGGTCTTTTGAAAGAACAGCGCCAGCAGCGCAATCAGCACGAGCGAAACGCCGATGATCCAGAGGGTCTGATAGCCGATGGAAACGCCGCCGATCCGGATGGGCGGCAGATCGGTGAATACCGGGATGCTCTTCGGCTGGTCGCCGACCAGGATCAACGTGGTGCGTTCGATGACGATCTGCACCGCAAGAGTCGCCAGGATCATCACGAACATGGTGGCGTTGCGGTCCCAGAGCGGACGCACGACAATCCGCTCGATCAGAACGCCGAGCAGGGCGACCACGATGATTGCGATCGAGCCCGCCACGATCATCGGCAGATGCAGCGTGGTCAGCAGGACGTAGGTGATCATGCCGCCGAGCATCACGAACGCGCCCTGCGCAAAATTTACGATGCCGCTTGCGTTGTAAATCACGCAGAAGCCGATGCCGATCAGGCCGTAGATGCAGCCAACGCTAAGTCCGTTGACAAGGGTCTGGCTGAAATAAGCGAGATCAAACATGCGGCGTCTCCACTCCGCCGAGATATGCCTCGATCACCTGGGGATTGCCTTGGACCTCGGTGGGAGTGCCTTCAGCAATTTTACGGCCGAAGTTAAGAACGACGATCCGGTCGGCGGTGTTCATAACCAATTTCATGTCATGCTCGATCAGCAGAACGGTGGTGCCCTGCGCCGCGATGCGGCGGATGATGCCCGACAGGCGTTCGGTCTCATCGTGATTGAGGCCGGCGGCCGGCTCGTCGAGCAGCAGCAGTTTCGGCTCGGCAGCCAGCGCGCGGGCGATCTCAAGCAGTCGTTGCTGGCCATAGGGCAGTGCGGCAGCACGCGCGTCTGCCTGGTCTCCGAGCCCGACGAATGCGATGAGTTCGCGAGCGCGTCGCTCGGTTTCGGCTTCCTCTCGCCGCGCCCATGCCGGACGGGCGAGCGCCGCCCACAGGCCGGCCTTCGTTCGGATATGACGCCCGACCTTGACGTTCTCCAGCACCGTGAGGTTCTGGAACAACTGCGCGAGCTGGAAGGTGCGGACAAGACCACGGGCTGCGATACGTTCGGGCGCGACGCCGGTCACATCTTCGCCCTCGAAAACGACGCGTCCTTCGCTCGGCTCCAGGAATCCGGAAATCATGCTGAACAGCGTGGTCTTGCCGGCGCCGTTCGGGCCGATGACGGCGGAAATGCCTTCGACCGGGACGTCGAAGCTGATGGAATCGTTGGCGACGAGGCCGCCGAACCGGCGCGTCAGTGCATGAACGCCCAAGCGGTTCACGGCCTTGCTCCCTTGGGCGCGGTTGCGGGGATCGGCGTGCTGGGTCGCCGCTTCAGAGCGTTGCCCAGCGAGGCAAGTCCGCCGGGCGCGTAGATCAGCAACAAGATCAAGGCCGCGCCGTAGACGAGATCCTGATAATCCTTCAGGCCACGGAACGTTTCCGGCAGCAGATTGATCACGATCGCGCCGACCAGGGGACCCGTGATCGTGCCGATGCCGCCGACATAGAGCATGGTGAAGCCAAGGATGACCATGTGCATGCCGAACACCTCCGGGCTGACAAACCCAACGATATGCACGAACAGCGAGCCGGCGAGCGAGGCGTAGACCGCGGAGACGACGAAGGCCGCAAGCTTGTAGCGCGCCACGTCAACGCCAAGCGCCCGCGCGGCATCCTCGCTTCCCGACAACGCGACTATCGCCCGGCCGAAGCGGGAATTCCGGATCAGCCAAGCGCTGGCCATGCAAAGCGTGACGACGATGCTCAGCATGATCAATTGGGCGCGGTCGGACGTCACTTCCCAACTGCCGATACCGAGCGGCGGAATACCCGAAATGCCCATATACCCCTGCGTGACCGACTGCCACTGCACCGTGACTTCGTAGACGATCAGGCCGATCGCCAAAGTCGCCATCGCCAGATAGTGGCCGCGAAGGCGCAATGTTGGATAACCGATCACCACGGCGCAAAGCGCTGCACCGGCAGCGCCGACAATCAGCGCCGGGATCGGCGGCCAGCCATACGTCGCGGTCAGGACCGCGGAGGCGTAACCGCCGATGGCCGCAAACGCGTTCTGGCCGAACGATGCCTGGCCCGCGTAGCCCATGAAAATGTTCAGCCCGGTTACGAACACCGCATAGATCAGCGCGAACCCGGCCAGCGTGACAAAATGACCTCCGGCCACGATCGCATAGGCAATCAGGCCAACGGCGAGCACGGCAGGCAGGTATCGCAGAAGCAAGCCGGCGTTAGTTGAAATAGTGGTGGGCAAGGTCGGCATGGGATTTGATCTCTCGGGGATCGATTTGTGCCGAAATGCGGCCGTTGGAAACGACATAGGCTCGGTTCGCAAGCTTTAAGGCCAGCGGCGCTTTTTGCTCCACCAGCAAGATCGGAAGCCCATCGCGGTTGAGCCGACCCAATGTCTCCAGAATCTCCGCCGTCACTTTTGGGGCAAGACCGAGCGACGGCTCGTCGAGCAGTAACAGGCGAGGTTCCGACATCAGCGCCCGTCCGACCGCGAGCATCTGTTGTTCGCCACCGGACATGGAGCCGGCCGTCTGGGTAAGCCGTTCCTTGAGGCGCGGAAACAGCGCAAGCACCTTTTCCCGCCGCCGCTCGAAGTCGGCGCCGCGGCCGCCGATGAGGTAGGCACCGAGTTGCAGATTCTCCTGGACCGTCATCGGCCCGAAGATGCCGCGGCCTTCTGGCACGAGCACGATTCCGGACCGGGCAATGGCCGATGTGTCGCGCCGCGGCAGGATCTTGTCGCGAAAGCGGACGGTGCCGGTGGAGCTTGTCAGGCCCATCACCGAGCGCAGCAGCGTCGACTTGCCGGCTCCGTTCGGCCCGAGCACCGCGACCAGTTCGCCTTCGCCGACATCGAGGTCAACGGAATGCAGCGCCTCGATCTGTCCGTAGCGTGCGCTGAGCGCTTGAATCTCCAGAATCTTCTCGCGAGATCTGGACTCGCTCATCATTTCACCTGGACCTTGCCGCCGACCATCGTGGCCAGGAAGAAGGGGTTCTCGGTGATGCCCTGGTGAACGGTCGGCGAGAAATTATAGACGCCGCCGGTGCCTTGAAACGCCGAAATTGTCTCGACCGCGTCACGCACTTTCGGGCCTTCAAAGCTCTTAGCCCTCTCGATGGCCGCGATCGTGACCATGAGGGCATCCCAAGCCTTCCCCGCCCAGAACGGATCGCGGTCACCCTGCTTGGCGCGCCAGAGCGGCAGGAAACGACCGATCTCCTGCTTGAGCGCGCCGTCCGGCAGGGCGTCGTAGATTTGTGCCGGTGCGGCGACGAAGAGGAATTGCGGGCCGAGGGTCTCGCCGGCCGGCTTGAATACGGCAAGGTCGTCGACGCTGCCGAGCAGCAGCGTGTCCTGCCCCAATTGCTTGATGTTCTTGGCGACCGTCAGTGTCGAGCCGCCGAGACCGATTTTCATGACCGCCTTCGCGCCGGCGGCATTCATCTTGCTGAGCTGCGGGCTAAAGTCCGCGTCGTCCGTCTTGTATTGCTCGACGACCGGAACCTCGATGCCGAAATTTGCGGCGCTCTTCACCGCGATATCCTTCTGCAGATTGGCATAAGGACTCGGGTCGTGCAGCACGCCGACCTTGCGGATCTGGGTCTTGTCCTTGAGATAGGCGTAACGCGTCTCGACCTCAAAGCGCGGTGGCGCGAGGAAGCTGAACGCCCATTTCACCTGATCGGGCTGCGGGGGCAGGATGGAGCACAGCATCATCGGGATTTGCGCGCGCGTCACAAAAGGCGCCGCCGCGAAATTGCCCGCCGAAACGCAGCCGCTGATGAAGATGTCGACCTTGTCGGAACCGATCATCTTCCGATAGACCGTCACCGCTTCCTGCGGTTCGGATTTGTTGTCTTCGACGATCAGCTGAACTTTGCGGCCCATGATGCCGCCCTTGGAATTCACGTATTCCACTGCGACTTCGAGCCCGTCGCGCCAGGCGCGATCCACCGCGGCCGCATATCCGGTCAATCCGGCGGACACACCGATCTTGTAGACCTCCTGGGCCTGGGCAGCGGTCGTGAACGCGGCGGCGGCGGCGAGGGAGGTGGCAATGGACAGAACTCGGACGGTTTTCATTGGGTACTCCCTCCCGAGGAGCGGGCTTCGTTGCGCGCACCAGCTTAGCGCGATCTGTTCGCGATGCCAAAACGCTGTTTCATAAATTTTCGTAGCGCCCTGGCGAACATGAGTCAATATTGGCCTGTTAAAGAGATATTTTAAGGGGCAGGTCGCTGAGCGTCTTTGCGCCGGCTTTAATTTTTGATACATTGTTTCGCCCTCGCGAACAGATCGGAGCGGCGCGCATCAAAAGGTTGAAGACATGGCTGAAAATTCTGCCGACACGGGAGTGCGATCCGTTCAACTTACCCTCGACGTGTTGGAAACTGTGGCGTTCTCGGGCGAGGAACTGGGCGTGACACAAATCGCCGAGCGGGTGCGCGTCACCAAGGGTTCGGTGCACCGGCATCTGCTCACACTGGTCGAACGCGGCTATCTCACCCAGAATCCGGCTACCACCCGCTATGCGCTCGGTGCCAAGAGCCGTCTGCTCGCCCGTCTCGCCCCGGATACCGATCTCGTCCAAACCGCGGCTGGGCCGATGCGTGAGTTGCGGGATCGACTAGGCCATGCCGTCGTTCTGTCGGAGATGACGCCGCGCGGGGCGCTGGTGCTTACCACCATCGCGGGCACGTCTTCGATAGGGATCGGCGTGCGGCCCGGTAGCGAACTGTCGTTCCACGCCTCCGCGCAGGGTAGGGTGTTGCTCGCCTTCGCGCTTCGCCCGGTGCAGGAACGCGTGCTGGCCGGGTCTCCGCAGCCGCTGACCGCCAAGACCATCACGGATCGCGAGAGCATCGAGAGCGAATTGTCGCATATCCTCAAGCACGGCTACGCGGCCGCGCCCGAACAGGCAATGCTCGGCATCAATGCAATTGCAGCACCAATCTTCGATCGGACCGATGCCTGCATCGCGGCTGTTGCCGTCGTCGGATCAATCCAGTTTCTTCCGGAGAGGCCCGAGGCCGAGACCATCGCTGCCCTGAAGGCGTGCGGCCAGCAGATATCCCGCAAGCTCGGGCATGGGCGCGACGCGGCCGGTATCGACACGCCGAAACCCCGTTCGCGCGCCGGGTCGAAACTGTCGCAAGACTAGTATTGAGCTGCATGGAGTCTGTACCGCGGCCACCGACGTGAACGTTTCGTTACGCCGCTTGCCGCGGTTTCCCAGGTGGCGTCTCAGAACGAAATGTTGGCGCCCTTGATGATAGGAGACCACTTCGCGATCTCGGCGGCCGTAAATGTCTTGAGGTCGTCCGGCGTGCCGCCGGCGACTTCAATCCCGAGCTTTTCGAACATTTCGATGGCCTGAGGCGTCTTCAAGAACTCGTTGGTGGCAGCATTGAGTTTGGAGACCACTTCCGGCGGGGTCCCGGTTGGCGCCAGCATCGCGTACTAGACGCTGGCCTCGAAACCCGGCAGCCCGGCTTCGGAAGCCGTCGGCACGTTCGGCAGGCCGGCGAAGCGCTTGGCGCTGGCGATAGCAAGGCCGCGCAGCTTGCCTTCCTGCACGTTGCTCACATAGGCGGCCATTGAATCCATGCCTAGGTCGATGTGTCCGCCCAGCAGATCGGTGATGATGGCGGTGCTGCCTCGATACTGGCTTTCGCCAAATTTGATCTGACCGCGTTCCTGCAGCAGCTTGCCGGTGATATGGCCGAGCGTACCGTTTCCGGGGAATCCAGCGGTGAGCTTATCGGGATTGGCCTTGGCAGAGGCGATCAGTTCCGTGAGGGAACTTGCGCCGCCCTGCTTGCCGACGATAATAACGGGAGCCTTGCCGACGAGAATTATGTTGGCAAAATCGCGCTGCGGATCGAAGCTCATGTCCTTGTACATGAGCTTATTGGTCGCCGCGGGTCCGGTCGTCGCGAGCAGAATGGTGTAGCCATCCGGCTGCGCCTTGGCGACGGCAGCGGCACCGATATTTCCGCCGGCGCCGCCGCGGTTGTCGATCACCACAGGTTTCCCGACCGCCTTGCTCAGATGGTCGACGAGGGCCCGCGCCACGACATCTGATGTGGTGCCGGCGGTGAACGGCACCACCATCGTAACGGGCCGGGTCGGCCAAGCCTGCGCGCTCGCCTGCGACGCGCCGCACAACAGCGGGGCCACTGCAATCAGCGAAACCATCATGGACTTCTTCATAGGGCGCTCCTCTGGCATCTATTTCTTTGTTTTGACGGACGGCCGCGGGACGCAGCGTAGCGCGCCCCCGGAATGGACATCACGCCGACGGGATATAGTTTCGCCAATTGTCCTTTCGCAGCGGCATTGCGGCGAACGTCTTGCGGCTGTCGGCCGCGCGACCGATCAACTCCGGCGCCGAGATTTTCTTCTCGGCCAGATAGGATTCAAACTCCGACAACGCCTGCGAGAGCAACTCAAACCCGCGCAGCATCACCGGTGAGGACATTTGCACCGCGAATGCGCCGGCGAGCATCATGCGGGCTATATCGAGCCCGGACTGCGCGCCATTGGTGGCGATGAGCGGCTTGTCGGCACCGAGGCGGGTGCGCGCCAGCGCCAGCCATTGGCAGGTCAGCGGGAGATTCCAAAAGCCACCGACCCCCAACGTAGTCCCCAGCATCGGCTCAAACGTATCGACGTCCGGAATCAGCCCCAACAGCCGCCCCGCCATCACGATTGCTTCGCCGCCGGCCTGCGAAGCCGCATCGGCGAGTTCCGGCACGCGTTCGCTCTGGCCGGTGATCTTGACCCAGAGCGGTAGGGAAACGGCGCCGCGCACCGCGGCGACGATCTCGGTGACGCGACGCGGCTCCAACTCCGTCGACACTGCGCCTTTGGCTGCCTGGCTGGCATAGGGCGTTCCAATATTCAGCTCGAGGACGCGTATGCCGGCCTGTTCGACTTGCCTGGCCATCTGCACCGTGGAATCAATTTCGTCGAAGATCAGACTTGCCACCGTATAAGACTCCAGCATCTTCGCTTCGCGGTCGAGCTGCGCCGTCTGGTCGAGCCAGGCGTCGAAGGATTGCGGCGTGAGGCCGGAGCGGCAGGCAACAAACGCATTCGCGGGGGCTTGCGCGTTCCATGGAATGGACCGCCAATTCTCATCCAGCAGCATGTATTCGGCGCGCTGCAACTGGTCGCGTGCCGCCTCCGACCGGTTGGTGGACTTCACCACAACGGCGCCGACACCCGTATGCAAGGCGCGTCGGACACCATCGGCGTCGATTAAATGCTCGGCAGAACCAGCAATGAGCGGGTTCTTCAGATCGACGCGTCCGACCTTGATTTGGCTCTGTGACAAACAACCTCCCGATGGCTCGCTCGCAGCAGGTGCGCGCACCCTATACACAGCGGATAGCCGACAACAAGTTCATCGCCGCGGACCGGATCTTAGCCATCGAGTTGGTGCTGTGAAGGGGCGGCAAGGCCGCGCGTAGTAGCCGCCGGTCTCGATCGGCTATGCTTCCCTCATTTGCGCGTGAACGGGCTAGCGTTTCAGAGTAGCCGCAATCATAGGTCGTTCTAAGAACTCGTCTCATACGTACCCTTTGCCCAGGCCGGGCCGGGCTACGCGCCGGAGTTCACACTGCTCGGCAATGTCGCGTTCGCGCCGGCGTCCGATCTCGACGGTCGCATCGCCGCCATGACCAAGGCGAGCGAGCCGTCGTTGCTGCTAGTCTATGCGATGTATGTCCCGCAATCCATCGCCTCGACGGACGCGAACGTGGACCTCGCGCGCATTCTGACGCCGCGGACGCTCGCCAACCTGCTGCGGTTGCGCCAGGAATGCGTCTCGCAATCGCTGAGCAAGGGCTATTGGGCGAGCGCGATTCCGAAGGATCAGTTTGTTCCGAGCGTGGATCTGTCGGGCGTGGTGACATGGACCGACGCGAACGATCCGGGCGTCGTTCGCATCGCGGCGCCCACGCTGATGATGCAAGGCACCGCGGACGTCACGGTACAGCCCCGCACGACAGACGTAGTGGCCGACAAGCTGTGCGCCAGTGGCAACGAGCTGACCTATCGCGTGGTGCCGAGCGCCGATCACGAAGCCGTGGTGCAGCAAGGACGGGCGGTCGCACAGGCCTGGGTGAAAGATAGGTTCGAGGCCGGGCCCGCCACGAGTAACTGCCAGGCGTTGCCACGCGCCGCGCAACCGAAGTGAAGCCTGACGCTCCGCTAAAGTGTCGCCGCCACGGCGAACACTGGCGTCGGACGCGCTCCGGAAACGCGCGGAGCGCCACAAGTCCCTGATTTCGGTCCACACATTCCCTGTTCAATCAGCTAGGGAATTACTCACCGAGTGCTCAAAGCGTAAGGGCGTCCGAGCGATCAGGGCGGTGCACCGTGCTAGTGTTGATCGAATTCCCTGTAAGTATCCCTGTTAGATGCGATCCGCCCTCGGAGATCGGCGCGATCACCACTGGCGCCCCAGCCAGCCAGTCTGCTCCCGGTCTCCGGTCAGATCGAGCCAGCGAGAAAGCCCGCGAATGGCGCGCTTTTCGCGCTGCCGGCCCTCTGGTAGCGCGAGCGCAATTTCCGCCAGACAACGCCGTGCAATCGGCGGCGAGATGTCTGCGGCTTGGGTCGTCCGCACATCTGATTCAAAGCGCGTCACTTCCCCGTCTGACGCATGCAGACATGCCACGCTCCTTGGGAATGAACGCCAGCCGGCAATTCTGCCGGCTGGCTCCGCCGTCATTTTATTTGGGCGCGATGGCCGTCATTGTTCAGCGATTCGGTTTGGCCGATGCGGTCGCGCCGAGTAACTGCGTCGCCACGGTTAGTCCGGCAATCTTGCGGCCCATGTCTTCTCCGACCTTGGTTGAGAAGCGATAGTGGAAGCCTGCGTAAATGCGCGCCATCGATACTTCGTCCAGATAGTCCTGGATCCGCGTCCACTTTCGCGTAATCCCAGGCGCCGTCGGACTCGTCATCGTGATCTCGGCAACCTCGTTACCGACTATTTCCTGAACAACAGTGCCGGCCGCGGTGGAGGCGATGCAATGTGCACATGGATATTCGGGGTGCATCGGCGTATCGCCCAACGGCAGCCAAGCGGCTTCACGCGGCGTTTCTGTATTTTTGCTCAGATCGGCGTTCCGGATCGCCGTGATCGGGCGCCAAAAACTGAAGAAGTATTTGGCGTCAAGCACGGCGATGTAGGCGTCGTTGCCTGCCATGGCAACGAGAGCAAATAGACGCGCACTGTCGACCACATCCATGTTTTTATTGACCACAACCTGCCGAAGGATTGGGTTCCATGTCTGCGGACCTGTGAAGAACCAAAAGCGGCCGATGTTGGTCTGGTCAGCGGTGCGCACGACGCTGGTGCGGCCCCCGAGTTCTTTCACTTCGTTCACGTCCTTGGTCCATGTCGGCGAGTTGAGCGCCGGTGGCGGCGCCGGCCGGAAGTCGGATCCGGTCTTCATCACCCAAGGGCTCATCGCGCCGAACGTCGAAGAAACCGGGATCGTGGTCGGCACATAGACTCCCGCGCTGGTATGGGGACGGTAGCTTTCCGGCGCGTTGCTGCCGTCGTTGGTACGGAGCGCCATGACGGCGGCCGCGGCCTTCTTGCCGAGATCTATTCCCTTTGCCTTTGCGTCACCTTCAGCGATAGACGCCAAGGAGGCGGCGAGACCGGCATCAAGCTGCGGCAGTTGGTCGGGATAAAGAGCGATGAGGACGGCATGCGCGGCAGCCGCAGCCGCGGCTTCCTTTGAGGTGGTTTTTTCGGCCGCCAGACTGATCGTGTAAGGCGCATATCGCCGTTCGACAGCGTTTACCGCTTCGAACATTGAAACATGAAGGATCGCCATCTCCCGAGCCGAAACTTGGGAATTGCGCTGCTTGGCGATCAGGATGGCTTCAGTCTTGGTGTTCCAGTCGGTTACGACGTCGGCATGCGCACCGGATGCGGTTCCCAAGAGGATCAGCCCGGCCACCAGCGCCGTGGCTGGACTCAACGGTGTTTTCGCCGGTCGCGGATTGGCCGGCCGCCCGATCTGAGATTGACGCGTCATTGTAAGGCTCCTTCTTGCCCTGGATGGGTCAAGGAGGTTCATTGACCCGTGACGAGTTGGCACCACGCGCCACGCCGCCGTAACGAGAGAAGCCGAAGGAAATCCCGAAAAATCTCCGAATCTTGACGGACATTCCGGGTCTGGCGAGCTATAATCGGTCGAAATACGGGGGAATTCGCCATGCACGCTCTCTCGCGACGAAATATCCTTTGCGGGCTCGCGTTGATTGGCGCCGGCTCAGCCCTTATGTCGGCGCCACCCTTGCAGGCTGCGGACAAGACGGCGCTGGCTATTCATGGCTACGACACGGTCGCCTATTTCACCCATGGAAGCGCCCAGCGCGGCTTGCCGGAATTCGAATATGTTTGGGACGAATTCCGCTATTTGTTCTTGAGCGCCGAGCATCGCGAGCTTTTCAAGGCCGATCCCGTGCGCTACGCGCCGCAATTCCCAAACCGCTGCGCCAATGCCATGGCCCGGGGCGAACTCATTGAAGCCGATCCGAAGAACTGGCTGATCAGCGGGGGCAAGCTATATATGTTTGGCAAGTCGACCGGCCCGGGTCTCTTCCAAGAGAACCTTACAGAAAACATCGACAAAGCGAATCGGAATCATTCGCTGATGAGAAGCCGTTAGCGGCTCCTGGCTCGCTGTTCCTGACTCGTGACCACCATGCTCAAACAAAAGGCTAGAGCGCGATAGCGATTCAACTCAGGCGCATCGCGCTCTAGCAGGCTACAATCCCGCCTTGCGGAGTCCATCGCGCAGGCGTTCGAGATCGACAGGGTTTAGAAACTTGGTCCCGAAGTCTTGCGGGTTGAAGGTCGGATCGAGTTGGCGAATCGTTGTCACGATACGGGCCGCGTCTTCGGTCTGGTTTCGCTGCGCATAGGCCGCCGCCAGTACAGCTCGGCTGAAATGCGCGCTCTCGGTTTGGCGAACATTGATCTCGGCCTCCTCGATCGCCGCGTCGTAGCGCCGTTTGAGATAGTAGGCGAGACTGAGTGAATTGCGATCGATCGCATTCAACTCAGGATCGATACGGCGCGCGAGCTCCAAGGACTGGATTGCTGCATCCGTCTGTCCCAGCCACAACAAAATGTTGCCGCGGCCAGCAAGTCCATGGGGGTCGTTCGGATTGATCGCTATCGCACGATCTATTTCTGCCTGCGCTTGCTCGTGGCGCTGATAAAAAAGATGAATGCGGCCGAGGATGATGCGGGCGCGCACCTCGGAGGCATCATGTCTGAGCGCCTCATTTGCCATTTGCTCTGCTCGGCCTAAGGAATCCCCTGGTGATTGCGCCCAGCCCATCGCCACATCGATGTGAAAGGTTTCGGCAAGCGCAGCATAGGCCGCGGCGTAGCCCGGATCGAGCTGGATTGCGCGCCGCAACAGCGCCCGGGCCTCTACATTGTTGGCGCGCGTCGGCCGTTGCAGTGCCGGCCTGGCGCGAAGCACATAGTCGTAAGCTTCAAGACTTTCGGTTGGCTTTGCCGACACCCGGCGTTGTTCGGTCTGCGCTACGCGAACCGCCAGCACGCCGACGATCTGGGTTGTCATGTTGTCTTGCAACACAAATACGTCCGCCAGCGCTTCGTCAAAGCGCGCCGACCACAGCACCCGCCCGTCACTCGCATCGACGAGCTGCGCGATCACGCGTATCCGGTCGCCAATCTGGCGAACGCTGCCTTCGACAAAATAGCGCACACCCAGAACGCGGCGAATATCTTCCGGATGCGCCGGCTTGTTCTTGTAAGGGAACACCGCGTTCCAGGACATAACGGTCAATGCAGAGAACCGGCCGAGTGCGTTGATGACGTCCTGCGTCAGCCCATCCGCAAAGTACTCTTTGACTGAATTATCGCCCAGGATGACGAGCGGCAGGACAGCAATCGATGGCTTGGCGGCGATCTCGGAGCTTCTGATGGCGGGGCGATCGTTTAACCCGGGCCAGCTCGGAAATGTCCAGTCGCTTCCCAGACTGCTCCATAGCAATACAGCAAGGACCATCACGGCAAGGATGATGGGGGCGATCAGTTTGCCGCGCGCGGAAGCGGCGGGCTGCGGTTGTCGATCCGGGATAGGCACGGGTCCGGCTGAAGACGGGCCCGCTGGGTCAAGTGTCCGCACATCGGCTTCAAGTCGATAACCGCGGCGCGGAATCGTCTTGATCAGGCGCGCTCCGTCTTCTCCCAGGGCCCGTCGCAATTCGCCAATGCTCTGCACCAAAGCATCGTCCGTGACGGTGAGATTCGGCCAGACTGCTGCAAAGAGCGCGTCCTTGGAGATGAGCCGGCGCGGATTTTCGACCAGGTGCCGCAGAACGGCGAAGGTTTTTGGTCTAAGGACGATCTCCTTATCGTCGACCAAGAGACGGCCGCAGTCCAAATCCAGGATATAGCGGTCGAAACCCAGTCGACTGGCCGCTATCGAAGTCTTGATATCGCGAACGTTCATCGTCCGACCTTGATGCAAACCGATTTTCGGAACGTCAATCTACTACACAAAGACGGCCAAGCGCGGGTCAGACGAGTGTCTGCCAAACTCGTGGTTGTTCTTGCCCATGTCGCAGCCTGGTACGGTGCCCGTCTCTGCCTGCTGAATTGGCCAAATGGGCCGAAAATAGTCTTTAGATTTCAAATGGATAATTCGAAAATGGCATGTGGAAGTTCGAATCCTCCCGCCCCCAGCCAGTCCAGGCTCCCTAACTATTTTATAAGCTTGTGGGGCTTTTCCCGGTGGGCATGTTCGTCGCCATTTTGAATAGGCGTTCCGTCATGTTCGCCAGCATGTGGGCGTGGCGCTTCCGCGTCGCTGCGCGTGTGCGCTTCCGAGTGCGCTTGGCGTAGCCTCAATGGCACCGGCGGCAGGAGTCGAACCTACGGACAGCGGTTTTGGAGACCGTGTCGCACCCGGTGCGCGCCGATGATGGATTGGTCCTGACTCGGGGTGTCGAACCCGCGGTCTCCCGGTCCACAGCCGAGCGCTCTAACCGTTGAGCTAAGTCAGGAGAAGCAGAACGCCGAGAGAGCGGCGGAGCGATGGTCGCAGCCACGGGTGTCGAACCCGCCTGTCCCTCGTTATGAGCAAGGGCCCCTCAGCCAGCGAGGTGCTGCGGTGATTGGCGCGGGCTCGGATTGGTGCGGACAGCGGGATTCGAACCCGCGTTTTCAGTGTGGAAGACTGACGCTCTACCCTTGAACTATGCCCGCGATGTCGTGGCGGAAGGTACAGGGATCGAACCTGTGCGACCCGAAGGTCTCGGCGGGTTAGCATCCCGCTGCATTGCCGCTCTGCCAACCTTCCGTATTGAATTGAAGACTAGGAGCTCCCGGCAGGATTCGAACCTGCGTGATCCGGTTTAGAAAACCGGCGCCTGATCCAGTCGAGCCACGGGAGCATAGTGGAGACCAGAGCCGGAATTGAATCGGCGTGCGCGGTTTGCAGACCGCTCCCTCACCACTCGGGCATCTGGTCGTTGTTGGCGGCGCGCCAAGGAGTTGAACCTTGCTGTACGGAGTCAGAGTCCGGTGCCTCACCGCTCGGCCAGCGCGCTAGAGCGCGTCCAGCAAAAGTGGACACCGGTTTTGCGTCCGGACGCGCTCTAAGTGTTTAGACAGACGCGTTTTCTTCACGTGAAGTGGATTCCACTTCACTTGAAAACGCTTTAGGTTGGTCGGGGCAGCAGGATTCGAACCTGCGATCTCTTCCTTCCAAGGGAAGCGGGGACGGCCAGACTCCCCTATGCCCAGATAAACGATGGCGTTCCCGACAGGACTCGAACCTGCACCCGCCAGATCCGCAATCTGGTGCTCCTCCGGTTGAGCTTCGGGAACGTGAGATGGCGCCGCCAGTGAGATTCGAACTCGCGGTTTTCCGGTTGAGAACCGGACGTCCTGGGCCACTAGACGATGGCGGCGTATGGGCTCTCCTTAACTGGATACGTATCGAACCATGTGCGTTGCGCCCGATCCCGCTTTTTGCTGGGTTTTGGAGGAAATCGGGGAGTTGCGCAGGCTCTCTAATCAAGCGAGATTGGCGCGCCGCAGCCAAATCCTGGAGGAAGCTCATGACCATCGGATATCATGACGGCCACCGGCGTCTGCAAGATGAGTTTGAAAGTCGTAAGATCGCAGATCGGCTCGACGAACTCGCGCGAACGCAATTCAGTGATGACGACAAGGTCTTTGTCGAAAGCTGCGCATTCTTCTTCTTTGCGACGGCGGATTCAGACGGGCGACCGGATTGCTCGCACAAGGGAGGGATGCCTGGGTTCGTCCGCGTTTCGGCACCAGACGAAATCTTGTTTCCCGACTACGACGGTAACGGAATGTTCAAGAGCCTCGGCAATGTCGCGGTCAATCCGAATGTGGGTCTGTTGTTCATAAATTTTGATAAACCACGACGGCTGCGCGTGAACGGAACTGCGAGTTTCTCGCGCGATGACCAACTGCTGACCAGCACGGTCGGGGCGCAGCTCATTGTCCGGATAAAAGTGCGCGCGATCTTCCCCAATTGCCCGAGATATATTCCAACAATGCAGTTCGTTGAGCCATCCCAATACGCGCCACAGCAGGGAGTGGAGTTTCCGGAGCCCGCATGGAAGAGCTTTCCGGACTTCGCGCCGCTCATCCATCCTCGACAAAAGACTTTCACTGGATGAATTTGGCTCCCCCCTCTGGATTCGAACCAGACTGTGCCGGTTAACAGCCGGCCGCCCTCACCGAGATGGCTCGAGGGGAATATTGGTGGAGCTATGGGGAATCGAACCCCACGACAGCAATCTTGCAAGGATCGCCCGTCGCCCACGACCAGCCCCGTGAGTTGGTGCCTGAAGATGGAGTCGAACCACCCACGCGCGCGCCTTCAACGCGCCGCTCTACCGCTGAGCTACCCAGGCTTAAAAAGTTTTCGCCGCGCATGTCCTGAGCGCTAGCCGACGTGTTGGTGCGGACACGGGGAATCGAACCCCGATCTTCGGAGTGGCACTCCGAGGCCCAGCCAATAGACCATGTCCGCGTATTTGGTGGGGCGTGGAAGGAATCGAACCTCTTGCCCAAAGGGACCGCGTTTACAGCGCGGCGACGGCACCAGCCTGTCCTTAATTGCACGCCCCGAACGTGGATGCGGGCCAGGGAATCGAACCCTGCTGTCCCGGCTTATGAGACCGGACGGGTCACCAGACCTTTACCCGCAAGAAATGGTGCGAGGCTTTGAACTCTCTCGCGTACGCGCTTTACATCCGAGCTGCGCAGAATTGGAGGAAGGGTGGTAGTGTCGATCTCCATGCCCGTGAAGGCACCATCGGTTTTCAAGACCGTGACAGGGGCCGCCCTGCTTACCCTTCCATAGTGGCCGTCAGGGTGGGATTTGAACCCACGACCTTCCGCTTCGGACGCGGACGCTCTATCCACTGAGCTACGGGACGTCGTTGTTGTTATGCGGCCAGGTCGACCTCGAGGAAGTTGAGCCAGGATGCATGGAGCTGCTTCGGCAGGAACGCCCGCTTCAGCGCGAGCAGCTCGCGCGCGGTCGGCTCCCTGGGGACCTTCATCGGCTGCATGTCGATCCGCGAACCCTTCTTCAGATTGCAGGGATCGCAGGCCGCGACGATGTTGGTCCAACTCGTGTCGCCGCCGCGCGAGCGCGGCACGACGTGGTCGAACGTCAGCTTGGTCTCCTCGCCGCAATACTGGCAGCGGAAGCGATCGCGCAGGAAGACATTGTTGCGCGTGAACGCAACACGCTTGCCCACCGGCATGTAATCGCGGAGCGCCACGACGGACGGAAGCCGGATCTCGGTGCTCGGGCTGCGCACCACCTCGTCATACTCGGCGACGACGGTGAGATGGCCCTTCACCATGGCCGTGACGGTGCCCTTCCAGGACAGCAGCGAGAGCGGGAAGTAGCTGAGCGGCCGATAGTCGGCGTTCAGCACCAGCGCGGGATGCGCGGCGGTATGCATGTCGCGATCTCCTGTGCTGGGTGAAACCCTGGTTGAGCTACGTTCCGAACAAAAATGGCGACCTGCACGGGACTCGAACCCGTCGAAAGCGGTTAGACAGACCGCCCGCGTCACCCGCTGCGTCGCAGGTCTTGGTGTGGTCGGCGGGACTCGAACCCGCACCCCAAAGGACCGCCTTCTCAAGACGGTGCGGCTACCGTTACGCCACGACCACATTGGTAGACCGGGGCGGGATCGAACCGCCGTTGACGCTGGTTAAGAGCCAGCCGCTAAACCGCTCAGCTACCGGTCTATAGAATTGGAGGACGTGGTGGGACTCACACCCACGATGATTGGCTTGCGCCAAAACGGGCTTAAAAGACCCGGCCGATCGTTGCTCCGGTCACACGTCCGACAGGACCGTGGAGGCGGCGGCGAGCCGCGCCGGTTTGAGCTTCATCATGGTGGTGATCCTTGTGTTGGTGGACCGGTCTGGAATCGAACCAGGGTCTACCCGTTATCGGCGGGGTGCTCGACCACTGAGCTACAGGTCCTGAATTGGTACCCCCTGAAGGATTCGAACCTCCGATGTCCGGATGTAAGCCGGATGCCTTGGGCCGCTTGGCGAAGGGAGTAAATTATGGGGGACCGGATTTAAATGGCATTTAACTGCCACTGTTATTCGGATTAATTGGTGCGAGCGAGAGGAGTCGAACCTCCACGGGGCGTGCCCGTCGCATTCTGAGTGCGGTGCGTCTACCAGTTCCGCCACGCTCGCAAATGGTGCCGGCAGAGGTGCTTGAGTCCCCGCGCTTCCCATTACAAGTGGGCTGCTCTCCATCTGAGCTATACCGGCGCAAATTGACAAACAGCCGAGGCAGACCTCGGCCAATCATCTCACCGCCGGAGACCGGCCCCGATCTGCGTGCCAGGCTTACGCCGCGCAGAAGGACCACCAGTCGGTGAAGCGCCCTTATGCAAAGGGGGCGCCATCCTGAGCAATCAACCACCTTGGTCAGGTGGAAGTGGTGCGAGTTCGCGCGTGGCACAGCCGTGCGCGATCAGTCGGCGCAATGCGCGCCGGGCTGTAATTGAAGTGGTTTGGCGGGGAGGGCGCACGCGTGACGAGACGCTGGCCTTTGCGCGCGTAGCGCCGGCCTGACGATCTTGGTCTGCGATGCTTTAAATCTAGTGGGCCATCTGCGCCCCTCCTGCCTGTTCGGCGGAGGGAAAGGCCCTGCGCCGTCTTAGTTTGGTCTGGTCCTACGTCCGCTTTCGGACGTCGCAATCGTCGAATTTTCCAGCGAGCGCATACCGTGAAGCGCGCATAGCCGATCGCTCGGTGCAAACACCGTTCGTTCGGTCGCGGCTATCGCCAGATATGAGCGTAACTGTTTCATCGTGGTCCTGTGCGCGGAGGGATTAGTATCCGCGAGGAATGTATGGACCATTATTTTTATTCCGCGTCAAACAAAATCAGATTGACATCGCAGAAATCGTCACATCAAAAATTTTATTAGCGTGATGACAATAATAGATGAGTCAATAATTCGTGCGGCATACCGATCGCGCAAGAAGGTTGCCGGTGGATTCTTCCAAGTGCAGTGGCTCCGCCGTTGAAACAAAGATAGAATGGCGCCGTCAGGCGGCGGTGTGCGCGATTCTCGCGCGTCACCGGTGCCGGGACCAAGAAGCCGATACGGCAGGGGAGACGGCATGAGCGGGGCCACTATGGAAATGCGTCTGCTGGAGGATGTTGTCGGCGGCGGAGGTGTGCTCGATCTGCCGGACGATGGCGTTCATCGCGTGTGCTACGTCGTGCATGGCCAAGTGAACTGCGGTCTGACCGGCGGCGGCGCCGTGCTTCACGACGACCAATCCGTTCTGGTCAAAGGCCCGACCAAGCTCGTGGCGGCGCCGAGCGGCGTTACGCTGTGGCGTTTCGAACTGGCGCCTGCCGGCAAGCCGCATGTTTCGTTGGCTGCCGCATCGGGAACGACCCGGGAGAAGCTGCGACAGGCGACGACGTTGCCGGCGGGCGACAGCGGGTTGCTGATCCGCAACGACGGCGTGTCGTTTCCGCCGGGCGGCTGCGCCTATCTGCACACCCATCAGGGGCCGGGCATCCGCTGCCTGATCGAGGGCGGCATCCGCATCGATACCATGGGGCATTCGGCCAGTTACGGCCCCGGCGGTGCCTGGTTCGAGGGCGGCCCGGATCCGGTGTTCGCCCAGGCCGCCGCAGATCGTCCGAGCCGCTTCATCCGGGTGATGGTGCTGCCGGCGCGGCTCAAGGGGAAAAGCTCGATTTCCTACGTCAACGCCGAGGATCGCGAGAAGCCGAAGGCGCAGAGCTACAAGGGCTATGTCGACGAAGTGCTCGAGTCCTAAACCGGCTCTGACTGAATTCCGATCGATAAAAAGAATCCATAAATGGGGAGGGAACGCCGATGAAAACGACGCTGCTCGGTCGCGTCTTGGCGATAGCGGTTTGTGGCGTGGCGATCGCCGCCACGGCGACGGCGGTTGCCCAGGAAAAATACCCGGATCGCGTCATCCGGGTGATCGTTCCGTTCGCGGCCGGCAGTGCGTCCGACGTCGTCGGCCGTATCGTGCTCGATCGCATGGCCGAGGATCTCGGCGCCCGCTTCGTCGTCGACAACCAGGCGGGGGCCAGCGGCAATATCGGCACCGCGGCGGCCGCGCGTGCCGCGCCGGACGGCTACACGCTTGTCGTCACCGCGTCGGGCCCGCTCGCGGTCAATCAGGCCCTGTTCGCCAATATCGGGTACGATCCGCTGACGGCGTTCGAGCCGATCTCCCTGCTGGCGACGCTGCCGAACATCATCGTGGTCAACAACCAGCAACCGATCCGCTCGGTCGACGATCTGGTGGCGGCGGCCAAGAAAAATCCCGGCGGGCTGAACTACGGCAGTATCGGCAATGGCAGTTCGCAACATCTTGCGGCGGCCTATTTCGAACAAGTGACCGGCACGCGGATGTCGCATGTGCCGTATCGCGTCACCGGCCAACTCGTGACCGATCTGGTGGCGGATCAGTTGCAGGTCAGCTTCCAGCTCATTCCGAATGTCATCGGCCAGCTCAAGGGCGGCCTGCTGCGGCCTCTGGCGGTGACGTCGGGCAAACGTTCGGAGATTCTGCCGGACGTGCCGACGACCCAGGAACTCGGAATTTCAGGATACGAGGCCTATGGCTGGTTTGCCATGCTGGCCCCCAAGGGGACGCCGGCGCCGATGATCGAAAAGCTTCACGCATCTTACGCGAAGGCGATGGCCGATCCGGCGGTCCGCCGCCGCATTATCGAGGTCGGCGCCGAGCCGGCCACATCGACGCCGGCCGAACTGCGCGACTTCATGCAGGCCGAGGCGAAGAAGTGGGGGGATATTATTCGGGAGAACAATATCAAGGGGAATTAGGGGGGCGGTGGGTGACTGACTTGGTTCGCTTGACCCGCCACCGGATGATTGCGGATGGGCGGACGGGACCGTCCGAGCGGTCTGCAGGCCGACAAGCTGGAGTGGTTGCCGTCAACCGAGGCTGGCTGCAGGGGCCAGTCTATGATCATTGCACGGCGCTCTTCGGGCGCCGTTTCATTTAGCTTCAGGCTCGTACCATTGCGGCATGCGAGCCCTCATTTCTTCAACACTCTCGTCCTTCAGTGCCAAAATCTGACGAAGCAGGCCTTCGGCGCCCTGTTTCAACCGGTCGCGTTCGGTCTGAGTGTTGGGGATCTTCTCAGACAAATTGACCAGGTTGATGTACCGCTCCATCAGCTCCGCATTGACCTGGATAAGATGGCCGGTGAGCAATATTTGATGGAGGTGCAGCGCTTCCCAGTCGGCAGTTTTAGGGTCCATCCATAAGACTGGCGGCTTCTTCTTACGGAAAAACATCAAATATTCCTGTTTGTGGGGTGCCGGAGGGCGCGATTTCAGCTGGTACGGAACGTGGTCGCGCCTGCGTAGATATCGCCGGTAGCTTTGAGCGGATGACTGTCAGGTGGAGGGTAGTCAATCGCCTGCTCGAACAGGGGGAGCAATTCGACCCACGTCTCAGGCGGGACATCAGCTAGCTCTCGAATGTATAAGCTGAACATATTTATGAAGCGGGAGAAGAAATCGCATTTTGCGGAGAAGGCCTTGAGGTCGTCAGCGCTTCTTGTGGAGCGTCGATCATGTCGGTCCAGCTCGCGGGCGGAATCAACGCCAAGGTTGACGAAGGTGAACCATCAGCATTCGCGGCAACATTGTTGACCACGTTCCAATGGACAATCTCATTTCGCTCACGGTCAATAGGCCCGAGGTGCTTTACGAGAGAGTTGCGGAAGAGGTTGTGCCTAGTGCCGAGTTTGTTCTGAAAAAGCTTCTCGATGATTGCGTTACGAGCACCAGCGTTCGTGATCTTGAAAAAGATGATGTTTGCTGACTTCTGGTCAGTGCCTGCAAGCACGGCGAAAAACGAGGCGAGTGATTGCTCGATGTTCGCGTAGCCCTGAATTGCTTTGCCGCGTAGAGCCCAGAAGTCATCGGCTGCTGCCAGCCTCATCGCGTCTTCGAGTTGAATGGTTGCCATGGTGCTTGCCTGTGTGGCCCCGCAAATTGTTTAGGGCGTTGAGGTATCGGAAATTCATGCCGGGAGTAGTTCGTTTTGACGAGCCGATCCTCGCGCAAGATGTCGTAGTGTTTCCGCGCCGCAGCAATGTCGGCTAAGAGTTCGTCCGTCCATTCTCCTGCATGTACAGCAATCAAGTCTTCGGAACCGCCTCGGCGTCCGGTTTGCGCGGAGCTGGCGTCAATAGCAATTCCCACGGCCGTCTGTATGTCCCGGTGCTCAGATAGGAGGGTCATGCAGTACCAGTGAAGTATGCTTGTGCGCGTTTCCCGATACTGCGCGTAGCCGCCAGGCAAGCCGCCTTTCAGTTCAAGCTCCGTAGGGTAGGCCAGTATGAGGACAATGTAGGCCAACGTCGGGTTAGCGCTAGTGTGTGATGGCGGGATTGTGCGTGCGAACCGATGTGCCTTGGCATGGGCTGCGGCCTTTAGAGCGCCTTGTACAGCCTCACCTAGAACCCTCCTGGAGAATCTATCTTCGAGAGCCATGTAACGCAGAGCGGCCTCCGAATGGGCAGCGCTTGGTTCTACGCCCAAAACTGAGACGCTGGTCCCTTCAAGGACATTCTGCGTGAATAGCCCGATTAGCCGGTCCCAGCTGTACGAATCCTTATCGGCTAATGTCTTGGTGAAGAAATGCCGGGACCTCAGGTAGCTCGACCAATCTCCCTGCCGAGTAGCCCACTTAGCCTTTCTGTCCTTGAACTTTCGCTTCATTTCGAAGTTATATTCGCCGGTCAGAATCCCAACATTCATGTAACTTGCCAGCAACTCCTCCTCGCCGTGCGCCATGAACAGCTTTCCCGATCTGATATATTCGGCCCGCTTGTTAAGATAACGGGTGAAATCGGTCATGGTGTTGAGGTGCGAAAGAAGCAACTTGATTGTGCGGTCGTCAAATACGTGGATGAAAATTCCGTCGGGATTTGGGTCGCCGATGACGAAGGGCGTAAATCCGTCAACTTTGGTGTCAGTGTGCATGTCCCCTTTAATGTGCGGAAGGACCATGAACGAGCCGCTGTCGTCCTTCGTGTAGTCTTGACAGGCCTTGTAGGCGCCGCCAGCAACAACGACCCCGTGAACCCGCCTAGTTTCTACAGGAGGAAAGTCTATCGGCATCCGCTGGGTGCATTTTGCATCAATAAAAAGGCTATCAGGATGCTGAGCAATCCATCGAAGCGCAGTTCTAATCTGATTTACGGAATCGGCGACAGCATTGCGATAGAACCGCGGCCAAGCGATCTCCACGGGCCTGTCCGCCTGCCAACCAATCGCTTTGTCGCTGAATATGATAACGTCGTCGCCACACAATGCGAGAAGGTCGCAGAGTTCTTGTCCGGGCTTCTTGTATATATTAGGATAAGACCACAGGTCTAGGAATGCGTGGTCGCCCAGGTCGGCCAGGAGCCGTTCGGAAGGCGTTACGCCTTTTCCGCGAATAATGCGTTCCATTAGCGCCTCTGACGGCAGGCAAAAATAATAGGCTCCGAAGGGCCTTGTAGCTTACTTGTCGGTGGGCGTGAACGTCCAGAAGTTAGAGACCGGAATTACGGCGACACCTTACCTATTGCACCGGTTTTCCGCCATGGCAGAATAGCCCATGTCTCGCCTTGGCCGCGTCGTCATGCCGGACTTGCCGCACCACGTAACGCAGCGGGGCAATCGGCGTCTGCCTGTGTTCTTCGAGAGCGGCGACTACGCTCTGTATCGCGACATTCTTGCCGAGCGCTAAAGCTCCGGCCGGCCGCTCGGCTCCGACGACTTTCTCATGATGCTCGAACGGCGCATCGGGCGCCGCCTGCGTCCGGGCAAGCCGGGGCGAAAGTCGCGCGCAATCGGCCCGGCCGCACAAGCGGAAATGGAATTGGGGGAATAGGTATGGTGTCGCCGTAGATCCTCTATTGGACAGCCTGCGGAAGCTCGGCGGTTTCTGACGCTAGGTCGCACCCACAAAAGGCTCTATTCTACAAACCATGCCAATTCCACCTCAGATGTGGTCTTTCACCAAGAGGCACCAACGCTTCTTCAAGACGAAGGAGTGCTTGGCGGCGAGCTATCGTTCGCCATGCGGCGGTCGGATCGTCCGCGCTCACATCATTCCCCGCGTCCAATTGAGGCAGATCGCGCGGGAAGGCCACATCGTTGCCGTTCCAACCTCGTTGCTCACGATAATGCGGATGCAGCGGACTGGGTTCGAGGCGGAGGAGATCGGCATCGGCGAATTCTCGACCATGAACTGCTTCTGTGCTCGCCACGACAAAACGTTTTTCGCGCCAATTGAAGACGCACCGCTTGCCTTCTCATCCGAACAGCTTGCCCTGCTGCACTATCGAGCAATCGCCGCTGAGTTCTATCAGTGCGTAAATCAGCAGGAGTCAGCAGCCTCCGAACTCGATTGGGAGTCCGACGAACCGCAGAATTTCAGATTCTCCTGGATATTTACGTGGAGCGGTAAGGCATCCGAAGAAGCCCACCATGCCCTGACCCGTACTGAGAAGTTGATTGCAACGCGACGTTTCAAAGATGTCCGCAGCCTAGTCGTACGCTTCGACGCGCCGCCTGCTGTCATGGCTGCCGGCGCTTTCCGGCCACAATACGATTTTGCCGCACGACGCGTCCAAAATCTTGCCGACACATGTTGCTACGTGGCGATGCATTTGCTTGCCGCTGACGGCGCGGCAGTTTTGGCGTTCACTTGGCTGCAAAGTGACCTCGCAGCGGAGCGATTCGTCCGCACCTTCGCCGCTCGGCCAAGGGAGCAGATGGCATCGCTCGCTGTCCAATGTGCCTTCGAGCACATCGAACACACCTGCATGTCTGATGCATGGTGGAGCGACCTAAAGCGCCCGATGCGGGCGTCGTTACTTGAGCGCGTTAGGCGAGCGAATTCCTTAGCCTATCGCCGCTCGCCCCGGTGCTTATCCTACCGCATGCGCTACGCCGATTGGTCTGTCGGGAACATCCGGTAATCCAGCGCTCCGCGAGATCCACGGCGACGTGGTGAGGTTCGTGAGAACAAGAATCCTATCGGGCCATCGTCGTCGGGAAGCGGACGGAAACGTCGGTATTCGTAGCGAACTGTGCAAATGGTGCCAAACGCGCTGACGCGTTATTTTAGCGGCGACTTCACGGTAGCGGGCCCCACCCCCTTCGCCACATCGACGAAATTCCTTACCAGCGTCAGATCCTGATCGGCGCGAACCACCAGATAGAGCGGCAACCGCGGCAGGATGTCCGGCGCCAGCGGCCGATACACCACCGCCTCGCGGTGCAGGGTCTGCATCGAGGCCGGAATGAACGAAATCCCGGCGCCGGCCGCCACGATATTGATGGCCGCCATCAGCCGATGGGTTTCGTGGGCGATGCGCGGCACAAAGCCGTGCTTGGCCAGCGCCGCCGTCATCCAATCGAAAATGCCGAACCCGTCGGGGCGGCGATACAGCACGAAGCCTTCGCCGGACAGCATCTTCAGGGTCACGGCCTGCGTGGGATGGCGCGCCAGCGCGTGGCCGCTGGGGATCGCCAGGACCATGTCCTCGTCCAGCAGCGCCGTGCTGGTCAGTTCCGGCAGATCGCGCGGCGCAAAGCGCATGAACGCCGCGTCGAGCTTGCGCTTCTGAAGTCCCAGGATGAGTTCGTAGGTCTCGCGCTCTTCGACGTCGATCTTCGCCAGCGGGTAGGCGTGGCTGAAGGCCTGCAGGATGCGCGGCGCGATCGGGTGCATCGACGCCGAACTGGTGAAGCCGACGGACAGTAGCCCCTGTTCGCCGCGGTCGAAGCGGCGCACGTTCTCGATGGCCTCGGCGGCGCTTGCCAGGATGTGGCGGGCATCCTCCAGAAACACCTGACCGGCGACGCTGAGCGCGATGCGTTTCGGGGCGCGGGCGAATAGCTGCACCTTCAACTCCGCCTCCAGGTCGCGGATCTGCTGGCCGAGCGGCGGCTGCTGGATGCCGAGCCGCTGCGCCGCCTTGGTCATGCTGCCGCTTTCCGCGACGGCCACGAAATAGCGAAGGTGCCGGAGTTCCATTGTATCTATAGGGTTCCAAAGTGAAACGATAAGAATATTTTACATTCTTTTCGGGGCAGGCCAAGCTCTCATTCTGCCATCCGAAAAGCTGACATTTGCATTCATCGTTCGAGGAGCATCCGCCATGACCAAACAGCTATCGATCGCCATCGTGGGAGCCGGAATGGGCGGTCTGGCCGCGGCCTCGACCTTGCGGCAGGCCGGCATCGACGTTCAGGTCTACGAGCAGGCGCGGAAGTTCGCGCGCATCGGCGCCGGCATTCAGATGCTGCCGAATTCGTCCCGGGTGCTGCGCGGCATCGGGGTCGAGCAGAAGGTGCGCGACACCGCGTTCCACCCATACTCGCATCTCAACCGCATGTGGGACACCGGCGAGATGAAGCGCGAGCTTCCGATGCCGGAGAGCCTGTACGGCGCGCCGTTCCTGTGCATGCATCGCGGCGACCTTCACGAAGCGCTGCTGGCGAATGTTCCGTCCGACATCGTGCATCTCGACAAGAAGCTGACCGGTCTCGAACAGACCAAGGATCAGGTCGTGCTGTCATTCGCGGACGGCACGACCGCGCGGGCGGATGCGGTGATCGGCGCCGACGGCGTCCATTCGCTGGTGCGTGAAATCGTGGTCGGGCCGGACAAGCCGATTCACAAGGGCCGCATTGCCTATCGCGGGGTGTTCGACGCCGCACTGATGAATGGCAAGACCATCAAGCCGTCGCGCACCAAGTGGTGGGGCATCGACCGGCACATCGTGATTTATTACACCAAGGCCGATCGCAGCGAAATCTACTTCGTCACCAGCGTGCCGGAGCCGGCCGACTGGATCACCGCGGAATCCTGGTCCGCCAAGGGCGACATCAACGAACTTCGCGCGGCCTATGTGGGCTTCCATGACGAAGTGATGAGCGTGCTGAATGCCTGCCCGGAGTGCCACAAATGGGCGATCCTGGAGCGCGAGCCGCTGCCGACCTGGAGCAAGGGCCGCATCGCGCTGCTCGGCGACTCCTGCCATCCGATGACGCTCTATATGGCGCAGGGCGCGGCGACCTCGATCGAGGACGCGGCCGTGCTGGCGCGGTGTTTTACCGCGGCCGAGAACGACGTCGGGCATGCGTTCGCGATGTATGAAGCGACCCGCAAGCCGCGCACCTCGCGTATCCAGGCGATCTCCAGCGCCAATACCTGGATGCAGGGCGGCACCGAAGATACGTCATGGCTCTATGGCTACGATGCGTTCAACGTGCCGCTGGTCGATCCGACGCGGCAGGCCGCCGAATGACCGGGAGTGGGTGACGCGGTCGGATGGCGTCGCGCCAACCGGATCAATTTCAAAATGATAAAATGAGGGAGCAAACGATGAACCTCATGCGGGCGGTGCTTTGTGTTGGCCTTTGCCTAGCGGCATCGCTAGGCAGCGCCAGCGCGGCCGATTGGCCGACGCGGCCGGTGAAAATCATTGTGCCGTTCGCGGCCGGCGGGCAGTCCGATATCGTGGCTCGACTGTTCGCGCAGTCGCTCACCGAGCGCTTCAAGCAGCCTTTCATTGTTGAGAATATCAGCGGCAGCGGCGGCGCCCGGGCGTCGATCAACACGGCCAAAGCCGATCCGGACGGCTACACGCTGATGATCACCGGCATGGCGACGCACATCCTGGCGCCGGCCTTGAATCTAAAAATCGGTTTCGACCCGATCAAGGACTTCACGCACATTGCCTATATCGGCGGATCGCCCAGCGCTTTTGTGGTGCATCCTTCGATCGGGACGAAGACCTTTGAAGAATTCATGGCTTTGGCCAAGGCAACACCGGACGGTATCCAATATGTGTCGCCGGGTGTCGGCTCGGGCGGCAACTCCGTCGCCGAGTATTTCGCCGCCAAGGCCGGAATCAAGCTGGCCCATGTGCCGCACCGTGGCGGCAACACGGCGGTCAGCGATCTTCTGGCCGGGCATGTGAAGATGGGTAGCCTCACCTGGTCGACGGCGCGAGAGCATGTCAGCGCTGGAACATTGGTGCCGATCGCGATTTCGTCGGGCGAGCGGGCGCCGGGCTTTCCGAACGTGCCGACCTTCAAGGACAAGGGCTATCCGGACGTCGTCACTACCGTGTGGCTTTCGCTGTCCGGACCGCGCGGTCTGCCGGACGACATTGTTGCCCAGTTGAACGATCAGATGAACAAGGCGCTGCAACTGCCGAATGTCAAAGCCCAGCTCGAACGGGACGCCTTCGACGTTCAGCCGATGAAGCCCGCCGAGGTGACGAGTCTGATGCAGACGGAATACGACAAATGGGTTCCGGCGCTCCGAAAGGCTTTGGACGTCAAGTAGCGGCTTCTGACCAAATCGGGTCGCGTTAACCTCAGTCGAGCTCGAAGTCGCCGGTGTAGTCGCGCTTGAGCGAAGCGTCCTGCGTGTCTTTGGTCAAATAGAGGTTGCCGACCGCGATCGCATGAAGCTCGGTGCCCATCAAGCAGCGGAACGCGTCCTCCGGCGTGCATACGATCGGCTCGCCGCGGACGTTGAAGCTGGTGTTGACCAGCACCGGGCATCCGGTTTGGGCCTTGAATGCGCTCAGGAGCGCATGGAAGCGCGGGTTGGTCTCCGCATGGACGGTCTGGACGCGGGCCGAATAGTCGACATGGGTCACGGCCGGAATTTCGGAGCGCGGCACGTTGAGCTTTTCGATGCCGAACAGCCCGCGTTCCTGCGCCGTCATCTGCCGCCGTCGCCGCACGACAACATCCGCGATCAGCAGCATGTAGGGGCTGTCCGCGTCGAGGTCGAACCAGTCGGCGACATCCTCGCGAAGCACCGCCGGCGCGAACGGCCGAAACGATTCGCGATATTTTATTTGAAGATTCAGCGCCGACTGCATGGTGGCGCTGCGGCCGTCCGCGATGATCGAACGATTGCCGAGGGCGCGCGGGCCGAATTCCATCCGGCCCTGGAACCAGCCGAGCGCCTTGCCGTCCGCAAGGTCGGCGGCGGCGCGGGCGATCAGCGCGTCGTCGTCGAGCCGCTCGAATTTTGCCCCGGCCGCGGTGAGCCGTCCGGCGCTGTCGTCGTCACTAAATGCCGGACCGAGATACGCGCCGCTCATGCCATCGGCGGCACCGCCGACGTTACGCTTGGCGCCTTTGTGGATGTGATAGGCGGCGAGGGCGGCACCGACCGCGCCGCCGGCATCGCCGGCCGCCGGCTGGATCCAAATCCGCTTGAATTTGGCGTCGCGCAGCACCTTGCCGTTGGCGACGCAATTGAGCGCCACGCCGCCGGACAGACATAGATTTTCCGCGCCCGTCTCGGCCTGAAGCGACCGAGTCAAGCGCAACACGATCTCCTCGGTCACTGCCTGAATGGACGCCGCCAGGTCCATATAGCGCTGGGTCAGCAGTTCGTCGGGCTTGCGCGCCGGCGCGCCGAACAGACGATCGAACTTGTCGTTCGTCATCCGCAGGCCGGTGCAATAATCGAAGTAGGACTGGTCGAGCCAGAAGGTGCCATCCTGTTTGACGTCGATGACGTTATCGAGGATCAGATTTTTAAATTTAGGTTCGCCGTAGGGAGCCAGCCCCATCACCTTGTATTCGCCGGAGTTCACCTTGAAGCCGGTATAGTAGGTGAACGCCGAATACAGCAGCCCGAGCGAGTGCGGGAAATGAAGCTCCTTGAGCATCGTGAGATGATTGCCGCGGCCGAAGCTGACCGATGTCGTCGCCCATTCGCCGACGCCGTCCATGGTCAGCACCGCGGCTTCCTCGAACGGGGAGGGGAAGAACGCCGATGCGGCGTGGCTCTGATGATGCTCGGTGAAGAGCAGCTTCCGCTCCCAATCGAAATCGCGTGAGAACTTCCGGAGTTCGTCCCGCAGCAACTGCTTCTGAAACAGCTTTTCGCGCAGCCAGAGCGGGATCGCCATGCGAAAGGAGCGAAAACCCGACGGGGCAAACGACAGATAGGTTTCCAGCAGCCGTTCGAATTTGAGGAACGGCTTGTCGTAGAACACGACATGCTCGATGCCGTCCAGATCGGTTCTGGCCGCCTCCAGGCAATACGCCATCGCCTGATGGGGAAAGCTGGAATCGTGTTTCTTGCGGGTGAAGCGCTCCTCCTGCGCGGCCGCGACGACACGGCCATCCTCGACGAGAGCGGCCGCGCTGTCGTGATAAAACGCGGAGAGGCCGAGGATGCGCATTATGCGATCGAGATCCGGTCAGAAGATGGTGTAGATGAACGGGGCGATGGCCGAGCCCTTGGTCAGCACGATCAGCGCGCCGAATATCATCATCATGATGAAGATCGGCAGCAGCCAATATTTCTTGCGGGTTCGCAGAAACAGCCAAAACTCTTTCAGGAACGCAATCATGACGGCCTCAGAACTGCCGCTTCATTGATCCGGGTGTGGGTCCGGGCGGTTCGCGCGGAATCCAGTAGCTTGTTGCCGCAGCATTTCGGCGCAGCCGCATCGGATCCTTGCCGGCGGCGCGCATCAGGAGTCCGACCGGCGTTACGGTAACGTAAAACAGCAGCGCCAGAATGACGGGACTGATAACGCGCGACAGCAGCAGCCCGAACTTCATCCAGAGACGGTTCAATGGGCGCAGCGGCGCGGTCCAGAACAACGCTAAGGCAAGAAAAGCCGCCGCAAGCCCGAGCGCCCACCACCGGACGGGTCCGCCATGCAGCAGCGGAAACAACCCGACGAGGGCAAAGAAAACCGCCATGACGATGCCAAACGACCGATCCGAAGAGCCATGCACCTCCTCCTTACGCGTGAAATCTTCGTGCATTTGCATGCCGGCCCTCGGATCGAGCTCCGCGTTTCGTGTCGTATCAAAGTTTATAGCGCAGCCAAGTCTACTGGAAGCCTCAATGGCCCGCAGGCCGGTCTAGATGTGTGGTCCCGGAATGAGGTGGCGCGGCGACCGGGACCCTTCCTGTTTTGGGCAGATCGGCGAACGCCATCCCGTTGTAGGTCAGCACCTTGTCG
The DNA here is from genome assembly GCA_028290465.1 of Xanthobacteraceae bacterium. Lineage (GTDB taxonomy): Bacteria > Pseudomonadota > Alphaproteobacteria > Rhizobiales > Xanthobacteraceae > FEB-22. The sequence continues at coordinate 16,008 of JAQGJU010000133.1, read as the reverse complement.
ATCTTGTAGGGGAAGGCAGCCACCACATTCCTCAGGAAGGCTGAGCCCGCCATCTTCCGGGCGTGGTCGTGGAACTCGATGTAGGTGAACTTCGAGACCCGATCGATGGCCAGGAACATCACCAGCTTCCCGTCAGCATGACGCGGTTCGCAGCTGTCGATATGGACGTAGCGATCTCATAGGTCTTGAACCGGCCGCGCTTGTACGGGGCCTCCTCCTTCGGCAGTCGGGATATCCCGTGGCGCTGGAGGCAACGGTGCAGGGCGCTGCGACTGAGGTTGGGGATGGTGTCCTTCAGCGACTCCTGACGAATCAGGATTGATGATGCACTATCAGAAGCCGGGACTGCACACCTAAGGCTCAAGCGGGATGCCTTCGACATTCAGTCAATGAACACGGCCAATGTAACACGGCTAATGCTGGCCGAATACGACAAATGGGTGCCGGCCCTTCGGCAGGCTTTGGACGTCAGATAGTCGCGGCTGCCGGGTCGCGTGCGTTTGGGCTTATGGCGAGATGCTTTGAACGGCACGTCGTTTTCGGTTCAATGCCCCGTCGCCACCGCGGCAAGCGAAGCCGGGTCGTCCGGCAGCCGGTTGCCCCGCCATACTACATGCAGGTCCGGCCGCACCAACAGATAATCGAAGCCATAGATATCCCGGGCCGCTGGCGCAGTGACGTCATACGTCGTGTAGGGCGCGCCGAAACCTTCGAACGCCTTCGCGAGACCGGCGGCATCGGCGGGATCGCGGCTGAGCCGCAGCAACGCATAGCCTTCCGGAATGTGGTCCTGCAGTGCGGAGCCGTCCGGCATCCAGACATGCGGCAGCCGCGCGCCCGGCCAGGTCGTCGGATGATATTCCCGGAACAGATGCTCCGGCCCGCCCGGAATATTGTCGATCAGCGGCGAGTCGACATAACGGTAGCCCAACTCAGCGCCGATCATCTCGTTGGTCTTGCGCTGTTCGACATCCGCGATGGCGGTGAGCCGTTCGCGGGTCGCGGCGCCTTCCGGCGTATCGTCGCGCATATTCGGGCGATAGGCGGCGCGCCACTTGCGTCGGCCGAGCGAGGCGTAGCGCGAAGCGCCGACATTGCGCTCGCCGATCTGGCGGCGTTCGATCTCGTAGGAGCCAAGCAGGTTCGGTCCCCCCCAACCATGCAGCGTGCCGGCCAGTTTCCACGACAGGTCGAACGCATCGCCGACGCCGGTGTTCATGCCGAGACCGCCGGTCGGAATGACCAGATGGGCGGAATCTCCGGCCAGAAATACGCGCCGCTCGGCATAGCGGTCCGCCAGCAGCAGGTTCTGCTTCCACTGGCCGCAATACAGCATCTCATAATTGACCGGCGTGCCGACGACCTTCTCGAACTGCGTCTTCATGGCTTCGTCGGAGTCGACGACCGCATGGAGCGTCCAGTGCTTGGTCGAGTCCTGCATGATCAGGAAACTCGCGCGGTCATCGGCCACATGATAGTGCCGCCCATGACCCGGACCGTTGCCGAGCGGAATCCGATCGAACAGGTCGTCCGCCCGATACAGCGCCTGACGCAATTGCAAGAGGTTGCCTTCGCCGCGCAGCCGGATGCCGAGTTGCTTGCGCACTAGGCTGGTGCCGCCGTCGCAACCGACCAGATAGGCGCCGCGGATGTCGACCGTGGTGCCGTCGGTGCGGCGCGCCGTCACGGTCACGCCGGCTTCGTCCTGCGCGAAGGACACGAATTCATGGCCGTAGCGGATGTCGACGCTCGGCAGGCTCTCGGCCTTGCGCTTGAGCAGCGGCTCCAGCGTGTATTGCGAGATCAACTGGTACGGCTCGCACGGTTGGGTGCCGTCATTGGTGCGCTGAATTTCGGCGCGCGCCTGATCGACCGACGGATAGGGCAGGTGCAGCAGCGGCGGCTCGATCATCGACAGCACGACATAGACGTCCATCGGCACATTGGCCCGCAGGCCGGCCGCGCGGATGTCGTTCGCCAGCCCGACGCGGCGAAACAACTCCATGGTACGCGCGTTGCAACGCTCCATCTTGGGTAGAAATTCGGGCTGCGGCTTCATTTCCAGCAGGGCGCAGGAAATGCCCCGACGTCCGAGGTCGACCGCCAAAGTAAGGCCGACGGGACCGCCGCCGACGATGATAATCTGTGTGTCCAAGACGCTTCTCCCGACGCCCGCGTTGGGGCCACCCGGCTGTATTTAGTGCGGCGCGGATTGGCAAGGGTGGTGAAGGGTAAGCCGGGAGGACTCCGAAATTGGTCTTAGGCTAGCAGCCCAGCGTCAGATCGCCATCTTAAGACTTCGCAGAGAGCGCAGCCATGACCAAAGGGCTTCCAGCGATAGCACGGCCGTCATCAGCAGGTAGGGAATAATCATATGCTCATAACGGCCGTTAAATCCAAATCCGGCTGCCCCCGCACCGGCTTGAAGGGCCATTGTTGCCACGACAAATGCCGCGAGCCATCGATAGCGGGTCAGCAGAAGAAACCAAATCGTCAGGCTCAACACCACGCCCAACGTGTTGCGTAGGATGTTATGGCTTAGCTGGCCGGCGCGATGCAGGGACTGTAACCATTCCGGACGCGGCCATTGGCTGTCGGCGTATTTTTTAAACAGAAGCGGGCGCATCGATGTCGAAGCCTGCTGCCCGATGTCGAAGGGCATTGCTTCGTAGGTGTCCTGACTCCAAATTGAAAAATACGGAGGCGGCCATGCACTGGCGACCGGGAGCGAGAGACCCAGATAGCCGGTGGCGTTCAGAACGATCAGTGGAACGACCTCCGGATGGGCGATGACGGTTTCCCGAACGACGCGACGCAGGAAATTGTCCGTGTAAAGAATGCCCTTATGATATCCGACCGTATTGGCGCCATCGTCTCCGCGCCGCAAAAGCTCAGTGACGATCTCACCGAAATGCACCTCGGACGGGTCTTCCAGAAACCCGGGCATCATGGTGGCGAGTTCCGCTGATGCGGGTCCATTCTTGGCTTGGACAAAGATGACCCGTTGCCTGTCGGTCGACCAGCGGTCCGCCGCGTCTTCCGGTGGTCGCGAGAACTTATAACTGCGCGCTTCGGATCCCAGCGGCGAAGTATAGACCCGATGAAAGGTCTGCCATCCGCCATAGTTGGACAGGGATCCGAATAGTTCTGGCTGTTTAAGGCCGATGGCGCGCAATCCCGACCAAGTCATGGTGGCCGTCAGAGTGACAACGCTTGAAATGCATACCGCAACGATGGCGGTGCGGTTGCGTCGATGCAAGGCGAACGCCAACTGTAGGACGGCCACGGCAATGGCGATGAAAACCGCTTCATTGCGTGTCATCAGGGCGGCGAATGCGGCCCCCATGGCAAGGTAGACGTATGCGCGCTTTTCGGTAACAAAAAAACGAGAAGCCGCAAAAGCCAGGAATATCAACAGGAATGAATAGGGATGTTCGGTGATGAACACCTTTGCATAGGAAAACGGCACGGTCGAAACCGCGAGGATCAGCGCCGCTGCAAACGCCCAGCGGCGCCCAAGTGGATACAGGGCGCCATACAGAAAGGCCGGTGACAGGACACCCAGAAGCGCGTTGACGGCGATCACGCCGATGAAGCTGTCCAGCCAGGTCATTCCGAATATGTGCAGGTAAAGTGGATAGCCCGGGGGGCGGGCCCAAAAGACATGGGGATGTCGCTCGATCAAACCGATCCATTTGGCAAAGCGGTAATAGACCGATGCATCACCCTCGTATGAAACGGGAAGCGCCCATAGATAGATCGCCTGTATCGCCGCGGAAAGCACGACGAGGAGAAGCAACGCGAGACGAACGTCGCGATCTAACGATGCAAACTTGGCGATGGGACGATTCAATAGGCCGTGCCAGCTACGCCTTGTGGCCGAAATCGGCTTCGCGAGAGTACTCAAGGGATATGCTCTTTTCTCGGGGGAGACGGGACTAAACGGCAAATGGCGAATGTAGGCTATGCCGCGGTTCCGAATTCTCCCAGTGGGCGTCGGTCACGACTTAGTCTTCTTTTAGGCGCGCTAGCTCGAACCACGCGGCCAACTCATCATCTGCGATATCGATTGCCGATGCCACGGGGAGATATTTCCGCTCGAGCGTGCCGTCCGGTTTGAGGTCGAATGTACCGATGGCCTCGATGGTCTCGTCGGTGTGATACACGATGCGATGGCCGAAGTGCCAGAAGTGGTTGGGACCATAACCCGGAAGTTGACGAAGCAACTGCTCGGGAGCGAATTCGCATTCGGGATAGGGCTCTTCCTCGTACGAATAGGTCAGGTCGAGCATCATCCCGTCGTCCGAATCCTGGATGACCTTGATCTTCGCCCAATCCTTCGGATCCGGAAAAAAGCGTGTCAGTGAGTTTGAGTCGACAGTGTAATAGTCGAACGCGATATCCTTTTTGATCGCTGTGGCGGAAAGAATGATTGGGTGAATATGGAAGCAACGAACGTGGAAGCCGTGACGATTTGGAAAGAACATTAGAGAGAGCCCCGGTGGAATCCCGCGATTCCCCTTGGTCAAAATGAAACGCTTGAAATTGTGGTGCACATGCGCCGCGCTCAGCGATACCAAAGTGCTGGGGGGCAGGGTGATGGCCTGGGTGTCCGCGTTGCGCATTGCGTCGAGTATCGGGGTCAACGTCTCGGCTTGCCCACGCATCGAAGTGAAAAGCACGGCCCTGTACCCCTGATCGACGAGCCGGGCATAATTTGTGAACGATCCATCGCTGTGCACGCCGTCGGGCGCGATGCAGATGATATCCGCATTTTCGGCGCGCGCGTGCTCGATCGACAGATGATGAAACCCGCCGTAGATATGATACCGATAGGCGGCGTTGCGCTTGTATTCGGGTTGATTGATCATCTCCATCGTAAATGGGATGAAATCGATCTTGGCATAGCGGAGCAATTCACGATACGAAGTGGCTGATTTGATCGGATCGATGAACTTGTCCGGCGTGTAGATGTCGAATGACACGTCGCGGATGCGGCTGAGCTCCGGTAGATTGTTCGGCGACAGAATGGACGGAATGAAATAGCGCGTGAACAGTTCGATATATTGATCGCCCCAGACGGCGAGCGCGATAATCAGGCGCGGCAGTTCCCCGGCTGTACTGGGTGAGGACTGAGCCCGATAGGTGGCCGTCATATCGTTTATCTGGCCGAAGAGCAGCGCGTAGCCGCGGCCGACATCGGGAAACCCCTCGGCGAGCCGCGCGAAAAACGCGGCGCCCCGCGTAATGTCGCCACGCGAGATCAACGCAAGTCCTCGGTCACGGGCCAGCAACGCGATGCGGTCGAATTCCTTCTGGTCGCCTTTTGCCAGAAACGCCTGGCCTAGTACCACATAGGCGCTCGCTAAATATTCATCGTTGCCGATGCACGCCCAACAAAGTCGGATCGTTTCATCAGCCTGTTTCGCGAGCCTCTCAGCCTGTTGTAAAAATTTATCGTTCTGATGTGAAAGCTTCTCGGCAGTCAGTTGAGTGAGGTCTTCCCAGCGTCTTTGGGCCAGAAGAAATTCGAACTCCGGGTCCGGAAAGTCCGGCGGCTTCACGGCAGCCGGTTCATCGGCTGGCTTCTCAACCACTACGGCTTCCACATTCGGAGGAAAGAATGGTTTGAACCTCGCGCGTATCGAGAGCGGAACGATCGCGCGGCCGCATGCCCGCACGGTCTCGATCATCAAGCGACGATGGTTCATTTTGCGGCTATGATTTGGTGATCAGAAAGGAGCCCATGACCAGGGCATCGAGACCCGATGAGTAGAACGTACGAATGGCGTCCGCCGGCGACTCGACGATCGGCTCGTTGTTGATGTTGAACGACGTATTGAGCAGAATGGGAACACCGGTCGCTTTGCCGAAGGCTTCGATCAGGCGATGGAAGGTCGGATTCATTTTCTTGTCAACAGTCTGCAGGCGTCCTGTGCCGTCGGCATGGACCACCGCTGGGATGCGATCGCGGCGATCTTCCCGCACGAGCAGGACCTTTTCCATATAGGGCGCATCGATCGGACGCTCCATCTGGAACCAGTTCGCGGCTTCCTCGGTCAGCACGGCCGGCGCGAACGGTCGAAACGCCTCACGAAACTTCACCGCGCGATTTATCCGGTCCTTCATCGTTGCGTCTCGCGGATCGGCCAGGATCGAGCGCCCGCCGAGCGCCCGCTGACCGAATTCCATCCGCCCCTGGAACCAGCCGACGATGGCGCCTTCGGCGAGCAGCGCAGCGGTCGCGGCAACGATATCGGGCGGGCGTTCGGCTGAAAGTTTCGACGCCAAGAGTTGTCGTTCGATGGCGTCGTCGTCATAGGCATCACCCAGGAAGGGTGTCGTGGCCGCCGCGAAGTCGATCTTCGCGCCTTCGCGGGCCGCGACCCAAAACGCAGCGCCGATACTGTTGCCGCTGTCGTCAGCCGCGTATGGAACATAGGTCCGCTCGAAAGGCCCCTCGGCGGCAATGCGTCCGTTGAACACCGAATTCATGATCACGCCGCCTGCGAGACAAAGATTAGCGCTCGGCACCTGTGTCTTCAGCCATTCCACGGCGGCGAACAAGCGTTCTTCGGTAACCTTTTGCAAGGCGGCGGCGAGATCAAAGTGCGGCTGCTCTAGAGGCTCGTCATATTCGCGCGGCGGTCCGAGCAGATCTACGAGGGACGCCGAGAACATGCGTCCCGCATCGAAATCGAAATGACGAAAGTAACGCAGGTCCAACTCGAACCCGGCGTCTTCCTTCGAGTGAATGAGGCTGTTGACCTTCGCATAGAACGTGTCTGGATTGCCATAGGCGGCTGCACCCATGACTTTCCATTCGTCCAGGTTCGGCCGAAAGCCGAGATACTCCGTGATCGTCGAATAAAGCTGGCCGATCGAATGCGGAAACTGAACCTCGCGCAACAATTCAATGCGGCCGCCTTGCGCCCGAAACCACGCCGTCGTTGCTCGCTCGCCATAACCGTCGCAGGTCAGAATTGCGGCATCGTCGAAACCCGACGAATAATACGCAGCTGCCGCATGCGCGAGATGATGGCTTACATAGCAGATGCGCGTCGCGCTTCCGTCGTCCCGATGAAAAATCTGGTCGGTGGCCGTCAGACCGGTCTGCGCGAGTCGCGGCAATAACTGGTTCGGATTGCTGTAGAACCGCGTGCCCGGATAGGCCGGCCATTCGGAAAAGCCCGCACGGTATCGTTCCGCGATGTTGATGGCCGGGTTCCAGCCGATCGCGAAAATATCGACATCAGCGAGTTTCGCGCCGATATGCGCGAGCCCTGCATCCATGGCACGATGCGGAAAATATTTGCTGTGCTTGCGTCGGTCCAGCCGTTCTTCGGCGCAGGCAAATCGCAAAACGCCGTCGACAACTACGGCGGCCGAACTGATGATTCCGGTGTTGTGGATGCCGACGATGAGCAAATGCCGACGTCTTCCCGTGCCCCAGGACTAAATGTCTGTCCGCATGCCTCTATACGGGATTATTCACGTGGGTGCCAAGGGGCTTGGCGGCCGGGTCGGCGGGGCTGGGCGTATTGACGGAGGGGCGTGTGACGGGCAACGTATCATTCATGCGCGATCTTGTGCTTGCCGGCCGTGGCGCCATTATCACCGGTGGGAGCAAGGGGCTGGGACTTGCTATCGCCGAAGCGTTCGTGGAAGCCGGCGCGCACGTCATGATCTGCGCCCGGAGCGGCGCGGATCTCCAATCCGCGCGCGATCTGCTTGCCGGGCGGGCGCAAGCCGGACAAGTCATCGCGGCCGAGGTCGCCGACGTCTCGGACGCGGCGGACGCTGAGCGTCTGGTGACGGCCGCGGCCGCGGCGTTCCCCGGCATCGACATCCTTGTGAACAATGCGGCCATCGTCGGGCCTATCGGCCGCACTGAAGATCTTGATTGGTCGGCTTGGCGTCAAGCGATCGAAATCAATCTGCTCGGGGCGGTACTCATGTGTCGCGCCGCGGTACCGCATATGCGCCGCCGCGGCCGGGGAAAGATCTTGCAGATTTCAGCTGGTGGTGCGACCAGTCCGGATCCTCGTTTCAGTGCTTACGCGGCTTCAAAAGCTGGCCTGGTGGCTTTTTCGGCGACATTGGCCGAAGAGCTGCGTGAGGATCGCATCGACGTCAATTCGATCGCGCCTGGCGGCCTGGCAACCGGCATGAACGACAAGAAGCTGGAAGCGGGCGCCACAAATCTCGGCCGGGCAGTGTATGATCAACTGCTCGAACGCAAGCGCGATGGCGGGACCTCTCTTCGGCTTGGTGCCGAGCTCGCAGTCCTGCTCGCGTCCTCGGCAACCGACGGTCTGTCGGGCAAGTTGATCAGCGCCGCCTGGGACGACTGGAAAAGCCTGCCGGACCGCATCGAAGTCCTGATGCACTCCGATGTCTTCACGCTGCGCCGCATCAGGCCGCAGGACAGGGGGCTCAATTGATATTGAGGATCTGACGACGTTCATGGTCGCGCAGCTTCACCAAGAGACATTAGTTCAGGATCGCACTTCGATAAAGCAGCTCATGCCATCGCAAGAGGCATTGCGCTTGGGCCAGCTGCGGCCGCGGGCTTTCCGGCTGTTCTGGTTGTTAAATTGCCACGCGCACGCTACTATCGTCTAGCAGACTAGCTCAGCGACTTAGGCTGGCTAATACAAACTTGGCCGGATGGACGATGCTCAATAAGATCAGGGCTTGGCGTTGGAATGAAGCCGGAAAAGCCGAATATGCGGCTGGCCGACCTCATGACGCGAAGCTGTCATTTCAGAAGGCAGCCGATCTCGGCGCTGCCTCTGGATGGTATAATCTTGGCCTCCTGCATGCCTATTTTCAGCAAGAGGAACTAGGCACAGAATACTATCGTAAAGGGTTCGAGATCAATCCTGACTACAAGCGCCATGCTGATTTACGGCTGATGCCGAACGATGTTCAGATCGAGACTGTTCGAGCATGCAACGCCGCTTGTGTCATGTGTCCTATCGCTACCAGCCCTACGCCTGCTCGCAACATGGACGACGCGCTGTTCGAAAGCCTCGCAGGGCAGTTAGTGGCAATGCCAACCAGCCCGCGCGTCAGCGTGTACGGCCTGGGCGAGCCTCTTATGGACAAAAAAATTGCCCGTCGCGTCCGACACCTTAAGCAAGTCGGAGTGAAGCACGTTAGTCTCGTATCAAACGCCACCTTGATGGACTCTAAAACTGCAAACGATCTAATCGATGCCGGATTGGATTCTATATGCTTCTCAATCGATTCCGTCGTCAAAGAGACCTATGAGGCCATCAGGTTGAAATTGAAACTTGATGAAGCCATCGATGGAGTGATGTCTTTCGTCACAACTCGGAATGCAAGAGCACCGAACATTTCTGTTACAATGATCTATCCATACTCGGAGCAAAACCGCGATGAGATGGCCGGTTATCGCGCCTACTGGGCCGAGCGCCTTACGCCGAAACTCGACGTGATCGCTATCCTTCCTGTTCACAGCTTTGGACAATTCAAAGTCTACGCGACAGACTTAAGTGCTGCCTGTGGGCAGATATTTTTTAGCATGCATCTGCGGGCAGATGGTCGGGCTTCCATGTGCTGCATCGATGTTGAAAGCGAGTACAAAATTGGCGACGCAACGAAGATGTCGCTGGCAGACGTTTTCAACGATGACCAAATTCGATCTGATCGTCACCGCCATTTGACGGGGCGCCGACACGAAATCGACATCTGCGGCAGGTGTGATCAGCCTGAGTGCGGTAAAGTCGGGTTCGGATACAACTTCGCAGGACCAGTCCCAGAACTTCAGGGCCGGTTATTTTATCCCGGAACCGCAGCGTAAATCTACAGTTATCGCTGTTGCCATCATCGCTAACTGCGTTGCGTCTAGGTCGTTTCTCGCAAGAGCAAGGCTCTAGGAAAGTACTGAATCTCCAGCATACATTGCTTGCATAGCGGTCATAATTTCGGGGAGTTCCGCTCGCTTCTCGAACACGGCGATCATGGAAAAGTTCGGTGATTGCCCGACGCGTGGACCAAAGATTTTGGGTAATATTCGCTTCACGGCTTGGCTCCACCAGCGCGAATCCCCATCAAGGGCGTGATGCAGCAGTTGCATGCTAGTCATTATGGTGGCGCGCCGTCCGATATATTGAATAAGCCCGCCACGGCCGGGGATCACGGTTACATCGAATTCTGTTCCGTCGAGGTCCATGATGAACAGCTTGGTCAATATGCAGCCGTTCGCGCGATAGAAATCAAGCACGAATCCCGGATTGAAGGTCCAATAGCCTTGATCTGTTTGATCGCCGACGCCTTGTGAATGGACAATCCGTCCGCCAAGCTTGGTCATCCTCAGCAAGTTTGCGCAGCCTTGAAACGGATTGAAGATATGTTCCAGGCTGCCACCATCGTATACGAGGTCAAAGCGGCCATGTTCGTTCGTGGGAACTGGCTTGTTTAAGTCCCACGTCATGTCGGCGCGGTCATTGATATCGAGTTCTAAATAGGATCCGTACCCAAGCTTGCGAACCATGGCGGCACAAAGGTTCTTGTGCAGTTTTCCATCTAACGCGCCGCCGGCAGAGAAGTTTTGGTAAAGTTCTTTGTTATAAAATCCATTACGTTGGGCTGCCTCCGGTGATACATCGTAGTCAAGCGTTCCGATCGAAAGCCAGGCGCTGGACTCGAGCGGAACTTGGCTTGCGAATGCGTCGCGGTTGCGGAAAAACATATCGGCCCAGGAGGTTGCTATACCCATCCGTACGGTCCTCAGCGAATTGCAGGGTTCGGGTAAGAAAAGCCGATTGACGTGGCCTGACGGTCTCCGGTACGCCAATATAGCTTTGGCTGTGCTGTTGTCACAAGCATTGGATGTTTCTCTTCACACATGAAGTTGACCCGTGTCCTCCGCACCACAGACGAAGCGGCTTGGAATGCCTGCCTCGCGACCATTTCGCGATCGGCGCTTGTCCACCGTCCTCGCTATACCCGGGTCTATGAACGTTACGGCGACGGGGCAGGGGAGTGTTTCGTTTACGAAAGCGACGGCGGGATCGTCTTATATCCGTTTCTCCGTCGTCCGATTTTCGACGCCGACGGATGGACCGATATCATCACTCCGTATGGCTATGGTGGGATAGCTTACGCGTGTCACGATCAGCATTCAGCGGCCCTCATAGCAGAGTTCCGAGCGGCCTTTGTCGACTACGCGCGTGAGACAAGGACGGTATCGGAATTTGTCCGCTTCCATCCGTTCCTGGGCAATCATGCGCACTTCCACAGCCTGATGGATGAGGTGTCGTTGCATTGCGTCAACGCACTTACGGATCTGTCAGTGGGTGGCGAGGCGCTGTTTAAGCAGTACCGCGGCAGCCATCAGACATGCATCCACAAGGCGCGTGAGGCAGGGCTTCGGGTCGTCCAACTGCCGTCGCCTGATTTCATCGACTGTTTCTTCGATTTGTACAGCGCCAGCATGGAGCGCAAGCACCAGGAAGGATACGTCAAGTTTCGCCGCGACTTCCTTGTCGATCTATCCGAGGAATTGACGGACGATCTTAAATGCTTCGCCGTCGAACACGAGGGGGCCGTCATCGCGGTCGCGCTGTTTCAATATTTTGACGGCTACCTTGATTATTTCCTGGCGGCTTCGAATCCGGACATGCTGCCATTGCATCCGAATCATCTCATGCTGCATGAGGTGGCGCTATGGGGGATCGAGCACGGCGCGCGATGGTTTCATCTCGGCGGCGGACACAAATCGCTGCAGTTCTTCAAGCATAGCTTTGCCAACCGAACGGCGGACTACTTTGTCGGCAAGCATGTCTTTGACAAGGACGCGTATCAGCGCCTGTCATCGGAATACTGGGCGCGCCACGGCCGCGTCTGGACGCCGAGCGAACGATATTTCCCCGGCTATCGGGCAGAATTTAATCCCGGCTAGAGCGTTTTCAAGCGAAGTGGAATCCACTTCGCGTGAAGAAAACGCGTCTTTCTATAGTGTTAGAGCGCGTCCGGACGCAAAACGGTGTCCACTTTTGCTAGACGCGCTCTAGGCTTCGCCCTGTCGCAAGATGCGGGTGCCAAACGGCGCCGGCCGATCCCCCGGTTGCCGCATGCGCGTGCCGGCGGGTGATTTTTCCTTCCAGGCGCGGCTGCCGGCGACAAAGTAGGTTCCGGCGATATGGAATAGGCCGAATGGGCTGGTGGCGGTAAATTCGTTGAGCCAGGGGAACACCCCGCGCTTGGCGTGCCCCTCGCGAATATAGTCTGGAAAATCGTAGAAGTCGTGCCACAGCAGAATGGCCTCGGGCGCGGCCAGTTCTACGGCGGCAAGCGTGTCGTCCCTGACGCCTTGATAGCCGTGGTCGCCGTCGACATAGATGAAGTCGACCTTTTTGCGCAGGCCGGTCAAAGAGTCATGCATCGGCTTGCCAGGCGGCACGAGAAGCTGGGTGATTTTCTTGGCCTCCGGAGTCGGCCGGTAAGCGAGCCCGACATCGTCGTTGTCACGAAGAATTTTTCGGGTGTAGTCGCCGCGCGTGTCGTTCGACAGGTCGAGTGTATAGATGCTGGCGTCATCGGGTGAGTTGGCGGCCAAGACGAAAGTGCCCGAGCCTCGCCCCGTTCCGAACTCCACAACAGTTCGCGGCGCGACCGTTCGGACAATAGCCGCGAGAACGAGCTGCTCGTAAGCGTACAGCATCGGCAACTCGATCGCCGGAAAATGGGCGATCGCGTCACTCGATACCACCAGCGCCGCAGAATGCGATGTATTTGGGAACAGGCTGTGGAAGTCCGCGGTTGCAATGACATTGTCAGCAGAGACATCTTGGTTAGACATTAACGACCTTCTGCTTGCTTCGACAGTCGTCGAGTGAGTTTCATTGGCAACAGGGAGGTGCACCATAAAGCCGCGAGTCAGGCAAACTAAGAGGTCACGCTTGAATAGAGCGCGTGACTTCGAACCGCGTTAAACAAAATTCTTATGAACCCGTTCGTCGTCCGGGTAGAGGGCATCCCACAGCACCTTGTTCAACGGATCGAGCTTGCAGCCCGCCGGGCACTTGTAGAGATCAATTTTGGACATGCATCCTTTGCGCCGCTCGGAACTCCAGATCTCCTGGAACGAGTTGTCGAACACGTTACCGACGCTGAAGCCGCGACCCTTGAGATTGCCGCACATCTCCACCGTGCCATCCTCGTCCAGATAGGGCGAGAATGGCGTCGCCAGGCACTTCTTGTAGTAGCGCGCGTCGTTGGTCTTGAACTGCAGCGACTCGAGGAACTGCGATGTCTTGGCGTAAACCTTGAAACGGTCGGTCTCGAACTCCTTCGCTTGGCGCATGTACGGGAACGCCAGTTCCGGCGTCAGTTCGTTCTCCTCATGCGCGGCATTGAGCTCGTTCTTGTACGCAGGCTTGATCGTCATGTAGTCGATACCGAGGTCGCGATAAAACTGCGCCGCGTAGGGCAGGTCCATGTAGTTGTGATGGTTGGTAACGTACTGCACGCCGATCACGGGCGACGCCGAGGCGCCTCGCAGCTTCACGGCCTGGCGCAGATTGGCGATGACCAGATCGAAATCATCGGTGCCGTGCATCGCTGCGTGGACTTCGGGCCGCGCCGCGTCGATGCTGCAGCGCAGGAAGAAGCAATGCTTCACCAGCGCCTCCAGCACTTCGGGTTTGTGCGTGCTCATGTTGGTGAAGATGCCGATGTCGAGCCCCATGTCGCCGAGCGCGTTGAGCATATCGACAAAGCGGTTGTGCATCGTCGGCTCGCCGTCGCCCACGATGGTGACGGCCTTTAGGCCCAACTGACGGGCTTCGCCGACCGCTTCGATGATGCGCCAACTGGCATTGATCGCCTTCTTCGGCTTTTCGCCTTCGTAGCCGGAGCGGTCGCTTAGCTTTCCGGCCTGGTGCCAGTTGATGTAGCACCATGAGCATTTGTGGTTGCAGTAGTTGGTAAGCCCGATGGTCATGTGAACCGGTCGGGTATCGCCGGTCGTCGCCAGTTCGTGCACGCGGTCGATGTGGTGGAAGACTTTGCGGGGGTCCTGGAAATCGTCCAGCATCACCGGGATTTTGCCGCTGGATCGCAGGCGGGCGATCTCGACCGCCTCGGCATGGGCGTTTTCGGCACCTTCGCGAATGATGTGCTGAATGTTCATCGTGCTGGACGCCGATCGAATATGTGGCTGCTGGGCAACTTATATCCCCGATAAGGAGCGCAGCGCAAACGGCGGCTGCACTTCAGCGAGCGCAACCTAAGGTCGAGCCGATTGGCGGGTTCCGAAATATTGCGAGATTATAGATTTGCACGCTTGGATTGAAAATGGTATTGCTGTGGGCCACTTCAATGCCTTGCGTGTGAACCGGTGTCTTCAGGGAGGGGAGCCATGACCAGGACGACGCTATGTTTCCTCATCATTTGTTCGGCAATCGCCTGCCTTTTTGGATCGCCAGCATATGCCCAGGCCACGCGAACCTGGGTCTCCGGGGTCGGCGACGACGCCAACCCGTGCAGCCGGACCGCGCCATGCAAGACCTTCGCGGGGGCCATTTCAAAGACCGCCGCGGGCGGCGAGATCAGCGTGCTCGATCCGGGCGGCTTCGGCGCCGTCACCGTCACCAAATCGATCAGCATCGTCAGCGACTATTCGGGTGAAGCCGGCATTCTCGCTTCGGGTACCAATGGCGTCACCATCAATGCGGCCGCGACCGACGTCGTGACGTTGCGCGGTTTAACCATCGATGGTGCCGGGACCGGATTGATCGGCATCAACTATATCCAGGCCGGCGCCGTGCATGTGCAGAATTCCGTCATCAAGAATTTCCGGTCTGGATCGGCCATGGGCATCAGGCTTGCCCCAAATGCCGGCACGGCCGGCGAACTCTACGTCGACAACACGGTCATCCAGGACTGCGGGAACAGCGCGGCCAATGGCGGGGTCGTGATAGCGCCAAATACCACGGGTTCCGCGCGCGCCATCTTCAACTTCGCTAGGCTGGAAAATAACAGTTCCGGGCTGATTGCAAATCAGGTCGGGGTCACCGGAAAGATATTTGTGGCCTTCAACGAAAGCACTGCTGGCGGCAGCCCGAATGCCGGGGTCACCGTGATCACGCAGGCGGGGAGTGGAGGAACCAATCTGACGCTAAATCGCTCCGCCTCGGTTCACAACGCAACCGGCGCGGTGTCTGATGGACCCCTGTCATTTATCATCATCAGCAACTCGATCTTTATTGGAAATAGCACCGGAATCAGCGCCATCAACAGCGGCCAAATACTTTCGCCAGGGAATAATCTCTTTGGAAGTCTGGTCGCGGATGGCACGCCGACAGGTCCGGCGACTCTGAAATAGATTCCCGAGTGCGACCACATGTTCCGGGCGGGGCGGCCAAATGGCCGTCCGGGCGGCCCATTTGCGGCTTGCTGGTGATTCGGCCTTACGCTTGAGGTAAATGGTTGTAGCGCGGGCCGAATTTCAGATTTCGGTCTTCGCAATTGCGTTTGTCGCCGAGCAGGTATGGCGTCGTCCGGTGGCCCGGCCGGGTGGTAAATTTCCAGACGTCGTATATAACTTGAAGGCGTTGTAGTTGCGGTGTCGCGGGCCTCGATTCGTCGAGCCTCAACGATTTCAGTGGGACGACGCGATGATCATGGGCCATGATGCGTTCGGGTTGAGGCCTCTCATCCACGCATGAACCCTGGCAATCAGACTGATTCAATGAAAAAGAAAGTACTGATCTCCAACGCCATTTGGGGCAAGGATTACTGTGCTATTTTTACCCGGTATTCGCTTGCGAGCCTGCTGGCCGAAGGCAATATCCCGAAACTTGCGACGCTGGCGACCATCACCTTCCATATTGTAACGACCAAGCGCGACCGGCGGTTGCTTGTCAAAGATCCGGCGATCTTGAAATTGAAGCGCTACTGCCAGATTGAATGGAATCTGGTGGACGATTTTGGAATCCTGCGCCCGCCGGTCGGGGAGGGCGGGGCCAAATATTC